>QCFZ01000001.1 GCA_003278255.1 Prochlorococcus sp. AG-363-O15
GCTGCAGGACAAATAATATGGATATTAAGTGTACTTCTCTTAGGTGGCAGCTCAATCTTTGGAGGGATAAATTTCATAGCAACTATACTAAAACTTAGGAGGCCAGGCTTAAAATTAATGCAACTACCTATGTATTGCTGGGCGATGCTAGGTACAAGTATTTTAGTAGTTTTGTCAACACCAGTCTTGGCCGGAACTTTAATACTTTTAAGCTTTGATATTGTCGCTCACACTGGTTTTTTCAACCCCGTTCTAGGTGGGAATGTTATTGTCTATCAACATCTTTTTTGGTTTTATTCTCATCCTGCTGTTTACATAATGGTGCTGCCTGCATTTGGTCTAGTAAGTGAAATATTACCTGTTCATTCCCGTAAACCTCTTTTTGGTTATACAACAATGGTTTACTCAATTATGGCAATTGTTGTTTTAGGTCTTGTGGTTTGGGCTCACCACATGTTTACAAGTGGAACCCCTCCATGGATGCGTTTATTTTTTACAATTGCAACCTCGTTTATAGCTGTACCAACCGGCATTAAATTCTTTAATTGGGTAGCAACATTATGGGGTGGAAAAATATCTTTAAATAGTGCAGTACTTTTTTCATGTGGATTTATTGTTAATTTTGTACTGGGTGGAATTACTGGAGTAGCACTAGCCCAAGTACCATTCGATATTCATGTACATGATACCTATTTCGTAGTAGCTCATTTCCATTACATTGTTTATGGTGGATCAGTTTTTGTAATTTTTTCATCTATTTATCATTGGTTTCCAAAATTCACAGGGCGGCTACTAAATGAAAATCTGGGTAGATTTCATTTCGCACTTACTTTCATTGGTTTCAACTTATGTTTTGCTCCACAGCATTGGCTAGGCCTCAATGGGATGCCAAGACGTGTTGCCGAATACGACCCACAATTCACCTTAGTGAATCAAATCAGCAGTATTGGCGCATTACTAATGGCACTAAGCACTCTTCCATTCCTATACAACGTTATTCAAAGTACTTTTAAAGGTTTGGAATCTGGAGACAATCCTTGGCAAGCACTAACACCAGAGTGGTTAACAAGTTCGCCTCCTCCTGTTGAAAATTGGGTTGGAGACCCACCTTTGGTCAAAGAACCATATGGATATGGCCAAAAAGAAATTCAACCAAAAATAAAATCTAATCTAAACGTAAAGTCAATTAAAGAAGAGCAATGACAACACTTACCTCAACAACCCAGCAAAGTTCTGAAAAACCTGTCTCTCAAGAGGAAGAACATCCAGACCACAGGTTATTTGGATTAGCAGCATTCCTTGTGGCTGATGGGATGACTTTTGCTGGTTTCTTTGCAGCATATTTAACTTTTAAAGCAGTCAACCCACTATCACCTGATGCAATTTATGAACTAGAGCTTCCTCTACCCACCCTCAACACAATTCTTTTACTGGTCAGCAGTGCAACATTTCATAGAGCTGGACAAGCGCTCAAGAAAGACAAAGCATCTTTATGTCAACTATGGCTAATCATTACTGCGCTCTTAGGCCTGGCTTTTCTAGGTAGTCAAATGGTTGAGTACTTCACATTGCCCTTTGGACTTACAGACAACCTATACGCAAGCACCTTTTATGCCCTTACAGGCTTCCATGGACTACATGTAACCCTAGGCGCATTAATGATTCTGATTGTGTGGTGGCAAACACGGTCTCCAGGGGGACGAATCAACAAAAACAATCAATTCCCATTAGAGGCTGCTGAACTGTATTGGCACTTTGTTGATGGTATTTGGGTGATTCTATTTATCATCCTCTACCTGCTCTAAAACCCTGAATTTTTGTCCAAAGTAGAAAAGTTTTAATCAATCCCCCTTGCAACAATTGGACTTCCTATTCATAATTCGTTCAATTAACAATTAAAACTGGCAAAATGCTGGCCGGCAAAGAACTACTCGACAAAGCAAGATCTCTAAGCAATCGTCCCGAGGATGAAATTGCTAGAGGTTGTGGATACGTAGGCCCTAGCGGAAGGGTTTTACGAAAAAGCTTCTATCGCGCACTAGTGGAAGCTAAAGGTTACAAACTTCGCTCTAGCACTACTGGTAGAGCTGGTGGCAGGTCCTCACGAGGAAGACAGGCTGAATTCCGTACCCGAGTTCATGGGAATGGGAATCTGCTTATAGGTCATGCCTATACAAAAAGACTTGGTCTAGAACCTGGCCAAGAGTTCCGAATTGAAGTTCGAAGAGAGTCAGGCTCTATTTGGCTAATGCCCCTCGAAGACAAAAAAACTCAATCTAAAGAGACTTGAAAAGTGTTGAATTCGTGACAAAGTTCTTCTGAGAATTAAGTCCAACCTTGGTCTAACAGCCACTCCTTTGAGAGGTTGTTAGATACTTCTATTTTTTGACCACTTTTTCCAAAGCTGAGATTTTTGTTCAACAAATTTTCAGCATATTTAGCGATTAGGTCAGTCTCAAGGTTTACAAATGCACCAGTGCTCAAATATTTCAAAGAGGTGTTATCCCATGTATGAGGTATTACGGCTATCCAAAAACTAGAGCCATTACCAGTAATTCCAGCAATAGTTAGGCTTATACCATCTAAAGAGATACTTCCTTTTTCACACATGTAACGAGCTAAGGACAAATCTTTTAAACCAATTTCAACCCGCCATGATTTTGTTAAAAAATCAATAGCAATTACCTCTCCCAGTCCATCAACATGACCACTGACAATATGACCTCCTAATCGATCTGAAAAACGCAAGGCAGGTTCAAGATTTACAAACCCCCTTCTTTCTGCCTTCCATCCAAGTGTTGTTCTACTAAAAGTCTCTTCACTTACATCAGCAAGAAATCCACCAGCAACTAATGCTTTAACAGTTAAACAAACTCCATCAACAGCAATGCTATCCCCAAGGTTTAAGGGAGAGAAAGGATCACATCCTTCTACTAAAAGCCCTTGATTACGACGACTAACTTTTCCTATCGCCTGAATAAGTCCAGTAAACATTTCTCCCAAGCCTTTTTACAAGAATAATTAGCCATAATCGGATATAGAGATCCCGAGGTAGTTGTGGTCGAGATGAGCGTGGCAGGACTCGGCCTGGATGCCTCTAACAGAAGTCCTATTCTTTTGCTCCGTGACCCTTCTGGCCGTAGACAGGTTCCTATTTGGATAGACCACGCACAAGCCCACAACATAATGTCTGGTCTTCAAAAAGATCATTCTCAAAGACCTCTTAGTCATGACTTAATGATTAATCTTTTGGAAGCAGGAAATCTTTCTTTAGAAAGAGTCATTATTCACAATATTGAAGACAGTACATTTCAAGCAGTACTAAAACTCAGTCAAATAGTTAATGGAACTGCACAAAAAGACTTGTCTCAGACTATAGAAATCAATGCGCGTCCAAGCGACGCAATAGCACTAGCGATTAGGACTGAATGCAGTATCTGGATGCTTGAAGAAGTCGTATCAGAAGCTTCAATACCAGTTGATGCTGATGCAGACGCAGAAGATCAAGATGAATTCCATCAGTTCATCGAAAAAATTAGTCCATCCGAATTAGTACAACACTTAAAAACAAGAGATTCCTCTGAAGAAAATCTGATTGATTAAGAAAACTAAGGACCATTTCATTTATGAAAAAAGCACGACGACCCTTTGGAAAAGATTATTTAGTAAGTCTTTTCACACTTGGAACCATGAGAGCACTTAGCTCTGAAAAAGAAATGTATAATGTTATAAAAGCTTCAGCATTTGCCGGAATAAATCACATAGAAACAGCACCTTCTTATGGAGTGGCTGAGGAGCTAATAGGTAAATCATTGCAAAAAATGAATCATCAAAATATTGAGCCTTTAGGTGGATGGATTATAACAAGCAAAATTTTACCTGGCATTGATTTAGCTAATGGAAAAAAACAAATAAAAAATAGTCTATCTAAACTCAAAATACCAAAAATCAACAACCTCGCGATTCATGGATTAAATACATATGAGCATCTCGAATGGTCACTAAATGGAGATGGCGAAAAATTATTAAAATGGGCCCAAGGTGAAAATCTTATTGGTCAAGTAGGCTTTAGTTCCCATGGTCACTATTCCATCATCCAAGAAGCAATCAATAGTAAAAGATTTGATTTCTGCAGTCTTCACCTACATCTTTTAGATCCAGAGAGAATTCCTTTGGCCAAACATGCATTAACTTTAGGGATGGGGGTAATGGCTATATCTCCAGCAGATAAGGGTGGGCGTTTACAAAATCCTAGTGAAACATTGAAAAAAGATTGTCATCCCTTTTCTCCATTAGAACTTGCCTATAGATTTCTTCTTTCACAAGGAATAAGTACCCTTACTGTTGGAGCAAATAATTCAGCAGATTTAGTCCTCGCCTCAAAACTTGCAAATGCAAGTAATCCTCTTGAAGAATCAGAGCAAATAGCAATTCAAAATATAAAAGACCAATCAAAGTATCGTCTTGGGGCTACCTATTGTGGGCAATGTCGTAATTGTCTTCCATGCCCTAAAAATGTACCTATTCCAGAAATTCTACGCCTTAGGAATCTATTAATAGGTCATGACATGAATGAATTCACCAAAGAAAGATATAACCTGATAGGCAAAGCCGATCATTGGTGGGAAGTTAAAGATGCAACAGCATGTATGAAGTGCGGAGATTGTCTTCCACGCTGTCCAAACCAATTAGAAATCCCTAATCTTCTCAAAGAAACACATAATCTATTAATTAACAAACCAAGGAGAAGACTATGGGGCTGATTGTCTCCATAAACTTTCTAAATCTCTTGTTTCTAAATGACTCAAAGGATCTAGTGACCATGAATTTATCCAGGAATCTTTTGAAGAGAACATTATTGATCTATATCTAGATGGTAAAGATTTAATCGCAGTACTTAACTCATAATCTTGCAAGGGAGGGATAAAGCCTACTGCAATAAGTTTAACTAATGAAGGTAAGCTCCATGCAGTTTCAATCAATGAATGAGGCAGAGGTTCACGAGTAGAGGATGGTCTAATCAACAAACTCCAATTTATTGGGCTCCCACTACTTGGGAGAGCAATGCTCAAGCGTTGATCTCTTAATAAACTGGGCATACATCTCTGCAAAGGTAAAACTGCCACCTTGGCTTTACCAGAAACAATCCAATTCAAGGCCTCACGATCATCAAAAGTAATTGCTTGGTTTCTCAAAAGCACCAAAGCATCTTCATTAAACATTCGACTCGCTATAGACATCACAAGGCGAGGGCTATTAGGCAAAATAATTTTTCCTTTTAATTCAGGATTAAGTAATACATCCCATTGTTCTCTCGCCTGAGGTAACAAAGATTCTCCTTTACGAAAAAGCATTGCCCAAGGGCTAAATCCAATTGGAAAAACCTTCTTGGCAAAATTTGGATCCAAACTATCTAAGAACGTTGTTGCTTTATCAGACAAACGACTCAAAAAGTTTTCAGCACCAATTAATTGAAGTTCTTTTGATAAAAAATTCCCTAACCATCCATCACCAATTGCAAGCAAATCAGCACTCTTAGCCAAATCAATAGATAGAGAACCTTGATTGTATTCATCCTGAAGTTCTTCAAATCGCCAAGGGTTGGGTAAAGCTTTTAGAAGTTCCTTTGGTAGGACTTCAGATCCTGCTCTCAAAACAGGACCACTTCTGCCTTTAACTAATCCACAACTTGCAAGACCACCAAGGCCAGCAAGCGCCCCTAGTTGTAGAACCTTTCTTCTACTAAACATCTTTGAAATCATTTTAATAATGTAAAATACAAAGCAGTTTCATAAACAAGACCCCTCCACTAAATCATCAACAGCCTCTTCACAAGCTTTGACTAAATCATCACAAGTTGCTCCATTTAATTGAGCCAAAAAAGCAAAAGCACCTGCCCCAACGCCCTCTTTTACATAACCTTTTTCATAATCTTGGAGTACTCTACAAACACTATTGTTAAAGCGAAGGCCACTAGCAAAACCAATCATCTTTATGTCAAAATGTTTTTCGATTAAACCAATAAGAGATAAAAGAGAACTGGATTCTTTTGTCTCCTCAGGCGAAGAAATAGATTCTTCTATGAGCCATGAAGTAGTACCAAGCGCAATCCCTTCAACAAACCTTGAACGCTGGAATGGTTTCAACTCCGCAAGCGCTAAAGCCAAAACAGCCAACATTTGACTACCTCCTCCCAACAAAACTTTTTGGCCAACCTCCCTTGCACCAAGCAAAATACCAACTGCTGCTGCTTGAAAGGGGTCTCCCACTGCTGCTAACAATTGTTTAGGCAAAGGGTTTACACCTAAACCTGAAGAAATCAATCCTCTTTGGACAATCTGCCTCTTTAATGAAGTAGGCGGGTTCCGAATACTTCCACTAATCAAATCTCCAACAGATAATCCAAGTCCGGTTAAAACTGCCTGAGCCGTGGTCGTGCCACCAGGTACACATTCAGTAAGGAATAAAGGTTTACTTAGTCTTCGCCCCATTGATATACCCTTCTGCCAAAGAGTTTGAACACGCTCTAAACACATAGCATTTCCTGTAGTCAAGCAATCAGCAGGTCCATTCGAAGGCAAATCAAAACGAAGATGAGAAAAATCAGGTTGTTTAGATAACCCGACTGCAAGAACAAACGGATACAATCCCAGCCATCGATTAGCGACATAACTAATCAAAGCTGGTGAAACACCTGCAGGAAGAGCAGGCAATGGCCAACGTTTTTCTTTGGATGGTCCATATAAAAGAAGCTCTGCATCAGCTATTGCGGTAAATCTCCTGGAAACTGAGGTAGAACCAGCCGCCGAAATACCATCGATTTCTGCTGTGCGTGTTCCTCCAAGTATTAACAGAAAATCTAACCCTGAATTAGTTCTAGTAAGAATTTTGATCCATTTTTGAATTTCCAAAAAAGAAGTTCTTGAACCAAATGCTCTGCATCCATAAGGGAGGTTTTCCCATTGTAAAGCCATCAAAGATCTCTTGCTCAAAGTGGGTCTAAAGCTATGAGAGAATTCAATAGTTTTGGAGGTTCAGGAATGTGAGTTTTTAATCTAGGAAATATCCAAAAAGCCAAAGCATGAAGGGTTAAAACATAAACAATCTCCTGTATTATCACTAAAGAAATAGCCATAAATTGAACATGTATTAAATCTGGAGAAAAAGGAACATGAAAAACATTAATTAACTTCTCTAATAAACCAGAACCTGCTCGTGTGATAACAACCCATAGGTTTTCACCAACTAACAAAGAAAGAATAAAAACTCTAATCAAAAAGCCACAAGTCCCTAAGAAAACACCAACACCCCAACTAAGCCACCAACTTAAATAATTTTTCCAACTCCAACCAAGCCAAAAAGCAAGCAATCCATAGGGGAACAAAATCAGAGGTCCACGAACTGGCCCCATCAAGGCAGTCAGCAAAAGAACTGTTAGAGCAATCCCTTCAATGCCTGCATTTAATCCACGTCTTACTTGTAAAAGTGCCAAAGGCAATGGAAGAGCAAGCCTAAATAGTGCGCCACCAATTGGCAAATAGTAAAGAGCCACCCAAACGAGTGCTGTAGCAGCAGCCAAATAAGATGTTTCCATCATCTTAAGAGCCTGCACTCTACTTAGAGGTTTTGAAGGGCTAGACGCTTGCCTTAATCTTTTTTTCAAAAAAGTCTGCAACGTCAAAGTCCTTTATTTATAGAAAGTTTATTACTTCTTAGAAAAACTTACACGTTCTATTCTCTCTACCTCAAAACTAATTCCCGCATTACGCAAAGCCTTAGTCACACCTTCAGCAGGTGCCGAGGGATTAGCCTCTGAAAGCTTAATGGTAATGCGATATGGACTTGGATTAAATGGAATAATCATTGGTTTGATTTCTTTTTTCTGCTTAATCTGCGAAACTTTCTTTCTATCTTTCTGAACCTGATCAATATTTTCTTTCGTTTTTAAATCAATCTTCCTTACAACTTTAGAAGTATTTGACGATGGACTATCTAGTGAAGCATCCTTAACCAGAGGCATTTCTGAAGGTGCATCAAAGCTTTCTGAAAGTTGTTGGCCAATAGGCGTATTAGCACATGACTCTAAAAACAGTATCAATACTGGAGTGGAAACAAGACTTTTTCTAAAGAACTTCTGGAAACACTTAAGCTTAAACATAAACAGCAACATTATCCATCCCCAAGCTTAATCACTCTTACAGCACTAGCCCTAAGCCTTCCTGATTTAGTTGTAGTAGGTACCTTTCTTTGAGATGTTTTTGTGCTCTTTTTGCTAACACTTTTAGTTGCTTTCTTTTTCGCAGTGGCTGTCGTTTTTCTTGATGATTTTTTACTGGCAGCCTTTGCTGCTAATAATTCAACAGCCTCCTCAAGGCTAATATCATCTGCACTCTTTCCTTCTGGAAGAGATGCATTTAATTTTCCTTGTTTTACATATAATCCATAAGGCCCATCATAAATCTGGATCTTTTCATTATCTCCCGAAGGAGTTCCTAAATCCTTTAAAGCTGTTCGTCCACCTCTGCCTCGTTTAGGCATTGAAAGCAATTCCAATGCCCTTGGAAGTTCAACTTCAAGAACATCATCTTCACCCTTTAATGATCGATAGTCCTTTTCACCTTTGCCTTTATTCCAAACAATGTAGGGACCAAATCTACCTAAACCAGCCTGTATTTTGCCGCCTTCAGGATGTTCCCCTAAAGAACGAGGCAAGCGTAATAATCCTAAAGCATTTTCAAAAGTCAAATCTTCTGGCTTAACTCCTTTAGGGAGAGAAGCACGTTTCGGTTTTGGGACTTCGTCACTTACTTGGCCTTTCTGTACATATGGACCATATTGACCAAATAGCAAGTAAATATTTTCACCAGTTTCTGGATCAATTCCTAAAGATTCAGGTCCATCAACTTTCTGTTTAAGAATCTGTTCTACCTTTTTCTCATCCAAGTCAGCAGGTGTGGTTTCTTGTGGAAGAGTAGCTTTAACCAACTCTTCTTCTCCATCTTCACCTACTCGTTTAGATTCAAGATAAGCGCCAAAGCGTCCTATTCGAACAACACAAGGAAGTCCATCTAAATCTATAGTTCTTGATGCCCCTGGATCAATATCCCCTTCCCTTTGTTGAACTTGAATCTCCAATCCTTTGTCACCTTTATAAAAACCTTCTAAATAAGGAAGCCACTTAACTTTTCCAGTAGAAATTTCATCTAAAGTTGATTCCATTCTTGCAGTAAAACTAGTATCAACTAGGTCAGGGAAATGTTCCTCAAGCAAAGATGTAACAGCAAATGCAGTAAAACTAGGCGTGAGTGAATTGTTCTGAAGAGATGAATATCCTCGATCTACAATTGTTCCAATTATACTTGCATAAGTAGAAGGCCTTCCGATACCTTCTTTCTCAAGCATTTTCACTAATGAAGCCTCACTATATCTAGCTGGAGGTTGTGTCTTATGACTAAGAACTTCTACTTCTTTAGCATTAAGTTGATCCCCGACAGCTAACGCAGGCAATAAAACCTCTTTCCCTTCAAGTGCTGCCTCCGGGTCATCGCTACCTTCTACATAAGCTCGGAAAAAACCTGGGAAATCAATCCTCTTACCACTAGCACGAAAAGACGCTTCACCTGATAAAACATCAATTGCAACCATAGTCAAACGTGCATCTGCCATTTGACTAGCAACAGTACGTTTCCAAATAAGCTCATAGAGACTTAAGTCGCGACCTTCTAAACCTGTTTCATTAGGAGTTTTAAAGTTTTCACCAGCAGGTCGAATTGCTTCATGCGCCTCTTGTGCATTGCGAGATTTAGTACTGAACTGACGAACAGATTTACTAAGATATTCATTACCATATCGAGACTCAACACATTTTCTGGCTGCATGAATTGCCTGATCAGACAAATGCACAGAATCTGTTCTCATATAAGTAATGAACCCTCTTTCATAAAGCCCTTGGGCACAACGCATTGTCTCTCTAGCTGATAGCCTAAGTTTTCTATTAGATTCTTGTTGAAGAGTACTGGTAGTAAATGGTGGAACAGGTTTTCTAGTTGTTTGTTTTTCCTCAACAGAATCAACTTTCCATTCACCAGAACGAAGTTTATTTGCAAGAGTTTTAGCTTCTACTTCATTTATCAAACAAACGTTATGCCCTTTTTTAAGTTCACCTGTACTTTCATCAAAGTCATTACCATTAGCTATCCGTTTATCCGAAATACTTATAAGTTTGGCATCAAAACAACTACCTCCTTTTGCCAATGCAACCTTTAAATCCCAATAACTACCACTCTTAAAAGCTCTACGAGCTCGCTCACGTTGAACAAGAAGTCGAACTGCTACTGATTGAACTCTCCCAGCAGAAAGACCCCATGCAACCTTTTTCCAAAGAAGAGGTGAAAGGGTGTAACCAACCAATCGATCAAGAATCCGTCGGGTCTCTTGTGCATGAACCAGCTCCATATCAAGATCACGAGTTTGCTTAAGCGCCTTTGAAATAGCCTCTTTCGTGATTTCATGAAAAACCATTCTTTTAACAGGCACTTTTGGAGCCAGAAGCTGAAGCAGATGCCAACTAATGCTTTCACCTTCACGGTCTTCATCAGTAGCCAGTAGAAGCTGGTCAACTCCCTTTAAAGCCGCTTTTAGTTCTTTAACTATCTTCTTCTTATCCTTTGGGACGACATATAAAGGTTCAAAATCAGCGGTTGTATTCACGCCAAGATTCGCCCACTTTTGCCCCTTTTGGGCAGCAGGAATCTCACTTGCATTATTTGGCAAATCTCTTACATGCCCCATAGAAGCCTCTACTTGAAAATCCTTAGGCAGGAACCCTCGAATGGTTCGTGCCTTTGTAGGACTTTCGACGATGACCAGAGTTTGTACCACAGACGAATGAAAAACCTTTCTTACTCTTTATCGCACTAAATAGGGGGCTGCATAGAGCTTGAACAAATTCACAGACTCAATTAGTAACGCAGCTAAAGTCACTAAAGCAGGTTTTATAAGGTTTCTCCATGCCAGCAATGGGTGCACTTCTTTCCACCACCCAAGTCATAGCAGCTCCTGAAGAGCTGCTCAACCTTTCTCTAAATGCTGGTGCAATTGCGCCTGAGGGAGTGATTCTTATAGCCATGCTTGGGACCCTAATGGTTGACCTTGCAGGCGAAAAGGCCGCTGCACGCTGGGCTCCTCTTATTTGCTATGCAGGCTTGGGAACATCGCTATTTCTACTTGCAATGCAATGGAATGGTCCAATAGAACCATCCTTTCTTGGCGCATTCCTCGCCGATAATCTCGCCATTGCTTTCAGGGCAGTAGTAGCACTATCAACACTCCTATCTCTTTTGATCAGTTGGAGATATGCAGAACAAAGTGGTAGCCCTGTAGGGGAATATGCCGCAATTCTTCTTGCAGCAACTCTTGGAGCAATGCTCTTATGTGGATCAACTGATTTAGTAAGTGTTTTCATCTCCTTAGAAACCCTTTCTGTTGCCAGCTATTTACTTTCTGGCTACATGAAAAGAGATGCTCGCAGTTCTGAAGCAGCACTAAAATATTTACTAGTTGGCTCAGCTGCAGCCGCTGTATTCCTTTATGGATCATCTCTTTTATATGGAATAAGTGGTACTACAAATCTCCAATTAATTGGTGTTGCTCTATTAACAAGTCCAACTCCTTTAGCGGCATTGGCATTGGTCTTTGTACTTGCAACTGTTGCATTCAAAATCGCTGCAGTGCCTTTTCATCAGTGGACACCAGATGTTTATGAAGGTTCTCCAACCCCAGTTGTTGCCTTCCTTTCAGTTGGTTCAAAAGCTGCGGGATTTGCTCTAGCAGTAAGACTTTTAGTGGGATGTTTCAGCGCATTTGACAGTCAATGGAAATTACTTTTTACAGTTTTAGCCGTTTTAAGCATGACCCTAGGGAACGTTGTAGCCCTAGCTCAAACATCTATGAAACGAATGCTCGCCTATAGCTCAATAGGACAAGCAGGTTTTGTGATGATAGGTCTTGTATGTGGAACAGAAGATGGCTTTGCAGCAATGGTCCTTTATATGGCCGCATATCTCTTTATGAATCTTGGTGCTTTTGCTTGCATAATTCTTTTCTCACTTAGAACTGGCAGTGATCGAATCTCAGACTATGCAGGTCTTTATCAAAAGGATCCTTTGATAACTCTAGGATTAAGTTTGTGCCTTTTATCTCTTGGGGGAATTCCTCCAATGCTAGGTTTTTTTGGGAAAATTTATTTATTCTTTGCGGGCTGGGCAGACAAACAATATTTACTTGTTGTCGTTGGATTAGTAACCTCAGTTATATCAATTTACTATTATATATCTGTTATCAAAATGATGGTAGTAAAAGAACCTCAAGAAGCATCAGAGGTGGTCAAATCTTATCCATCAATTAAATGGGAAACAATCGGGTTACCCCCTTTAAGAGTTGCACTTGTTACATGTGTTGTAGTTACCGCAGTTGGAGGGGTCTTGTCCAACCCTCTATTCCAATGGGCTAACAGTACAGTCGCTGGAACACCCTTACTTCAGGAAGCAATTGCGATAGGAGCAGGCAAAACACTTGGATAAAAGTCAACCTCTCATAAATAAGCCAGTAGCAAAGCTAACTGAAGTTAGTAAACATTATGGTCAAGGTTCATTGATCGTTAAAGCCTTAGATCGATTGAATCTAACAGTTAATCAAGGAGATTATTTAGCTGTGATGGGGGCTAGCGGATCTGGAAAGAGTACGGCAATGAATATATTAGGTTGCTTAGATCGACCAACAAAAGGAAGTTATAAACTAAATGGAATGTCCGTAGAAGATCTAGATGATGATTCACTCGCCGATCTTAGGAACAAAGCCCTTGGCTTTGTCTTTCAACAATTTCATCTACTTCCAGAAGCAACTGCAATAGAAAATGTAATTTTACCTATGATATATGCCTGTGTTGATTCATCAGAAAGAACAAAAAGAGCCCAAAAGGCTCTTATAAGAGTTGGCCTTTCAGAAAGAATGCATAATCGACCCAATCAACTGTCTGGGGGGCAACAACAGCGTGTAGCAATCGCTAGAGCAATTATAAATCAACCAGCTTTACTTCTTGCTGATGAGCCTACTGGCGCACTTGATTCAAAGACCACAGAAGATGTACTAGATCTTTTTGACAACCTTCACAATCAAGGTATAACTATTGTACTAGTGACACATGAAGATGATGTCGCGGAAAGAGCAAAGAGAATTATACGTTTTAACGATGGTAAAGTAGTTGAAAATATAGAAAGAAATAAATATTAGTCTTACATCCAGCGAGTCAATCTTTTTTCAGAAGACCCGTTGCTAACAATTAATCTTCCGTCAAAGTCAAGTCCTTTAATAGACCATTCTTTACCAGTTTGTTTATCTATTATTTCCTTAGCCCACATACGAGTTTCCACTTGATCAAGCAAGTGAATTCGATCTTTAACAAGATCCATCGCAATTTCTAACGCTAAAAGAACTTCAGCAGACCAAAATGCTAAATCACAATTAAAAGAGCCAAGTACCTGACCAAGTGAAATCCCTTGATCAGGTACTTTGTTGGTTACATTCAATCCAACACCAACACGAATCAACTTCAAAAGATTACCTCTATTTACCAGAGTAGGCAAAAATCCAGCCAACTTACGCCTATTAACTATTAAATCATTTGGCCACTTAATTTGAACATCTAAACCCTTATTTTCTATTCTTTGACAAAGAGAAACTGCTATAGCCAAACTAAACAATCCAAAAGGTTGATTAAATCCACTGACCGGGATAGCAGCACTGGTCCAAACTCCCCCAAGCTTGGATTCCCAAACTCTTCCATATTGACCTCGACCAAAAACCTGCCTTCCAGCAAAAAAAGCCCTTGGCTGGTCATCTTGAAATGGCTTAGCTTTCAACCAATCAGACAATTCTTTTTCAGTACTTGCACAAACAGGTTTCCAACGCATTAACCATGGTTTTCTTCCTGTTGAATTTAGTCGCCATTGATGTGCAACTTGAGCCGCTCCTCTCCATGATTTAGCTCTGTGCATTCCACCAGGGTCTAATGCGGAAGATTGCTTCTTCCAATTCTTCTACAGGACGAACCAAAGCAAGTCGAAGCCAATCAGACCCTCCTAAACCAAAACCCGATCCTGGTGTTAATGCAACTCCTGTTTCAGCAAGGAGTTCGGCAGCAAAAAACTCATCATTCCAATCACGATTTATTGCCCAAGCAGGCATTGGCATCCAAAGGTATAAAGCCATTGATGGAACAGGGATATCCCAACCAAGATCTTTAAGCGACTCTAAAACTTTATCCCTACGTTCTTTATAGTTTACTAGAAGATATTTTGGCCATTGTTCATATTTTGATAAAGCCACTATTGCTCCTGATTGCAAAGCCAAGGTTTGGTTGAAATCTACAATATCTTTAATGCTTTTCAACGCTGTAACTAAAGGTTCGGCACCAATCGCAAAGGCCAACCTAAATCCACCCATACTCCAACCTTTTGAGAAAGAAAAAAACTCAATCCCCCATTCACGCCATCCAGGAGATCTCAACAAACTAGGTGCCTGATGATCAATTGCCAAGTCCAAGTAAGGATTATCATGAGCAATAACTATCTCATGTCTCCTCCCTAAGTTCATAGCCTCATCTAACCATTCTTGTTCACCAACTTGAGCTGTCGGATTATGCGGAAAACCAAAAGTTATCATTTTCAACTTATCTAAATTAGCAATAGATAGCGAATTAAAGTCTGGTTTCCAATTATCAGAACTTTCAAGAAGAAGTCTTTGTATTTTAGCGTCTGCAAGTATCAAGCCTCCTTTATGAGAAGGATATGAAGGATCAAGAATTAGGCCAAGTTCTCCAGGATTCATTACTGCAAGGGGCAAATGAGCAGTTCCTTCCTGGGAACCAACAAGTAATAAAACTTCCTTTTCAGGGTCAACACTTTCCCCCAATCGCCTCTTGCACCATGAAGCAACCTCCTCTCTAAATGGTCTAGTTGCAGCATGAAGACAATAAGAAGAGCTTTCAGGTAAAAACAATGCCTTAGATATTTCCTGGACAACATCATCTGGAGGAAGCAAGTCTGATGACCCCAGAGATAAGTCGATAAGATCTGGGAGATGATTCTTATTACTTTGAATTCTATATTTTTGTTTTCGAATATCATTCCTAGCAAAAACACCTGTACCCAAACGATCAAGGCGCGTTGAAAATGGCATAAAGCTGCACCTCAGAGCCGAATTTTTATCTGGAAACTATACATATATTATTTTAATATAAACATCAAACAAATAGGGCTTTATATCTACTAAATAATTGGTCATTATTAGAAATCTCGCAGGACCTATTAAATCTCAAAGCTTATCTATAGATTTCTTAAGTTCTTCCAACTCAGCATCAACTTCAGAAACATTTACCTTCTGAACACTTTCCTCATTTGTAATTTCTCTTTCTAATTGAGACGAAATCTGATTAGCTTCCGGAAGAGCAACATTCTCAGCTCCACCTTGAAGTCTCTTTCTCAATGCACTTAACTCATCATCTAAATCATCATTTCCTTCTAAAGCTGCGAATTGACTCTCTAAATCTGCTCCCGCAAGTTCAGCTGCAGCTTGACTAGAAGCTTCCAGCGCTTGAACTTTATCTTCCATGCGTTCAAAGGCTGCCATTGCACTATTTGTACCTATATTCCCGACGGCACTTTGAAGTTGCTGTTGTGCTTGAGCAGCTTGCGCCCGAGCTTTAAGCATGTCCTTCTTGGTTTTAGCCTCAGCTATTTTTCCTTCTAAAGCGACCAAACTTCTCTTAAGCATTTCAACTTGACCTTCTTGAGCTTGAAGCTGATTATTTAATGAAGTTGAAGAGTCTTGAAAAGCTTTTCTTCTAGAAAGTGCTTCCCTTGCAAGATCTTCTTCGCCTTTCTGAAGAGCAAGCTCTGCTCTTTCATACCAAGTTTGAATTTGCCCCTCAGATTGCTTAGCTTGATTAAGAAGTCTTTTCTGACTTGATATCGCCATAGCAACTGCCTGACGAAGCTTAACTAGATCAGCCTGCATATCAGCTACAGACTGATCCAAAATCTTCACAGGATCCTCAGCTTTGCTGACTAGATCATTGAGGTTTGCCCGCAATAAACGACTCAATCTGTCAAAGAAACCCATGGGGGCAATTATTCAAGCCTTCAATGAGGGTAGCGAGCCCAACCAAAAACTCCAATTAAAATGTTGTGATGGAATTTGCTCCTAAAAATCAACGCAAGAAATTTGGAAAAGGAGAAATCCTCCAACAAGCTCCTCTTCAACCTGTAACTGCTTTATCTAGCTGTCTAGAGAGAATGCAACACTCATGGAAAAGAGACTTAGTTGGAATTTGGCGTGATTGGGAGAAACTTGTTGGCCCTCAATTAGCCAACAATTCAAGACCTCTAACAATCCGTCAGGAAATTCTTTCTATTGGAGCGACTCACCCTCAGTGGCGACAAGCACTTCTTTATAACCGACCACAACTATTAGCAAGAATCAAGGCTGCAGGCTATGCAATACGTGACCTAAGAATCAAGCAATACCACCCTTACAAAATCCAAGAGAAAGAAAATGAGAGTAGTATTTGGGCAAGACATCCAAGCAGAATTGATGTACATGGAATGGCTATTTGCGAATATTGCCTAAGCCCAGCCCCAGCTGGTGAAATGGGTCTTTGGGGAAAATGTAGCTTCTGTAGACGGAAGCAATTTGCCTTAAAAAGTGAAGCCACAGAATTGTAATCTGTTGACAAGTATATATATGCAGTTTTATTACTAGATTAAAACAAATCAAATTTTAAAATCTTTCAGATCTAGGCATTCGCCAATCAGGAGTCACACCATTTTTTAATAATTTATTAGCCCTTACTTCCAGCTCCAATCTATCTATACGTAAAACAATATAAACTCCAAATCTACCTAATATTGAATATTTCAAATGCTTCCAATGTGGCCTTTTGATAGTATTTTTATCAATTAAAATTAAAGCAGAAGGAGAACCTTCTGTCCCATAAATTGGCCTTCCCATCCAACCTCTTCTTTCTTCTAATAATAATCTTTGCGAAACATTTACTAATGCCCCTGCAGATCGACCCTCATAAACTACAACTTGTTTTGTGTAAAAATGTAGAGAAGGTTTTGCAGCTCCAACCATTACTAATGGCTCAAATTTATTTTGAGATTCAACCATCAAATCAGCTGCCTGTCTCAATGGCAATTGTCGCAAATTATCTGCCAAATTCCATATTGGCAGAAGAACAAATGAATGAATGAATATCAATGGTATTTGCATCGGCAGAAGACTCCAAGGTCTTGCCCTAAATAATATTAAACAACCTACTAATACATTGAGGCTTAAATAAAATGCGGCTCTTAATGCAAGATTGGTCCCAAGCAAATCATCTGCAAGAGAAGGCATTTCAGGATCATTAATGCTAGGAATCCATAAATGAGCAAAACATAGAATTAAGGATAAAATTAAAACTATAACAACAGTTCCAATCCAAGCAAAGTTAAATTGAAATGAATTTTTCTTTAGACGACTTGAGGTTAATCCAATCAGAATAGAAGCTGCAGGAGTAGCAGGCAGCCAATAACTAGGAAGTTTTGTAGCGGCAAACGTAAATAATAGAAAAACAGCAAAAAGCCAACAAAAAGCAAACCCATCAAGCGATTGATCAGGATCTTTGCTTGCAGAGGATAAACCTTTAAAATAAGACTTGCAAATATTAATTATGCCAAGGATTAAAAATGAAGTAAAGGGCAATGATGCTACTAAAAACATCATTGCAAAAAACCAAAAAGGCTGAGAGTGGCTATTGACTACTGAAGTAAGTCTTTGGAAGTTATGATAGCCAAAGAAACTATTCCAAAATGGTTTGCCCTCTACCAAAAGTTCTGCCAAATACCAAGGAAGACATATAAATAAAGTTACTATTAACCCATAAAGTGGTCGAATCCTGGCCCATAATCTAACAAAGTCTTTTTGATACATACCAAACAAACAAAGTGTTATAGCCATCAAAACCAATGCAACCGGCCCTTTAGTTAAAACCGCTAATCCTAATAAAAGCCAAGCAATCCACCAAGATTGATTTATTGGATTCGCATATCTTCTCCATTGATATAGAAAACTCAATCCCAAAGTTGAGCATAAAAGAGCATCACTTACAGCAATTCGACTCCATATAGTGACCAAAGGAGAAAGAACAAATGCTAAAGATGTAACAACAGCGGTTCGTCGAGGATAACAATCTCCTTTTTGGGGGCAGATCATTAATGTTTGTCCTATTACAAGCATTATCAAAACAGTTGCCAAAGCTGAAGGAAGCCTTGCTGCCCAAGTACCTAATTGATCCCATTCATTCTGTCCAGGCAATGAATACCCCAAACCCATAAGCCAATAGATAAGAGGAGGCTTGTCATAACGAGGAAGGCCATTAACCCTTGGGGTAAGCCAATCCCCAGTTTCACTCATTGCTCGACTAGCTGCAGCAAATAATGGTGGTGTTTCATCAACAAGACCTGTGTCACCTAATTGATAAACACAAAGAAAGATTCCCAGACAAAATATCAAAAGAAGACCTCTAGTCCTTTGACGATTTAACAAAATCGGTGTTGATTTATTCATCTCTATTATTAATATTTTTAATAATCCAAGACTCAACACGCTTAGCAAATGCTTCCTTTGAGGCAAATCTCTCCACCCATTTCCGGCAAGCACTTCTATTTATTTCTTCCACTCGAGAAACAGCAGAAGTCATAGCGCGAATATCATCAGGAGGAACCAACCAACCTGTCACACCAGAGGTAATTAATTCACCTGGTCCCCCTCTATCATATGCAATTACAGGTACACCACAAGCCATAGCTTCAACTACAACATTTCCATACGCTTCATTCCATTTTGGTGTATTAAGTAACACTCGACAGGATCCCAATTGCTTCTGTAACTCTGAAGTAATTAAAAATCCACGCCAATCAATTGTTCCTTGTGGGGCAGAGTTCTCTATTGCAGATGCATAATCAGAATCTTCAATCAATCCCCAAACAACCAAACGATCCTCCAAAGCAGCTGCAACTGCAACCGCATCCTCTAATCCTTTCTCAGGAGCAATTCTGCCAGCCCAGCCAATCGGTCCTTCTTCTTTTAGTTGTACTTGATAAAGTCCTAAATCAAAGCCATTCCCTACAACAATTGGATCACTATTTAACGAATAATCTTGAGCCTGTCGCTGAGTATGAAATGCAAATCTAGAAGGATTTAAACAAGCTACCTCGCTAATCAAACTTGTCATTGTATGAGAGACATGACCCATACTGATCAAATGAAAAAGATCAACCTGCACATGTTGAGTCAGCCAAATTGGTAACCAGTCATAACTAAAATTAAGTACTGCATCAGCAGTCTTTCCTAATTCAAGAGCTTCGTCCCACAAACGTGGCAAAACACCTTTATTGGGAATAATTACTGGGGCATCTACTAATTGATGCTGCCAACTGGGTTGATCAATACCTTTAATTGTCTTGATTTCAGCTTGAGCGCAACCTGTTGGCAGATCCGATCCATCCGGTGCAACAACAATTACTTTATGGCCTAAATCCAAAAGTCCCTTTATGAGCGAACTTAAAGTCAGTTCAACTCCCCCTCCCGCTCCACTACCTAGATGTCCTATAGGTGTACTAACTAAAACCAGTTCTAATTGTGAATTAGTCATAGATCTGTTTCCTCTGACAATTCGTTGGTTGAACTATCAATAGGCATCCACAAACGACTACGTTGACTAACTAAAAAAACTGATATCAATACAAGAATTACTCCTATCCATTGCAATTGAGCAAGTCTTTCACCTAGCCACAAACCTCCAGTAGCCAAAGCAAAGACTGGAGTTAAAAAAGCCAAAGTACTAAAACTTGTTATTTCTTCCCGATTAGCAAACCAAAAAAACAACCCATAAGCTAGCGCACTTCCAAAAAGGCTTGCATATGCCATTAAGCCCCATTCGTAAGGATTCCATTGGGGTATTAAAGACCAATTTTGATCAAACACATGCCAAATAAGTAATGGAATACTTCCAATCAACATGTGCCAACCAGTCACCGCAACAGGATCGCTTTCTTTGCAAGCAAAACGAATAAGAACAGTTCCTAAAGCCATTGCCAAAGCAGCAGCCAACATCCAAAGCTCTCCATGATTCCAAAGAAAATCAATAGAAGGGGATTCACCAAGCAATAGCCAATGGTTCAACAACTCAGGAGGCGACCCTAAGCAAATAATTCCTACCAACCCAAGCATCAAACCAATCCAACCAATTGGGTTAATTTCATTTCCAAAAAGAGTTCTGGCCAAAAGAGCAACTATTAATGGCTGAGAGTCAATAAGAACCGAACCAAGTCCCGCTCCGGTTTCCACTAGACCCTTTGCAAGAAACATTTGAAAAAGACTTGCATCAATTGCTGTAAAAACAAAAAACCAAACCAAATCACCAGATGCAATAAACAAACTTCTCCCCAGCAATGGCACAGCAATTAACAATGCCAATCCCGCTGGAAAAAGCCGCAAGCAAGCAACTAGCAAAGGCCCCCCAGAGGTCACTAACGGTGCCATCGCTGCCATTGCTGTGCCCCACAAAGCAAATGGCAAAACCATTAGGAACCATTGCCGAAGTGAAATCATGAGGTCATTTAGCGGTCTCCTTTTTAAGATTCGGAGATATTCGCAAAAAAGGAATGATCTGGCCCTTGCGCCGCAAGTCTCGAAGACGGATGGCAAGAATCAACATTGAGGGGCCAATTACTGGAACCACAAGGAAGATTGTGCTCAAAGCTCTCAAACAGGTTGAGGAGAGAGAGTTCCCTGCCCTATTACTTCGCATAGACAGTCCTGGTGGAACAGTTGGTGACAGCCAAGAAATTCATAGCGCAGTTTTGAGACTGCGCGAAAAGGGATGTCGAGTAGTCGCAAGCTTCGGGAATGTTTCTGCATCAGGAGGTATTTATTTGGGTGTTGCTGCTGAAAAAATAGTCGCAAACCCTGGATCCATAACTGGATCTATTGGAGTGATACTCCGTGGAAACAACCTTTCCAAATTGCTTGAAAGGATAGGGATCCAGTTTGAAACTGTAAAAAGTGGCCCTTATAAAGATATCCTTTCTCCTGACCGTTCTCTAACTAAAGAAGAAAGAGATTTACTTCAAGCTCTCATAAATAGTAGTTATGAACAATTTGTAACGGCTGTCTCTGAAGGGCGGCAATTAAGTATTGAAGAAGTAAAAAGTTTTGCAGACGGGAGGGTTTTTACAGGGGCGCAAGCCAAAGAAATTGGATTAGTTGATGAACTAGGTGATGAAGAAGATGCAAGGCGATTGGCAGCAAAATTGGCAGACTTAGATGAAAGCAAAGCTCAACTAGTGACTCTGGGTCGCCAAAAGAAAAAACTATTGGGATTTCTCCCAGGAGGCAAAATTCTTTCTTCTCTCATAGATTTTGTTGATCTAGAACTGGCCAACCAAGCACAAATCCTTTGGCTCTTCAGGCCTTAAGAAATGGCCTTTCAAAACAAAAACTTCAAGTTGCAAGGTTTAAGAGGAGCAACCACCAGTGCAGAAAATTCGGTTAAAGCTATAGAGGCCGCAGTCACTGAACTCGTCTCAGAGTTGGTTAATCGAAATAATCTTCAGCCTGAGCAAATTATTTCAATTACTTTTTCTGTGACAAATGATCTAAACGCATGTTTTCCTGCAGCCATAGCAAGAAAACATGGAGGTTGGAGCGAGGTGGCTTTGCTTGACTGTCAACAAATGACTGTAATAGGAGACTTAAAACATTGCATTCGCATACTTGCTCATGTTTGGCTCCCTAATGATCAAATACCTCAGCATCCCTATCTAGGAGAAGCAAAATTGCTTCGTCCTGATAGATCAACAAAAAACTGACACCTCTATCTCCGGCCCAAGTCTCATCCTTAAGTCCACAAAGAGAAGGAAAATCATCACAATTTCAGATTCATAGTCACTTCCACCTCATCCTTGGTTAAAAATGGTTAAATCTCGTTCCTGGTTTCAACTAAACAAAATCAAGTCAATTGGACTTAGTGCAGGAATTATTGCGACATGTCTAATCTTTGATGGAAACAAGCCCAAAGCGTCTCTAGCTAATTCTTTGATGGAATTTAGATGGGAAAATATCGGAAACTATAGAAAACTTTATTACTCTCAAAGCTCAAAGGAGAAAAGAGATAGGGCCACTTACTATCTAGTAATGAGACCCACTGATAGAAAAACCGCAATACTCAAATTAACTATTAAAATGCCAGAACATTTCGACGCTCGAATAACTCCCAAAAATCTAACTCTATGCAAAGTAACAATTGGAGGAATGCTTTCCAAGACAAAGTGCGAAGAAAAAATTCCTGCGATTTTTGAAATAGCCAAAAATCAATCCGAAATAGAAATCTTCCCTGAAAGGCCCATCCCCGTTAACGACGGATATGCAGTTGTGATGAAGATCTTCAACCCAAACAAAGCAGGAATGTTCCAAATAAATGCTATGGCTCAAGCTCCTGGAGACATACCTGTATCTGGCTATTTAGGAAGCTGGAATATCGATATCGAATGAACTGATAAATTAATCCTCTAATGAAGGCCTAATGGCTTAGCAGATCAATGACTAAAAGAACCCTTGGAGGAACCAGCCGAAAAAGGAAAAGAGTCTCTGGATTCCGAGTACGTATGCGAACTCATACAGGTCGTAGAGTTATTCGCTGTCGCAGAAAACGCGGCAGAGCAAGACTTGCTGTCTAAAATTAAACTCGCAAAAACTAGTTTTCCAACTGATCAATTCCCAAAACAAGGCCTAGGACAATGGTTTTGCCTAAACCAATGCGGCTAAAAGGCCATAGATGTTTTGACCATCTTCATAGATCAGGTGTTAGATATCAGGGTCCTTCAATGGTTTTAAAAGTTGCCAAAGCAAATCCCAAATTAATTAGATCTCATAAAAGAGATCAAAATCCCACTGCCTGCAAATGTGCAGTTGCAATCAGCAACAAGGTAAGCAAGAAAGCAGTAGTTAGAAATCGCCTAAGACGTCTTTTCCACCAGCATTTACGGCTGAGATTGTCCTCAGAGCCTCAACGCGGCAATAACTGGGCTTTGATAAGCCTTAAACCAAATTCATCTAAAAAAGAATTAAATCCATTACTTGAAGAATGCGACAAATTACTTCGAGAGGCAGGATTAGTTAAATGAAATCCAGCACTGAAGAGATTTTTTATGAGGGTGGCCCAGCTAAGGGAGATCTATTCCTGAATCTTCTAGCTGGTTTAACCCTGATAGGTCTCCCCTTTACCTTTGGAGCTGTTGTAAGGGCTCTATGGTTACGTTTCAAGATAACCAGTCGACGAATTTCTGTTACTGGAGGATGGCTAGGCCGTGACAAAACCCAAGTGGTTTATAGCCAAATCAACGAAGTGAGAGCGGTACCAAGGGGATTGGGATCCTATGGAGACATGGTTCTTGTTTTAAAAGATGGAGCAAGACTTGAAATGCGTTCAATACCTCGCTTTAGGGACACAGAAAAGTACATAATTGGACAGATGAGTTCTCGAAACGAAAAAAGCTCTCCTCAAAATGTCCAAGGCTTCGCACCCTGATTAAAATCTTCAGGTTTGTGAGACAACACCACTAGTGCTGTTGCAAACTAGCCCTAACTTTCCCTTTATTCTCAACTAGTAAAAGTGATCGGGTACATCTCTGACAATCTGCTTATCCCGATCCTAGATTTTTTCTATGGATTGGTTCCAAGCTATGGCTTAGCAATCGTTGCCCTAACAATTGTTATAAGACTTGCATTGTTCCCTCTCAGCGCAGGGTCAATACGCAGCGCTCGTCGCATGCGCATAGCACAACCAGTAATGCAAAAGCGACAAGCAGAAATCAAAAGCAGATATGCAAATAACCCTCAAAAGCAGCAAGAAGAACTTGGAAAACTAATGAATGAATTTGGCAGTCCACTCTCTGGATGCCTACCTCTATTAGTTCAAATGCCGATACTCTTTGCTCTTTTTGCAACTCTTCGAGGATCACCTTTTGCAGATGTCCCTTATTTGATCAATCTAAAAGTTCTTCCTTCAGATCAAATAGCAGCTGTAGAACCCAAACCATTTACCAGCCCTAGGCATTCGATCTTTGTAACAGAAACCAACCATGTGCCAGTTGTAGCTTCTCTTCCTGGAGGGACAAAAATTGGAACAGGTGAATCAGTAAAAATCAATCTTCAAACTCTTTCAGGTGAAACTTTTAGTAGTGTTCTCTCAAAATATGACAATGGAGCAAAATTCAATCCTGTTTGGAAAGTCACAAAGGGAGAAGATTTAGTAAAGGTAACTTCTGATGGAACTGTTAAAGCTCTATCAACTGGAGATGCAACTATTGAAGGAAAGATTCCTGGATTAGCTGCAAAAAGTGGATTCTTATTCATCAAAGCACTTGGTCAAGTAGGTTTTTATGTTGATGGAAATATCAATTGGGATATAGCAATTCTTGTAGGAGGGTTTGGTTTAACTTTATTAGTTTCACAAGTACTTTCAGGCAGAGGCATGCCTGCAAACCCTCAACAATCCACTGCAAATAAAATTACTCCAATAATGATCACTGGGATGTTTCTATTTTTCCCTTTACCGGCAGGAGTTCTCTTGTATATGGTCATTGCAAATATCTTCCAAGCCCTCCAGACATTCTTACTTAGTAGAGAAGCATTGCCAGATAATTTGCAGAAAATACTAGATCAACAAATTGCTCAAAAAGCCTCACCTGAATTAGCATCACCTAATTCAATTTCTTCAGATCGCTTACCATTTGAACCTAAAAGCGGAAAATAGTTTCGGGCTTACAAGCAATTCCATTAAAGGGATTGAAAGCCCTATCGTCGTCCATGAAAGATTGGAATTTAAATGGCTACATGGACAATCTCCTTACTCTTACTCCTCTTAAAGGAACCCTCTCAGCTAAACATCAAGGAAAAGCTCTATTTGTAAAAGGAAATGTAAATACTATTGCAAGTCTTTGTTGTGATAGGTGACTAGGAGGTTTCAACAAAAAAGATCAAATGCTATGCCGAAGAATTGATATGGATCGGAACAAATGATCAATCAACAAAGGGAAATTTTATCAAACATATTAATTATATGGATGACTTAATGGAATATATCGCACCTTTTGGGAACTTTGAGCCAGAGCAATGGGTATTTGAGCAAATTAGTTTAAGAATGCCTTTATTAAATATCTGTAGTCTGGAATGCCCAGGTCCAGATCATCGTTACCCTGAAGGTCTTAATGATCTTGTTAACCAGAAATCAATCAAAATGGGTTCATTCGATCCTCTTTGGACCTAACTAAAAAAATTGCTTTAGCCATGGAAAGCTGGGAAAACCATCTAGACCTTTTAATTCGAGCAAGAACTCCTTTGATATGGATTCGGAGTGGTGAAGAGGAACGAGTTGAATTTTTAATTGGTCAAGCAGCCTCAAGGCTCCAATCAAGACGCTTTGCCTCTTGGGACTTTATTGATGGACTAAAAGGTGTTCTTAACTCAGAAGGCCTTGCTGCAAGACAACCTATGGCTGTCTTGCAATGGCTTCAAAAACTTGATGCAAATAATCCCACCATTCTTCTAGTAAAAGATTTTCATCGTTTTTGTGATGATGCCGGAATTGCTCGAATGCTGAGAAATCTCTCAACACAATTAAGACAATTACCTCACACAGTCGTACTTTCCACAGGCACTTGGTCTCCACCTAATGATCTTGATGATGCTTTGACAATCCTTGACTTACCTCTGCCTCAAGAACCTCAACTAAAAAAACTTCTCAGCAAAATCGCAGAGGCAAGTGGCAGTCCTCTTAAAAAAGAAGTTTTAGAAGAACTCACCCATGCTTGTAGTGGATTGAGTGAAGCAAGAGTTAGACAAGTCGCTGCTAGAGCTCTGGCTCAGCGCGGCCAAATGGGACTTGAAGATCTTGCAGAAGTGCTGGAAGAAAAAAGACAAAGCGTTGCTCGTAGCGAAGTTCTTGAATACTGCGAAACCCATGCCACACCAGCTGATATTGGAGGTTTAGATGCATTAAAAGCTTGGCTGGATCAACGTCATCAAGCTTTTTCTGACGAAGCACGTAATTTCGGCCTTCCTCTCCCCAGAGGAGTATTACTGGTAGGTCCCCAAGGCACAGGCAAGTCTCTAACTGCCAAAGCAATAGCGCACAGCTGGTCAATGCCTCTTCTGAGACTTGATGTGGGCCGTCTTTTTGCCGGACTTGTAGGAGCAAGTGAAGCAAGAACTAGAGAAACTATTCAATGTGCTGAAGCAATGGCACCTTGTGTTCTATGGATAGACGAAATAGATAAAGGTTTTGGAGGAGATGCAAGAAGTGATGGAGGCACAAGTCAAAGAGTCCTTGCAAACGTACTTACATGGATGGCAGAAAAAACTTCAGCTGTTTTTGTAGTTGCTACAGCCAATGGAATAGAACGACTACCTGGAGAATTACTACGCAAAGGACGCTTTGATGAAATATTTTTGCTTGATCTACCTTCTACGGAAGAAAGATTCAGCATCCTTCAACTTCACATCCAACAACGAAGACCAAACTTAAAAGTTGCATTGTCCACAGTAGTTGATAGAACTATTGGTTTTTCTGGGGCCGAACTCGAACAAACTGTTATAGAAGGAATGCATTTTGCCTTCGCAGAACGTCGAGAGCTAGAAGAAACTGATTTAATTCTTGCCGCAACTCAATTGGTGCCTTTATCCAGAACAGCAAAAGAACAGCTCCAGTCCCTAAAGGAATGGTCAGCTGGCGGAAGAGCCAGGCCAGCCTCAATAATGTTAAGTAAGTCACTAAAGACAGATCCCGAATTCGGAAGCCAAGAAAATTTTTAAAATCCTAGTCATCATTCACATTTACAGGCAGCATCCAAACCTGTGCAAATACAAAGTGCAGCCAATCAGGAACAAATTTGAGGATTTACATGAATAACACGTAGGCTGATTGGCTAAATTCTTAATCCCAGTGCTAGATCAGCGCCTGGTCCGTGAAAATCCAACGTTAATTGCTCTAGAACTAGAGCGAAGAGGAATGCAAGTAGATCTTGCACCTCTTCAACAAATTGCCCAACAACAGCGAGACTTAGAAGAGAAGAGAAGCAATCTTCAGGCAGAGGGAAATCGAATAGGTAAACAAGTTGGACAATTGATCAAAACAGGGTTAGATCCAACATCGAATGAAATTATCAACTTACGGAAAGAAGGGAATCTGATTAAACAAGAAGTAAGTTTGCTTGAAGAAGAAGAAAAAAAAGCCTCCTTTGCACTCAAAGAGAAACTCTTAAGTCTTCCAAATCTTCCATCTAAAGAATGTCCTGACGGCAAAGGCGAAAATGACAACCAAGAGATACGACGCTGGGGCAATCCTCGCAAAGACAATAATCTCTTTGAACATTGGGAAATTGCTGATCAGTTAAAACTTTTTGAGACTGAAAGATCAGCAAGAATTTCTCAAAGTAGATTTGTGACCTTAATTAATGAAGGCGCACGATTAGAGCGTGCTCTTATTAATTTCATGTTGGATCTACATACAAGCAAAGGTTATAAAGAAATATTGCCACCTGTCCTTGTTAATACTGAAAGTCTTACAGGTTCGGGGCAATTACCAAAATTTGCTGATGAAAGTTTTAAATGTGCTGAAGATGATCTTTGGTTAACCCCAACTGCAGAAGTACCAGTCACTTCATTCCATCGCAATGAAATCATTGCCTCTGAAAAACTACCACTTCGATATGTTGCATATAGCCCTTGTTTTCGAAGAGAAGCTGGCAGTTATGGACGCGACACAAGAGGCCTTATAAGACTTCACCAATTCAACAAAGTTGAACTTTACTGGTTCTGTCATCCTGAACAGTCAGAAAAGGCGCACAAAGAAATTACAAATGACGCAGAAGCAGTTCTTCAAGCTCTTGAATTGCCATATCGAGTTATAGACCTTTGCACAGCCGATCTTGGCTTTTCTGCTGCGAGAACTTTTGATCTTGAAGTTTGGCTTCCTGGAGCAAATGCTTATAGAGAAATTTCCAGTTGCAGTATTTGTGGAGATTTTCAAGCTAGAAGATCTTCTATTAGAACTAAAGATGGAAAAATGACTAAATTAGTTCACACTCTCAATGGCAGTGGTTTAGCTGTAGGCCGCACAATGGCAGCACTTCTTGAAAATGGACAGCAATCAGATGGAAGTGTTGTACTTCCAAAAGCACTGATCCCTTATTTTGGGAAAAGTCGTTTACAACAAATTAAATCAATTGTCTGAATTTTGATGAACATACTTGCATCACTAACGGTCCTAGGATTTCTGATTCTTTTTCATGAAACAGGACATTTTTTGGCGGCTAGATTACAAGGTATCCGAGTAAATGGCTTCTCAATTGGATTTGGTCCTGCTCTAATAAAAAAAGAAATTCAAGGTATAGATTTTGCTCTTAGAGCACTTCCATTAGGAGGATTCGTATCATTTCCAGATGATGAAAAAGATAACACTATTCCTAAAGATGACCCTGATCTCTTGAAAAATAGGCCTATAGCGCAAAGAGCTATAGTTATTTCTGCTGGAGTACTGGCAAATCTTCTACTTGCATGGCTAATACTTTTCGGACAAGCAACTTTTATTGGCCTACCAAATCAGCCAGACCCTGGAGTTCTAGTTGTGTCAGTTCAGCGAGAAGAAGTTGCTGCAAATTCCGGATTAATGGCTGGAGACAGAATACTTAGTATAAATGGAACAAAGCTAGGTCGAGGACAAGAAGCTGTAAAAGTATTAGTCCAAAAAATCCAAAGTTCTCCAGGCAATGAACTTAAACTTGAAAGAATGCGTGGCAACTCAAACGAAATATTAAAGATAACTCCTATTGAAAAACAAGGCAATGGAAAAGTGGGTGCTCAATTACAACCTAATGTCACAGGTACCATTCGAAGAGCAACTAATCTAGGTGAAATTTTCAATCATGCTGACTCTCAATTTTGGGATCTTCTAAATCGCACTATTAAGGGCTATGGAGGCTTAATAACGGATTTTGGATCCACTGCTCAACAATTAAGTGGTCCTGTAAAAATTGTAGAAATAGGAGCCCAACTTTCTGAACAGGGCGGCTCAGGGCTTATCCTTTTTGCCTCTTTAGTTTCAATAAATCTAGCCGTTCTAAATTCATTACCTCTTCCTCTTTTAGATGGTGGCCAACTAGTGCTTCTCTTATTGGAAGGAATAAGAGGGAAACCAATTCCTGAACGAGTTCAATTAGCATTCATGCAATCTGGATTTCTTTTACTTATTGGATTAAGTGTTGTTTTAATAATCCGCGACACCACTCAATTATCAATGGTGCAACAATTTATAAATCATTAAAACTGATCCAAACTAATAACTAAAGTAGAATTTTAAATTTGCATAAAAGCTTTCCAGAGGACATCTCAAATAACCTCTATATTTTCTCGTCTTTTGCAAAAAAATTACCTTAAATCCCTGAAGCGTTAGGATTTAGCCCTAATTAAACGAATCCAGCCACTGCATGGCCAAAAAGTCAATGATCGCGCGCGATGTAAAGCGCAAAAAACTGGTAGAACGCTATGCGGCCAAGCGAACCGCTCTAATGGCAGCTTTCAAAGCAGCCAAAGACCCTATGGAAAGGCTTGAAATACATCGCAAAATCCAAGCATTGCCAAGGAATAGTGCTCCCAATCGTATTAGAAACCGTTGTTGGGCTACAGGTAAACCTCGTGGTGTCTATAGAGACTTTGGGCTATGCAGAAACCAACTTCGAGCGCGGGCTCATAAAGGAGAACTACCCGGAGTGGTTAAGTCAAGTTGGTAACTCATCAATTTTGAATTGATCCGAGAAATAGCTTTCCTTAACAACAATCCACAACAACACTCGCATTTAACCAAAGGACTATCTAGCCAAAAAGGGTCCAAATTAAGTAGTAATTCAATTTTCCTGTAAAAGGGTCCCTATCAAATGCAAGAATATTGAAAGACAAAAGGACATAAGAGCACGTGCAAGGTCAGACACAGACGATCTCATTTGATGGACGGGAGATAAGACTGACTACTGGGCGATATGCGCCTCAAGCCGGTGGTTCAGTCATGGTGGAATGCGGAGACACCGCAGTCCTAGTAACTGCTACCCAAGCACCAGGGCGAGAAGGTATCGACTTCCTGCCATTGATCTGTGACTACGAAGAGCGTCTTTATGCGGCAGGTCGAATACCTGGAAGCTTTATGAGACGAGAAGGCCGTCCTCCAGAGCGAGCCACTCTCATTTCTCGATTAATTGATCGTCCAATGCGACCATTGTTTCCTGCATGGATGAGAGATGACATTCAAATAGTTGCCACATGCCTTTCTTTGGATGAAAGAGTTCCTTCAGATGTTCTTGCTGTCACAGGAGCTTCTATGGCAACACTGCTGGCAAATATTCCATTTCACGGCCCTATGGCAGCAGTGCGAGTAGGCCTTCTTGGAGATGATTTTGTACTGAATCCCAGCTATCGAGAAATTGAAAGAGGTGATCTTGATTTAGTTGTCGCAGGAACACCCGATGGAGTTGTAATGGTTGAAGCAGGAGCAAACCAACTTACTGAGCAAGATGTAATCGAAGCAATAGATTTTGGATATGAAGCCGTTACAGAATTGATCAAAGCTCAACAAACAATTCTAAAAGAAGCAGGAATAAAACAAATAAAACCTGAAGAACCTCCCTCTGACGAAACTGTTCCTACATATCTGGAGAAAAATTGCAGCAAGGCAATTGGTGAAGTTCTCAAGCAATTTGATCAGACAAAAGAAGAGCGGGATAACAAATTAGATGCAATTAAATCAGAGACTTCAGAAACGATCGATTCTCTAAAAGAAGATAATTCAGTCCGTAAGTTGGTTTCAGGAAATAACAAATTACTTGGAAATAGTTTTAAAGCATTAACCAAAAAATTAATGCGAGAACAAATTATCAAAGAAGGCAAAAGAGTAGATGGTCGTAATCTTGACGAGGTACGTGAAATATCTGCTGCTGCTGGAGTTTTACCAAAACGTGTCCACGGCTCAGGCCTATTTCAACGAGGTCTAACCCAAGTACTTACTACTGCCACTTTAGGAACTCCTAGTGACGCACAAGAGATGGATGACTTAAATCCTAATACAGAAAAAACATATCTTCACCACTACAATTTCCCTCCTTATTCAGTAGGCGAAACACGTCCAATGCGTACTCCAGGGAGAAGAGAAATTGGTCATGGTGCTCTTGCTGAGAGAGCAATTATTCCGGTCTTACCAGCAAAAGACACTTTCCCATATGTCTTAAGAGTTGTAAGTGAAGTTCTTAGCTCTAATGGCTCAACATCAATGGGTTCTGTATGCGGAAGCACACTTGCATTGATGGATGCTGGTGTACCACTCAAAGCTCCAGTTAGTGGTGCAGCAATGGGCTTAATCAAAGAAGGCAAAGAAGTAAGAATTCTTACTGATATCCAAGGGATAGAAGATTTTCTAGGAGATATGGATTTCAAAGTAGCCGGTACAGAAAAAGGAATTACAGCCCTTCAAATGGACATGAAAATCAGTGGTCTTGCATTGCCAACAATTGCAGAGGCAATAAACCAAGCACGTCCTGCAAGAATGCACATTCTTGAAAAAATGTTAGAAGCTATTCAGGCACCTAGAGAAAACCTTTCTCCTCATGCACCTCGCCTTCTAAGTTTCAGAATTGATCCTGAACTTATCGGAACTGTAATTGGTCCTGGTGGCAGAACAATTAAAGGAATTACAGAAAGAACAAACACCAAAATCGATATCGAAGATGGAGGAATAGTTACTATCGCATCCCACGATGGTGCTGCTGCAGAGGGTGCTCAACGTATCATTGAAGGCCTTACCCGAAAAGTTAACGAAGGAGAAGTATTCACAGGGTCAATTACAAGAATTATTCCAATAGGTGCATTTGTAGAAATACTTCCAGGGAAAGAGGGGATGATACATATCTCTCAACTCTCAGAAGCACGTGTAGAAAAAGTTGAAGATGTTGTGAAGGTTGGAGATGAAGTAACTGTGCGTGTAAGAGAAATAGATAATCGTGGAAGAATCAATTTAACCCTGAGAGGAGTTCCCCAAAATGGAGATGATCCTCACACTCCTTCCATGCCAACACCAGTTGCACCTTTAATATAAATAGTTAGATTAGACCACAAAATCAGGATCTATCTCTTTAAGCTTCTTCAAGGTTATATTACAAATAGATGAATGACATAAGCCATGGCTTGCAATCAAAAAACCATTTTGGAGCAAATCACCATTATTGTATTCAAGTGAACGACCATCTGCATGAGTAAAATCCCCTCCAGCCGCCTGAATGACTATATCTGGAGCAGCCATATCCCAATCTTTTGGGGCAGTTTTACCAGAAAGAGAAAAATAAATATCAGCTTCTCCTCTCAATATTGATGCAATCTTACAACCAACACTTCCTACAGATTTTGTACCTCCAAAAGTAAAACTACTTATAAGTTTTTCAAGCTTTTCATTCCGATGATTTCTGCTTGAAACAAGAATTAACTCAGAAAGTTCTGTCCTCTTACTAAAGTTTAATTTTTTTATTGTTCCTAACCGATCTTCACACCAGGCTCCCTTCCCAACAACTCCTATCCATAGCTCTTCTAATTCAGGAATTAACACAATCCCAAATATAGGCTTATTGTCTCGCAAAAGCGCAAGATGAACTGCATATTCACCAGTCCCTTGCAAAAAATCTTTAGTTCCATCTAGAGGGTCAAGAATCCATAACCACTCTTTATTTATTGGCATCCCTTTTTTGTACGAATCCTTAGCGGTTTCCTCACTTAACAATTCCCATCCTGCTAAAGGGAAATGATTTTGCAATCCATCTATCAACCAACTATTAACCGCAAGATCTGCTGCTGATACTGGGCCATCTCCACCATCTTCAACATCAAGCGCCTTTGAGAACCCATAAGGAGGTTGATCTCCTCTTGCATAAGCACGAAGAATATCTGCTGCTCCCCAACTAAGGTTTCTAATACGGTCCAAAAGATCCCCAATTTTCACTTCTTTAGGAAGAACAATTTCGCTTGGCATGATCGATTTAAAAAATAATGTCGGTTCTAATGATCTTATTGAACCTGCACCTGGAGTCCTCTACATAGTTGGTACACCTATTGGGCATCTGGGAGATCTATCGCCAAGGGCACAGTCACTCCTTACCAACGTTTCAGCTATCGCATGTGAGGACACGCGTCACAGCAGGAAGTTAATAAGCAAATTTAGAACTAAAGCACTTTTAATAAGTTTTCATAGGCATAATGCACAAAGCCGACTACCAACACTTCTTGAGTTACTAAAAACAGGAAAAAGCCTGGCTTTAATTAGCGATGCAGGTCTTCCAGGAATAAGTGATCCTGGTGAAGAGCTTGTTTCAGCGACCAGAGAGGCAGGGCTTCAAGTTATTTGTATCCCAGGACCATGTGCTGCCACAACAGCTTTAGTTTGTAGTGGACTTCCTTCTGGAAGATTTTGTTTTGAAGGTTTTTTGCCGCCTAAAGGCAGTAAAAGGGCAAAACTTCTAAAAGAAATTTCACAAGAAGAAAGAACAACTGTTTTATATGAATCCCCACATCGATTAATTCAACTACTCAAAGAACTAATTACTATCTGCGGAGCAAAAAGGTCCTTATATGTTGCCAGAGAATTAACTAAGCGCCATGAACAACACATTGGGCCAACAATTGGAATTGCGTTAAAATATTTTCTAGAAAATGAACCTATAGGGGAATGCACAATCATATTGGGAGGAGCAGAAAAAAAATTGAATATTGAAATCAGCGAGCCAGAGTTGCTTAAAAAAATGCATGCTTTAATAGATGAAGGATTAAGCACTAATGAAAGTGCAAGATTGATTTCTAAAGAAGAAGGTTTATCAAAGAGATTTCTCTACAGACTTTTACATCAAAAAGACATCTCCTAGATGCCCTTTTCTATTACAATAGTCAAAACTAATTTTATTCGGGCATTCTAGGAAAATGTTACTTCGATTGAGATTACTTGCAATGAGTTTTGGAAGTGGTGCCCTTTTACTCTTGGTTCTTTGTCTTGGAGCACAAAATCTGAATGAGAGACATAAATTAAATCTAGGATTTGCTAAGTCTGCACCTCTTCCTTCAGGATTTTTAATAGGGATATCAATTGTTATTGGTGTAATAAGTGGAGGAAGCACTACCGCATTATTGATTCAACCTCCTCATGAAGATTAAATCAAAGAAACATACTTAAGCATCTAAAGCCACAACTGCCCCATCGACAAGCAAACGAGTAACTCCTCTAGCCAAAAGAAAAGGTTTTGAAAGCTTGAAAATTGTAGTGTTAGGAATTTTTATGACTCTTTGATTTCTTCCACAATGACGCTTTGCTGAACGTTGATTAACAAATAAGCGAAGCACCTGTCTTTCTTGATCTCCTTCTGAAAGGAATCCAAGTTCAGGGAAATCCTTTAATAGTCTTATATCAAGTTCCACTGTCTTATCTACCAACATATAAACTGTTTCAGGTAAAACATCTCCAGAAATAGACTCACATCCCAAATCTTGTTGAGCATGCGAATTAAAGCTTGTAGTAAGAGGTACAATTTCTTGAAAAACCTCTGAAGAAGAATCATTCTCTAAGTCTGGCTCAGGTAATTCATCATTAGAAGAATCGTCATCAGAACTAGATCCAAAGTCATCCGCATCATCAAGTGCAAGAGGCCCTGAGGCTTCTTTCTCTAAGTCCACGTCAATTCCAGTGACGACTTCTTCATCAATAGGCCTTGCAATCTTATCGCCTGGATTTTTATTTTTATCAAAATCTTCTTTCGTAAATCCAACTTTTTCCAAAGGTTTCTGATTAGGTGCATCCAATGAATCACTAATTCCAGAGTTCTTTATTAAATCTCCTCTAGAGCGAAAGGCCTTTAGAGCGGTATATTCATCTTGCGGCAATAAAGCTTTTACCGTCCGATTGACTGTATTTGCACTACAGCCGTATGACTCAGCCAAACTTATGGTGGACTTACCAGAGCGGTAACCCTCCACAAGCTCTCTCTTTTGACTCTCAGTCAGCCGGATGCCCGCCATCTGATGCAATTTCCAAGCATCCAACCATAAACGGCCAGCCCTCGAAATGATTGTCAAAATGATTTTCTGCTCCCTTAGCTCAGCTGGATAGAGCAGCTGCCTTCTAAGCAGCCGGTCGTTGGTTCGAATCCAACAGGGGGCGTATTTTCAACCATTCCTATTTTCGAAGCACATAAATAAAAGTATTTATAAAAATAGAGACACTAGATTTTTCATATATAAACAAAGAATCTTGTCTCATTTACTATGCTTTAAAGAGATTTGCTAAACATTTTTAATCCAACTAATTCTGGTACAAACACAAAAAAATAATTTAAATACTTAATACCTAAAGAGCTTATACGCAATCATTTGCAACACTTGCGACAAACAAATTAAGAAAAATAGCCAAATTATGGTCAAATAATTATGGACATAGGGTAATTATTGACATGAGCGAACTAATCAAAAAGTTCAATAGTTGGAGGGAAGGTCTTGTCCTAAGAAAACAATTAATTGATACTGCAGGAGAAATTAATGGGTTAGGTATAAATCAAGGAAAGTCTGGAAATCTATCGATAAGAATACCAGGAGGAATGTTAATTACTCCTGGTTCTATTTCATATCAGAAAATTAAACCATATGATCTAGTAGCCCTTGATCTAAATGGCAATGCTATTAAGAGTAAAAACAAAGGTTTCCCAAAAAGGCCTTCAAGTGAATGGAAGCTTCATGCAGAAATATATCACAATAGAACTGAAGTAAATGCAATTATTCATTGTCATTCAATAAATGCAACTGCACTTTCTTGTCATAATAAAGAAATAACAAGTTTCCACTATATGACTGCTATTGCTGGTGGTAAAACTATTCGTTGTGCTGAATATGCAACATTTGGGAGCAGTGATCTGCCCAAAAAAACATTAAAGGCTCTCGAAGGGCGCCTAGCTTGTTTATTAGCCCACCATGGTCAAATAGCAATAGCTCCTAGCCTAGAAAAAGCATTGGAAATAGCAATAGAAGTCGAGACATTATCAAATATTTATCTAAAGGCATTACAGATAGGTCCACCAAACAATATTGATTCCAACGAAATGGAAAAGGTCATAGAAAAATTTAATCTCATTAACTATAAATAGTAATAAAAAATCCATACAATTAATTTGGCGGGACTATCTTCTTAAGAGAAATAGCAATCTCTTCACATCTAGTAGATCTCAGTAGAATAGATTCAGAACTCCTCACTTCTACTTGCAGCTGTGATTTACTTGAAGATAGCAAAGAAATTATCACCTTAACTAGTGGTTTAGAAAGATCACGTGAGGGTGAAGTTTCTGCATAAACCTGCTTTTGACTAGAAAATTTTTGAACTACATCAAGTCCTAATTCTCTTAAGGAAGCATCAAAAATACCTAGCAAAGATTTCGAGTTAGAAAAACTAGTCCAGGAGAAAGCGGCCATTAAAAATTATTTTTTTTTGTAATTCAAACTCTTTATATACATGTCTCGGTCAAGAAAACAAGAAGCACTTTCCAAAAGCAACTTTTTATACAATTGTCTATTTCATCATTATCTCTATAGCGCAGAATATGAAGAAATACAATTCTAAAAATAACAAAGCCTAATAAATACTAAATCATCCAATCAACAAATTATAAAGTGGATTGATCGCTAAGGATGCGTTTAACTGTAAATTAAATACACCCTTAGTTCCATGGCTTACTCTGAAGCTGAAGTCCTTGCAGGCGGCCTAGCTCATATCCCAGTAGCAGTGGGGATTTTAATCTTCATCAACAATATTATCAAAATACGTACTTATAATTCCACTGAACTTGTAAAGCAAGATAAACAGAATACTACTAATATTTTGAAAAAGAAAAATCCTGTAGACCAAGAAAGAAGTTACTTGAATAAAGATGCTCTGAATTCCGAGATTAATCTTCAAGAAAAGGAAGTGAATCTAACTATGACAGAAGAAGCAAATTTAGAAGAAGAAAGTATTTATACAAAAACAACTGAAAGGGAACTACAAACAAATTCAAATGTTCAAAATCAAAGTTTAGAAGAGCAGGCTCTATTCGAAAGGAGCCTTCAAGAAAAAGCAAATCAAATTGAAGTCGAAGAAATACTTAGAGAATCAAAATCACCTTTTACAAAAAAAGAAAGTGCTCAAGCAAGTAATTATAAAAAACTCAAATATCTTAATCCATGGAACATTGCTGCTCTGTCTTTACTATTTTTTAGTGGGGGAGCAATTATTCTTTTTGAAGAAGGCATCCCCCTCAAACATATAAAACAAAATTCTCAAGAGGGCATAAGCAATGAAATAATTATGAAATCTAATCCTCTTCTAAGTTTAGTATCAATCAACAAGAAGAGGGCTTCTTAAAAAGGGTATACTCTAATGACTAAAATCGAATAATATTCCCTTGCGTGTAAGTTTAATTTCTTATTCTCTACCTACATTATAGATAAAGTCTTGAAAAGATGGATTATAAAAATAAAGCAGTACCGCAATGAGCAACAAAATATTTAGGCCTATCACAATTGAACCTATAACCATTCTTTGCCTTTTGCCAGGCATTCTGTATTTCAAACCTGCAGGCAAATTAAGCAATACTTCTTGTTTCTCTTCTGATTTAGGACTAACTTCATTTGAAAAAAAGCCCTTCTTAGAATTTGAAGCGTTATTAGGGGATCGCTTTTGCTCTTCCATAACTTAAAAAAGATCCATTGGTAAAGGATAAATGGAAAACTTCTAAAGAAAATAAACTCGTATTAGAGACCTTGGCAAAGTTGCATTACTTCTTTAAGAATGTTCTCAGAGAACATTCCAGGACCAAAACCCAACTGACTCATAATCAAATCTGCCTCCAGTCCAAGTATTCGAGTTTGACATGGATAATTTTCCTGGGATCCAGCGAAACGCTGAAGCCCTTCAGCCCTAAACAAAGCCTCAGCACAAACACCCTCTTCACCCAAACGTAAACATCTTTCTGCTAGTGGGTCCAATCCTTTTAATCGAAAATCAGCAAATGCACAAAAATTAGTTTGAAGGCCTATTCCACCAAAAATAAGCAAGAGAGCAAGATTTCTATTAATCAAACGCCAACGAGATTTTTTTAAGAATGCCTCGCATTTGTCTGATAAAAAATGCAAGGTGCCTAATTGCATTCGCCCAACACCTTTGAAACTACAAGGCTTTTCGCACTGTCTTGACAGGTGAAACCTTGAATAACAGCCCATAACGAAGCCCTATTAAAAGACGCCCTTTTAAACAAGATCAATCAAATGTCAACTGAAAGTGCATTTAAAAGCAATTTACTGACATACTCTGTGGGAGAAAATCAATTTTACGGATGTACTTCGACTTCCACGCCGTTGCAGCCCTTCTTCACACTGCAATTCCCCTTGCCGCCGGGGCTGCAGGTGTCGGATATTTTGTCATGCGCTCAAAAGGTATAGGTTTTGGCACCTCACACCTCCTTGTAGGTTTGCCAATGTTTGCAGTAGGTGCAGCCGCAGCAGCCTTGTATTACCTCACAAGTGGAGATGCTTCCTACGCGTTCTAGAAAAAGAACTACAACTAAAAATCTAAATAGAGCGATTAACTCTGTCTAAGTCTGTTCCTTGTGTTTCTAACCGAGCTAAATCATATATAGCTCGGTTAGAAACACAAGGTAATTTTTTAATTATTTATAACTTGTTTTACTAAGTAACTCTTAAATATTAATTGAATAAAATTAGATCTATTGAATACTTAAATAGAAAATTAAAATTAACTATGCAATCAATTTAAAACAAATAGATTAATCCGAATAAACACTGGAAATACTATTATAAGCGCCTTCTCTTTTAATTAATTCACTTAAAAGTTCTTTTGAGCTTAAAACTGATCCAACTGGCAAGATCTTCATGCTAGCTGCTAAGGATCCAATGATTTGATGAGCTTCAACACCTTCCTTCCTAAGGGCATTAAGGCCTAAACTATGATCTCTTTTAGATAGTTTTTTACCTTGACCATCACACATTACAGGAACATATTTATATTTCATTGGTTCTTCTCCTATGGTATTTATAATAGCAATCTGTCCACACATAGCCATTCTTAAATCATCACCTCTGACAACTTCGTTAATTCCAGAAGTTAAATCATCTACAACAGTAGCAAGGTTATAGGCAATAAAACCATCAGATCTCCTTAGTATAATATCTCCACTAATCGAAGAGAATTCATTGTCAACTCTTATTCTTAAGCTTGGCAACCTCCCATTTTCTAAACCCCAAGAATTGTTTAGATCTCTACATGTACCAGGATAGATAGTTGGAGCACCTTTAGACTCTGAAATATTAGCCAATACACTTCTAGTACAACGACAAGGATATAACTTCCCTTGCCTCTTTAAAGCTGAAAGGACTGAGCTATATAACCCCAGTCTCTTACTTTGAAAAACTATTGGCCCATTCCACTCAAGGCCTAACCAAAGAAGATCATCTTGAATACTTTGTATTGCACCTAAACGATTCCTAGGAATATCCAAATCATCAATACGAAGAAACCAAAGGCCATTTTTCATTCGAGCCCTCAACCATGAGAGCAATGCAGTTCGAATATTCCCCAAATGCATAGGGCCTGTAGGGGATGGAGCAAAACGACCCCGATAACCCTGAGCACTTACCTTCTTGCCAAATCTAATTTGCTCAAGCAAATGTTCAGGCAATGCAAATTTTTCCAAGATTTAAATCTTTCATAAAACATCACTCACAAGGAAGAGGCTCCCTCAACTACTAGTGAGTGATGTTTTGCCTTACAAGGTTGAAGTTGTTCTTAAAATTTAAGAATCAGCCCTGAACACGATCCTTAAACATCTTGCCTGCAGTAAAAGCTGGAACACGTTTTGCAGGGATTTTGATCTTCTCACCAGTTTTTGGATTCAGGCCTTGACGAGCTGAACGCTCACGAGGCTCAAAAGATCCGAAGCCAAGAATGGAAACCTTCTTCCCTTCAACAACAGAATCAATGATGGTGTCAATAGCCGCATCAACGACAAGGGAGACGTCTGTCTTTGTTAGCTCAGTACGTGCTGCCACCAGGTTGACGAGATCTGCTTTATTCATTGGAAAGGGGTGATTTAGTAGAGATTTTTAAGCCATGAATTCAATGATGAAATCACTGCCAATTTCTCTAAGCGCTCTCATGGTATGGAGCTTGGCCTCTTACGGCAACCGAAAGAGACCGTGCCGCAACGCTTTATACCAAAATTTAAACGCTATAAAACAACTCTTCACTCCTTTTCCCAACTCTCCCATGAGAGAAGTTTCTTCTTAGTCAAGGCACCAAGAGAAGCCCCAGATGCAAGTGCTGGCTTTGAATCTGAAGGAAGCCAAGACAGCATTTTCTTTATACTTTTTTGTTGGAGAGAGAAATGAAAAGTGTTTTGATTTGAAAAATAAGCCAATCGATCAAAATTCACAGGAATGAGCAAACGTCCACAGAACAGAACATTCCAAGGAGATGGTGCATACACAACTGAACTGCCTGGGGTAAGACCAGGCGTCCATAGCATTCGCATTCCAGAAGGAGACAAATATTGTTCTGAGAAACTTTCTAGTCCATTCAAATCTGGCAAGAGATAAGCCTCTTCCTCTTGAACCACTACTGACCAACCCAATTTTTCTTGTATTTCAAAGATCTTTCCATGCCCTTGCCTACTTGTAAGCAAAATGCGGCCTCCTCTATCTCCTGCAAGCTCGCCTAAAGCTTCAATTGTTTGAGACGTTAACGGCGGGCAGTCAATCAGAACAGATTCTTTTTCGCAATCAAGCCACCAAGCAGTACCTCCATTAGTTGCTTTGTTTGAAGGGAATGCCCATATTCCTTCTCTAACTTGGTATGGATATTCACCCAACTCGTCTTGTTTGGACGTAGTCATGACATTCTTAAAAGCAAGAAGCAATTAATGGGTTGAAGATCCATCTTGGAAGAGCCTGGCCTCTTGGTAGCAGTATCACTTCAAGAGGAGTGAATTTTTCTATAGCGGCTCCTAATGCTAATCGCGTAGAACTATTGCTGTACAAGCAAGTCAACGATATTGCACCAGAAAGAATCATTGAACTGAACAGCAATCATCGCTCTGGTGATTACTGGCACATCGAAATCGAAAATTTAAAAGAAGGAAGTATCTATTGCTATAGAGTTTTCGAACAAAAAAATGTTAATGGCAACCCAACAAGTAATTTTAAAGTATTGATTGATCCATGTGCAAGAGCAATTGGCGGATGGGATGTTTATCAGAGGAACGCTGCGAAAGGAACTGCAGAAAACCTGAACTGCTGTCTAAAAGGGATAGTTTCTGAAAGAGATCAATTTGACTTCGATTCTCACCCAAGACCTAGACACTCCTGGAAAAAATGTGTTATCTACGAATTACATGTTGGAGGCTTTACTAATCGACCTGATTCAAAAGTATTAGATATCTATAGAGGTACTTTTAATGGGTTGTCCGAGAAAATTCCTTATTTAAAAGACTTAGGAATAACAACTATTGAATTACTACCAATTTATGCATTCGACCCATATGATGCACCAAAAGGGTTAGATAATTATTGGGGTTATAGCCCAATAAATTGGTTTACTCCTCACCACGAATATATTTCAGGCAACAACCATCTGGAAGCACGAAATCAAGTAAGAGAACTTGTAGGGAAATGCCATGATGAAGGAATAGAAGTAATCATTGATGTTGTATATAATCACACCGCTGAAGGCAATCATGAAGGGCCAACTATCAGTTGGAAAGGGTTTGCAGACTCAATCTATTACTACAAAGATAAAGATAATAAATATCAAGATGTAAGTGGATGTGGAAACTCTATTGCTGCGAATAGACCATTAGTTAGACAATTGATATTGGAATCAATGAGATGCTGGGCAAATGAATTAGGTGTCGATGGCTTCCGTTTTGATCTGGGCATTGCTTTAAGTCGGGGAGAAAATCTAATGCCCCTTGAAAAACCACCTTTATTTGAAGAAATTGAAGCAGATCCATTACTAAGCGGATTAAAAATAGTTAGTGAGCCTTGGGATTGTGGAGGACTATATAAATTGGGAGATTTTCCATCAAAAACCATCAATACTTGGAACGGTCATTATCGAGATGATATTAGAAAATTCTGGAAAGGTGATAAAGGCACTACTTGGCTTTTAAAAGAAAGATTAACTGGAAGCCCTGATCTTTATAAAGACATGTCTAGTGGGCTCTGGAAATCAATAAACTTTATAACTGCTCATGATGGATTCACATTACATGATCTTGTTAGTTTTGATGTCAAACATAATCTTGCAAATGGAGAAGACAATAGAGATGGTGAAAATCATAATAATAGCTGGAACCATGGAGTAGAAGGACCAAGCACAAATGATGACCTGCTTGTTCTTAGGAACCGTCAAAAGAAAAATCTTTTAGCAACACTCCTACTATCTCCTGGCACACCAATGCTTCTAATGGGGGATGAAGTTAGTCGCAGCCAAGGAGGAAATAACAACACTTGGTGTCAAAATAGTCCACTTGGATGGATGATTTGGGACGAAAAAATATGCGATAGAAATATGTATTCTTTTATAAAAAAACTTCTACAGATAAGGGCGACTCTTCCTGAGCTCTTTTGCCCAGATTACCCTCATAAGGAAGAACAGTTAATAGATCCTAATGAAAAACAAAAACCTCTTTGGATTCAATGGCATGGGATAAAGCCTTTCAAACCTGATTGGAATAACTGGTCTCATACAATTAGCTATAGCATTAACAAAGGAAATGAAGGATCTGTCTTATGGATGGGCTTTAATGCATACAGCAAAAAAATGTTCTTTGAATTACCTAAAAATGCTTTACCTTTGACAGTTATATTAAACACATCCCTAACAAGTCCTGAGGATTTAAAACAAATACATCAAAAAACTAATTTAAAAGAAATAGAATTAGAAAGTAGAAGTGTTATTTTGATGATTTCACGAGAATATTCTAAGAGATTAAAAATTTGAATTAATAAAAAAGAAAGCGGGCGGCGGGAATCGAACCCGCATCATCAGCTTGGAAGGCTGAGGTTTTACCACTAAACTACGCCCGCAGGAGTACATAGGAACCACAGTAAAAGAAAAACGTGGGTCCTCGTTTAAGCACTATTGCATTATGACCTTGCGCCTTCCAAATCAATCAGTTTGACAACAATTCCATCACTCAAAGGGAACGCGCGACGGAGGCTAATGATCTCCTATGGCCTAGGAGATGCTGGAACTGGCCTAGCTGCTACACAACTTGGCTTTTATTTGTTTCCCTTCTTTACCGGTACAGCTGGATTGCCAGCGTTCATAGCAGGTTCATTATTGATGGTAATAAAAGTTTGGGATGCAATTAATGATCCAGCTATCGGCTGGATGAGTGACCACACAAATACTCGTTGGGGTCCCCGACTGCCATGGATGATTGGTTCAGCAATCCCTCTAGGCATAAGCCTTTCTGCTATTTGGTGGGTCCCGCCAGGTGGAATAACTCAAAAAACCACTTATTACATCCTGATATCGATTCTTCTCATGACTGCTTACACAGGAGTCAATCTGCCATTTGCCGCCCTTTCAACTGAACTAACTGAAAAGATAACTTTAAGAACTCGTTTAAACGCTGCAAGATTCACTGGTTCCATTTTGGCAGGCTTCACAGGATTAGTTGTCGCTGCAAAATTGCTCTCTGAAGGAAATGGTGGATACATCACAATGGGTAGGGTTACAGGCACTATTGCTGCATTAGCGACTCTTTTGTCTTGTTGGGGGTTAGCCCCTTTTGCAAAAAAAGCCAGACGCCCAACTGGTAAACAAGAACCTTTTCAACTACAGCTGAAAAGAATCCTGAGAAACAATCACTTCTTAAAAGTAATTGGACTTTATCTTTTGCTTTGGTGTGGTTTGCAATTAATGCAAACAGTTTCTCTTGTTTATCTAGAACAAGTAATGAAAGTCCCAACAGTACTTTCGAAATGGATACCTGTTCCATTTCAGCTAAGTGCCTTAGCAGGTCTTCAAGTTTGGAGTTTCTACTCAAATCGTTTTGGAAGAATTTCAGCTCTCTACTTTGGAGGAATTATTTGGATAATAGGATGTATTATTGCAATAATTTTGCCTGCTCTATCTCTTGAGAGTCTTGCAAGTAATTCAATCGTTTGGAGTAGTAATGAAGGCATAAAAATGCTTGCTTTAATTGGAACAATTTTGTTAGTGGGATTTGGCGCGTCAACCGCATATCTCATCCCATGGTCACTCCTTCCAGATGCAATAGACGCTGATCCAGAAAAACCAGCTGGTATTTATACAGCTTGGATGGTTTTAATCCAAAAAATAGGAATAGGCCTAAGCGTTCAATTGCTTGGTGTACTTCTATCTTTATCAGGATATATATCGACAAATGAGTGTTTAAATTCAATAGAATGCCTTCAACAACCATTTAGTGCCCAAATAACAATTCGAATGTGCATGGGATTAATCCCTGCGCTACTTGTATTGATTGGACTTATCTTAATGAGAAACTGGTCAAATCAAATTCAAAGAATGGAAACATCAAATTCATGAAAACACCTCGCTGGCTTAAGCGACTAGGCAGCAGTTTGATTATTGGGGGACAAGCCATAGCAACTATTGGGCGAGGCAAAGTCAATTCAAATGATCTTTCCGATCAACTGTTAGAAGCTGGCCCAGGAAGCTTTTTGATTGTTCTAATTACTGGCATTGCTGCGGGCACAGTATTCAATATTCAAGTTGCTGCTGAACTTAGCCGTCAAGGTGTTGGCTCTCAAGTCGGAGGCCTTCTCGCAATTGGAATGGCCAGAGAAATTGCTCCTCTATTAACTGCGACCTTACTTACAGGAAAAGTTGCTACTGCATATGCAGCCCAACTAGGGACAATGAAAGTCACCGAACAAATAGACGCAATAACTATGTTAAGAACTGATCCTATTGAGTATCTAGTTGTTCCTAGATTGATTGCAATGGTAGTAATGGCTCCTATCCAATGCTTGTTATTTTTCATTGTTGCCCTTTGGAGTGGCCAGATCAGTAGTACTTTCCTTTATCAAATCCCTCCAAGAATTTTCTGGAACTCAGTGCGTGAATGGCTCATACTTAGTGATATCCCATTCATGCTTATCAAAGCAATTGTTTTTGGGCTTTTGATTTCTATTCTTGCTTGCGGCTGGGGGCTAACCACCAGAGGCGGGCCAAAAGAAGTTGGAACAAGTACTACTGGAGCAGTAGTAATGACACTGGTGACAGTTTCATTAATTGATGTCTTATTAACACAAATTCTTTTTGGATGATGCCCTCAAAAAAAACTCCTAATCAAAATTCACAAGAAGGAAGTGTGATCCTAACTTCTTTCCATCGTCTTCCACTGTTAATCATTATTTTTGGTCTTTCACTATTACCTATACCTATCAACCATATACCAGCTATTTCAATAAGTCTATTTGGTATATTCTTACTGATTCAATCCTTTACTCTTCAATTAGAACTAACTAAGGAAGATTTTATTGTAAAACAATTAGGAAGAGAGTTACGTCGTTTTCCATTCGAAAATTGGTTGGCGTGGCGTATTTTCCTTCCTGGGCTTCCTGGAATCCTTTACTTCCGAGAAAAAGCCAGCCCACATCTTTTACCAATTCTCTTTGACCCAAAAATGCTAGAGAATCAGTTAAGGTTAAGAGTTGGTGGTTTAGAAATAAAACAAGAAACTCAAAACTCTTAAAGCTTAAAAACCAGTTCCCCAAAAGTTGAATAATGTCTGAAGAGAATCCACCTGTCTCCGAAATCACCAAAGCTGAACCAACGGCATTGGATCAATCCATGACTGAACAACCTTCAGTAGATGTATCTCAACTTAAATCCAAAGCATCAAACCAAACAAAAACAAAGGAATCAATATCTTCAGAAGATTTTGATTCCTTTACCAACATTGCATTAAAGGAGCTTCAAGTTAGACGAAATGTTTTAGAAGAAGAAATTGAGGAATTATTGAAACGTAAGAAACAGCTTGAGAATGAATTTAAGTCATCATTCTCAGGACAGTCTGATGCCATTGCAAGAAGAGTAAAAGGATTTCAAGACTACCTTTCAGGAGCATTTCAAGATCTAGTTCATTCTGCTGAGCAACTTGAGCTTGTAAAACAAACTGTTCTAGTAAAGCCATCTCCATTAGATGAAAGTCAATCAACAATTGAAAAAACAGATCCTATAGCGACAGTTGCTGTAGCCGACACTTTTAAGCCGGATGAAGATTTAATTCGTCAATGTTTAGATCAATTTCTAGGTCAACCAGATTTTTATGCTGAACCTTGGAAATTGCGTAGAAGTTTAGAAGAAAAAGATATTGAACTCCTTGAAGATTGGTTTTTTAGTATGGGTGGAAGAGGGGCACAACCAAGCTGTGGTAGCAGGTCTAAAAATATTTTGGTATCAGCAGCATTAATATCAATACTCGGTGAACTTTATGGAGACCGATTCCAAACCCTAGTTTTAGCAAACCAACCTGAACGCCTAGGCGAATGGAGAAGAGGCCTTCAAGATGCCTTAGGTCTAGGCAGAGAAGATTTTGGGCCAAATAGCGGAATAGTCCTTTTTGAAAGAGCGGATGGTGTTGTTGAACGAGCAGACAGACTAGAAGACCGAAATGAAGTGCCACTGATTATTATTGATGCAGCGGAAAGAAGTATTGAAACCCAAATCCTTCAATTCCCACTCTGGCTAGCCTTTGCTGCAAGTCCAGATGAAATCTATGCAGAAGAAGACCTTCTTTAAATGACACCTGAACATCAACTCACCACTCTTTTAATTTTGGGTATTGGATATCTACTGGGATCTATCCCAAGCGGATATTTAGCAGGCAGATTATTTGCTGGAATTGATCTTCGCGAAAAAGGTTCTGGATCTACAGGAGCTACAAATGTTCTTAGACATGTTGGGAAAAAAGCTGCTTTAATTGTTTTTATTATCGATGTAAGCAAAGGCATTGCTGCAGTTTTAATTGCAAAGCTTTTCAACCTAAATGAAATATTTCAAGTTGCTACTGGAATAACTTCGTTAGCAGGTCATATTTGGCCAATATGGCTCAGATGGAGAGGCGGTAAAGCAGTTGCTACTGGCCTGGGAATATTTCTAGGACTTTCATGGCAAGTAGGATTAGCTTCATTAGGTATTTTTCTCTCAGTTCTTTCTATAACTAGAATTGTTTCTCTATCAAGTGTAATCTCATCAGTTAGTCTTCCAATATTGATGGTGATAAGTTTTCAAGGAAATAATTCTAGCCCTGCATATATAATTGTAAGTATTATCGCAATGGGTTTAGTAATATGGAGACACCGAAGCAACTTACGAAGATTAATCGCTGGAACCGAGCCTAAACTAGGTCAATCAAATTAAAGCACTGATAATAATTCCCTGGAAAAGTTTTCAAATGCCTCACAAGGACTTTCCGCCAAAGTAACAGGTCTACCAACAACTAATTTAGAAGCACCCAAAGAAATTGCAGAAGAAGGTGTCATAACTCTTGCCTGGTCATTAACCAAGTCAGAACCTAATCGAATGCCAGGAGTAATTAATTCAAATGGCTTAGGATATATTTTACGCAAATTGGCTACTTCCCTAGGTGAACAAATACATCCATCTATTCCTGCACCAAATGCAATCTTTGCCAAATAATCTACTCTCTCATCAATAGATTGAGTAATAAGAAGTTCCTCTCCAAAAAGTCTTTCATCCCAACTTGTCAAAACTGTTACTGCTAAAACTTTTGGAGGGCAAAGTCCTGACTTCTTAGCTCCATCAACAGAAGCATTTTTTGCCTCTAAAAGTGCCTTACTACCAGCACAAGCATGAACAGTCATCATCTCTGCTCCTAAGCTGGCTGCCTGGTAACAGGCCCCTGCGACAGTATTAGGAATATCATGAAACTTCAAATCAAGAAATACCTTTAAGCCTTTATCTCTTAGATCAGAAATTATATTTGGACCTGTACTGACAAATAGCTCCAATCCAACCTTTACCCAAAGTAATTCTGGTATTTTTGAAATCATTTCAAATACCTCTGATCGACTCATTCCATCAAGGGCAATAATTAATTTCTCAGCGGGGTCACATGTCAAAGTCATTTAATCAAAAAAGTAATAGCTTAAATTGAAATCTTTCTAAAAGTCTTTTTCCCTAACTGGATAACTCTTCCTATAAGCTGTTGACTATCAACAAACTCTTCATTGGGATCAGTAATCTTTTTCCCATCTATTCTCACTCCACCTCCTTTAATTTGACGTCTAGCTTCACTACTACTTAGACTTAAGCCTAATGCATTAATTAAGTAAAATGCTTTAGCCGGGAAATTAACAGAAGAAATTGATATTTCTGGAATATCTTCAAGATTATCACGTTTACCTAAAATCAACTTTTCTGAATCAGATTGAGCCGATTTAGCTGCTTCTAAACCATAAAAACTTGATGTAACCATAAGAGCCATAGTTTTTTGCCGTTCTCGAGGATTCTCAGGTAATGCGTTCATATCAACATCAGTAAGTAAAGTCAAATAACTAATAACAGCTTCATCAGGAACTTTCTCCAATTTCGAATACATTGAAAGAGGGTCTTCTCTCAAACCTACAGCATTTCCAAGACTTTTACTCATCTTCTGAATACCATCAAGGCCAGTTAAAATAGGCAGCAAAAGTCCAAATTGAGGGCTCTGATTAAAATAACGCTGAATATCTCTGCCTATTGCAACATTAAACTTTTGATCAGTACCTCCAAGCTCTATATCAGCTTTAACAGCAACAGAATCATACCCCTGAAGAAGAGGGTAAAGAAACTCATGAATTGAAATGGGTGTTCCTGATTGATACCTATTACCAAAATCTTCTTTAGCTAGCATTTGATTAACAGTTGCATTACCTAGAAGATCAATAACTTGAGTCAAGTCCAGATTAGAAAGCCATTCACTATTACGCTTGATTTCTAAACGACCTGGAGTCTCAAAGTCCAATAAGGATTCTTTTGAAGGTTTACCAATACCTAATTGTTCAAGATAAGTAATTGCATTTTCTTCTACTTCATCTTTACTTAGTTGAATTCTTGTTGAGCTTTTACCAGTGGGATCTCCTATTCGAGCCGTAAAGTCTCCAATAATTAATACTGCAATATGTCCAGCATCTTGAAAGGCTCTTAACTTCCTGAACAAAATACTATGTCCCAAATGTATATCACTTCCAGTCGGATCAATTCCAAGTTTTATTCGGAGCGGCTTGTTTTGCTTAATAGATTCCTCAAGCCGAAACATTAAATTTTGATTTAGGTCGTCCCCTTTTGAATATGGGAAAAGGTCTGCCATTCCCCTCTCTAGCCATGATGGAAGTGGGGTTGACATCTCTTGCATAGCAATCTTTTTATATAATAAACATTAATTGATAAATACTTAAGTCATTCAGAAGACTGTTCTAACTGCACTTTCATCCTCGTCAAGGTCATATTCATCTGGTCAAACATCTGGTCAGGAGTAATTCCAAATTGACCTAGTTGAGTTTTTAATTGCTCAACTGTCATTTTGGCTTGAAAGTCTTCAGAAAGTTCAAACCTCTTCATAAAAACTTTATAACGTTCCATAAGGGCCTCCATGGTGTCGATAAACATTTTCTTACCTTCTCGATCAAACTTCCCATAATCAGAACCAAGCTGCATTAGCTCTTGATAATCAGTAAAAAGCCTTTTAGCTTCTTCTTGAACAATCTCGGATTCGAAAAAAGCCATATTTTTATGCTCCTACCACTTTGAAATGGAACAAGGTGTATTCCCTGAAGTCTCCTTTAAAAAAATGCTCATTGGGCTTACTGTAGTTAAATCCCCAGAATCATTGGATTTTAGGGGAGGGGGGCAATGACTTATTCATATTCTCCCTAAAAACACGTCATTTTGCAGGTAGTGAAAACCAATCGCAATTTCAAACCGAGATACTGAACTGGCTAGTAAAAATTTCCAAATCAGATCTATTCATAAATGAACAAGGCATAGTCTCTGTATTTACAAGGGATATTTGATTCGATCCACCTATTGGACAAGCTCGTCTTTTGAAGTTCTCCCACATGCAAGGGTTAAAAATCAAAATTAATTTCGGAAGAATATTCATTTGTAATATTTCCAAATCAGCGCTCTCCTTACGAAGAGTTTCGCAAAGGAGTATTAACCGTTAACGTCTTATTCAGTTAGCTTTTTAAGAATGTCCCGTCGCCATTGGTTGGATCCACTGGCTCGGCAAGTGCTCAAGGCAACTGGTCATTTACCTAATTCAAGAAAAACGAGAACATCCAATAGCAAAGAAATTGAACGAGCCCTTAAAGCCCTAAAAAGCACGCAAAGGAAATTAGAGAAAAGTCCTTCTTTTTTTGTCGATGTAAATCGAGCTAAAAGATCTGATTGGCAAAAACTTAAAGGCTGTACAGAAGCAATGATTGATCTATTGCTAAGACTTCAAAATGGAGGCGTCCAATTAAGTTGTTCTGAAGATCTGTGTTTGCTTCTAGAGCTACCAGATCAGCTAGTCGAACAATGGAACCCTCACTTAGTATTCCGTTGGTATGGAGATTCTCCGCCTTTACCTGATTTTTCACAAATAGACTTAAATAATGCGGATTTAGAATGCATTAAAAAAAATCTAAATTGGTCAAATCAACTCATCAATAAACTCTTAAAAGAAAGACAAAGAAAACCTTTTGAACACTTAGCAGATCTACAGGAAAGAATGTGCTTAGCTCCTTCAAAAATAGAAGAGTTAATTGGGAATGTGCGCTTTGGGTCAAGACACTTTAGTCCCACTCTTCCACCAGACTGTAAAAATGGAAGACCTTAGTAGACAAGGTAGATTATTCCATAATGAATCAATATCTTGTGATATCGATTACAACAATCGATCATTCGAAATTAGTAATGAGTCCCTTTTAAATTGGCAAAAGCGAATCCACACTCATCAGTCACAGCTATTTAGAAAAAATGGCACGATTCTTCAACAAGGTTCTCTATTTACTAAGTTAGATACTGATGTAATTGATCTTTTCGATCCACTAAAGTTGACACCTTTGCCAATTAACTTTTGGAGATTGCCACACTCCCCTCATCAAGGACCTGCAATTTACATAGTTATGGACCACCTCAAGGAAATTGATTCTCACTTAATTCTTTATCTAGGTGAAACGATTGCCGCAGAAAAACGTTGGAAAGGTGCGCATGATTGCAAAGCTTACCTTTCTGCTTACTGTGAAGCTCTTCGCATAGCAGGTATAAGTAGTCGACTGAGCATTCGTTTTTGGACTGATGCTCCTATCAATACAAAAAAAAGAAGGCAACTCGAGCAAAAGCTGATACAACTTTGGCTTCCACCATTCAACAAAGAGACAAGAGCACGTTGGAATACGCCCTTCACTGCCGATATCAATTGAATCCCACCGTTAAAATTATTAATCACAACCCACTAGGAGCCAATGCAAATCGTCCTCAATCTTGCAAACGTGCAGGACTGGTCAGGAGCTGTACTGGTTGTGGGCCTTCTAGAAGATGACCTCAAAGAACAACTAAGCAATCTAGAAAAACTATTTGAAGGCCTTCTACTCAAAAATTTGGATCATCAAGATTTCTCTGCAAAATCAGGAGAAATGGCGTGCTTTCAAATATTAAAAGAAAGCTCCCAAAAAATTGTTCTCGTCGGCATGGGAACATCCAACAAACTTTCTCTTAATGAATTAAGAAAGGCTGTTGCAATAGGAGCGCGAGCATGCATTGGAACATCTGGTTCCCTAGGAATGCTTTTCCCATGGGACAAATTCGATTTGGAACTAGCTACCAGAGCAACTTGTGAAGCGGCACGTCTCTCTCTATTTCAAGATCTTAGATTTAAATCCAATAAAAAAGAGTCTCCTAAAAGGCCTGAAAAACTAGAATTAATTGGTCTAGAAAAAGCATCAGAATCTTGCCTAAAAGAAATAAATGCAACTTGTGCTGGAGTAGAACTTGCTAGAGAACTAGTAGGAGCACCTCCAAACAAACTAACCCCTTCTTCTCTAGCTCAAACAGCATTAGAGATAGCAAATCAATATTCTCTTCAATGCAAAATTCTAAGTCAAAAAGAATGCGAAAAGCTAAATATGGGAGCATATCTAGCTGTAGCAAAAGGATCAGATCTTAAACCAAACTTTATCCATCTAATTTATAAATCCAAAGAACCTATAAAACATCGTTTAGTTCTTATTGGCAAAGGACTTACCTTTGACTCAGGTGGATACAACCTAAAAGTTGGTGCATCCCAGATTGACATGATGAAATTCGACATGGGAGGCAGTGCCGCAGTTTTAGGTGCGGCAAGAACAATTGGAGAGCTTTGTCCAATAGAAGTTGAAGTACATTTTCTTATCGCAGCATGTGAAAATATGATCAATGGTTCTGCAATACATCCAGGAGATATAGTCAACGCATCAAATGGTACTTCTATAGAAATCAACAACACAGATGCAGAAGGAAGACTCACTTTGGCAGATGCTCTTGTATATGCCTGCAAACTAGAACCCGATGAAATAGTTGATCTTGCTACTTTGACGGGGGCTTGTGTAATTGCATTAGGTGATCAAATTGCGGGTCTTTGGACAGATAACGATGAATTAGCAAATAATCTTTTAGATGCAGCTAATGAAGCCGGGGAAGGACTGTGGCGAATGCCAATGCACAACTCATATAAAGAAGGCCTTAAATCAACTTTCGCCGACATAAAAAACACAGGTCCTAGAGCAGGAGGTTCAATTACAGCAGCACTTTTCCTTAAAGAATTTGTACAAGCTTCCATCCCATGGGCACATATAGATATTGCTGGCACTGTTTGGGCTGAGAAGGATAGAGGTTTAGATCCTGCTGGAGCAACCGGCTACGGTGTAAGGACACTAATCAATTGGGTTATCAACAGGAAAAACAAATAAACAAACCCAATAAAAAATATTTATAAAATCATACTTTTCTTCAAAAGATATTCTTATAAGAATCTTACTTAATCAATACTATCGAAACTTAAAATCAATCTATCAAGAAACTGCTGCAGTAAAAGTTTTATCTCTTTCTTGAATTCTCTCGACCAAAGAACGCTTTCTTGGACTTTCTAACGCATAAATCTGCCATCTTGCCCTATCCGAAGAAGAAGACAGGACCCTCTCTAAATCATCAGAAGCCTCTTTAGGACTTGGATAAGGACCAATATGCCTAGTAACCAGTCCATCCTTAACAGTCAGCAGATACATACATTCCCTTCCATATTCACTTGGAGATGGTACTAACTTTTTCCCAAAGAGGGGATGGGTGAAAACCCACATTTTTTTCAAAACTGTATCAGCTTGAACGTCTTTTATTTTTTACTTAGATTTAACTTTTTCTTTATATTCATACTTTACTCCCATTTATTTGAAGATCTTGCGTTTGCCCCCCAAACCTGATCCAATCGAGCATCTCTGCGACAGCTATATCGATAAAAATTGTATTTAAAGTTGTTCCTTTCAGCAAAGTTTTGATGATAGTTCTCGGCTCTCCAAAATTTCATTGCTGTTTTAATTTCAACCTTCATAGAAGACAAAGATTCCATCAATTCAGTTGAAGCCTTCTGAGCACTTTCAATAGCATCCATTTCCTGAGATTCATCTTTGAAAAAAATTACTGGGCGATATGAGTCCCCTCGATCACAAAATTGTCCATTATCATCAAATGGATCAATATTTCTCCAATAACTTCTCAATAAGGTTGCATAATTAATCCTACCAGAGTTATAAACAACTTTTACAGCTTCTTGATGGCCCAAATGATCTTGATAAGTAGGTTTTTCCAAGGTTCCACCCGTATAACCACTCTCTACTGAAATAATCCCAGGTAATTCTTCTAAATCATGTTCTAAACACCAAAAACACCCACCAGCGAAAAAAGCTTCTTCTTGGCTAGCATTAACTACTGATGGAGAAATAAGGAAAGCCATCAATAACATTAACAGAAAGCTTTTTTTGAAATACATGTTAAACCGTTTCATATTAAAATCAAATCTAGAATTTCCTTAGCGGCTCTATCTGTTACTCCAGGAGAGCCAAGCGTCTTTCTAAGTCTGTCATAACCCTCAAGCATTTGAGACCTAATTTTATTATCCTCAAGCAAAGGCACGGCTATTTCGAAAAGTCTTTTAGGGCAAAACTCTTCTTGAATTAATTCGGGCACTAATCTTTCTTTTAGCAAAAGGTTTACTGGTGAGATGTGGTCAACACTAAAATTTAGGACTTTTCTAGCCAAAAAAGCAGTTATCCTGCTAACTCTATAACCTACAATTTGAGGGACACCATGGAGTGCTAATTCCATATTTATAGTTCCTGACTTGCCTAATGCAAGATCTGCAGCAGCAAAAAGAATGGGTTTAATACTATCAACCTTTTTTGCAGGAATAACCTTACCTTTTACTCCTTCAGTCTCTATTATATCTTGCAAAATTCCTTCAAAACTCTCTAACCCTGCAGGGACAAAAACACTGAGGAGAGGATCATACTGTTGAAGTAATGCTGCTGCTCTCGCAAGGGTCGGCATAAGATAACGAATTTCTTGGCTCCTAGAAGCGGGAAGCAATAATAAAACCCTTTTATCAATTTCTAGGCCTAGCGAATGAAAAGCTTCTTGACGATCAGGTAAATCTTTTAATGTATCAAGCATTGGATGTCCCACCCAACTAACCTTGCCTCCTAGTTGCTTATAGAAATCAGCTTCTGCCTTGAAAATTGCAAGAATTCTATCTGAAAAGCTTATTAAATCAGTAGAACCTCCATCACCTATTCGCCAGGCCCATTCCTGGGGCGCAATGTAATAAGTAATTGGCACTTCTGGTTGTAATAACCGCAACTTATTCCCTAATCGAATATTGGGACCCATGTAATCAATTAAAACAACTGCATCAGGAGGATTTTTTTTAAGCAAACCATCAACCTTTGATTGAATCCTTAACGTCGGCAAAATAAAAGGTATTGCCTCCCAAAGGCCAATTGCTCCCATATGTGAAGTGTCTGCAATCAAATGAGCTCCAGCAGCTTTCATTCGAGGACCGCCAAGAGCTATTACTTCAAGAGAAATTGATCTATTAAAAGCTTCTCTATACAAAGCTTTTACTAGAAGACTTCCCTGCAAATCTCCTGAGACTTCACCAGTACTAATTAATATTCGGGGCATAAGAGATTTATGCTTGAACAGGCATTGGCCCTCTTCGATCTTTTTGTATAGATCCTTCCATAAAATCACAGAGATGTTCTGCCGCTGGCATCAATGATTTCTGTCGTGCCAATTCAAGGCCCTTTTGAATTACATGTTCTGAACGAAAAAGCAAATTCCAGATTTCCTGTAATTGCCTAAGTTCTATTCCATCTTGATTCTCAACACGACTTCGCTTCAGCCCAACTCTATTTAAACCACGAAGTCTTCCAGGATGACCTTCTACTAGGCAATAAGGTGGAACATCTCTATCAACTCTTGTCATACCACCAACCATTGCCAAGCGACCAATATGTACAAATTGGTGTATACCTAGACAGCCTCCTATTACTGCTCGATCTTCAATCACAACATGACCAGCTACTTGTATAGAATTAGACATCACTATTCCACTTCCAAGTTCACAATTATGTCCTAAATGGCAATATGCCATTAGCAAATTCTTATTTCCAATCTTAGTTTCTTCTCCTTCATTTGTAGCCTTATTTATAGTTACGAATTCCCTAATAGTATTCTCATTGCCAATAACAACTTTAGTAGGTGCTCCTTGATATTTAAGATCCTGCGGCTCTAAACCTAAACAAGCTCCAGGGAAGACTTTGTTCTTTTCGCCAATAATTAAATTTCCATCAAGAACAGCATGAGGTCCTATCCATGACTGAGAACCAATTCTTACTTCAGGGCCAATAACTGCCCCAGGTCCAACAATTACCCCATAATCAAGTTCAGCTCTTGGATCAACAACGGCAGAAGAATGAATTTGAGTAGATTTTTGTGCTGTGATCACTGAGGGATTGCAAAGCTCTTTCATGGTCCTCAGTCCACCAAAGAAAACATCAAGTCACCAGAGCAAACAACTTGTTTATCAACTGTTGCTTCTGCCCTAACTTTCCCAAATCGTTTTCTCTTCAAACTAACGAGCTCACAACTAATAACCAATTGATCTCCAGGGACGACAGGCCTTCTAAAACGAACTCCATCTATCCCTGCAAATACAAACAATCCTTTAGGCAAATCTGGCATCTGAGTCACAATCAACCCCCCAACCTGAGCCATTGCCTCAACGATCAAAACCCCTGGCATTAAAGGCCTGTCAGGGAAATGGCCTTGAAATTGAGGTTCATTTAGCGTGACATTCTTTATTGCTACTGCCCTTTCACCAGGCTCATGTTCAATAACACGATCTACCAAAGCGAAAGGATATCTATGAGGCAAAAGCCCCATAATTTCCTCACTTCTAAGAACAACAGGAGTTGGAGTGGAATTAGTCAAAGGAGAGTTAAGAATTCTTGGAAAGGGTTTGAAGAGCAGTCGCTAAATCTGCATGAAGTCCATGGGAACCCTTGTAGACCAGCACCTGAGCATTAGGGAATCCAACAAGAGCCAAATCACCGATTAAGTCCAATAGCTTATGGCGGACTGGTTCATCATCAAATCTGAGAGGAGGGTTAACCCAGCCATCACCATCACAAACCAAAGCATTATCTAAGCCCCCGCCTTTTATGAGTCCTTGATTCCTTAACTTTTCTACTTGATCAAGGAAACCAAATGTCCTTGCTGATGCAATCTCTTTAACAAAAGTTTCGGGAGTGAGCTCAATTGTCAAAGCCTGAAAACCAATAGCTTTATGTGGGAAATCAATTAACCCAACCAAACTAAATTTCTCTGAAGGTGTTGCTGTAATAACACTGTCACCCCTATAAAAAATTAATGGCTTTTTTATGGCCAAAGGAAATCGACCAGATCCTGAAACATTGATCAACCCAACCTCTTGAATCGCCTCAACCCAGGCCAAAGCAGAGCCATCTAACAAAGGAATTTCCTGGCCAGATACCTTTATATGTACATGAGTCAAACCGCATCCTGCCAAAGCCGCCAGCAGATGCTCAACAGTTGAGAGTCGAAAATCTCCTAAATCTAAAGTTGTACAAAGCTGACTATCACGCACCTGATCTGCTTGAAGCTTTATCGGCGCATCAAAACTATTTACCCAAGAAACATGAAACCCAATTTCATCGCTAGGTAAAAGATGCACTTCTACCTGATTTCCACTATGCAGACCAATACCTTTCCTTGATACTTCCCCTCCAAGAGTCCAGAACTCTCCATAGTTTTTTGGCAAAAAAGTCACTAGAACTTCCAGCCCACTCCAAGATTAAAACGCCATTCACCATCAAAGTCCTGACTGGCAGCTTCAAGACGTAATGGACCTACTGGTGTTGTAACTATCAAGCCTGCACCTGGAGAGATGCCACTTCCAGGCTTTGACAATAACTTGCCTGGCTTTCCAGGGACATTACTTTGAGAACCTAAGTCACTTCCTCCATCAACAAAAACTGATCCGGCAACTATGTTCCAAATTGGAAATCTATATTCAATTGAAGCCTCTCCAAAACTTCTGCCAACTGCTAAATCACAAGAACTCCAACCTCTTACTGAACTGGATCCTCCAAGACAAAAGGCCTCATAAGGAGGAAGCTCACCAACAATGGTGCCCGCTTTAACTTGAAATCCAATTGATTGAGGGCAATTCAATTTTTCTCCTCTCTTAGGGCGACATCCCTTAGCAAGCTTCAACCAATTAACAGGAATAAAATGCGTATAACTAACTCTTGCACGATTAAAAGTTGGTGAATTTTCTCCAATAGAAATAAATTGTTCAGTAGCCAAAGTTAAATAATCACCTGAAGTCGGATTCCTGGCGTCATTGAGTTTATTATAAGTAGCAGCAGCTCTAATACCAAAAAGATTATTTTGATCTGAACAATTAAAAGCTATACAAATCAAATCATTATCAGGGGCCTTACCATCTTTAAGATTTGGAGTAGCAACTCCATAAGGACGACTCTCGCCAGCATAATCAATAGCCTTTACAGACTGTATATTCATCCCAACAAGAACACTCCAGGGAACTTTCTTATAAGGGTCACCTCCATTCAGAGGTCTTGCAAAAGAGAAATTAGTACCGGTTCTCTGAATGGCTACTGAATCACCTTCATAATCAAACCAGCTATTACCTGGCGAAGAGGCTTTAGCCTCATTAATTGAATCAAACTTACCTTTTGTATGAGAAGAAGAACCAATGTCATATGCATAAACAGAATTACCATCATAATAATCAGTTACACTACGGATAGTGCCACCATCTGCACTTCTAAATACCTGTGGGACTTCTCTACTTAAGAAAATAGAAGTTCTAAATGATGTCCGATGTTTATCTCCTTTAATCCAAGGATCGGCAAAAGTCAAATTAGCCAACCCTCCATATTGTCCATAAGTCAAATTAAGAGTAGAACTCCAAGCTCTACCCAACAAATTTGTATCTTGAATACCTATTTGTCCAAACACACCTTGACTTTGACTATAACCAATACCCCCCGAAAGAGATCCTGTAGATTGTTCTGTAATACCCAAAACTATCTTTACCTTACCTTGCTCGCCTGGAATAGGCTTTAAGGTTACTTTTACATCACTAAATAAAGAAGTTGCATAAAGTCTTTTTATGTCCCGTTCAAGCTGATTTCTATTGAAAACTTCTCCAGGCTTTATTGATATTTCTCTTTTTATAACCCAAGGCTTAGTTTTTCCCTTTATAAATTTCATGTCGCCATCCTTTACATCACCATCCTTATTAAGAAACTGAACATCAACACCAGTAACAGTGCCTTCTACTACATTTAATTGAACCAATCCATCGGGAGTAACTCTATTAGGACCAGAAATTCTGGCCAAAGAATATCCTTCATTGACATACCAACTCTTTAAAGCCTTTAATCGAATCTGAAGTGAATTTAGATTAATGGTTTTACCATAATCAGACGCAAATATTCGCTTAATTACGCTTTTTGGTAATTTATTCTTTTTAGGCTGAAATTGGATTTGTGTAAGTAATGGATTAGGTTGAACCTCAACTAATATCTGAACTCCTAAAGGTCCATTTATTGGTTCTAAACGAACAGAAGAAAACCAACCTGTTGAATAAATTGCATCCAAATCAAGTTTCAACTGCTCTTTAGTAACACTGCTTCCAGGACGAACCCTCATTGCGTCGTATGCAGCAAATTCCAAGCGTTCTTTTTCTGGATGATCGTCCAACCCTTCAATAATCACCTCAGATATAAGAACCCTTAAGTCCGATGTCTTTTCCGACGAATCACCATCACCAAAAGGATTAAATTGCGCAATCTTGTAGTTCAAATAGCTAGATTTATTGATTTCATTCTGAGCATTTAAACCTCTATAAGAAAACAGTGTCTTTTCTCCTTCATCTCGATGAACTCCTGGTTTTGAATCAGCTTCTCCAGAAACAAAAGGGATAGCCAAAGCAAGTGCTGAAGCTCCTAGGCGAAAGACATTAGAAGGCCTGCGATTGAGGAATCTAGACATGTATCTAAAAAAACGGGCGAATTGAGCCATATACCTGCGCAGAGATTACTTGTAATTGCGTGGTTTAGAGGTGACCCCTTGGACCCGTTTAAGGATCTCACCGTATGCCTCGACAACACCACCTAGATCTTGACGGAATCGATCTTTATCCAAAATTCGATCATTTGAATCAAGGGTTCTCTTGTCCCAAATTCGACAAGTATCAGGACTAATCTCATCAGCAACTAAAAGTTCACCTGAATTATTGATCCCCATTTCTAATTTGAAGTCAACAAGCACAAGGTCAATTTTATCTAGAAAATCCTTTAAAAAATCATTCACCCAACGAGCTAGTTTCTCAATTTCCAAGCGCTTGGCATGACTAACTATTCCAAGGATTTCTAATCGAGACTCAGTAAGCAAAGGGTCTGACAAGGAGTCATCCTTATAATAAAGATCTAATAAGGGTGGAGAAAGTTCTTTGCCTTCAATTATTGGAGTCTGTTTACAGAGAGAGCCAGTAGCAATATTCCTAACAACAATTTCCAAAGGAATAACCTCTACCTTTTGAACCATCATCCATTCCTCTGACAACAAGCCTAGGTAATGATTTGGGATTCCTTCTTGTTCCAAAAGTTCAAACAGAGATGCAGATATCTGACAATTAATTCTTCCTTTACCTTCTAGCTGAGAATGCTTTAAAGCATTAAAGGCAGTTGCATCATTCTTAAATTCAACCAAGACACTATCTATATCTTTACAGGCATATATCCTTTTTGCCTTGCCTTCATACATTAATAAGCCGTGATCAGGTGACATTTGATTTATTTGAGAATGAGTCAAAAAATGGTTTCATCCATCCTAGTCCTTCATCTCTTTCAATTTAGAGTCATCTTTTTTTGGAATGCTCAAAAAATGTCTAAGATTGCTCGGATCTTTTTGAAGTGAATGATTTGAATTAATAAGTTCCAATAAGGTATAATCATCATCTAATTCTATTGCCAATGATTCAAGTTTTCCCCTTAGAGATTTAACATCATCGCCTTCAATCAAAGCAAGTATGAATTGCAATCTAAGAATATCTTCAACTAACCACCAAGCCTTATCAGAATAAGCCTGATTAAAAGCCTTATCCAACAATCTTGCACGCTTATCTCTTTCTAAATGACCAATAAGCTGTGCAGCAAGTGCAATGCGTCTTGCTCCAATTGCACCACTTTTTCTTCCTGCCAAAAGAACCATTGCAGCCGAATCCCAACGTCCAATTGACTGCTCATGTTCAGCCAATAAATCAAGTGCTGAAAGTTTGAGAGGGACCCCATCCTTGCTATAACTAACTGTGAGCATTTCTTTTTCTAATTTTTCTAGGTCACCTTCCACCAATTCAGTTAAAGCCCAAGAAGCTTTTGAATGATCCATTGCTGCCTTTGCTGCCTGCCAGGAAAGGATTAACCAACTTCTTCGCTCAATCTCTGAAACCGGATTTATACCTTTAAGCAATTCTTGTGCAGTCTTGGGAGATTTACAGGCCATATGCGCATTGGCATTAGCCATGACAAGTTCATAGGTTTTGGGAGACGGTGCAACAGACAATAATTTTTTGCTAAGCACTCTGAGCCGATTATTTAAAGCAAAAGTTGAAGCATTAATACAAGCATTTTTCAACTCCAAGAAATCACCATTTCTCAATATTTGTTCATAAGAGTTTTCAGGAATAGGCTTAGAAAGACTTCTTTTTTCATTAGACATAGCTCTTGACACGGAGCTATAACCAACTGAAACCATCAAGAAAATGGTTAGGGAAAGAAATTGAATCCCCATAAAGCCAAACATTTCAACAAAATTGAGAGAGGGTATTGGTTCAACCTGGCAAAATCATGCCTTCCCAAACCTAGGGGTAATCACATGCCAATCTGCTGCTATGTCAATTTCAAACAACTTTGATCAATCTCTGCCCCATTTAAACAATATCCTTGTGATAGGGAATGGTGGCCGAGAAAATGCACTTGCATGGGCACTGAAAGGCTGCAATGGCATTGAAAAAGTTTGGGTCACCCCAGGCAATGGAGGGACAGAAAACCATAAAGGTTGTAAGCGCTTATATCTTGAAGATCAAAATGAAAAAACACTTATAGAAAGCTGCTTTTTACATTCAATCGATTTGATTGTGATTGGACCAGAGGCACCTCTTGCAGCAGGATTAGCAGACAAACTAAGAAAAGCAGGCCTAGTTGTTTTTGGCCCTGGAGCAAATGGAGCTCAACTTGAAGCAAGCAAATCCTGGGCAAAAGACCTGATGAAAGAAGCGAAAATTCCAACAGCAAATTATTGGACTGCAACAACAGAAAAAGAAGCTTTGTCGATATTGCAGCATGTCAAATGTCCGCTTGTAGTCAAAGCTGATGGACTTGCCTCAGGTAAAGGAGTAACTGTTCCAGATTCCATAGAAGCTACAGCAGAGGCCATTAAAGAAACTTTTCAAGGGAAGTTTGGAAAAGCAGGTGCTCACGTAGTTCTAGAAGAGAAACTACAAGGCCCAGAAGTTTCTGTGTTCGCATTATGCGACGGAAAAAAGTTCATTTTGTTACCACCCGCTCAAGATCACAAACGCCTGCTTGAAGATGACAAAGGCCCTAATACAGGAGGAATGGGCGCATATGCTCCTGCTCCTCTTCTTTCAAAAGAAGATCTGAAAAAAGTAGTGAAATCTGTTCTAGAGCCAACTCTTAGCACCCTAAATAAAAGAGGTATTAATTATCGAGGCGTAATTTATGCAGGTTTAATGATGACTTCATTAGGTCCTCAAGTCATTGAATTCAACTGTCGATTTGGAGATCCAGAGTGTCAAACACTTATGCCCCTTATGGGACCCGAATTAGCAAGAATTCTCCAAGCATGTGCCCTGGGATGCCTTGAAAAAGCCCCAAAACTTACAATCTCAAATCAATGTAGTGCATGCGTCGTTTCTGCTGCCAAAGGTTATCCTCATAACCCAAGAAAAGATGATCTTATATCTTTAGAAATTACATCTGGAGACCTGCTCCAGATTTTTCAGGCTGGAACATATTGCGACGAAAAAGGAATGTTATTTACTTCTGGAGGAAGAGTTTTATCAGTTGTAGCTCAAGGAAATAACTTTGATGATGCATTCACGGCTGTATATAAAGGGCTATCAAAAGTTCATTTTGACGGGATGATTTTTCGCAAAGATATTGGTCATCAAGTTCGTCAGTCCTAATCTTTGTTCAAGAAAATAGGCCTAATGGAAAGCACAAATTCCCCCACAATTGCTGAATGGGCAAAACCCACTGGAGGGGGACCTCCCCCAGAACCTAATAATTGGTGGCAAAAAATAAATCTCTGGTGGTCAGAGTTCAGCCTTCAAACCAAATTACTGGCAATTGCCACTTTGGTAGTGAGCCTGATGATGACAGGTATTACATTTTTCGTTCTAAATGGCATTCAAAGAGATGCAGGAATGAACGACACTCGCTATGCCAGAGATCTTGGCTTGCTTCTTTCAGGCAATGTCACTGAACTAGTCGCACAAGGGAGAGATAGAGAACTCGCCAACGTAGCTGAACAATTTTGGAGATCAAGTCGCAGCATTCGATATATCTTCTTTGCAGATCCTGAAGGAGTTATATATCTAGGCATTCCTATTAGTGCAACTCCTTCAACTAGTAATAGTGAACTTCAATTAAGCCGACGACTGGAACTTCCAAACGAACTAAAAAGACGACCCCAAAATCCTTTAGTAAGGCAACACCTAACACCTCAAGGACAAATCACAGATGTATTTGTTCCAATGATTTGGAAAGGGAATTATTTAGGAACACTAGCTATAGGAGTAAATCCTAATGAGACTGCATTAGCTAGTGCCGCCTTAACTCGAGAAGTTACTGTAGCTGTTTTTATATCGATATGGGTTTTAGTGATATTGGGTGCAGTTTTTAATGCATTAACTATCACTCGTCCAATAAAAGAGTTATTACGTGGAGTTAGAGAAATTGCAGCAGGAAACTTTGATTCAAGAATCTCTCTACCAATGAGTGGTGAGTTAGGAGAACTGCTAACTGGTTTTAATGCAATGGCCTCTCAATTAGAAGATTATGATGCTGCAAACATAGAAGAGTTAACTGCAGCACAAGTAAAACAACAGTCATTGATAGCCACTATGGCTGATGGTGCAGTTCTACTTGATCAAGATGGAAAAATTGTATTAGCCAATCCCACTGCAAGAAGATTATTTAGATGGGAAGGGAGAAATCTTGAGGGTCAAGAACTTCTAAATGAATTACCTGACCTGCTTGCAAATGAGTTGCACACCCCACTGGAATCTTTATTAGCAAATATTGGAGAAAATAATGATCTTAGATGCAGCATTGGAGAACCACCTAGAACATTGCGTATTGTCTTACAATCTGTAAGAGACTCTAGCGGTGAGACACTCAAAGGTATTGCATTAACAGCACAAGATTTAACACGAGAAGTTGAACTAAATGCTGCACAAAGTCGTTTTATAAGTAATGTATCCCATGAGCTAAGAACACCACTTTGTAATATAAAAAGCTATGTAGAATCATTATATGACCTTGGAGATCAGCTTAGCGAAGATGAGAAAAAAGAATTCCTTGGTGTCGCAAATGCAGAGACAGACCGATTAACTAGATTAGTAAATGATGTACTAGATCTCTCTAAGCTGGAATCAGGAAGAACTGTTCAATTTGAACCCATGGATTTAAGGCCTGCCATGGAACAGACTCTTAGGAATTACAGATTAAATGCAGAAGAAAAGCAAGTCAGCCTAGAGCTTGATGCAGATGAGACACTTCCTACAATTCTTGGTAATTGGGATTTAATACTTCAAGTACTAGATAATTTAGTTGGCAATGGACTTAAGTTCAGTTCAAATGGAGGTAAATTAACACTCAGGGCATATACATGGCCTGACATATGTACTGCATCACCACTAGATTCTCCCAACTCAGCTCCACATTGCGAACTTATTTTACCTCTTCCAAGATTAAGAGTTGAGATAGCCGATACCGGCTGTGGAATTGCTAATACTGACCAAGAAAGAATTTTTGAACGTTTTTATAGAGTAGAAGATTCAGTACATACTGAAGCTGGAACTGGGCTTGGCTTATCAATTGTTCGGGGCATTATCGAAAAACATGGGGGAAGAATTCGAATGGCTAGCGAACACGGTCTAGGAACAACCTTTTGGTTCGATCTCCCACTAGAGCAATCAGATGCAGACGAATTACAACTACAAGCTGACAAAAAAAGTCGGCAATGGGAATTAGGCCTAGAAATGGAGCAATAACTCAATACAAATTAATCATCTTTTTCAACAGATTTGATGATCCTAGTAGTTTCACCACGCTCTTCAACATTTATTCTATGGGGTGCACCACTAAATATCTGCTCAAAATTAGAGAATGAGTCCTTAATCTGAGGACCATTTGCAGTAATCATAAACTCGCGTATCCTTTTATCATGCCATGATCCTCTCATTTTAAAAACATTAACTGCTCTAGCCATTTCCCCTCTAATCTCAACATATTGGAGCAATAAAATTGTATCTGTAATAGTTGATATATGAGAATCAGTTATCGAATGACTTCCCATAAATTCCTCAGCTGTGTTAGTAAAAAAACCTGCAATTTCTTCTTGTTTAGCATAACCAGTAACTCCAATCACAAACTGCCTAAACACATTTAAACTAACTCCACGAGCTAAAGCAGATAAAGAGTCAATAGCCATTCTTGACGGCTTAAACTGACTGATCTCAGTCTTAATTATTTGGAGGTGGTCCTCCAGTACTGTGGATTCAGGGTAAGCACAAATAATTTTTAGAAGTCCATCACTTTCCATTTTTTCAAAATCAATTCCCCAGCTAGTTGCATTTCTGAGAAGCTGGGCACGCGATTCCTCATAAGCAAAAAGTATTGCCCGCTCTTTATTAAAATAGGCATCCTCAATAAACTTAGACACCAACATTGTTTTCCCTGTACCAGTTGCTCCAGTTGCAAGAATGATTGAGTCCTGAAAAAAGCCTCCACCACACATTTCATCCAAGTCTGGAACACCCGAACTAATGCGAACATTAGAAGAGCGCTGTGTCAGACGCATTGCACCAAGAGGGAATACACTGATTCCATGAGTTCCCATAGTAAAAGGGAACTCTCCTTTCATATGTGTTGTCCCTCTAAGCTTCAAAATTTCTACTGTGCGACGTCTTTTCTCAGCCTCTAAAACATTGCGCAGAATTACCACATTATCCGAAACAAATTCTTCTACTCCATAACGAGCTATAGGCCCATATTCATCTATCCTTTCTGTTGTCATAACAGTAGTTACACCTATCTCCTTAAGTCGAGCTATCAAACGAAAAATTTCACGCCTTACTACATAAATAGCGTCATACTGCTGAAAAACAGCGGTCATTGAATCAATAGCAACTCGTTTAGCTTTATATTTTCTAATTGCATAACTTATTCTTTCGATTAAGCCCGAAAGGTCAAAATTACCAGCCACATCCTGACCATCAGGATCCGGTGAAGCATCAAGTATAAAAAGCTTGTTTTCGTCGACCATCGCCTGCAAGTCCCAACCAAAACTGGCTGCATTCCGCAAAATATCTAATGGAGATTCCTCAAAAGTGACAAAAATACCAGGCTCATCAAAATGGCAAATGCCATTATGCAAAAAGTGAAGGGAGAAGACTGTTTTACCTGTACCTGAGGTGCCACTGATCAAGGTGCTTCTACCAATAGGCAAGCCTCCCTGGCAGACATCATCAAACCCCTCAATACCTGTAGGGAGTTTTTGGACTTGCATTTTTGGAGGTGTAGTACTGCTGTGAGATTGCATAACCACTAGGTTCTACAAAAACGCTACAGACAAATCCCTAAATATCCATCAACTTCACCGTGAGCCTTAAGAATCTCCCTCTTCAATGTCCTCATCTCCAAACGCTTTTTTCAAGGAAGAGGCAAGTTCACTCTCAGCTAACTCGTCATATAGCAAATCAAGACCTATCAAAACTCTTTCTCGGTCTGAAAGATCTCCAATTATTCTCCGAACCGGTGGGGGAAGTATTTTCGCCAATGTTGGAGTTGCAAGGATTTTATCTTCCTCAGCAAGTTGTGGATTTTTTAGCACATCAATTACCTTTAAAGCATAGACACCACGGAATTCGGTCTCAAGAATGTTGTGTAGTGTTTTCAAGGCCCTCATTGAGTTAGGAGTATTCCCAGCCACATAAAGCTTCAAGATGTAGGTTTTACGAGCACTCATAAAAATAACCTCCAGAAAACATAATCAAAACTCAGATACAAGAGAAGTTTCAAACTCTACTGCTAGTACTTTATTTATAAAAGGGGCTAAAGAGATTTAACAGCGCTCAATTAAGCCGAAGCAACAATCACTAACACGAAGAAAATCTACTAAAAACCTTCTATCTTTTTAAACCAACTCCGATCAAGGCCGAAAATAGCAACATCTTGACTAAAAGGACCCTAAAGAAGGAGAATTGATAATTGTCTTTCGATAGCGACTCAGGCCTAATCGATTACAAGGTCAAAAAGCTGCAAAAGCTAAATTCGACCTAAATCGAGCCTGAGGGCGTCTTCAGAACATAATGCCCGAGAAACAACCACCCACTAAAACAAAAAGCCCTTCTCAGTCTGGTGTATATGCCATCGTTGAGACTTCAGGGCAACAATTCTGGTTAGAACCAAATCGTTACTACGACATAGATCGACTCAAAGCTACTGTCGACGAGACAGTCTTTATTGAGAATGTCCTCCTGATCAATGACGGAGAAAAGGCAACCTTAGGCAAACCTTTTATAAAGGATGCCAACGTAGAACTAAAAGTTGTAGAGCATCGAAGAGGGCCAAAAATAATTGTTTATAAAATGCGTCCTAAGAAGAAAACTCGACGCAAAAATGGTCATCGCCAAGAGTTAACAAGGGTTATGGTCCAATCAATCTCAATTGGGAACAAACCCATTAGCTAATCCCACCATTCCATCTCACTTTCTCTAAATTCCAATGGCACATAAAAAAGGTACAGGCTCTACAAGGAATGGCAGAGATTCCAATTCCAAGAGGCTTGGAGTAAAAGCCTACGGCGGAGAATCTGTTACTGCTGGCTCAATTTTAATTCGCCAGAGAGGAACTTCCGTTTTGCCAGGTGTAAACGTTGGCAAAGGCAAAGACGATACTTTATTTGCCCTTACTGATGGGGTGGTTAAATTTGAAAGCATTCGCCGTGGATTACGCAATCGTAAAAGAATTAATATTGCAAGCAATGCATAAAGTAGCAAGGCGTAGATAATCGATAAGATATTGATAAAATCTCTTTAAATATATAAACATATAGTCAAGCAGGCCTATAAGGTTTATATGCTCTAGTGGTAATTAAAAGTGGGTGAAAAACTTCAATAAAATTGCCTTGCAGTGTTTGAAAAAACTTCTCAATAAGTCCTGGATCATCAAAATGAAATGGATACTCACCTCTAGCACCTTTATAAAAGTACCAATTCAATAAAGCAATTGCATCTGAGGATAAATAATCTAAAAATTGCATGAGCTGCAAAGAAGGGTCTGGAAGGTGCTCCAATACATCTAGACAAACAAGAGTATCAAATTTGACGTTTTTAATGTCATTTAAATCCCTAAAAAAAGAAATCTTATGATCCAAACCTAGACAGGCTGAACGTTGTCTGACAAACTCTCGATTTTGTGGATTCAAATCTACAAACCAGACATGATTTACAGTAGATAATGATGCAGCACAAAGGGCATGAGTGCCTATTCCACCTCCAAAGTCAAGAAGATTCCCTTTCGCAAACATTTCTTGAAGACGAAGAGTTTCAGCAATGTAGTCAGCACTTCCTAAATGCCAAGCAGCAAGCTCTAATAAATGCGCATTACCAACTTTTTCTTCATAAAAGGAAGTTGTCTCTTCAGGCTTTAATGAACCAGGATGAACTGCAGCCAAATCCAATGAGCCTTGTGGCAAACGAGCCTCTAACTCCTCTCGAGTTATCTTAAGAAAACTAGCCAAATGAGATTTGATCTCCAAACCTGTTTCCAGGAATCCAGCCAAATCAACATCCTTGCCATTTTTGGCTTGATGCATAATTAAAAATTCTGGCAGTCTTAACTTATATCTTCAAGGTCATTCAATTACTAAATGAAACATGCAACCGTACATAGGAGTGTTTTTTCATGAAGGGACCTTTCGGCTTCATTGCAATTGACAAGCCAATCGGTATGACCTCACATGATTGCGTAAGTAGAGTAAGAAAAGTTTTTGGAATAAAACGTGTTGGGCATGGAGGGACTCTAGACCCGGAAGTAACTGGTGTGCTTCCAATCGCTCTAGGTAAAGCAACTAAACTTTTTTATTTGCTCCCTGGTGAAAAAACATATCAAGGAATTATTCAACTTGGCATCACAACAACCACCGATGATATTAAAGGTGAAATCCTGTTAAAGAAAAAATGGCCAAAGTTAAGTAATGACCTGATCGAAAAATATCTAGATAACTTTCGAGGTCAAATTGAACAGCGACCACCTGTTGTTTCAAGTGTTCATATACAGGGAGAAAGAGCCTATAAAAGATTTCGTCGAGGGGAAAAAATAAAATTACCGTTAAAAAACGTGATAATTCATGACTTGACTCTTAACTGTTGGGATCAAAAGAATGGTCTAATTAAAATCTCTGTTCACTGCTCATCCGGTACATACATACGTTCTTTAGCACGAGACTTGGGTGAACTCATTGGATGCGGAGCCTGTCTTGCAAAACTTCGAAGGACCCAGGCATTAGGCTTTCTAGAAAAAGACTTGATCCCTCTACCAGATTTAATAAAAAAGGAATTAATAAATCAACCAAAAATTGTTTCACCACTAAAAGTACTAGGTCATCTCTATAAACTAGAACTTAAAACAAAAGAAGAAGAAAGATTTTGGCGAACAGGTCGAAGATTAAATCCTTCATTTGAAAGATTTAAGCCGGGACTGAACCCTCACAAATATCTTTCAGATGAACTTCATGCAGCGATAGCAATAATTGATTGCCAAGGCGAACTCGCTGGCATAGGATCTTGGGATGAGTCATCCTTAACTATTAAGCCAAGAATTGTTTTTGATGCTTATGGCTAATAAAATATCCGATAAAAGATTTTTAAAACCTCATCTTTAACTATACAAAAAGGAATTAATTTTGCAGCCAAGTCTTTAGATCAATATAATCAATTATGAAGTCATATTTTCCTATAAGCTTGCTTATCTGCCCATATAAATACTCGATCGTGAGATCTTAACCAACTGGCTGGTATCTTTTCAGTAGAAGGAGAATTCATCAAAGCCTGTAAAACATTTGCCTTCGAAGGTCCAGTTACTACTAAATGAATCTCTTGTGCTGACAAAATTTCTTTTAAACCAAGAGTAATTGCTCTAGAAGGAACCAGATTATCATTTTTGCCAAAGGAAAAAGCATTTTGCTTTCTTGTAGAAGAAGACAATTCAACGACTCTGCACAAACTATCATAACTACAAGGAGGCTCATTAAAGCCAATATGCCCATTAACACCTAATCCAAGCAATTGGATACTTATACCACCACATTTAATGATTTCATTTGAATAATTCTTAGCTTCATCTTGAAGATTTAAAGCATGTCCATTTGGAATACGCAATTTGTCAGCACTCAATTTCAATGGCTTGCCAATATGATTAGACATAAAGTTAAAAAAGCTTCTACTATCTCCTATAGGTAATCCAATATATTCATCTAAATTAAAACTTTTCCAACCATTAACAAGAGCCTGTAAATCAGAAGTTGGCCAAGATTTAAGCTTGTCAACTAGTCGTGAGTATATAGGTTCCATTGTTCGTCCCGTAGCTAAACCAATTGGTTTCGGTGATTCCACAATCAATCTTTCACGAAGACGCCTTTCTAAAAATTCAACTATTGATTCAACCAAAAGGTCTACATCATCACGAACAACAAAAAAATATGGAAATTGTTCCAAAGTGACTCAATTCATTATCAATTAAATCCTAATCAATCTATTGTGAGTTTGTAACAGGGTTTAAATACTAATTCCACATTTATTTCCTAACCCTTTTATATGGCATAATTCTTACTCCTTGATAGTAATGAGTAAGAATTTCACGAAAACTTGCTCCATTTTCTGCCATTCTTCTTGCACCCCACTGACTCATACCTACTCCATGTCCTGAGCCCAGTCCTTTTACTATTAGAAAATTCTTATCTTTATAAGTAGGCAATGGTGGCAATTGTGCCAAAGGCAGGATTGGTGGCAAAGGAGGAGGTGAAGTTTGTTCCTGTAGTGCAATTAATTGAGTGTCAAGAAAAAAAGAGGGCTGAAGGTTTCTTTTGTTTTGATTCTTTTTCGAAGATTCTTTTGCATCAGAAGAATTATTGAACTTCCCAAGCAAAGCTGAATCATAGGGAACTATTTCAAATCTCATATTTGTACTTTTTAAACCTAAACGATTACGTAATTCCTTTCCGGTTAAAAGCATACTTCCCTTAGGCCCTTGAACCCTAACTTCAAGAAGGCGCCCAGTAGAGCTAGCTTCTAAAATATTAATCTTTTCAACGCCTCCTAACTCATTAAAAGCAACTCTAAGTTGTTCAGGTGTAAAACGAGCAACCCATTTACGATGAGGACTATTGTCATCATAATCACGAACACTAATTAAATATGGCTTTTGCTGTTTCCAAACGTCACCACTTGCCTCAGTAAGACCTCCTGAGCTACTATGAAAAACTGCATTAATTAATTTTCCTTTATAAACTAAAACAAGTGATTTAGTACTTTCTACAGCATACTTAGTTGTACTTGTCTCAGATTCAACGCCAAGATATGCCTGGCTCATTTCAGTTGAATTGACATCATAAAAGCCCGCCTTTCCATGCTGTCTTAACGCATATGTTCTTGCAGCAATTGCCTGAGCCTGAAGAGCAGGCATTGGCCATGACTTAGGCATTTCACTACCAACAACACTATTTAAATATTTCTCTATTTTTACATAATTAACAACTTTAAATGAATTTTGACCATATCTGACCTTTAATTCTCCTCGATAGCGACGCTTGCCCAACCATATACCTCGAGGATTGTTACTTTTAATAATCAATTCTCCTTTCTTTGGAATAGAAAACCATCTCCCTGATTTGCCATCAACAACAAACTGCATCTTTCCATTTTGTTGTTTTATATTTAATGATTTAGTCTTTTCATTTTTAAATCCATTTCCATTTAAAAATAATGGATACCACTTCTCAGAGCGAATTCTAAGTTCATTCCCTTCAGAAACTAATACGCGAATAGTTGGTTCTTTAGCAAATGCATTTGGAATTGAAATTATTGAACAAAATGATATGACCATCAATAATCCGCCAGGACTCCTCAAAGCGGGTAACAAAGATGGTCTATTCACAGATACATTGAAAAAGAATCCCAGTTTGCCCCAAGACAGCACTTCAACCACAGGTCAAACTGGAGATAAGTATCAAGATATTTAAATCCCAAGGTCTTGCAGGTCACATTTCTCGGAACTAGTTCTGGTGTCCCAACAAGGGCTCGTAATGTCTCAGCCGTAGCGCTAAGGCTTCCGCAACGCTCTGAATTGTGGCTATTTGATTGTGGAGAAGGCACTCAACATCAATTCTTACGCAGTGAGCTTCGGTTATCCCAACTCAGACGAGTTTTCATAAGCCATATGCATGGAGATCATGTTTTTGGCCTTCCAGGACTTTTGGCAAGTCTTGGACTTGCTGGAAATAGCTTAGGAGTTGATATCTATGGCCCTGACCCTCTCAATGACTATTTAAACGGAGTAATGCGCAATAGCTCATGCAGAATCGGATATCCAATGCAAGTGCATCCTGTAAGAGAAGCCGCTGAAATGAATAGGGTCTTAATTGATGACCAAGACCTTTTAGTGAGATGCACTCCTCTAAGTCATAGGGTTCCTGCATATGCTTATCGAGTAGACCAAAAACCAAGACCTGGTCGCTTTGATCTAGAACATGCAAAAAAACTTGGCATCCCTCCAGGACCAATTTATGCAGCTTTAAAGCGCGGGGAGAAGGTTCATCTCAATGATGGTCAGGTAATTGACGGGAAAGATTTTTGTGGACCTAGTCGTCCAGGAGCAAGCTTTGTTTATTGCACAGACACAGTTTTTTCTGAATCAGCAGTGAAATTGGCCAAAGGAGCAGACCTCCTAATACATGAAGCGACTTATGCCCACGAGGATTCAGAAATGGCTTATCAAAGAAAGCATTCGACAAGCACAATGGCAGCACAAACAGCTGCCGAAGCATCTGTAGGACAACTTGTATTGACCCATTTGAGTCCGAGATACGCCCCAGGAAATCGTTTAACGCCTAATGACTTACTTAATGAAGCAAGGGCAATTTTCCCAAATACCCTCTTAGCAAAGGACTTTCTCCAACTTGATATAAAACAACGCTGCAACAGTTCGTGATTCCAGGCCAGAGGTAATGCCACCCCGTGAAAGAATGTTCTGGTGCGGTGCTTCCGTCTGTCGCTGGCGTTCTAAATGGCCTCTCTTATGTCCTCCCTAAAACGGTCCCTTACAAGACTACTGATCTTGTTGCCTGTTCTAGTGGGCCTCAGTATCAGTTCCCCAGCTCAAGCTGGACAATGGGATGCCGAGACCCGCACCGTTCCTAGTAATCCAGGTGGGAACTCGGTAACCTTTTCTGATCAGGAAATCACTTCTGGTCGCAAGATTTTCAACAACACCTGTGGCACATGCCATGCAGGTGGCATTACAAAGACCAACTACAACGTAGGTCTAGATCCTGAAGCTCTTTCCTTGGCAACTCCACCAAGGAACAATGTTGACGCTCTAGTCGACTACATGAAGGATCCAACTTCATATGACGGTGAATTCAGCATTGCTGACGTTCACCCAAGCACTTCAAATAGCGATCTTTACGTTCAGATGCGTGATTTGGATGATGAAGACCTACGTCTCATTGCTGGCTACATTCTTGTGGCACCAAAAATTCAAGGTGTCCAATGGGGTGGCGGCAAAATCTACTTTGGGACATAATCCCTTTCCAAAAGCCTTCTGAAAAGAATCAAATCAATCAAAGCCCTGGAATCCCAAGATTCCAGGGCTTTTTAATTAGAAACGAAACGACTATGGGAGAAGATTAGAGTCTTCCTTAGAACGAGGGTGTCTGCTATACCACCACTCCTGCATAACAGGTGAAAAACGCTTTGAAAACAATGTAAGGACAGTAGAAGTAGGTTTAGATCCTGGTTGAAGAAGTTCTACTGAATAAGAAGGACAACGTCTAGAAGCTAAATCAGGAACAAATCGACGTCCTATACGGCGCCAACTAGGCTCCTTACTTCTCCATGCAAGTCTTGAGCAAGGCCATGGCAGTTCTTCACGATCAAAAAGACGACAACAAGGACCAATAACACGAAAACTATATTGACCACCCATACTTGGATGAATACTGCCGTGCTCCATAAGAGCATCAGCAGAATGATTAGTCAGCGCCAAAGAACTCACAATCAATTACAAGGCAGTAATACAGCACAAAAAAGCCACCCCATGAGGGTGGCTGATAACAAGCTGATTAGCAAGCCTGATTCTGTTGATTTGAAACGGGAGAAATCCCCTGTTCAAAATCAATAGAGCTCTTCCTCAGCATGAGTGGTAATTGTGCAATCAGAAGTTGGATAAGCGACACAGGTCAAAACAAATCCCGCTTCTAACTGGTCATCATCCAGGAAGCTCTGATCTGACTGGTCAACGGTTCCAGAAGTGATTTTGCCTGCACATGTTGAGCAAGCACCAGCTCTGCAGGAGTAGGGGAGATCAATGCCCTGCTCTTCAGCAGCGTCAAGAATGTACTGATCGTCGGGGACTTCGATGGTCTTGTTCAAACCCTCACTTTGGTTTTGGAGGGTGACTTTGTAAGAAGCCATGGTATGGAAAAGAAGGGCTCGGAATAAAGGAGGTAAAAAGGATCACCTCAAGATCGATCCTTTTTACATCGCTGAAGCACCTTTTTACATCGGCTAAGGACAATTAAAAGCCCGTTCTTACATCTTTCATAGTCAAGCTAATCATGAAACAAAAAAGCATAAATTAAACTTATAGGTTTTACCTCTGGACTCCATCCCTGGATATCTCTATTAATCCCCATTTATCTTGTTCTAAGAAAAGGTCTATATGCCACCCCAAAGACTCCAGCCTGGAAAAGAGTTTAGGGGCTTGATCAACAAGTAATCCACTCAGCAAAGCTCGTCCATCTAGACAAAGCAAATCATCAAAAGAAGGAGCTAACTCAGCAATCACCGGAGCAAGAATATTGCAAAGCAATAAATCGGCTTTAACTGATTTAAGTTCTGATCCAAGAACTTCAACTGAACCCAAAGATGCCTGTAGATGGCCTAGAGCAAATTTGTTCAGTTCAACATTCTTTCTAGTTGAACTGACAGCAAGGGAATCAATATCAACAGCAAGGACTTCTTTCGCGCCTAGTCCTAGAGCAGCTAAACCCAAAACTCCACTTCCACATCCAAGGTCGACAACCCTTAGTCCTAAAGGAGGTTTTTTTTCCAAAGCCTCAAGACATAAACGAGTTGTTGGGTGGCTCCCAGTTCCAAATGCACTTCCAGGATCCAATTTCAAAATCAAACGATCCAAAAATTCTTTTGGGGGTTCCAACCAAGCAGGAAGTATTAAGATTCTTTCTCCAACTGGGTCTGGTGCCCAATGTTGTTTCCAACTTACACTCCAATCTTCGTCAGCTAATTTCAACCAATTTGGCAATGAAAGCGTTAGATGAAAAACATCTGCTAATGGTTTCAAAGAAGCTATCAAAAACTCACGATCATTCTCTGACCAATCACAATCAGGTAACCACACATATAGAGTTAGCTTAGAACATTCTTCTGGCCTATATTTTATCGCATATCTAGTTATTCCTAAAGATTCTAATTTCCAAGACAAAGATTCTTCTAGTACTGGGTCAATAAGTATTTTAAGCCTCCACCAATAGAATAATGAAGATGAACCCATTTCTAATTATTAGCCTCAAGTAAAATTATTAATAGTAAACTCACAATGTTACCGGATGAGCCTCCTGAATACCATCTATTGAATGAATAGCAACAAGAAGATCTGCAGGAATAGGATCATCAATGCTTAAAACCATGACTGCATCACCTCTAACTATTCGACGGCCAACTTGCATAGAGGCAATGTTTACATTGTATTCACCAAGTAAAGAGCCGAGCTTACCGATAATTCCAGGCATATCTCGATGTCTTGTAAACAACATATGCCTACTTGGAGAAACATTTACAGGAAATTCATCAATACTAGTAATTCGCAAATCTCCATCAGCAAAAACTGCTCCAATAACACTATGTCCCCCTTTATCTCCTCTAGTAATTAATTGCATTGAGCCGCCCGCAAAATCACGACTTGCTTCATCTTTAACCTCCAAAACATGGATTCCACGTCCTTTTGCTTCTAACGAAGCATTCACATAATTAATTCGATCACCTAATGCATTGGTTAACAAACCTTTCAAACTCGCTACAACTAATGGCTGAGATGGATGCTGAGCGAATTCACCTTGCAAACGAACTTCTAACTCTTGAATTTGACCACCAGACAATTGACTAGCCAGCAAGCCCAATGTTTCAGCAAGTTGTAAATGTGGTTTCAAACTATCCATAATCTCTGCACTAAGACCTGGAATATTGACTGCGCTTCTAGCAGGAAGGCCTAAAAGTACGTCTCTAATTTGCTCGGCCACATCAATTGCAACATTTTCTTGAGCTTCTGCAGTTGATGCTCCCAAATGAGGAGTAAGAATCAAACCATCATTCACTTTGCGTAAAGGTGAATCCTCAGATAAAGGCTCATTTGCATAAACATCTAATGCAGCTCCTGCAATAACTCCAGAGTTAATTGCTTGAGCAAGTGCATTTTCATCAATAATCCCTCCTCTTGCACAATTAACCAACCTGGATGATGACTTCATCTTTGCCAACAAAGATTCATTAACTAAATTTTCCGTCTCAGATGTTCTTGGCAAATGAAGGGTGATGTAATCAGCCTTTGCAAAAAGATCTTCCAGTTCACTTAAATGTACTTGCATTTGTTGTGCACGATCTGCAGATATAAAAGGGTCATAGGCAATAACTTCCATTCCCATAGCATTGGCTACTTTCGCAACATGAGATCCGATTTTTCCAAGGCCAACAACCCCTAAAACCTTTTTATAAAGCTCATTACCTACATATTTTTTACGGTCCCAACCTCCTGCAGTTGTACTGGCATGTGCCTGAGCAACATGACGAGACAAACCCAACAGCAAAGCAAGAGTGTGTTCAGCAGCTGCAATGGTGTTTCCACCAGGAGAATTAACCACTAAAACCCCTCTTTGAGTGGCAGCAGGAACATCGACATTGTCTACACCAACACCTGCGCGCCCAATTATTCGCAGTTTTTCTCCTGCTTGGATTACTTCAGAGGTGACCTGAGTACCAGAACGAATCATTAGCCCTTCATAATCACCAATAATTCTTTTGAGTTCATCAGATGAGAGCCCCACACGCTGATCAACTTGTGCTACTTGGCTGAGAATTTCAATTCCTGCCTTGTCAATTGGATCTGATACCAGAACTTTCGTCATGAAAGGCGTAAGACTTCAAAAGGAACTTTAGAGATCTAATTGTTATTGACCATTTTTCGGTGGTCAGGGTTCAGAATTCAAACAATTGAGAGATGAATTCGTGCCTGTCTGCGTGGTGGTTCTAACCGAAAACCAATTAGCCAACCAATTAAGTCAGAAGCTCCATGAAGCCAAGACCCCTTTGCTCAACTGCAAACTCATTAAGCCTTCGACCAAAAGTTCTGACTTGAACTCACTCAAAACAGAAGAAGCAAACAACGAAAGCCAAAAAGTGACCACAAACCTGAAACCAGTAGATATTGACAGCATTGAAATGTTGAACCCAAAACTTTCTAAGCAATTACGTCAAAAAAGTATGGCTTCATGGTTAATGCCTTTTGGTTTCATCGCAGGACTAACCTTCACGCAAATGACAGGCCTTAAAACATTTTCAAGTTGGGGACTTGGAAATTTGGGTTCATTTGGTGAACCTTTACTTGGAAGCCTCTTGGGCATGGGCTCTGGTTGGATTGGGAGCTATGCCGCAGCAATAAGTGTTAATCCAGATAAAAATGATGACGTTCGAAGCCTAAGGAAAAGAAGTGAAGCAGGTAATTGGCTATTACTTCTTGAAACTCCAATAGAAACTGAATTGCCTTGGCACTTAGTACAAGAAGTTAAGCCAATTGAAGTTGTGAGACTTAGAGACCTTTGAAACTGCCAAAGAAAGACCTTCTCAAAAGGTGTAAAGACAAAAAAGGTATGGAGATACTCCTTACCCAAGCAGAAAACGTCTTAAGCACATGGCAACCGCTTTGGAGCCCTTTCTTGCCTGCACTGCTGAGAGAAGAAGCAATAAAAGCCTTTGGATGCATCAATGAACTTCACTGCTTTTCAGATGGTGGCTACCCAGAAGCAGAGCGCCAACGGTTGCGATTAATGCGAAGCAATGAAGAAGACCCTATTGACAGAGATAAAGCTCCTGTACGGGGCGTAAGAATTGAAGGAAATTTTTTATTTGATAAACCAAGTTCAAGTGAAATAAGGACAGCTCTAGAACAAATAGGCGCGGATTCTGATGAGCTTGGTGATATCTGGACTATTAATGACAGAGGAGCTCAAGCAATTTGCACCCCTGAAGCAGCCGTGATAATTAACGGAAGCATTGGGAAAGTGCGAGATATAACTATTCAATTTGAAACATTAGATATCTCCAAACTGCAACTTCCTACTCAACGTCTTGCGAAACGAATACACACAATCGAAGCCTCAACCAGGTTAGATGCAATTGCATCTGCTGGCTTTGGCCTATCAAGAACCAAAGTGGTGTCTCAAATTAAACAAGGAAAATTACGATTAAATTGGAGCCCAGTATCACAAGCCAGTAAAGAGTTAATTGTTGGTGATCGAATACACCATCAAGACAGAGGCTCAATTGAAGTGATCAACCTCGAATTAACAAAACGCCAACGATGGAGGGTTGAATTACTACGAAAATGAATGTCGACAGTACTTGGGCTGCTAATTTCTTCTTCTGAACCTATTTTTTTGGGAAACCAGACCAATAGGTCAACTTAGGGCGATTAGCTCAGAGGTAGAGCACTACCTTGACACGGTAGGAGTCACTGGTTCGATTCCAGTATCGCCCATTATCAATATTCCTCGGATAATTAATATTGATTAAAGAAGAGCAAAATAAGTATGTAAAAAACAAAGCAATCAAACCTAGCGTATAGAAATCCAATGAACTTGCATAGTATTAGCAAACTCTTTTAGTTTAAAAGAAAAATTAACTACAATACTTTTTCTACAAATAGACACTTAAAGTAAAAAAGATAACCTGACATCATCAATTAGAAATTCTTGTGATTTCTTCAACAGTTCTAAGAAAGCATGCATTCGAGCGAATCACTGTTGTCGTAGGCCTAGGGCGCTCTGGAACAAGTGCCGCAAAGCTCTTAAAAGCAGAAGGGGAAAATGTAATCCTCATAGAGAAGCTTGAAGAAGCTGAGTCAATTAAAAAACAAAAAGAATTAAAAAATGAAGGAATTGAGGTTTTATTAGGTCAGCCTCTTGAAACAAAAACCTTCGAGCCATGGCTAAAAAGCTTGGAAAAAGTTGTTATAAGTCCTAGTGTCCCTTGGGATCACCCAACTCTTAATTACTTACGCCAAAAAGGGATAACCATTGAAGGCGAAATGGCTTTGGCGTGGGAAAGGTTAAAAAATATTCCTTGGGTTGGAATTACTGGAACCAATGGAAAAACAACCGTCACGCACCTTCTGAATCATCTATTAATTACAAACAGAATAAATGCACCTATGGCAGGGAATGTTGGAAATGCTGCCGCAGAAATTGCTCTCAATTTCAGAAAAGCTAAAAACTCCCTTCCAAAATGGTTAATAATGGAGATGAGCAGCTATCAAATCGAAGCAGCTACAGCTATATCTCCAGAGATAGGGATTTGGACAAACCTCACACCAGATCACCTAGAGCGTCATAAAAGTCTTGCTTTATATCGAAAAATAAAACGAGGTTTACTTGAAAAATCTAAAACAAGGATTTTCAATGCTGATGACAAAGATTTGTTTGATCAGCGATCTTCTCTTCCTGAAGGAATATGGATAAGTGCGGAGGGGCCAGGTACTTCTGAAAAACCATGCAATTACTGGATAAGTAAAAAAGGGATGGTTATAGAAAAAAATTTAGAACTATTTGACTCTTCAATATTTAAGATGAAAGGTAAACATAATCTACAAAATCTACTTCTAGTTACAGCAGCTGCTCGCAAAATTGGTTTATCAGCAAAAAATATAGAACAGGCTTTAGAAACGTTTCATGGTGTGCCACACCGCTTAGAAAGGCTCTGCAAAATCCACACCATGCAAATCTATAATGACAGCAAAGCCACTAACTATGCATCAGCAAGTATGGGAATAAAAGCAATAGAATCCCCATGTATAATCATTGCAGGAGGTCAAACAAAACAAGGAGATTCTTCAGAATGGTTAAAACTAATCAAAGAAAGAAGTATTGGATTAATACTCTTTGGATCAGGAGCAGATGAACTAAAAGGACTGATAAACTATTCAGGGTACAAAGGAGAGATATATTGCTGTGAAAAACTAAAAGAAGCAGTTAAAATAGCATTTTCATTGGGAATAACGAATAAAGCAAAAAGTCTTTTATTGTCTCCAGCATGTGCAAGTTTTGATCAATATAAAGATTTTGAAGAGCGAGGAAATGAGTTCAAAACATTAATTCTAGAATCTTCTTTTGATATCAATAATATCTAAAAAAATGATAGAAATCAGTAAGTCTTACAGAAGTTGTTGATAATTAGTTCTATTTATCAAGACAGCTCATGAAGTTAATTATCTAATCACTTGGAGCCTTAAAACCTCTAAATACAAAACAGCACATGTAGCAGTCAATACACCTATGATAACGCCACCCCATTTAAGGATTCTCTGATCTGAAGTACAACCTACTGGAGCCAGAAAAACTGAAGGGGCAAATGTAGCTCCTATCAAAAGAGCAGTGAAGCCAATGACGACGATTTGATCATTGCTCATTGCAAACACTCACACTCAAAGTGAGCTTAAACAAAATTTCAGACGAAGCAAGTCCTCAGGCCGATTTCCGTTAAGTAATCAAATAGATCTTAAAAGCATCAGAAGATTATGGTGTTAGGTATTTATTCTTCGTGAAGTTTTAAATTTCCTTCAAAGAAGAATCTTAATTCTACTTTTATATTGTCAGTCTGCTTTATTTTGCAATATCAAGACAATTGTCATTTTTAACGCAATTAATATTTGGATCAACAATTTGCTTCACTTCAGCCAATGCTAAAACAAAAAGGCTAAAGGAGCCTAGAATATAGCAAAATGTTCTTACTAAATGCTTAGGTTTGCGCTTGGATCTTTTCATTAGAATGTTGCGAAGAATTCCTTTAAATATAGATCAAAGCATTGGTATATGCACGAGCTCTATACTTTCAGTATTTTTACTGCATTGCTCCAGAGCATGAATCTTTGAAAAGTTGTCACTATATTCATAATAGATTGCCAGTATTGTTTGCTCTAGAGGAATAGATCAAAAGCTATCGACAAAATAATTACTCATAAAAACCAAAAATGATTCATTTAAGCAATTACTAAAAAATGAATCTAAGAAATCACTAATAACTTCTCAATTCAGGGTTTAAGACCTAGTGCTAAGACTTAAAAAAGCCTCCCTTATAGAAAGAGGAGGCTTTTAGTGATCACGGACGCCGAACAATCCCCATCACCCGGCCAAGATCATGGTAGAGGGTGTCAAGAGATTTGTCATCGGTAGATACACACTACTTATGGTGCGGTGTTTCCAGGAAAAGACTGCAAGCACTATTTATGGGGGCTTGCGCGAAACCCTTATATCACCTAGAAATAAAGTTCCCCATCACCCAGGCCCTGTGCTCTAAGCAAGGGCTTTTTTTTTGTCCAGAAAGCTCATGAAAGAGCTTTAGCAACGCAAAGGTTTCTTCAGTACATATGAGACTCCAAGCAAGCTTTAACCTTTATGAGCAAGATCCTTTGAAGATTGGCCTTGAAGAATCACTCGAAGGCAATCTCCCTAAACCATTTTCAAAGCTCAAAGCTAGTTTGTCGTTCAATTGTTTTTAAATGGGAGATGGATTATCAAGTTATGTCTTCTTAATGTTCATAGACAAACAAACTAGCCTCTGCTACAAGCTTTTATAGTTTCTCTTAATAGCCATGGAAAACAATCTTGTTGTGGTTCTTCTTTCTTCTATTTTGATTTCAAATACAGTTCAAAACCAAAACGATTTCATTAAGTATGGAGGTTTTGTGGTTGCAGTAGCCACTTTATTTATAACTTTTCTTTCAGGTGGTGCAGTTTAAACTTTTGAAGATTTGATCAACACCACAAGGTACCTTAAAAAAGGTACCTTGTTTTTTTGGAATACAGGAAAGATATATATCATTATCTCAAAAGAAGTCCACAGGCATGAAAGAATTAATGAATAAAAATCCAATACCTCTGGAGAGGCTCTATGGAATCAATAACGAGAATTGATATCTTAGGTTTAGTTGCAGGAACACTAACCACTATTGCCTTTGTACCTCAATTAATCAAAGTATGGAGATCTAAATCTGCCAAAGATATATCATACATAATGTTCATTCTTTTTGTACTTGGAATAGTTTTATGGGAGATATATGGATGGGGGATACACTCTTTACCAGTTATTTTATTTAATATAATTACTTTTGCACTTGGTATAGCAATACTAATATTGAAATTTGTATTTGACAGTAAAAATAAAACCTTAGAGAAGGTTTCTGAAGATCAAATGAGCAAACAATCAATTTCCTAAAAGAAGCTTCCTTCGTTCTCTCCTGGATCTAGTCTTCAAAGCCATTTTAAGTTCAAGGTTTCTATGTAATATCTGTTTTTCATTCTTTATGAGAGTGGCACCAAACCAAGCCAAGCATAGTCCCATTGCTGCTGGAAAAGCAGTGAGCATAATCTTATTCGCAGAACTCATCTTGTTTTAAGTATATTCCTATTTTAAATAGCCTACTGAAAAATAGAGAGCATTTGACAGAATTTATTCTTAAATATCTATTCCATCCGTAAATCCAACATCAACTCTTAACCTAAGGCCTAACACTAGTTGAAATTTAGCAGTTTCTCATATAAAAGTCCTTCTATTGCAAGTATTGCAATAGAAGGACTTTTATTAGTTCCAGATATCTTCATTGGTTAGGAAAGATGGATTATTTTCTATGGTCATCTCAACCCTCTCAAAAGAACCAAGTGTTGTCTTGATTTCAAGAAGAACTACAAAGAGGAGTTAAGCCTTGCAAGATTTTTATCGGTTATAGAGATAAAATAATTAGAGATTTCCATTTATAAAATCTATGAAAAGATTTCTAGCCGTAGTTTTTGCAATCTCAATGAGCTCAACAGCTGCTCTTGCCTGGGGTGATTGCCCTCATTCAAAAAAAGGGCAAAGAACCCCTGAGGTAAACACAGAGGAAGTAAAGAAAAGCTCCTCAACTCAAGAGAACTAATAAATATAAATGATTCCGCAAAGTAAAGACAATGATTTTAAAATTTTCTGTTCATGGGATATCTCATGGCGAAACCATTGATTTTATGAAATTACCAATTTCCTAAGGTCTCAATAAATATCAGTAGATTAATTAACTTTTAAAAGAAGAAGATATGTGCTCGTGATCCAAACAAAGATAGACGTAAAAATAATTTACTAAAGATAATTCCTTATCTATATTAGTCAATTAATTACTTCTTTTTCTTTTAGAACTTGGCAATAACTTCGGTTTACCTTTTAACGAAGTAAGTTCTTCCTTAGGCAGGTCAGGGCGTTTTCCATCTAAAATATCTGCCAAAGTCCTGAAGCTTTCTGCATAATTCCAAAAGCTTTCCTTACGTTGGAAGCCACCTAGAAAGTGTCGACTGAAATTCCTTTGAACTCCCCAGCGCTCCTCATTGGTCTCATATTCTTCACTGTCATTCATTTCGACTAAAAAGTGAGTTGCCATTTCATGTCGGCGACAGTCTTCTTCAGTCTCGAAGAGTTCTCCATCTTTGGCCTGCCAAACCTGCTTGCCCATTAACCTGATTAGCTATTACCAATAATAGTAAGCTCAAAAGAATTAGAAAGCATGTTTCGTACTGTCGCTAAATGGTGGGTTCATCCCATAATCCAGACATAACAAGTGAGTTCTAGATAGAACTAGCAAGACCAAATTAATAGGTTGGTTGGGTCTTGCCAGAAGCTTTTGACGTCAAGTAAAGCTCTTTACCTAGTGATCATTAAATTATTTTCTTCAACTGAGGCCTTTGAAGTACTAATTGAAACCAGACTTTTCAAAGTGTCTACACACAAATCACAAAGAAAGAAATTGATTGTGATTTGTAAATCTAATTATATTCTCCTGGCACATCATTCTTTTTGACAGTCACCTCGCCAACTTTCTGGCCTGAAAATCTCAATAATTCATCTCCAGAGAATTCATATCCCAGTTTCAAAGCAATTTGAGCAACATCATCAGCAGTAGAAGCAGATAGAACCTGCTTCTTCAAATCAGGCTCTATCTGCATTTTCTGCAGAAAAACCTTAATTTGTTCAATAGACATCTTTAGTCCTCAAGAACCAAGTGCTAATTTTTCAATCATATCTCGAACCTTAACATGTAAGAGACTGAATTCATAATCACATTAAAACTATGGGCTTTAAAATCGAAATAAGCTTTCTTTTAACTAGTAGTGTTTATAAATTCACCAGTCTCCCTCTATCAACTTAGGTCTAGTAAGAGCAAGAGTGAGGCCTCCTATCAAACCTACATTCATAAAAACTGCTTTAGATTGAAAAGGGACCAGGTGAAAAATAATTGTTGTAGGAACTAGAAAAATCAACAAAAGTGCTGCTCCTAATTTTTGATTTCTACCGAATACAAGAAAAATTGAACCCAGAACGATACATGTGATCGCACAAACCAATAAAACTGCTGCAACAGACTCAGGTATCCCTCGATCAGCTATTGACCCAACTACAGAAGAAAATTTAGCAATCTTCACAGGCACAGCGATGACAAAAACCGTTGCTAAACAGAGCCTTCCAAGGAAATCAACTATTTTTCGAACAATTGAGACATGCATTACAAGACTGCTACTTCTTAAAAAGATAAGGCAACTGACTAAAAAAGCCCAAAAATCTCTACGAAATTGATTTCATGCTAGATGGATCAGGCATAAGACCTTGATTACCGAACTACATCATGTAATGCACTCAGAGAGAAAAAAAAAAATTGATATGAGCTGGATTTAAATCTGACAGAAGACACAAGCAAGCTGTTCCCAATAGTACTATTGAACCAGCTAAGAGACTTAGAAACTGTGGCCTGCATTAAGAAAGATAATCCCTTACTAGTCTGATATCAGAAAACATAAAAAAGCCAGTGAGCCTTTAAGCTCACTGGCTAAAAATTAGATAATGAGTGAATCTATTCTTCGCCTTCAGGTATAAGGCGGAATCCTTTACGGCCCATTTTGATTTCAAAATTGTCGCCAGGCTTGAGATCTAAAAGAGCTGTGTAGGCCTTACCAATCAAGAGATTGCCGTTCCCTTGAACAGTAGCAACATAGCTAAGCTTTCTACCTCCTTTGCCAATACCGGCTGAGCTTTCAGAAGCAAGGTTTACACCTTTAGCTTCTAGCAGAGCTTCGTAAAACGCTGTGAAGTTAAGGCGTTCTCCGCCTCCCTTCTTGGTGGATACATATCCACATGCCTTAACAAGATCAGACTTGGAGACATCACCTAAGTCTTTGACTTTGGCTAATAAATCCTTACCAGTGAGCATGGTAAATAATGGAGACACTTTTTTAGAGTAGCTTATATATATGAAAGAGACAATACCCTGACTTAAGGCTAAATTTTTTTGTTTGCCTAGAGGCCTTAATTCATCAGATAGGGAAACAAAGCCAGAATAAATTCAATCCATTACCTCATCTAGATCAAAGTTTGATTCCTTACAAGGCAGCTCTTCAGTCTCTGGAATATCTCGTCTGAGGAAATAAGTCCAATTTAAAACCAACCCTCGCCCTAATCCAATGCCAAAAGAAACCCCAAATCACAACAATCCATCTCATAGTGCTAACCCTGAATTGGTTCTGTAATCCCAATACTGTTTCTAGACCATGATCAATTCAACTGATAGCCCAAAATTAGTAGGCCTTAAAAGCTGATTTAAGACAATGCAAGCTTCTCTATTCGATTGATCCTTAAAGGAGTCGATTTTTGCCCAGTCATTCTTTGTTCGCCTGAAAAACCCCTTTTGTTATCTCTGAAAACGATTCAAAGGTGATAAGACTAAACAGCGAGTGACCTGAAAAGTTTGAAAGCTTCCCTAAAAAGCATTCAAATCAAGTCTTACGATGCTATTGAGCTTAAAAATTAGCTCTGGAAACAGACCACCAAGTTACTGTGCAATTAAGCAAAACCCTGTGAGAAGCTGATCAGATCAAGCGAAGCAGCATAGAAATCAATCGCATAAGGAAAAGTCAAGGATCTAAAGTTACAAATTTTATTTTGCCTTCAAACAATCCACATAGAAAGAAAACGCATACCACTAAATCTTGACCCTAAATCAATAGGAGAAAACTCAACCTTCAATTAATTCTCTCTACATTGATGATGGTCTCACCTAATAAAGTTCTTAAAGTCATCAGCTCTTTTTTACTTCCCAAAGCAATCAGCAGTTGCCCTGGAGCAATTTCTACATCTCTACCAGGGTTTGCTATTAAGTTCTTGCCATCACGAATTGCAAGCACCATTGCTCCACTTTGACGCCCAAGCTCAAGACCCGAGAGACTGCGATTGTCAAAATCTTTAAATTTATTCAAGTCACTTGTTAGCAGAAACTCCTCAATCTCACATTGAGAGCCTGCCAATAAATCCAAAAAATCCACTGCAATCGGTCTTAAGGCTGTAGCAGCCATTGTTCTACCTGCTGCTACATAAGGGCTAACAACAACAGTTGCTCCAGCTAGCTTAAGTTTGCTTGCAGCCTCTTCACTTTCTGCTCTTGCAATCAGCCGACATTCTCGACTAAGCCCCCTTGCGCTAAGAACTACATAAAGATTGGCTGCATCATTAGGTAAGGTAACAACAAGACTTCGACATTGATTAATTCCTGCCAATAATAAAGTTTCATCTAGAGTCGCATCTGCTAGCAAAACATTTAAACCTTTCTCCTCTGCAGTTTTTTTGCGTACAGGGTCCGCCTCAACAATAAGGACTTCAACACCTTCAGAATGAAGCTGTTCAGCAATTTCTTTACCAATGCGGCCAAAGCCGCAAAGAATCACATGATCTCTCATACTCCTTAGTAGTCGACGAAACCTTAACTCACTCATCCTCCGGAAGTATCCTGATTCAAAAAGTCGAAGAAGTCTTTGAAGTGTTAACTGAACTACTACAAGACCTCCAAAAATTATCAAAACAGTCACTACTCTTCCTGCTGAGCTAAGAGGTTCCACCTCGCCAAAACCGATGGTGCTTATTGTGATAACCACCATCCAAAGTGAATCTCCCCAATCCCAGCCTTCAGTAAGCCGATATCCAAACGCTCCTAAAAGAAGTAATAATGCCAATGAAATTATTGGGCCTATCCATGGTTGAGTAAAATCTCGTAGTCTTATTCCAGTAATCAGAGATCGCCGCATAGCTCTATTTGAACGTAAAATTTTAAGCCCTGCTATCATGCAAAATAATAGCGAATAATTCGAGCCTCATTCCTTCCTCTTTTTTCTAAAAAAAGCTCACACTTTAATAACTTTCTTATTAATCTTAAAACCCTAGTGTAAATAGCCCAATGTTCCCATCATTCAGTCTTTTTTCTGAAGCCTATATAGGACTCATTTTAATCTCATTAGGAGTTTTAAATGCAATGAGGCTACAAGCTAAATGATCTTACCTTTACTGCTTTTAGGTGGTGCATTCATAGCAATACAACTTTATGTATTGCTCTCTGCATTCAAGAACATACAAGGGGAAAATTTTCTAATGCCTTCAGCAAGAAAATATGCTTTACAACTTAGAGTTGAAAAATGGTTTGGATGGGTTCACAATCGCAGTGAAAGACCAGCTGAATACTGGAAAGAATTCTGGATGAAATTTTCAAAAGAAAAGCAAATAAAAAGCTAGTTAAAGATATATAAATATTGAATTAAACCTTTTAATTCAATGGAGTCTTAAGCAATGTAAGTCCAGTAAACAAAACCAAAAAACTTTTTAAACCTAGTACTGGTGAATAAATAGGTTGAAAGTTAATAATTCCAAAATCACCAGAATCTATATTAATCAGCCAGAATGCATCAATCCCGAATGGTTGCAAAATTGAATAAGCCAAACCACTCAAAATGGTTACAAGCAAAGGCAACGAAATGATTGCAACAAATTTGCGAGGAAGTGTGCGCTTTTCAGATAAGTCTACTATTAGCGTCTCCTCAAGGCCTTATGTAATTCTTTTTCATTGAAAAATGGCATCCAATAATTACCATTCACATGTATTCCCTTGCACTCCAAGAAAATAGCTTGAGAACTGGCCTCTTCTTTAGTTTTATAGATTAATTGTGGATGAGAATTAACTGAAATAGCACCTAACAACAAGGAAAACAGAAGAAATTCTATCTTCACAGCTAATTTCATCAATCATTAAAAACTGGCGCTGGTTTCTTCTTGACACCATTGACCACATCTAATAAAGCATCCATTTGAGTCAATACAGCTTTAATTTCACCAGGTTCAGGAAGAATCTTTTCTTCCTTCATATGAATGTGCATCTCTCTTAGCTCAATTCGAATGTGTGACAGAACATGATGCACCTCTTCTCTGCGGGACTTGCTCATTAAGAACGTGGAAAATCAATTCAAGATACCTATTAACTCCATTCAATCAATAGAAGGATATATAAAGAACTTGCTTATTGTCATAATCTGATCAAAAGCAAGATGAAGCTGAATTCAGTATCAAGTCTCAAACATTTTGCAATGTGCATTTGTTGGATGTTCCTCACATTCTTTCTCCCAGAAATAGAAATTTGCAATTTCTGATTTCTCAGCAAGCTCAAGGCGGCATTCTCTTATAGGAACCTCCCTATCATCTATAAAACAATGCATTTCACTAAAAGGCTTCGCTCCTATAACATTCTTGAAAATTTTAGAAGGAACAATTTTTGTCATTAGTAACCTCCATGTCAAGTTTGAAAGAAGCCGATAAGTAGCCACATGAACCACTTAGGTCATTGGGATAGCTTATTGACTATTATTTATAGCTAGACCCTGCAACAAATTAAGTCTATGGAGAAATCAATAAATTTTTATTAGGAAAACCTTAAAAGCCTTTCCCTAAAACATTCTCTAGCTCAAAGCGCTCGCAAACCGCAAATCCTAAGAATCAGTAGAAAGCACCATCATGGATAAATTTGATTTATATAGCGATGACGAGCCAATATAGGTCTTTGACTCTTTAAATGATCTCCATTAGGAATTGATCGCTGTTGAGTTCTACAAATCAAAATTGTTCTGCAAGATTATCGCAACAATGGTTGAAATGATTACAAGTCACAGAATCGAGATCTGAATATGATGTTTGAAAGGCTACTTTTTGGAAATAGTCCCAGTTTGCTTCTTGAGTAAAAAAATTTTCTTGAATTTTTCCTTTCGCATTGCCCTAGTCCTATAGAAGCAGCTGGAATAATCCAGTCCCCAGGCCTAAGCTCGTCATAACAAGAATAGGACAAAGCTATAAGCCTGCCTTTCATAAGCATGTACCAGTAAGGAAGTTTTCTGGTTGTCAAGCTTTTCTTGAGCCTTGGTTAATCATGTGACCAACCTTAGAAATCACTTCTGCTTCAACAACAACGTCCTCTAAATCAACAGAGTTATTTAGTTTCTTATCTAACCAACTATTGATTCCAGCTACCAGTAGCTGAGAACTTTTACATAAAAACAGCCGGTAGATAGGGCACTAATTATTCCTGCCAATGGATTTCGAAATAGCAAACGTCCAAAACGAGCATTAAAAAGAATAATTAAAACAGGTGCGATCATAATAATAAAAGTTGTTTTCAGACAAACTAACCAACCAACACGAAAAACCTACCAAAGAAATGCTATGCCTAAAATGTATAGAGCTAGATAAACCATGGGAAAATCATAAATCAAAAAATCTACTTTCTTCTAACTATGAAGCAACCAAATACCAAAAAACACTAATAAGTAATCATTACCTGCCTAAACAAGCAAAAACCAAAAAAATGACTAGAGTGCTTATAGCATTAGCAAAATAAAATGCCTAATCAGGAAAAGGAGAGTCTTCTAAAGAAAAGCGGAAAATGGGGAGCATTAATAGGCTTAGCTTGGATTAGTATTAACATCATTGTACCTCTGGCTTTACTTCGCATTCCAGCTGTTCAAAAATATCTAGTTGCTTTAGAAAGCAAACTTCCTTTTCAAATACCAGGAATAGGTTAAATCAAAAGTTCTATATTAAAGTTATAATTTTCAATCAATCTAATAACTACCAAGGCAAGACATCTCCATTAGAATGCCAAAATGTTCCTGAATTCTCTAATGTTAATGAGTCTATCCTTTCTAGAAGGCCTTTTACTGACTCCTCAGGAGTAATTCCCAAGCTTGTATATCCTGTCATCCTTGTACTAACCAATCCAGGATGCAGAATAGCTACTGCAATTCCTTTGGAATTTAGATCGATAGATAACGATTTTCCAGCCATACAAAGTGCTGCTTTAGACATCCTGTATCCATATGAGCTTCCAGATGTATTGTCATCAATTGACCCCATACGACTTGTCATTAATGCTATTTTTGAATTTTTCACTAAATTACCAAGAAATGTATTTACAAAGGAAAGTGGTCCTAATGCATTCACTTCAAACTGACGAATAATACTATCTAAATCTAAGTTTGACAAAGAGTTGAATTCGGCTATTCCTGCATTTTGAATCAATACATTTATCTCAGTTTCTTTCAATTTATTGCTGAGCTTTTGGATTGACTTAATTGAACTAATATCAACCCCTGACTCAACTTTTACCCCAAGATCATCTAGTTCTGAACAAGATGATCTGCAGGTTGCAATAACATAATCGCCTCTTTTCTTTAATTGCCGACAGTACTCAAGACCTATCCCACGGTTAGAACCTGTAACTAAATAAGTACCCAAAACAAAACTACCACTTTAATAATTATACAAGATTCAAGCACCTACTAAGATCAATTAGGAAATATATTTGTAGATTCAAGAAATCTTTACAGGAATAAAAAGCATGTCAATTCACTTGCAATAGTCAACAACGCAAAAGACAATATCAACATTTGCAAACAAATCCTCTTATAGATGCAAAGCCAAAAGTTATCGCTAAATTAAAGATTAATTGCATCTAGAAATGAGTAAAAATTTTGCGATCTTCCTCTCTCTCACTACAGCATTATTACTAGGTTGCTCAAACGAACCGGAAAAGAACGGTTCAGCTGCTCTTTTCAATACAAAAGCTGAGGCAGAGAATGCTGCCAAGAGTTTTGGATGTACAGGTGCTCACAAGATGGGGGCAAAATGGATGCCTTGCGAAAAGCATGGAGAGTAAAAATCAGAAAAGTAATAGTAGAAGCCACGTAAATCACCACAGTCACTAGGATAAAGCGAATTTTGAATAACTCAAATCAGCAACATTCAGATGGCCCCTCTCATTGCGGGAGCAAACCCAAAAAGATTGCTATAGGAATAGCTCCCCTAGGAGTGATTTCGATTGGAATTGTTCCAATGGGCATAATTACCATTGGAATAGTTCCAATGGGAGTTGTATCTCTCGGAATAGTAGCTATGGGAGTAGTAAACGCTTCAATAGTTGGAATGGGAATATTTTCTGCAGGTATCACAACTATGGGTCTAAAAGTATGGAGTCCAGAAGGGGCAGTTCTGCAAAAAAAAATAGATTATAACAATTCTTCTTCCCAAAAGAATGTTTATGCCTATCCAACAAGATCTCAAGCGGAAAAAGAAGCAAAAAAACTTGGATGCTTAGGTGTTCACAAAATGGGTAATCTATGGATGCCATGCGCAACCCATGGAGCTAGTAAATGATGTTAAAATCATTTATTAATTTCTAGTAATAATTGTTATGATGAATATCAAATGACAAATCCATTCCAAATCAATAACCTTCCTGATAGAAAAACCAAATTAGTTTCATTTGGGATAGCACCTCGTGGAATTATTGCTATTGGATTAGTTCCAATGGGTATTGTAGCTATTGGTGCTGTATCTATGGGTGTATTTACAATAGGTGCTGTTGGGATGGGGTTAATAAATGCTTGCCTAGTTGGATGTGGACTGATTGTTTATGGTATTCACTCAATGGGACTTATTTTATAGGAGACAATTATGAGTTGGCAGTTACCACCGCTTGGAGTATGTCTAGGTCTTTTATTGATCTCAATCGGAATAGTTGTTGGATTTGATATTCGCTTCAAGTTTGACAACGAAGATGAAAATATTGACAAATGACAAGTAAAACAATTATCAAATGAGATGGCCACCTAATCAAGCTTGGACCTCTTTTGAAAAAAGAAAAGGTTATCGTCATTTCGTAGTAAGTCAGTTCGGTGGAAAAGGTAAGGACAGGTGGGTAGAACTCTTACCAGTACTAAATAAAGAAATTCTTATTCGAGTTCCTTGGTCTCAGCTAAAGAATGATTCAAGATGGATAAGCGGTTGGCTTCAGATACAAAGCAATGAAGACATCTGTTGTAAATCAGAAGGTCTAAATAGGCTTACTGATGAAAATCAATAAAGAGAAATTGTGCAATTCAAGCATAATGGGTAATTACCACCTTTTCAAATTAGTCCTTATGGAAGAAGATAAAATATATCCTTCCACATAAGATCAGGTAGACACCTATTTGAATCAAATAATAATACTAAGATAAATCTATTCCCAACAGTTACTCTTATTAAATTTAGAGTTGTTTCGATTTATCTTAGTATTATTACTTGGTCTCTTTTCAAATAATTGATTGTCTAAAGCACAAATTATGGCCTTACCAAAACTAGAGGCGGCCCTACGATTATAATATCTCAGGATAGCAGTTCTAGGTCTAGATGATTCTGTAAAATAGCGGATTTTATAATCAACTACAGCTGTAAAAGGAGAAATATAGCTATCAACCCAAACATAATTTAAAGTCTTTCTAGCTAGAGTTTTGCAAACAGCATCTGCATCACATATTTCAATTTTCAAAAGGGAGTCAGAGTTAACATCTAGATAATCTCTTGGCAAGTTGGCTGTGATACGGAAATCTTTATATACAAAAACCTCGCAAGGTTTAAAATCGCTGTAGGAACTACATAAGGCCTTATGCCTTGTAGCATCTGATTCCTTAGCAAACTGTTCCCTTGCATCCTTTGAGCTAACGGGGCTCTGAGAACCTAAAACAATCAGCAAGATCACTGATTGAAGAATAGCAAATAATGACAACACGTTTTAAGATTTTCTTAATGATGCTATAATAACAATTGAATGCTAGAAATTCATGACAATATTAAAAAATTTATTAAACATACCATTAACGTTATTAGTTAACAATTCATCAATAAATTCAGATAAATTGGTTTTTGGAAAAACTGGAATTAATTACAAAACAAGGTCCGTAACAGAAGTCGCTAAAAAGAATAGAAATAAAGCTCATAATATACAAAAAAGATTAATAACTATTACTGCTTCTATTGCATTAGGGCCTGGCTTTTTATTGGCTGGAAAGAGTAACGCTATTGAAATTGATTGTAACTCTCCCGTTTGGAGAGATAGTTTGGAATGTGCTCGAAAAAAAAGAGATTCGCAGAAATCAATTAAACCAAAACCTGTATATAATCGTGGCAGAAAATTAGAGAGAACAAGTCCCATCATAGTAATGCCTGTTGTAGATAAATCTGGCCATAAAGGGATGCAAGGTGGTGCATTTAAAGATTTTGCTACAGAGGTACTAAATCAAGCCTTGCGTAATATGAAAATAAAAACACTTCCATGGTTCAAAGTTAGTAAGGCGCTAGAAGAAGAGGTTTATGGAATAGGTAACAACTCTTCTTCATCCCCTTATAAAATGATCATTGCACCTGGAATGAAGCAAGATCTAACTAGCGATCTTTATCTCAATGAAATGATAACTTCTGGTCAAAAGTTAGGGGCTGACTATATAGTCAGGCCAGTAGTACTTAAACTACTGACTTCCTCCAAAGTAGAAACCAAAAAAGCCATTTGCTTGCCTATAGTAGGTTGCACAAGACCAGCTACTAGCAAATTAGTTGTTTATGGAGAGTCCGCAATTAAAGTGGACATCATAAGTATTAGCGATCAAGATATAATTGCTAGCAAAACCTTTAACGGTAGATCGGTAGATGTAACTAAGGATAGAGCAATTAGAATAGATGATGTGGTAGGATCACAATTCTTTCAAAGTGAATCAGCTTATTCTTGTGATGCAGATATAAAGGATAAAGATATATGCAATGAAAGTAAATTAAAAGTGGCTATTTACGATACTGTTGATCAAATCATTGATTTTGTAGACGCTAAAGTTAATTACGAGATCCAGTAAAATTAGCCTCTTCAGGCAAAACATCTTCAAGCAAAGCCTTCATTGCTGGCATGTATTTAATATCATCAAAATCTACTACAATTACTTTTTTAGTTCCAAGGTCAATATCTCGATAGAATATCGTAAAGGTATGTATATGCTCCACTCGAGTTTTAAAGAAATTTACCATTCCTAATAAACTGCTTCCTATGCTATCGACAGTTGCCAAAGCAGCTGCAGGAGCATTATTTGAAACATTGGAAAGTGGTGACAAATCAATACTTAGATTACTACTACTATTTTTTCTCTTGCGTAAACTTGAATTTTCATATGACCATCTAAATATTGTTGAATAAGGAATACGTATATTCGTACCAGATTTAACAAGTTTTGCCGATAAAAACCTTCTGAAGAAACTAATATTACAGAGGTCATAGTCTTCAAATTCTGATTGACAATAGACATCATTAAATCTTTCAGCGGCATATGTTCGTTGAGGTATCCCCACAGAAACCACAAGAGAAGCTGCTACTAGAATTTTTACAAGCGAATTATTATATTTGAATGAATTAGGGAGGTATTTCATAAAAATCAATGTGGAAAATATTTATCATGTTAACATCAACGGATCCCATATACATATCTAATAGAATGAGAATAATATACTCATCACTAATTCCTCTGCTTTCCTCATTTTTGATAGTGAGCAGTTCACAGGCAAAGAGCGAACAGAAATTTGATGCAATATGTTTACCCGGAAAAAATAAATGTAAGGTATATTTATCACCTACTGAACTCAGAATAGATGAGAAAGGTATCATAAAGTCAACCCCTGTTAATCAGATCACTTCTTGGAATCTGGGAGGAAAGGGAACTAAAAGTGACGTAGGGAAAGTGTTTTTTGCACCATTATTTCCTCCAGCTGCACTAGGCATATTTACATCTAGTCATGAATATATCTTTACTATAAGTTTTATAGATAGTGAAGGGATAGCGACCTTTAAGTCGATTGTATTCCGTAATAAAAAGCCTGCAGACAGATTTGCTCCTTACTTAGGGTCTATCACCGGGCTAGCAAACGGTAGCTTCACAAATAAACCACAGAATAATTTCAATCGAAAGGAAGTTACTCTTATATCAAATAATCTTGCATTCCACCTAAAGAAGTCTTCTATATATTCATATACTTCTAACTGCGAATTTTATGCACCTTACACCTGTCTTTCCTTCCCAAGGTTTCGACCTATACTAGATAAATAAAACTTAAAACTGATACTTAGCGAAACCACCTTTACATCCTCTTTTAAGATTATCCATGTACTTTCCAATAATTTCTCCTCTATAAGCAAGTCCTTTTTGAAACTCAACCTGAGACATTGAAATAATCTCATCCCACTTTGATTCATTTGAAGAACCTAATTGTGAAATCGATTCTTCCTTGGAAGATTTAAGTGATAGAATATTTTTATTAGAAGCATCAATAAATACTGGTATTCCATATAAAGTCTGAAGAACACCAAATGCATATACTGAACAAGCAGAGTTTGGACTATTAGAATAAATAATCCAATTAGCAGTTTTTAAAGACTTCTGCAAAGCAGCTTGATCAGCAGGATTGGCAAAATACGCACGCATATGATTATCTAGTTGTGAAACACGGTCTGGATAATGAATTGAAAATGGACTAGCAGGTGCTAATAGCAGCGCCGCAAGTGAAGAGAGAGCTCTTGATAAAATTAACATCATTGACTTATTATTATTGAACAAATTATAACATTACTCTCCTTAAGAGAATAATGTTTGCAAATCCAAGGACAGAAAGAAATTAAGCCTTAATTACCAAGCCTTCTTAGGTATTAAGACAATCAAAAAACTGTTTTTATCCTTATCTATTCTCTCTTAAATTAGAAGCGTTAATAATATTGAAGAAAATAAATAAGGTGGCTTTTAGACTTATTTCATGAAGTCTTGTTTGCTATGAAGAAAATGTGGCCTTTAGCTAAAGTTAATTACTAGAAAAAATTATTTTCTTTTTCTACCATTTCTTAATTTTTTATACTCCTATTAAGTTTGAAAACATAAGAGAATAATCATGACTCTATTCAATCGGCAAGGCTCTATAAAACTCTTTCAAAATTTGTCAATATCTTTTAAATCCCTACTTCTTTTAATATTTTTTAAGATTCATTTACCCTTCAAGTCTCTAGCGAAAATTAATTATATTTCAATTTAAAACCTCTGCAAATCTACAGTTCTCAGGCTATAAGCCTTTTCTTTAAAGGATTTCAGAGAACCTCCTGAAATTACTCGTAAAATTGTTCGTCTCAATAGATTTCAAAGCTATAAGGGTATAAACCAAATGTAGACAACGTGACGAAAAGCACTTAAGAGTAGTAAAACGAATACATCCTTCTCATGAAATCGCTTCTGTCAGTCTTAGTTGCTTTGACCATTACCCTTTTTGCTCCACAATTAGCAATGGCAGATGGTGCAGGGATTTTTTCGGCAAATTGTGCTGCCTGTCATGCAGGTGGAGGTAATCTCGTCAACCCAGAAAGAACTCTCCAACAAGCTGATCTAAAAAGCTTTTTAGCTAACTACAATTCAGACCATGAAGGTGCAATTGTTACTCAAGTAACTAATGGTGCTGGCCCAATGCCCTCTTTCAAGGATGTCCTAACACCTTCAGAAATAACCGAAGTGGCTTCTTTTGTTGAATCTATGTCTTCAAAAGGTTGGAGTTAAATTAATTTACAAAGTTAATCTACTGCTTTAATTAGATATCAAATCAAATAAAGATAGCTTATTTAAGTTTATTCTATGTAATATTTATAAAAGTCCATGCCAACTTAAGTTGTACTAATTGAAAAGTTGTTTATTACTTTAATGATAGTTGTTCATATGAGCAGTAATGCTGCATTTGGGAATCCAAGGAAGCAAGTAAAGCATTGATTGAACTAAGTTCTCGTTCTAAACGACTCCTCCTGGCTTGCAAAGTCATAAACCTCCTTTTTATCTCAAGTCTTCGTCTGTCTCTAAATTCATCATTTCTGATCTGATCAGTTTCAGAAAAATTTTTTTTCATGACCATTACCTTTGAGGGTTTTGAAGAAAGCCCTGATGCCAACTCCCTTGTAATCCTTAGTCCAATTCTCCAAATCAGTTACACCAGAGCTATATATCTGGTGTAATCAAAATCAACGGCAATGTAAATCCGTCTTTAGGCGGGAGTATTTAAACCCCAGCTTTTAATCCTAAGTAAATACCCATAGACTCTTATCCACATTAAAGGTCCTAAGAGAAAAAAGTTGTTTGTTGATTTATACTAGTGATATCAGGTGTTCTCAGAGAGTCTCTATTTTTTAGTGGAACTTTATTCAATAATTCTAAATAAGAATGCAAAAGTAAACTACTAGTTCTTCAAAGAAAAATAAATCTTGCTCTTAATTTTAAACTTCTAAATATGCTCTAAGATAAATGGCTTAAATGCTAATCAAACCTATACTCAAAATTCAAGGAATCAACTCACTAGAAGATCAAGTCTACCTCCCCATAGGAAAGTTCCTATTAGATTTAGTTGGAACATTTTTAGCTAATTGAACTATATAATCATTAAGTTCTTGCTCAGTAACCCCAATAGATTCGCCACATCTACTAAATATGTTTTGAGAGAGAGTTGAAGCTATAGATTCTTTTGGGGCTTCCATTATTTCACTAATTACTGGTGAAAAGATTAAACCTCTAGCCATTTTTTTTGCAGCACTCTCTCCTGCTTTCTCAGGGCTCAGTCCATTATTTATAAAAATGCAAAAGTTTTCTGAAAAAGTCTCACTCACCTTCAATATTGATGGAGATATCCCTATTTCCTCAATGGCGATTGATGGCAAAGAAAAAAAAGTTAAAGAGAAAAAGAAGATTATCGAAATCAAAAAAGCTATCGAAAGATTGTAGGAATGTTTAAGCATCATCTTCATAGCCCTTTGATTGTCCTGAGATTCTAAGCCTAAACTTGAAGATAAAAACTTTGGGATATAAATCTAAAGTATAATTTAGATTTATACCTGGCCCATAACAAAAAAGAATTCTTTGCAAAGAAAGAGCTAATTGACCTTCATAGTATAACTTGTCAAGAAAATATTACATTAAAAGTGATCATAAAGACTGTAACGAGAGTAATATCAACTCTTCGACAACTACGATGATAGCCATGACTTAATAAAATTATTTACTGAAGATTTTACTATTCTGCTGCTGACCAAAAAAAACACCCCTAACATAAAATTATTAAATCAGACGAGGCCAAATAGGAATGAAAACACTCAGCTGGAATGAATTTAATTCCTGTATCGAGAGCATTACCATTGCATGCAAAAACAAACGGTTTTCTGGTGTATATGGCTTCCCGAGAGGCGGTCTTTGCTTGGCCGTGGCAATGAGTCATTCATTGAATATTCCTTTTCTAAAAGAATTGCAAGATGGTTGCCTGGTTGTTGATGATGTTTATGAAACCGGAAAAACTCTTAGAAATCTCCTAGCAGTTAAAGATATTACTGCTTTTGTTTGGTATAGCAAAATCACACCTAAGTGGTGGTATGCAGTTGAAGTATGTCACCCTGATGAGTGGCTTGTGTTCCCATGGGAAAATATTGATCGTTCTGAAGCAGATATGAAGGCTTACCAAATGTCAAGGAGTAAATCTAAATGAAAAAAAAAACAATCTACTTGGCTTCCCCTTATGGATTCTCCAAACAATGGAAGGCAAGACTTCTCCCTGACTTTTTATCTACTCTTGAAGAGTTAGGGGCTGAAGTATGGGAGCCTTTCCAACGAAACAGTCAAGTTGATTGCTCTCTGCCAGGATGGGCCTACAAAATAGCTACGTCTGACCTTCAAGATGTCAAAAATGCAAATGCCATCTTTGCTATCGTAAATGGAACTCCACCTGATGAAGGGGTAATGGTGGAACTTGGGGCAGCAATTGCTTTAAACAAGCCAACTTTTTTATTTCGTGATGACTTCAGGAAATGCACAGACTCAGAAGACTATCCACTTAATCTGATGCTATTTGCAGGCATGCCAAACTTGCATTGGGAGGATTACTTTTATACATCTATTGAGGAAATTAAGAATCCAGACAAAGCATTGATTAGATGGATAAATAGTTAACTTTATAAACTCTTTTCGTTGTATAAAACTCATCAAAAAAAATAAAACATGCCTTTAAAAAAAGCCGAATTCTTTCAAATTTTTTCAAACATCTCATTATAACCCGATATTCAAAACCATCTCTCAAGCTAACTATTAGATAAAAGTAGATCAGAAAACCTACTGAATACTAGCCCAACGAGCGGCAATATCATCACCAGTTGATTTATCACAAGTACTTCCCTGACCTTTGGCAATAACGCAAATATTTGAGACCGCAGTCTCAACCGTTGAAAGCCCTCCAGGCGCAAGGCCATCAGGATACAATGGGGAAGTATTTATAGGAACGCCGGAAGCACGACTGATACGTCTGAGTGTCTTATTAATTGGGAGAGATTCCGTAAACAAAACACGACTACCAGAGTTTTGAACTTCAGACACAATTTTGCCAAGACTAGAAGGACGAAGAGTTCCACCAGTAGCGAAAGAATCAATCAAGGGAAGTTCACGTAGATTGAATCTTTCAGTCAAGTGACTAAAAGCACGATGTTGAGTTACCAGTACTCGATTTTCACTTGGTATCGATCTCAATTGAGAGGAAATCCAATTACTTAGCTCCTTGAGAACTGACTTAGCTTTGGACGTACGTGAATTAAGAGCTTGTATTAAGGAGAAATTTTTTTAGGCAATATCCCTTTAAAAAATATTCGACATCAAGTTGCCTTAATGCCTCAAAGAAGCTCCCTCAATTGGAACTTCCCTATCACTGTTGAAGAGTTAGTAGCATTGGGCCAAGTGAATATTGTTAATAAATCATGTTGTGATATTCAAGCTTCCCTTCAAAGGGTGGGGATAGCTGATTTAGCCAACAAACGACTGGATGCATTGTCTGGAGGACAGCAACAAAGAGCATTACTTGCAAAAACCTTGGTCCAAAAAGCATCTGTTTTCCTTTTAGATGAACCCTGTGCATCTCTTGACCCACCATCCAGTGCTCAATTTCTAAGGATTGTTCGTCAGCTGGCTGAAAGTGGCTTAACCATAGTGGTAAGTAGTCATGACTGGGGAAAAGCCTTAAATGCTTACGACAAAGTGATCACCCTTGACCAAACAGTTTTGGCCTTTGGAACTCCAGATGAAGTTCGGAGCAAGCTTGAAACAATTAATAGCATGGGTAATCACTGTTGTGGCTAATAACTATTCAGGTTTAAGTAACTTTCTGACGCTGATGACAATTTTTACAGAGACCAAAAAATTCAAGGGTGTGAAACAACAACTCAAAGTTATTGGTCTGCTCCACAGGCAATTCAATATTTTTTATTGGGCAAGACTTCAAAACAAACGTTTCACCGCAATCAACACAAGTCAAATGATGAAGATCCCTATTCAGAGGGCTATAAAGTGCCTCACCCTTTGGAAGGTTTCGACATCGCACCAATCCTTTCTGCTGAAGAGTACGAAGATTTCGATAAACCGTGGTCAATCCCATATTGAAGGAACCGTCGATCAATTTGCGATGAAGTTCTTGACCGCTCATCTCATCAACACAATTGTTCAACTCTTCCAATATCTGTTGTTGGCGATTAGTAAGATCAGTGCTTTTTTCAACCATGCTCTGGCATTCGAAGCTCATACTTCATACCTCAACATTAGTCTTTTAGTACCTTGATAGAAACGTTTCTTGCCAATTGGTGGACCTTACCATGTGTGATGGCAATCTTAATAGGCATAATTTGTCCTGCAACTGGTGCTGTCTTAATTACGCATCGTCGCCTTCTGCAAGCTAATTTGATATCTCATTCAGTAGTTCCTGGAATAGTCTTAGCACTTGCTATCGGAGTTGATCCTTCAATAGGTGGAGTTCTTAGTGGATTAATCGGGGCAATTGTTGCAGAACAACTCGCGTCTAAAAGAAATGGAGAACAGGATGCAATTATTAATACAGTTCTTGCTGGCACACTTGGATTCGGGGTTTTATTACTTCCTCTTTTAGAAATGAGAGTGGACCTTGAATCTATTTTGTTTGGTGATCTTCTTGCTGTAGGATCAGCTGATCTAATTAGAACATTGATTTCAGGTACTTCATTATTAATACTATTAAAAACCTCCTATCAGAAATTAGTTTATCTAGGTTTAGATCCTGAAGGTGCAGCTGCGAGTGGATTAAATATTAGTTCCTTACGACTATTACTTGGTTTTGTAACTGCCATGGTTGTTGTGAGTTCAATGGCTGCTGTTGGAGTCATCTTGGTTATAGGTTTACTTTCAGCGCCAGCCCTCTTTGGTTTATATCAAGCACCTAGTTTGCATTCTGCAATAGTAAGGTCAGCTGGATTTGGAATTATTTTTTCTTTTACTGGGTTTTTGCTCTCCATTATTTTCAATCTTTCACCCGGTCCACTAATAGGTTTTCTTTGCTTATGTTCTTTACCCTTTACAAGAGAATGACTGCCTAATAGAATTATCACTAATTAATGACAAATCTAAAGGAAACTCTGCAATTTCTAGGCAAAACTTGTTATGAAGATAAAAGGTGTCCATTGCAAACTATGCTGACAGAAACAATTTGTGTTCAAACCAGCTCTTCAATCTCTTTCCATTCAATCACTGAACGAATTCAAAGTTTGATAGACACTTCTCAACAACTAGAAGGAGTTGTTTGCGCTTCTGGAAAGCACACAACAACAGCTTTAATCATTAATGAGATGGAAGAGAGGTTGTTAATTGATTTAAAGAAATGGTTAGAAGAATTAGCTCCACCACTTCAAGGTTACAAACATGATGACTTACATCTTCGGGAAAATATTACAGAAGACGAGCCTAAGAATGCCCACTCACACATGCAAGCACTGCTTCTTGGTAATTCGATTAGCATTCCATTTAAAGGTGGGGTGCTTCAACTAGGTAAATATCAAGATGCTATTCTTGTTGAACTAGATGGACCAAGAGAAAGAGATGTTGTAATAAGTATCCAGTAATATTAATTGCATGCCTTTACAACATCCGTTATTTCATAGAACAATTCAGGCTTTATTTATTGATGTACAAGAAGCAGGTTATGAGTACCCAACTCTTGAAAATATTAACGCGTTTAGAGATGAGCTCCTCCAAGAACTAGAAGAAGGAATACTTCCAATCATCGAACGATGCTGCTATCAGAACCCTTCACTCAAAAGGAATGTGGAAGATTCAAACATTCCTCTTTGCTAGAAAAATCAATATCCCCAATCAGCAGATACACTATCTACAAAGAGTTAAATCTCTATTGGAATGACCAATTAGTAATATTTGTAGTTCGCATAATATGACCAGCTGACTCAATCATTTCTTTATTATCTAAGAGAAGTTTTTCCACAGAACCTGGTTTGGACTGATGAATTACAACGACTCTGCTGGGGTCGTTAATGTCTACCCCTCTAAATATTGGGTTGATTTGATTCGACTTATGTATTTTATCCGAATCTTTACTATCAAACCCAGCAGCCCACTGATCAAATGGGACTTCAATATTGAATGTCGTTATAGAAACAGGCTTAGAAACTACGCCCTTTGGTAGTTGAATGCCAACCAATACGCCAATAGCAGCACTGCCTACAGCAAAAAGTACAGTGATTTTCATGGAAAGTGTTTTCCCTCTAAACAAAATAAATCATATTCAGTTTTGAACATCACACTCAAAATAGTTTGATTACAACAAAAAAGAAGTTCATAAACCAATGTCTATTCTTAATCAAATCTTATTGAAAGAAAGACACACAACTTTTAGACCCTTAAATATATTGGGATCTTTGCAAGAAATAACTACTTAATCCAAATTTTTATCTACTTATTAACAGCCGCAATTGTCGTTAGATTTTGAGATTTTGAATCCCAAAGTATGTAACTAAAGCAAGAAGGAATATCAGTAATCTTTAGAGTCATCGACTCTTTTAAAAGATGTTGATTACGAACATGACAACTACGCAAATTGTAGTTAGGTATGCGATCACATAAATGATGAATACTATGAAAGGAAATATCTGCAAGAAACCAACTTAACCATCCAGGAAGATGAAGATTGCTACTTCCTTCAACAGCTCCAAGCAATAAGCTCCAGTCATCAGTGCATTTAGCATAGGATCCTTTAAAGTTATGCTGGACAAAGAAAATACAAATAAATATTGCCGCTGAAATTGTCATCACAATTGAATAACAGCTCAAAAACAAACCAGCCCCAAGCCATCTACTCATTAGGAACCAACCAATTAATACAAATACATTATTTGCAATTAAATCTATAACCTCAGCAGAAGTATTACCATAGCCTGATTGATTTGATTTGAAGCGTCTTATGAAATCAAACCTAGCGTCAACATTTTTATTAGAAATCCAATCTGAAAAATCATCTACGATGGAGCCAATAAAGGAACCTATTGCATCAACTAAAGCCAATCTCGGTTTGATAACTAAATAATAAAAACCACCTGGAAATAGCATTATCCAATGTCGACTTATCTTATAAAAGTATTGATTTTCCTTAGAAAGAGCTTGAAAATCCTCCACAGTCAGGACGTCTATAGGGCCTCGATATATCTCCCAGTTTCCATTGTGCTGATGATGAAAAGCATGATCACGAGACCAAGGGTGCTGAGGTATTGCATTAAGGACCCCCAACAAAAAGCCGATTGAACGATTAAGACCTCGTGACTTAAATAATGAATTATGCCCACAATCATGCATTAAAGAGAAGGCACGCGTTGAGAACAGTGCTAATAAAAAAAGAACAGGTGCAAAAGCAATGACCTTTATCGGGAAATTCAAAGTAGTTTGATCAATCTTTGCAACTAGCATCCAAAGCAATCCCACAGGAACAAATGTTATAAGCAGCTGCCAACTTGCTTTTGAATTACTTTTACGCAGATAAGGCGCAATCAAAAAATCAGTTCTTTTCATTCTTTAAGTCTGATTAAGCATCTGCCATTCTGCAATACCTAAAAAGGCCTATTCAACCAAGTAATCCCCAAACACCACTCATAAAGGTACAATATATATGATCACATTTTCCGGCCTACTTGATTGCACTAGGTTTAAACACCTTGTTAATCAGAATCCATTGCTATTCATTAGATAAATTACAGCCCAATAAAAAGGTTCCTTTCCTTATACTCAGTTTCTTTTCTATAACTATGATCTTATTGAAATCTCTTTGAATTCACTTTAACTTCCTGAGCCATTAATCCATCAAATAACAATCCAGGCTCAGAGGAATCAAAACAACGTCCACTTACTCCATAAAAAGAACTTAGTTTGCAAGCCATGGCAAGAGTAAAATTAAATCCTGAAACTGAAGAAGTTGGAAAAAACTTCAAGATCATTGCAATCTCTCTAACATTTATCCTGAATACAATTGTTCTTACCTGGTTCTTCTTCTTCTCAGGACTAACTAAATAATTAATATTGATCATTCCTAATAGGAAAAATTAATTAAAAGGCCATTTAACTAGTTCTTTCAATGTTTCTTTTCAGAATAGAGAAATGCGAAATCCTTTATTGATTCATTTAGATCCTTCTATTTCTAGTCTTCATCAGAATCTACTTCTCTAAGTCTAATTTTTAATCCAATATAAATAATAAGATATCCCAATAGAGGGGTATATAACTGCCAATGATTGAGATTATTAGATTCTAAAAATTCCATTTTAGAAATGAGGATTCCCTCTTTTGAACTTCCTTGCTTGGGCATGGCAGCTATCAGGTGACCAGCGATTTCTGATTGCTTCCATTAGGTCGTAAATAAACTCATCTGGACAATTGAGTTCCTCTTGTAATTCATTCAATTCATCAATAAAGAACTCCGAAACACGAGATATAACTCCGATATTTTGATCTTCAGTTGGTTTCCACTTCTCCCTCATTTATCTAAAGGCTCCACCTGCACAGAAAATGAAGGCATGATCATCTCAATATTGACGGATTGGGATTAATGAACTTCTTATATACAAAGTAACCAAAACCAATAAGCAAAACCATTGGAAACAAGAATCCAAGAATTTGCATTACTGTATACAGACATAAAGCTGCAATACCAAGCTTCTTGATCAATGCCTTTCTTTCATCAGAAAGGCTTGTCCAGAGTTCAAGTAGTTTCATGATTAAGCGGCAATCAGGTCATCTTTACTTTTATTCCATATCGCTTGAATTTCTTTATAAACTAGTAATTTAGGAACACTAGATTTGTCTCTTGGACGATCTAAGGAATAGTGGATTCTCTGACTGTTTTCAGTTAGAGCTTCATAGACTTTCGGATCTAAAGATTCCATCTCAGGCGACCTCCCTTTCATAGTCATCGGAGACAAGACCTTCAATAAGTTCCAGTGCAACATGTTCAGAAGAAGCATGACTGGCTTTCCAATGCCTTATCAATAGCTGTAACTCTTTAATTCGTTGCTCAGCCTTTTCAATTTTCTCTTCAATAGTCATGGATTCCTCTTTGGTTGTGTTGACTTAGGTCGCTTCATCTAAATCAAGTGAACCATCAAATACCTTTGGTTTTCTCCACGCTTTCTAGCGGCTTTTAGCTGAAGGTCAAATTTGCATGAAGCTTCTTAATAAGCTTCTCAAACTTCTTGAAATAAATGAGATTAAATACCAACCCGTAAAAAGTTTTTTTTGAGTGATATCAACCATTCTCAAAGGATCTTAGGTTTCCTCCCAAACCGCTGGCTAAGGATCTATGCGCAAATGAACGACAATGGACATAATTACTTATTCTTAACTTGAAAATGCGCCGCCTTTTACTCTTTGCCCTAACGGTGGGAATTTCTTTACCAATACTCGGCTGTAGTTCAAACAAAGAAGCATCTACAAATGTTGAACCTTTAGTTGTCGAAAAACTTATAAGTGCGACTGAATCTTGGAATGGAGATTCGTATAACTATCCAAAAGGTAAGGCAGAAATGACTCTTCAGCGTATAAATGCTCAGCCAGGCTTTAAAACGCCTCTGCATTTTCACTCACAACCAGGGATTGCTCATGTGGTTAGAGGGAATCTTTCCTGTAAAACCACAAAAAACCAAATACTAAAGGTAGGTCCTGGAGAAAGCTTCGCCACCCCTCAAAATACAATTCACTATTGCGAAGTTGTTGGGAATCAAACTGCACTAGTTTTTGTTGCTTCTGCAGGAGTCGAAGGACAGAAAGTAACTATTCCTTATCAGAAGTAGCAAAATTAAAGCAAAGCTTGATGCACTCTAAAAAGGCAGCTATTCCAGCTAAAGAATTTAATCTTGTTAGTCTAAGCTGATAATTAAAAAAACTCACGATAGTCAGATAAGCTAGAACCATAAAAGTATTTATAAAACAACTCTTATGGACAAGAAAGGAGCAAAGGGTTACTGGATATCTACTGCAACGGTAATCAATCCAGAGCTATTTTCTGAATATGTAGAAAAAGTGGGACCATGGCTTAAAGAAGTTGGGGGGAAAGTATTTGCAAAAGATACAGAACCGCAAGGGAAAGAAAAAACAGAAGGAGCAAACTTGGCAGTAATTTGTGAGTTCCCTTCTATGCGCGCAGCTGTAGAAGCTTATGAATCAGCTGAATACCAACAATTATCAAAAATTCGTCTAGCTTCTACAAACAATGCGACTTTCACAATTATGGAAGGTATGGATGAAGCTACAAAATTAAAAAGAGCCATGGGGCTATAAAAATTAATTACCTTTCTATTGATAATAGAAATCACGCTTGGGAACTATTGCCGACCAGTACTAATAAAAACTAGAAAGAAATTGAGCTCTAAATAATTAGTTAGATATCTCAATCAAATCGCCCTGCCTAGAAGCTACCATCAATTAATTAGCGGTCAACAATGGTCAATTTGAACGTGTAGTCCAAGCACATTACCTTAAACAGATAGCAACAAGGAAACTTGTTTGATTTTGGAACGAGATGTAACCGTTACTCCCGACGGAGCCACACCTGTCAGATTTGAGGTAGGTGATCTAATCATTGTCTCTAAAGGGATGTCTTATACCTGGGAAGTGCATAAGATTATTTGGAAGCACTATCGTTTTGCTGAATAGCAAAAGGTGTATATATCCCATTAATAAAGCCCCGAGCTTCGACAGCTTGGGGCTTAAAGAACTTTCTAAGAAAAGATTGAACTTATTGGCTTATTATCAAAAGCGGAATGTCACTCCTGTCCCAACATGATGTTGCCAACCTTCTCCCCAATCATCACCATCCTTATCACTATAAGTAGGTTGCCAATGAATAAATAATGCTGCGTTATCACCTACAGGGCGACTGATCTCAACTTCACCAGCGAAATCTGTACGTTCGCTTGTACTTGCCTCAGATGATGGGACAAAGAAACGAGGCCCACCTTCTATTTTGACAGCAATTAAATCGTAATTAAATTCAACTCCTACTCTAGGATCTGTGTAATTACCTTGCCATTCTCCAACTGAATCCCAACCTTGACGGTGTTCTAAACTGACATAAGCCCCATCAGTGAGATCCTTAAAGTTATCACCGAGTGCGAAATTAACATCTCCTGCACCAAAAGCATATAGAACTTTGGCTCCAATTGAATTTTTGGTTCCTTTCTTTTCTTCTCCCTGATTTTTTGTAACTATATAAGGCTGGGTATCTACTGCAACACTAAGGCGATCATTAGGAGCATAGGTAGCTTTTAAGTAACCACGGAAATCTTCTCGTTTGTAGTCAGTGTCGTGCTCAGCATGATCATCATCATGATCATCATCATGGTCGTCATCATGATCAGAATGTACGGCACCATAAAAATGTTCTGCTTCACCCCATACCCCGACAGGTCCAAAAGCACCTTCAATAGAGAATTTCCCACCATTCTCTAACCCCCATTCCATCAAACCTCCAAAGAGTCCATCAAGCCCGTAATGCTCAGGTTTTCCCTCAACATTATTTTCAAAACCTCCATGACCTTCAATTGTTAGCTGGGGAGTCAACCTGAATTCACCAGCCCCTAAGGGCTCTTCTTCCATTCCCCCATGAGCATTTCCAAGAAGAGGCAATGCACACTCAACACTTATCAGAGCCGAACCAGCGAGAAGCAAGAGCTTTCTTATATTGAACCTTGAAACAAAAAAAGATGACATAAAAGGACTTGTAAACGATAACCATTTTCATCGTTTCCCTTTAAAAAGCAAGAAAAATGAGCATTCTCTGAATTCCTAGGCTTTCTTTAAGGCAAAATGACTCTTAGAAAAGGTTTATCTAATATTTTTCAAACTGTAATATCCATTTTTTGGCACTGATTTCTCGAGGATATAAACCTTATGACAAGTACCCTTATTATTAATCATCTCTCGCAAAATTCACTTTAACCTTTACTCAAACTTATTTGAGTCTTTAATCCAAAGCGCAAGTCCTCCGCCTCGGCCTCTAGCTGAAAGCCAATTACCATTTTCTTCCATTGCAATCAATGCGAAAAAAGGCCTATCCTTTTCGTCTGGTACTTTCAAAGAGCGGCTAAATACAACACGTGAGCCTGCCTTAAGTTCTATACGTTTAAAAAAGAAGGGTAGTAAGGGTTGTTTTCCTTTTAAATTACCAACACCAAGAAATCGAATTGACAGCAATCCAAATTGAATGGAATTAGTAATGATAAAATGATTAGATTTATCTTTTTTGATCTCTAATCCTGCTGAAAAAAGCCGTAGTAATGAACTCGAAATCAAATCTTCATTGTCTGTCTCTTGCTTCCATACAGAGCTAAATTTCCAGAGACCAATTAAAGATTCTAATGTAATTCCGCTGCCATCTTTCCGAGCAATGTGTTCAAGATCTAGCAATTTTTGCTGAGCAGGAAGGTTTATAGAACTTTGATTAGAGCCTTCATTCAATTTGAAATCACCTAAAAGAAAAGCTTTTACTTTGCTAGCTTGAAATATGAACAAGAAAGTGAGTCCTACAAGCATCAAAGAAACATCTATGACTAGGAACTTGGTTAAATTCATTCGGTTGCGTGGATTTTGCGAGAATGCCTTAGATGAGTTTTACTTAAATGAATAGCTAAAGTCCATAGATGAATTATTGGCCTACAGCTGAAGAAGCTAATATGGCAGTTGGAACTGTCGGGTTGTTTTTATTCGCAGGAACTACTGCTTACCTCATCTGGCAGTTCAAAAGTTTTTTTAAAAAGCAATAAAATCACGAATCAAAGAGAGGTTTGCACTGATGGTTTGGATCTCAAAAAGAACCCATAGCGATAGAAACATACGCTAAGATCCATTGAGTAGACATATTTCAACAGATATAAGTCGTTAAAATATGAGCAATTATCCAATGCAATGAAAATTAAAGAATCACGCACTCATAAAATGAAAAGGACACGCTGAATAGTTGAGAATTGAACCGGAAAAAGTCTTAATGGAAATTCAAAAGTCACACCATCTATAGCAGCTTTTAATGTTCTTAGGAAGTTTACTATTGCATCTGACAAGATCTCTTATAGCCCCATCACGATCTAGCGGCCTTTAGCAAAGACTCTCTAGGGCCGTTGACCAAATGAACATTTGACGCACACAATAGGTATAATTAGGTTTTGTGAGGATCAACTTTCCCTACTATTTATAAATAGTTAATAACTAAGGTAAATTACCCTGAAAGGGGATATTTATTAACCACTGAAAAATAAGTGCTTAAAAGCCATTGATTCCAGGTATACCTCTGTCATTTTCAAACTCTTCAAAAACTTTATGTATAAGTTTATAACCTCTCGACATAAGTTCTATGAAAATGATTGGCAGTATCTCGTACCTTTCTTAGCATGCTCAATTTGTTTTTTAGCAACAGACCTCTTTGGAATTGTTGAGAAGACAAGATTTGCCTATTGGTCAGGAGCTTTAATAGTTGAGCCATACAGAATCATCACGTCGCATTTCATTCATGCTGATGCAAAACATTTACTAGCAAATACTTTTGGGATTATTGTTGCTAGGCATTGTCTAAAAGGTTTAAGGCTAAAAAGCAACTCATTCTTCCTTTTACTAGTCAGCTTATTAATACCACTTCAGACACTAGTCTTTTGGTTCATTGATATTTTCTTTTTTAAGAACCCAATGTCTTTAGCAGTTGGATTCAGTGGAATTATCTATGGAATCCACTCATTTATACTCCTCTCATCAATTTATGGAAAACAACGTTTTCTCGGCTTTAACATTGACCTTAGAAAAGACCAAGAAATCTATCAAATAATGTTAATTCTGACTGGCCTCGGTATTGCTTATTCTCTTCTTCCTGGCATCAGTCTAGTTGGACATTTAGCAGGCTTTATTGCAGGTACTCTTATATTTCTCCTTTAGAAAGAAACAACCCCAAAACTACATTTAAGATCAATTTGATAAGGCTTCTGCAAATTTCTATCTAAACCCGTGAAAACATGAAGAAAATGAGGCAAAAAAGGTGGGACTTTTTCTAAAAGCCAACTAAGAGTAAAAAATAACCACTGTGCCTTTTGAAGAAAAATAGAATTCCTTTTCTTCTTTAGTTAGTTCAAGTCCAATCTGTAGCCCCTCCTTAATGGCATTCTGATATAACTCTTCAGGATTTAAAGAAGCTGATCCTTTTCGCAATGCTGCAATTCCAATAGGAGTTGCATACCATTCAAATCCTATTGTCTGGCCTATTGGAGGATCTAGCAAAGAATCCTCAAGCAATTCTTTGCTAGACATTTGCTATAAGCCTGAAAAATTAAAATCTAGTTCTATATATGCCTCTAAGTAAATACAACTTCATAAATGAAGTCCTAAAATGCAACATATGCCCAATAAAACTTGAGAACTATTACATTCCAATTAATCAGAAGAGGTCCCCTAGACCTATTCAAACATTTACTTCATTATACTTATCTGCGTTTAATTTGTTTAGTAGCTCTCAAGATACTGCATGATCTGTGAAGGTTATATTAAATAATAAATTGTGCTTTTATATAGATTAAATGCTAATTCACAAGGATTAGGATGATTTTACTCCTTAATCCTAACGATCAGGCTATATTTTTTAGATATAAATTAAAGATTATAATGCAAGTAATTAATCTGCAAATAGCAGAAACCAAAAGGATTTTAAAGAAAAATTCTCATTACTTATGTGCAATACGGCAAGCCGAACCATCATATTTCGCAACATATCCGTTACAGTTCTTAACAGCTCGATCAAGAGCGATCTTCTTCTATTCCTTCTTCCAATGAAAAACTCTCCGCAGCTTGATGCTGTTGTTAATCCTGGCCTTGCTGAGCGCCTAAATGGATGGGCAGCAATGATGGGCTTTTGGGCTTTAGTTGGAGCCTACCTATCAACAGGCCAAATTCTTCCTGGAATAATTTAAAAAAAATTACTAAATACCAACCAAATCATGAACGAGAACGCTGAGCTTCAAAACGGAAGGTGGGCAATGATTGGTGTCTTTGCTGCTATTGGAACGTACGCTCTAACTGGGCAGATCATTCCTGGTTTCTTTTAGGTCCATGGAATTAAATCCTTTCAAACCCTTAAAACAATTTATTGAAGGGATTTATAAAAGATCCACTTCATTTTCTTCTTAAGCAACATTCAACATGAGTATTGGTAAATTATTTCTAACATCCGTATTAACTGGAATTGTTACCCAAGAAGAGTTGATATGGATAGCTATCAATCAATTGAATTTCTCAAGGTGTGAGCACGTTATGGCATTAAAACTTGCAGATCTAGTTGATTCTGGCCAGATTCAGCTTGGATAGAAGCTTTAAGTCATATAGGAAAACCTCATTAACTAAATTCACATCTAATTCTTAATGACAACATCACAATAGAGAGCATAGATTATTACTGGATAGATAATTAATGAACAGCCTCAGATCTTACTTGCAATCAAAAAATTATTTTACTTATTGAAACCGGTTGAATTTGCTTAAGTAAGCCCTAATGCAAGGTTTAAAAAAAGCCAACTTAAAAATTAACTCACCCCCATTGTTCCTTCTCTATCAAAGAATCAAAATGACTAAACAAATTTCTTTTGCTCTAAATTCACCATTTCGAGAGTTAATTGAATTTGCTTTCTTCTGTTTTACAGGGTTAGTGGCTGGATCAATGGGAATGTTGTGAATTTCTTCTCAATAGTTTCCTTAGTCCCTTTTGATGCTCAGGCATACATTAGCGCTTATATCTGGAGAGCCCTTTCAATAAACAGCTCAACTAAGTGATTGCGAATAGCTTTTCAAATTCAAAAGATTTACCTTCAACTTTCCTTTACTACTATGTCTTTAAGCGAACTTCAAACATCTTTAGATAGTTTTCCAGCTTGGAAAGCAATCCTTTGGTGTTTTTATCCAATGACAGTTCTTGTTATGCTTGAGCTTCTTGCTCGCAATTTTGATGACGATGATGATCAAGATGGAGGGAAAATGATTCCGGCCATTCAAGGCATTAAATAATAAGATACAGCAATCATTTTTCCTTAGAAATCAAGGCCTTGCATCAAACAGAATAGAAGCCAGGGGAATTTCTTTCATTAAACTCCAGAACCACCTGAAAGATGCAAAATAGTGAATCAAATTGCTTGATATAAATGATAGTTTATCTTTTTGGTGAGTCGTAAAGATAGCAAATATTAGAATTCAAGCCATATCTAATGTCTCAATGAAAAACTAGAGATTAATTTAAACTTTATCCAAACCATCCGTGAAGCACTGAATCTCAAGAAATCATAAACAAGTAGAACGAAATAGCGTTCTATAATTGATTAATTCCTAAATCAAATAATTAGCTTATTAGAAACATGTTTAATAATTCTTTCCAACAGTAGATTGTTGTCTGACTAGCTCAAAAAACTCTTGCTTAAGATTAGGATCATGACGAAAATCTCCTCTAACTACTGAATTAATCATGCTGGTGTCTGGCTCTTTAACACCTCGCCATTTCATACAATAATGTTGTGCCTTGATAATGATTCCTAGACCTTTAGGATTGCATAGATTCTCAATTTCATCAGCCAGTATCATTACAGCTTCTTCCTGAATGTGAGGTCTAGAAAAAACCCAATCGGCAACTCTTGCAAATTTTGAAAGGCCTATTACTTTTTCTCCAGGCTTAATTCCTATCCAGCAATCACCAAGGATTGGAACCAAATGATGTGAGCAAGCAGATCGTACGGTTATTGGTCCCACTGTATAAATTTCATCTAAGTTTTTATCATTTGGGAAACTAGTAACTTTTGGCTGCTGGTGATACCTGCCTTTAAATACTTCATTTATATACATCCTAGAAACTCTTTCTGCTGTTTCTTGAGTATTATGATCATTATCAACATCAATTAAAAGGGTCTTAAGTAAATCCCTTACCCTAGTTGCGACCTCTCTCTCAAGAATATCTAATTCACCTGGGAATATATACTCTGAAATATTGTCATTAGCATGAAATCGAGCCTTGTCAGCTTGAATCCGTGATCGAATTATCTCTGAAACTAATTTACAGGAGATTTTATCTTCACCACCTTCATTAATATTTTTAGTTGGGTTTGTAGTAGTCATAGTTCACTGTGGATCAACAAGATAGCAATGGCTATTAAGTAATTACATATTAAAGCCAGGGCACAATAGCACATCCAAAGATGGACCTTCTCAATAAAACCAGTGATAGAGAAGGATGTTCTATTGATTACATTCCTTTAAAGCATGGAAGACCAAAGAAAGAGTAAAAGTCATTTGAACTAAAGCCAAGGCGCTTATAAGCCTTGTATGTATCCCGATGTCCTTTGAAAGACTTGCTTAGCCATAGTGAAGAAAGCTTGGAAACCATTAGTTCGATGCTGCTTACATCATTTATCCCAAACATCTAATTTTTGGTCTTCTGTCCTTTCTTCCATTAGGACAACACACTCTTTCTGAGCAACCTCAGTTTCATCTATGAAACAGGTTGTGCTATGAGGAGCCTTGTTCTTCAATACATTCTTCAAAAAAATAGTAACTGATGAGGTTTGTTTCATTAGAGCCCTCCTTTGCATTCAACTGAAAATTCATGCCAAAACTCCTGGATACCTATAAAAACCAAACCGCCAAGAGTAATGCCCACAATTGTTGGGAGAATAGATTCAAACACCATTAGTCCTTCTTGATAGTTCATCAATACACTCCTTAAAAGGTTTGCGTGGGACTTTCGACCAAAGCCCCACTAAAGCCACTCTGAGCATTCAATTTATATTGCCCATCTAGGCTCTGACTATTTTTTAATTGATGATCAGCAGAATGTCTATGGTGTTAGCACTAAAGTATTTACTCTCTATATTCTATTTCTAAATACACAATTTCCTTCAGATATAGATTCCTTATCTGTATCAGAGCAACCTAGAACTTAAAGGTATTCTCATGCAATATGAATCTTCTAGATTATTGAAGGATTAATCATTGAGATCACAAGCCAGATCACATGTGGTGAGTTGGGGATTAGCAAGACGATCGAGAATCCTCGCCATATCAAGTGCAGAGAGTTCTCCATCACTATTCCACTTCAATGTGGTTTTCCGTTGAGCTAAAGATTTATTAGCTTCTCCAACAAGTAAATTATTCCTGCTCTCTAAACTATCTAAATGTACTTTAGCAGAATGCAAATCCCTGGAGTAAACACATTGGGTACTTGAACATGATCGAAATACTCTGCCAGAATCTCCTCTTAAACAAGTAATTGAACCACCTTTAGAGCTTATAAATAAAAGAGTTGATCTATTCATCTCTCTCCTCCCCTTTAAGGTGAACCTCAATACACTGAGTTATGCATTGCATTCCATCATCACCAATAGAACATGAAGTAATGCATTCAAAATACTCGTCAATGGCATCGTGCTCGATGTCAATATCATGCATAGAGTTAGCTTGTGTTAAGGACATAACTTGCACCTCCTTAAGAATGACAAAGAAGCTAGCATAGGATTTTATAATCTTGACATTAAATAACGAAATATAAACTACCTAAGTTATTCTTACTAGCCAAATAGTCATTAATAATTATTTAACGAATACGAATATTTGACTAAAAAATTAGTTCCAATTTTGATATTAACTAACAAAAACCATGTAGAAAATTACCTCTATCTAATAAAAAAGTGTCGGATCCCTTCTCTCTAGCAACTTCGACCAAACCTGTTGTCATGTGACCTCTTAAAACAGGGCATATAAGCCAGATCGCCCGCTGAGAGTCCTCCGAGGAAATGTCGACCATGATTCATTCGCACGGCTGACGGATTCAAATTATGTAGCAACCGCTACATAATTTGAATCCGTCTTAATACCTATTCCTTGAAAGACTTTATTTTGAACATCTATCGAAGAAAGAAGCTCGCTTAATTGAAGCCATTCCTAGGCCTAATAAGGGCTCTTTCAAATATCAAATCTCATTCCAATTAATCAAAGCCATTTTAAAGGTCTAAGTATAAGAAATCGACCGCTAAACCTATTGATACAAGTATGTTTACTCAATTTTAGCCAAAACAATTAATGCTGGTTTTTTAAAATCCGATTATATCTAACAGTTCGTAAAACCAAGAGTTACCCAACCTTTATAAGTCTTTATCCATCAGATAGCGAATCAGGCTCAAGAGCATACAAGGACTAACACCTAACGTTCCAACTCAGAGATGTCTTAAGTCTACTATTAATTTAATGCCTTTCAATTTACTGTTCATCTTAGAAATTCACTATGACATATTTTTCTCCTTGGTCTAATCCAATAGATCCAGATATTTTCTACCCCATACCCCCATATACCAAGTTGTTAAATAGTTTCAATTGGCAAAATGAAACCAAATGGTTAAACCACTGGCTCAAACGTGGTGGAATTAATCTTGCTTCTTCTGCATGGCCTTTAGGCACAAAAAATGATTGGGCCTGGGGACTAGGGTTACCTTTTCTTTCAGATATTGAACTCTTTAATGGCAAAGAGGAAAGAATTCTTTTTGGTATTTCTGGACTCCCTGGATGCGGCAAAACTAGTTTTGGTAGATGGCTAGAGGCCGCAGCTAATGAATTAGATTGGCCGTTAAAAGTTATATCTATGGATGATTTTTATCTGGATTCTAAAGCATTAGATAAAGCAATGGCTGGAAACCCTTGGAACGCTCCAAGAGGCTTGCCTGGAAGCCATTCAATTGAACTCTTAGAAGAAACAATAGAAAATTGGAGAAGAACTGGAAAATTAAAAGCTCCTAGATTCGACAAAGCATTGCGAGATGGCCTCGGAGATCGATGCGGATGGAGTAATTCAAACCCAAAGATTCTTGTGATTGAAGGTTGGTTTTTAGGATGTGCTATAGCTGAAGATAAAAATAAATTAATAAATACAATTCCTATTTCCTCAAGGGAGAAAGATTATCAATTTATTGTTCAATCAGCTCTTGAAAATTACCAACCAATATGGGGTAAATTCAAAAGGATCTGGCACATAAAAGCAATTGACTTTAGCTCGACTAGGCAATGGAAATCTGAACAAGAAATAAACCTCCAAAAAGAAAGAGGTGCTTCTCTAAAAGGAGACTCCCTAAATCTCTTTATTAGAATGATTGAGACAGCAATACCTCAAAAGGATCTTCAATCGATTAAATCCAATGTTTTGGTAAAATTAAGTTGCTCTCGTCAACTCAAATGGGTAGGAATTAAGGAGGATGATCCTGAGATAGCAAACTAATCATCATTTTTGTGATGAATAAGACATTTATATATTTTAAAAGAATTTTTACTGTAAAAATCAAATCATATAACTCCATTCACCTCCGAAAATAATTCAAAGGGAACAATCCTTCTAGCATTGTAGGCAGTAATCATTTTTTCTAGAGTAAATTATTCTCTCAAATCAATTTTTCTGTTAAATAGCTCCTAATAGTTCAACAATTGAATTTCAAATAACAACAAAATGAAGTCAAGATCTTTTACTACATAGCCAGCACTAGGCTAGCCAAGTAAATATGCATTAACTCAAAAGAAATAACTATATAATAAAAATAATAAAAACCCTGACATAAAAGAGGTCTCTACTCTGATCCACTATCTATCTATCTTTTCAAGAGGAGCAACTGTAATGGGATACCCCCCCGGCGTTGAAAAAATCCTTTGGTTTTAAGCGGTCGTACTTCTTCTCCAACTCCAATGATTGCTCTTCGTAGGGATTGCTGAACACCACCTGTAGTTCCTTGATTAGGCTGTAATCACCTTGCTCAGCATTCTTATAAGCGGGTGCAATCAGCCACTCACGCCAGGTGTACTTAGGATTGATACGTTTCATTGCTGCGGATGTCACTCTGATGTCACCGCAGCTAGTTATGCGATCCCGCCATCGCTGAAGCCAGCTACTCCACCGCGCATCAACTTGCTCTGAGCTAGGAGAGTAGAAGCTCTCTTTCAAGTCTGTAAGTAGGTCTGGAATTTGAGACAACTTTCGAAAAAAGATCGTGTAGTCCACCTTGGAAAGAACCATTAGCTGCAACAGTTCGTCCACCAGAGTTGCGTCATAGCTGATCAGGCCGAGTTTCTTTGCCCACATAGCTTCCATCTCCTGACTCATAAACTCGGCAAAACCATCTCGAATCTGATCAAGCCTTGCCAATGCCTCCGTGTTGTCGGCGAGTAAAGGTCGAATAGCTGTAGAAAACATCTGATAATTGGCTTCGGCGGCAACCGTTTGGTTAAAAAATGAGAAATGGTGCCCGCCTGCTGTCCAAGGCTGAAATCTTGGGTCAAATAGCTCGCAAAATCCGAATGGACCGTAGTCGAGGGTGAAGCCACCCGCAGCACAGTTGTCACTATTAAAATTTCCCTGGCAGTAACCAACTCGCATCCAATTAGCTACAAGTGATGTGAGCCGTCCGCGAAACAAATAAGCCAGCTCTATTACTTGATCGCTAAAAGCAAGCCTCTGATCAATCACCTGCTGATAATTCCTCTCGATCAGGTGCTTCACAATCATCCGCAACTCGTTCAGTGCACCCTGATGTGCATTGCTACGTGTCCGACGAGCAAAAAGCTCAAGCTGGCCGACACGCAGAAAGGAAGGTGCTACGCGTGTTGTGATGGCTACAGGGTTGTCCACCATGATGTCTGGATCGATAGACTTGGAGTTCTCGGCATACCAAGGCCTGCGCACTGTTTCAGATCGGGACACATACAGCGTCAAAGAGCGTGAGGTTGGAACTCCCAGGGCTTGCATGTAATCCTGCACCAAAAACTCGCGCACACTTGAACGAAGCACAGCACGTCCATCAGCGCCACGGCAATATGGCGTCGGGCCTCCGCCTTTCAGTTGCATCTCCCAGCGCCTGCCCTTGAAGAGGCCTTCGAACACAGAAATTGCCCGGCCATCGCCATAACCATTACCGGTTCCAAACGGACACTGCTGTATGTATTCAGTGCCATAAATCGACAGGGCATAACCAGTAGCCCAACCCACTGGACGCATTGGCTCCTGCGCCACAGTGATATCGCCTGAAAACAAACGGCGAAATTGTTCATCAAGGGCAAGTTCATGACTCAGGCCCAGTTCGTTAAATAAGATTTTGCTGTGCGCGATGTATTCCGGTGCTGGAATGGCAGTGGGGGTAACGGGTACGTAATGACCAGAGAAGACTTGGCGATAGTGGTGATCATGACCATTACCAGTCGACTGAGGATCCGCTTGAAGTGAATCCATCAGCGAATAGTCAACTCGTTGTGAAAACTCAGCAAAAGTTTTTATTGTCGGCAATTCAGACGCGCTAGAGGTGGCTGAAATAGGGGCCATCGTCTCTTATCTCTAAGGTCTTGGGCTGCCTGAACATGGTCTTGTAGCTAAGGTCATGTTCAGTAACTTATTTATTATCAACCAAAGAGAAATTATCCTTGGTAATAACACTACTAACAGTGATGAGCATAAAGAGTAATCTTAGATAGTGGCGAGGCCTACCTAGATTTTGATTGATTGACAGTCGACCATTAATGGTTTCACCTATTTGAACAGAGGAATGGACCCCTTCGATCTTGCGCTTCAAAGCACGGCGGTTTCTAGTTGGAAGCCATTAGTGACACTTGGTTTGTTTGCAGGTATTGGAGCATTTTTCTTTGGAGCACTAGTCACTGCTGTCAAAAGAGGAATCAAAGAAGAGGGTTGGTTCAAAAAAAAAGATGATTATTGATCAACTAACAACCCCTAACGCCTTCGAATTTATAGCTGCTGTACTCACAAGAATTGCTATCTTCCCTCAGGGCATAAAGACATAGATGACTAAAAGGCAAACAATGTATCAATCGTAATGCTCTTAATATTCATCACTAGCCTCTTATTTTGAATAGTATATGCAATCCAAATCAAGGCTCTTCCAGTTCTTATCGCAACCATAATTACCTTTATATTTAATATGACAATCCTTAGCCTTAAACTGATCTATGAGAAGCAATCTAGCAATCCTTCAAAGTTGACTGATAATCCAATAGAAATCAATAGATTTTACCTAACTCAAAAAATAGATAACTACTAAATTCAGCTGATCTTGAACAAGTTTCTCAGCTCAGCAACATCTAAGTAAAAATGCAAATACCAAGATCAATTAAATTTTCTCTAAAAGATATCATTAGATTCAAAAAGTTAAATTTAGAGTGCTACTCATTTTGTCAACAAAATAAGATTATTATTTAGAAGCCATTGTTAAGCCTTATTTTATTAAATCAGTACTCTCTACTGGCGCAAGGAAATGTACTATTGCAGGTATCAAAAAAAGAACTGTTATTAATCTCACAGCATGCAGAGCTGCAACAGCCGCACCAACACCGAACTCAGCCCCTACAAGACTCATTCCTATAGTTCCTCCAGGTGCTGCTCCTAATAAAGCTACGACTTTTTCTACTCCAAAGAATTTACTAATCAATAACCCAACCAAAATTCCAGCCATCAAAAGAGTAAATGTTATAACCAATGCAGGCTTCCAAAGTAGTTGTAATTCACCCAATGTTTCTCTATTAATCCCCGTCCCAATAACTGTTCCTATTCCTATCCCCAGTACTGTTTTTGTACCTAAAGGCCATGCGGCAATCTCAAGCTGACCGCTAATGCTTAACAAGCCAGCTCCTAATATTGCCCCTAAAAGTGGTCCTGCAGGTATTCCAGTGAACAGCATTAGGGCACCCAAAGATGCACCACCAAGGATGTAGAGGAGCAAAGTAACTAAAGAAGGCATCAAATTCTGTTTAAGGCATATCCAAGTTTCTCGCTTTTAGGACTGTTTTATCAAGGCCTCCAAGGAAGCAACCTTTCAAGATCTATTGCCGGCAAAAAAGCAACACTGAAATAACTGCGCTGTTTGCCAAAAAACCAGGAAAGTTGCAAAATCGGGTTGATGAAAATAGTGTGAGTTAAATTTCTCTGGCGGTTCAATATTGATGTCTGACACTCCTGCTACCAGCAACTTTGATTGGATAAAAGCCCTCAACGTTATTGCTTTACTGTTATGTGCTTTTTGTCTTACCTTTATTGCTATCAATCTGCGACCAGTAGCTAAATGGGCAAATAATCAAAACATCTGCGTTGAACAAGAAGTTAGCAAGTCTCAGGCTCCTATTTCATGGGGCGTTAGAAAGTGCAATGGACGTTCAAAGGTATACCAAGTGAAATGAAAGGGTGAAAATCAACTAAGCCCTTGAATCGAAGTCCAAGTAAAGGGTAATTGAAAGATTAGATACCAGCCTTCCTATATCCTCATAATCTCTTCAAAACCTTATAAAGACCAATGAAGACAATGCTGAAACTGCTCAGTTAAAACTTTTCTTACAAGCTCTTTTCCTGAAAAACCCTTAACAAAGCAAACGATATAACAGTCCAATGTAATTTTATAACGAACAATTATAAGTAACTGACACCATTTAGCTAAAAGTAATGTGCAAACCTTTTTTATCCTTTTTTTCTACTTATCTTTTCCAAAATCAAGTAAGAAAGAACGACTCCCGCATTTGAGCTGAACTTCCTTTACCGATTTCATTAGTTCAGGAGAAATCGTTTCATAGTTCAAAAGGTCCTTGGACAGTTTTAATTGAAGATCGCATGCAGTATTGGTATCGCCTTTATCAAAAGCCCTTTCAATACGATCCAATTTAGAAAGGATTTGTTTGTCAGATTTTGATTGGTCAACTTGTTCAGATGTTGGACTGACTGAATTCGAACAAGCAACACACCCAAGGCTTAATAACAAAGACAGGAAGGTTCTATTTAGTTTCATTCTTGTAATTAGAAAAAATGCGTTTACCGTTCGTTCTTAGCCGAAAAACGATTCAAACTCATGAAAGAGAAATCAAATTAAACGATCTTCAAGCTCAAATGTTGTTAAGAGTGGGTTGATTTAGATGCGTCTATTTCAAAAAGGGCAGGAACCTTCCAAAGAACTCTGGGAATGAGCCAACAATCACAAGAACTATTCCACCAACCAAAGCGATAATTGCCGCATCAACAATTAAATCTTTCCATCCGTATGGTGGTTTATCAGTCATTTCGATGTTCTGGTTTCGACCCGATCTATATAAGCTAATGATTTTTTAAAATATTCCATACTCTTCTCGGCAGCCCCAAGAATACGTGCTAATTCAAACCTGCTAACCTTTCGCCAAAGGCCTTTAACAGAATCAGGAATGGTTTTTTTGAAGAGCATTAGAAGGGTCGGAATAAATTAAGCAGTACCGAAACAAACAAACTGATAGCAATACAACTAACCAAAGGGAAGTAAAAAGTTGAGTTTTCTCCCCTCAAAATGATGTCGCCTGGTAGTTGTCCTAAACCTAATTGCTTTAAATACGGGTAGAGAAGACCTATAGCAGTAATTCCCAGTCCAAGAGTAATTAGCATTTTTTGCATCTCAATCCAGATTATACGGGGTAATTATAGGAAAGTTGCATCTCATTAATTTCAACGGACCTTTTAGTAGGTACATAAGATTTGACCAAGCATCTAATGATTCCTTGAGCGCTTTCCTATTTGGTGTATACATAATGCACGAAAAACCATGATCAAACCTCAAAAGAATATCCAATAACCTGTGGTATAAACGGAAATAAATGAGAAAAAATTACCTAAGAATTGAAGAAAAAGATCGATTAAGAATTTCAAAACGTGATTTACTTAAATCGCAGAAAAAATCTCATCTCAAATCTTTTTTCTTCTTCTATCTCTTCATTTCTTATTCTGACCTCTTCCTGATCGAAAGTATCATTAGCCTTGACCAGCTCGGAAAATCTTTCCTTCGTGAAATTAGTTAAGGAATCTCAATACTCTTTATTAGAACTCATAAATTTTAAATCAAATGTACATAACTGGCAGCTTATGCTTCTAAACGTGGTTGCAGCAAAAACGTAATGCTCTTGCTGAAGCGAAGATTAAGTAGGTAGTAGAATCAATAAAAAAACATAAATATATTTCCATAAGTTGGTGTTTCCCTCTTCAGAGAAGGCTTAAAGGATCAAAAACTACAAAATTAGCAGGACCGAAAGCCCTGATCTATACGGTCTAGACTCTCTAGAAGAAAACTTTAAGATCCAATGTTCATTTTTGGGTATAGAATTATTGAATAACTCCATGTCAGCATGGCCAAAGACAGAACTCAATTAAATATCAATATTGATCCAGAATTATTACTGGAGCTAAAGTCTCAAGCAATTAAGGCTGGCAAAACATTAACGGAATATGTAACCAATCAACTCAAAAACACTATAGGAAAAAATACGGAAGATTTTCTTGAAGAGAGACTCCTAAGAATAGAAGAAAAGCTTGGGATAGATAAAAATTTGCCTGTACAAAAAAAATATATAGGAGTTATTTTTACTGATGAGGGAGCAAAGGAATATGGAGAAGTAGCCAAGAAATTGTTTGACTCACATCTCAACTCAAGGGGAATATCTATTGACAAAGGATTGCAAGAACTAGCTGTTCATCTAAATAATTATAGTCATAGTAACCCTGAGCTAGTCTTCAACATCCTATTAGGAAATCATGCATTAACAGGTTTAGAAATGACAAATGCCTATAGGAGAGGATCCTGTGCCATGAGGACTGCACTAAGTGATTGGTGTAATGACCCTTTAGAGCCTTTAAATGAGGCTTTCCTAAGCGCAGTGATCACAAAAAGTCTTACATAAGGATACATTTAACTTTATGGGTGAGATATAAAGGTCAACTAAGTCATTTGTTTCCTTTGGTTGGAGTAAATCACAAATAGATAATCAGGCTTTAAATAGATTTAAATCATTATTTACTGATTTTGGTATTTAAAAGCCAATTAGGTCAAATAGTCTGCGTAAAAATAACAATCGACTCTGCAAAGTCTTATTTCCACATTCTTTTTGTTGTTTTCGCAAAATCAACTCAGCATTTTCTCCTAAAGCTGACTTGATAAATTCACTGTCTTCATTAATCCATCTACTGACCATTTCGTCCTCTATTTCAACATGGAATTGAAGACCAAAAGCAGAAGGCCCAATCTTAAAGAATTGTTCTTTACAACAATGACTACTCGCAATTAATTCAGATGAAGGAGGTAATAAAATCCTGTCTCCATGCCAATGAAGAACCTTAAATGAATCTTCTGTTAAAAAATTCCTTGATTCATTTTCCCATTCATCTTTAAAAAAGATGTCCCCCCACCCAACTTCTGGCAAAGGATTAAACGAAGATTCTGCTAAAAGAATCTCAACACCCCCACCTGCCGCATGAGCTAAAAGTTGAGCTCCCAAACAAACGCCAATAATTCCGATTTTCATTTTCAAAGCATCTTTTATTAAGTCAAGTTCTCCAGAGAGCCATGGAAAATTTAAATTATTTATATCCTTAACTCCCATAGGTCCGCCTAAAACCAAAAGCAAATCTCCTTTCTCTAATTTTGGAAGTGACTCTTTTTCGTCCAAGCGAAAAATGAACAAATCCATTCCTCTCTCTTCAGCAATCTTGCTAAATAATCCAGGGCCTTCTCGCTCCAGATGCTGAAGAGCTATTAAACGAGGCATTTAACTACTCCAAGCTCTGTGAATAGAACGAAACTGCTGATAATTTTAATCAATCTGAAGGGAGATTCCTCCTCTTAGAAAATTTATGAGCCTTTAATCTTTCACTAATTTCACTAAAAAGTAATCCTTGAAATTACTTCCCAATTCGCTTAACGGCAGCTCGTGATTTACTAAGGATTTCACCTTTTAGTGGCACAAAGCCCAGGCTAGAAGCTTTATTTTGAGCCTTATCGCTCAATAAATAGTTCAAGGCCTCTTGAACAGCCTTGGCTTTAAAGCCATTTCCGGTCTCATAAGCCAAAATCCATGTAAGAGTTGCGATTGGATATGCACCTCTCACGCTTGGATTAGAGTTGGTGCCAGCAAGGTTTTGATCAAGATTGATGCCATTTAATGCTAAGGAACCAGTCTTTTCATTTGGCTTCACATACTCACCAGAAAGATTTTGCAAAGCGGCGGCTTTGATCTCGCCCTTTACATAAGACTGGTTGACATAACCAATTGCTCCAGGGGTATTGCGAATAATTCCAGCAACACCAGCGTTGCCTTTGCCACCAATTCCAGCAGGCCATCTAACAGATTTACCTCTACCTAAAGTCCATTCATTTGAAAAGGCTTCCATAGAGTTAGTAAAAGCCTTAGTTGTTCCAGAGCCATCAGACCTATGAGCCCAAGTTAACTTTCCAGCAGAGCAACCTAAATCGCTCCAATCTGTAATTTTGCCCATAGCAACCCGAACAGCCTGCTTTTGGGTCAACTTCAAATCACAACCCAATTTGTTGTATCCGAAGGCTATCGTTCCCCCAACTACAGGGATTTGAACCAAGCCACGAGGAACTTTTGCAATGTCCTTGGCTTTCATCGGATCATCCGACGCGCCAAAATCGACAGTTTGGTCGATAAAAGCTTTGCGACCAGATCCAGATCCAACTGCTTGGTAGTTGACCTTTGGACCAGCGGCCTTGGCCAGATCTGAAAACCAACGTGTATAAATTGTGGCCGGGAAAGTAGCACCTGCACCACTAAGTCGAACACTGGATATTGATTCAGAAGAACCACAAGCAGCTAATACTGCCCCTAGAATTAGGAGGAAGGAAGAAAGGAAGGCCTTCTTTGAGAAGGTCATGAGAGCCTTAAGACATCGGCAGACTTACATTAATGAAGATGCATAGTTACGGGAGTCAAGATCCTTAATTACTGATTTTCCAATTTCTCAAGGGCTAAACTGTTCTTATTTATTCCATTAGATAATGCAAAAAGAAAATCTAAAAAGGATTATTCAGAATCTTGATTCCTTACTAATTGAATTAAAGAGTGAGGTCTACTCTGATCCAGAATCTTTCATTCATCCATGGTATGAACAAGCTGGTAATGGACCTCAGAGCATCCCAGGTGACGATGATGATGGATACGCTGATTAATTAAAATTCTTTGGCAATTTTTTTATAAAGGAGCCAAATCTTCGAAATTTATTCGAACCTATTCGCGAATTTCTATACCCTGCTATATCCACACCTACTCTCGAAGATTTTCACAGGAAGGCCTGTTGCCTCCATAGCAGCTTTGCATTGAACTCCAACTGTCCCATAAACCTCAATAGAGAATCCATCTCCTAACTGCTCATGACCTTGCAAATACTCTCCAACTGATGGATTAGCTAAGTGTGCAAGAAAAGCATCATCATTTTTGTAGACCTCTGACCATGTAAAGCAAAGAGAATTCTCTGGGTCTTGATCAAAGGTATGATGCAACATCCCTGGCTCAAAAGCCTCTACAGCAGCGTCAGTTTGATTGGCAAGTTCTAAATATTCCTGAACTTTTCCTGGCTTAACTTTTATACGAGCAATAAGGATAAATGGAGTTGAAGCATCAAATGCAGTCATGCGTAAATCTCATATGAATTGAAGGTTCCCATATCAGAAAACATATTGCCTTAAAAAAAAACAATCTTTGAGCAGTTACTGACAAGCTGAGTAACTAGAAACAAATTGATGTTTAGCTCAGCGGCATTTGCCACTAAAGGAGCCATAAACCATAAAACAGCAGGCACTACAAGCAAATGCCGGGAAAATTTCATCGTTTCATTTGTCAAACAAGGATATATTCCTAAGTGCTTATACTTAATACCTGTGCCAAGTTCATCTATATCGCAAAAAAAGACACTAATTGCTGCTCAATATCCTATTTACTTCACTCATAAGAAATATTTGGCACCTATTTTTGACACGCCTTCCCTTTGATTGAGTATCTGAAAAGTCAAAATACTTTCAAAGGCCAATGGCTATAGCAGACACTTCTTACCTGCTAGCGACAAGTACATTTGAACCACTGGAGTGTTCTTAAAGGGTTTAAAAATTGCATTTACGCTGTATTCACACTTATTGATTCTTATCCATGCGACTCATCAAACATAGATATTTTGGTGAAAACCACTAGAATTAAAATACAAAGTTCCCTTTCAGGATGACTGTACATCACGATTACGAAATTAAAATCAACATAAATGAGTTAATAGAAAAAAGAATTCCATGTTGTGATTTGCTTCATCCTGATCATTGTTTAACAGAGCAACAAATTGCAGAAATAGCACATGATATTCGTCAGGACTTAAATCTACATGATATTTACAAACAAGTAGATCAGCATATTATGAATTATGCGACTGCGGCTGGTATTGAGAATAAAGATCATTGGATAGAACCACATCTTCCAGATTTAGATAGGGATATTAAAGAGGAAGTTGAAATTGACTTTGAGTAAAAACTAGGAATTTCTTTAAACCTTTTTGATATAACTAAAATCAACTACTAGCCAATGAAAAAGTGGCATTTGATTGATAGCAAGCACTCCCGGGCAGTCCTCGAGATTCACTAAACTTTCTCTCACTTATTTCTCTTGACTTATAACCATCAATCTTTAGCAGTTGCTAAACGCGAAAGATAGGCCTCTCTCGTACCTGCATTGATCCACCCTGTAGCAATTGTTTTAGTCCCTTTAGTATTCACTTGCCCACGATGAATATGAGATGGACCTGCCGGAAAAATCAAGAGTTTCCCTCTTTCAGCAGATTCATTATGTTCTTGCCAATAGAACTCAGTGGCAGCTGAATCAATATCATTGCAATACAGTATCCAAGCAAGAACTCTATGAACAGGCTCTGTCAACTCATCGCTAATAGTCCAATCACAATGCCAGCGCTTGAAGCCCTCCCCAGCGGCATAACGTTGAATATTGAAAATCGGAATTACAAATAAAGACTGATCTGGAACACACTCTCTAAATAAAGGACGGTCTTGAAGGTATTTATTGAGAGCAGCAGTAACACCTCGAACTATTACATCTGAAAGAGCGTATGCCTCTGGATCTGAACGATCAAGTGCAACCATGCTTATATCTGTAGAGACTTTAGCTGGTTCTGACTCAGCTGAAGATGAATGATTCCCGAATGCAATACCACTACGATGAAGATCATGACGGCGATCGAAGAATGACACAACTCCATCGGCAAGAGATTCAAAACCAGGGTTGCGATAAGAAGCAATCAGGTCCAAAGACATTCCTTTTCTATAGTGGTTTATATCAAATCAAATAGCTTTTCAAAGCTATACCTCTATAGGTCAATGAGCTAGAAAGTAGAAAAAGGGTCTACTCAATCTTTACTCAAACCGCCCATTTTCGCCTAAACCCCTTTATATGACTGAAATAAACTACTAGCCAATGAAAAGCAACATTTGAGTGACTGAAAGCAATTACAAGAAATTTGAAAAATCCATACATACCAAATACACACCTCTTTTTCTTTAATAAGTACTAATTGATGAATAAGTAAAATGGAACAAGAAAAGCCACTCACCAATAAAGAAAAGAAAAAAGAAAAAGATGATAACTCTCTACTGAATTATGAATGCGACGAAGATGACGATGGTGTCGACTGGGAGACCTAATGAATGGATTTAACTATCAATTCTCGTTTGGTTATTCCTTCTAACGAACTCAAATGGCGCTTTTCTAAATCTTCCGGTCCTGGAGGACAAGGCGTAAATAAAACTGACAGCCGAGTTGAGCTTGTTTTCGATATAAAGCGTTCGTCTGTATTTGACCCTTTTCACAAAAAGAGATTGCTTGAACGACTTGAGATTCGATGTGTCAATGGTTGCCTAAACATCGTTGCGTCGGAAGAACGTTCCCAATATCAGAACAGACAATTAGCCATGGCTCGTTTGGCAGACCTTTTGCAAAAGGGTTTAAAACCTCCTCCAAAAACAAGGAAAGCAACTAAGCCAACTCGTGCATCTCAAAAACGTCGAGTTGCCGCCAAGAAGCACCGAAGTGTGCTTAAGCAAACACGTCAAAGCAAACCTTCAACAGATGACTGAAATCTCGTATTGTTTAGAGAAAAGCGAACCACCTGGGTATCACACGCAATTTATGAAAAGTTGTAATCAGGTCTAATCACTTCGTCTGATATCGACTAGCAAAACTGACTTTCTCACTTAGGGGGGCTTGCTGAAAAACAAATCCAAAGAATATTTATTTGCACATAAAGAGTATTTGTCCTCATCCCAAAATTGAAATTCCTAACTATGTATCTAATAGAAGATAAGTTCATTCATTAATGGATGCTGATTCACAACTAAAAGAGATCTTAAAGATAGCTGTGGAAAATGCTGTATCAAGAATGGAAGCATTAGAAGAACCTTCTGATCGACGTTGCATTTTCCATGAATACAAGGAATGGTTAGGAGAAAATATTAATAACGAAGTTTGGGCAATCCCGACAGAGCCCATTGAGAAAGATCTCAATGGGTAGATCTTGCACTGAATAGGGATTTGTTCATTCAGCCTTTAGAAATAGATAAAAAGGGTTTGCTCAAACCTTAACCAAACCGCCCACTTTCACTCAAACTCCTTGATATAATTGAGATTAATCACTGGCCAATGAACAAGTGTATTTGGGTGAGTGAAAGTGATTACAAGCAATTTGCAGAATCAGTTCACACTGTTGAGGTTCTAAATGACTAAAGAAAAGAAACCAAATCCTATGAAGGAGTTTCTAGACAAGTTCTTTGATTTATGTAAGGAATATCAGCAGGAAATACCACCACACAAAATTGCAGAGGTTTTAAGAGACTATGCAGACAGACTGGATGGGTGATGAAAGACCTACCACTTCTCCTGTCTTGTATTCAATAAAAAATAATGCCCGATAAACCTTCGAAATGGATTGCCTCCCTGCGCGAAGAAATTCGACAGGAATGTGGCGAGGGATGGATGGTCCGCGGCATTGGGAAAGGCCTTGTTCAAAAGGTTCAGCTGACAGTTCGTTTTGAGGATGGAAACCGAACCTGCATTGTTCTTGGGCCAAAGGCCAAGAACAATGCAGATTTTGTTCCATGGGTAGGAACAAGTGCCGGATGGATATTGAAAATCTCCACAGACATTTCGCTAATAATGAAATCTCAAGGAAAAGGGTTGGCTGAAGCATATGAGCTAGTGAAACAAAAGAACGAATCTGGATTAAATGCTGCACTCGACTGGGAACAACTAGCTAGAAAATTCAAATCACATAAAACAAGTAATGGGAAGAAAGGATCACGAGTTTGGAACCGAAACTACCGAACTCCTATTGCCCGCACATTGCTTATCCTTACTGGCGACACTTCTGTATCAAGTGGCCACTCTGTTTTAAAAACCCTCGTTAAACATCACGGAGGAGAACCTGGCTCAGCAAGCCGACGACTACGAGTCCAATACGCAGCAGAATTCCTACGCTTTGCCTTTAAGAATGGGGCTAATAGAAGTTGGCTACCACCAGAGGATTTAAATACATTCATTGGAGAGAAGGTAACTATGGATCAACTGAATTAGAAGGGGAACACGAGTGACTGGATAAACTGCTTCTATTTACCCCTTTTTTCGCCCAAATCCCATGCTATAACTGACATCTTATATTGGTTAATGAAAAGCGGCATTTGAGTGAATGAAAGCGATTACAAGAAATTCCTAAAATCCATACACACCAAATACACAACCCTCTTATTTGATCAATAATGATACTCATCAATATTTATTCCTAGTTTCTTAGTAATTAGTAGATCCTCATTTTTTCTTGCGGCTAGAAACACAACCTAATTTAAATCTTCTTATTCTTCCATCATCCCAAACCCAGAAAACAGGGTCGGCTGCTTTTGCTTTGCGCAAATCATCCCTATCTCGCAAACTAACCGGAATAAATTCCTTATTTGGATCAAAATCCCTATCTCTTATAGCTTGATTCAACACCATGCTGCCCTCAGTCCCTGAAACAGATTTATGAAAAGTCCCAATAGGTATTTGAAGAGCACCCATTTTTTGATTGAGGTAAATGACATGATGGGGCTCATCCCATGCAGGGTTGAGAAGGGTAAAAGTACGGCTTCCATCTAAAACCAAGTTGTGATCAATCTGATGGTGATGAACGTAATACTGCTCAAATTCGTCATCATTAGGAGGAGAAATTGCAGCTCCATGATGAATTACCACATCAGCCCCATTAGAGCCGTTGACTCCTGCATCAAAGAACGTGACTTGTGGAGTTTCACGAAAGGTATTAGTAGGAAAAAATTTTATAGATGTCTTTTTTTTCTTTTTTGATTGATTCCACTTAACTTTGATTCTGATTGAATCATTTAAACTTCTCAAAACGGGACAGTCCTTCGTTGCCTTTTGAAGAATCTTTAATTGATCAACTCCTAAATTAGATGGCATATCAATTTGAAGGAATAAAGATCCAATCTTTCGAGGACCCTTAGTTGTCATCTTCTTATCAATCTCAACTCTTATCTCATCTAATTTCCAACCTTTTTCTTTAGCGGTAATTCCCATCACTGTAAGGAAACACGTCCCTACAGCTGTAGCCAATAAGTCTGTAGGGGCGAAGTTTTCTCCTTTACCTGCATGGTCTACAGGTGCATCGGTTCTAAGTTTTCCTCCAGAATTCTCATGCTTAGCTTCTGTATGCAAGTCTCCTAAATAACGGCAAAGAATCCTGTCTACACTTCATAGAGTTTACAAGTAGATTTAGTGGGGTGAAGTTTGCACTCCTGTTCCCAAAAGCCACCTTCATTCTCATTGGGCAACTTATAATTGAAATCGTGGATTCGGTCAAGATCTCTCAGTGGACTTGCAACTACAGTGAAAGGGGTTTTTAGTTTCATTTTTCTCCTATTCGGCTAATTCAATTCCAACACATTTGTGTGAATTGTATATAGAGCTTTTACGAAAGTATTTAGGCTCTTCGGTTCTCACTACCTAAAGTGTTATTAACCGAATCAGGTGACATTTACCGTATACATTCCTTCGGTTTACAGCATTATTTCTTACTGAAACTGTAGGCAGAATAATCATTGTTCCCGCATAGAACATCATGTACACATCTTTATTCGAAAATGTTTTTACCGACTCATTCTTTTCTCCAATGAGGACTATTTATGTTGTCTCTCATAGCCAACTAGAGGAGATCAAGCGTAAGCAGCGGCAAGATGAACTGGAAAATCTTGAAACTTCTCGTAAGAGGCTTGAAGAGACCTATCAATCACGTATCAAAATCATTGATGAACGTGAGCACGAACTTTATGAAGAACTTAAAGCCCTAGCTCCAGCAGAAAAAAAAACTGAACTCACTGCTGAAGAAACTGAACAACGCTCTGTCAAGACTTAATCCTTTCGGCTAGCTGAGTAATGGGAATCAATAAGGACGTCTAGAGGGGCCAGACAAGGCCCCTTTTTTCTTTCAAAGTACACAGTCATTGCTTCACACCTAAGAGAAAATAAAGGCCCGCAGGAACCTTGTTAAGCAGTCTCCCTACACAATGAATTCACACAGACCATTCACCGAGAACCCTTGCTATAGCTGACATCTTATATTGGCTAATGAAAAGCAAATCAACTGTCTAAAAGCTAGTTATAGTAAGAATCCAGGAGAAAACCTGGTTAATTTATTCTAACCTTTATTCTAACCAGCTTCTAAGTATTTACGCCTAAGATCCTAGATCGAAGGACCGTCTTGGGCGATCGCCGGATGGTTGTTACACCTGCATTCATCAACAAAACTTGATTAAATCAATATTATTTGATTAATGTAACTAGGTCAATGCTTCTAGGTCAATGATCTTCGCAAAGAAGGCTTTCATTTTCTCTTCTGTCCTTGCCACTAGCACAGGACTAATTGCTTGTGGGCCTTCTGATTCAACCTCCAGTGTTCGCCTAAGTGGTGCAGGTGCAACCTTCCCCGCAAAGGTTTACACACGCTGGTTTTCTGATCTAGCTAAATCTGGCGGGCCAAAGGTTAATTATCAAGCAGTTGGTTCGGGCTCTGGACGCAAAGCTTTTATTGATGAAACCGTGGATTTTGGTGCCTCGGATGATCCAATGAAAGCGAAAGACATCGCCAAAGTCACTCGTGGCCTAGTTCAAATTCCTATGGTGGGAGGCACCATCGCCTTTGGCTACAACAAGCCAGATTGTGATCTCAAGTTGACTCAGAAGCAAGCAGTCAGGATCGCAATGGGCAACATCAAAGACTGGAGTGAACTGGGTTGTCCTGCTGAAAAACTCACTTGGGTCCATCGTTCTGATGGTTCAGGTACTACCAAAGCCTTCACCAATTCAATGCAAGCTTTCTCAAATGACTCCAGTGAATGGTCTCTAGGTACTGGAAAATCAGTTAAATGGCCTGCTGGAATTGGCGGCAAAGGGAATGCTGGTGTGGCGGGTTATATCCGCAACACACCTGGTGCCATTGGCTATGTCAACCAGTCATATATCAAAGGTGTAGTCAAGGCTGCTGCTCTTCAAAACTTGTCTGGCGAGTATTTGAAGCCAACCACCGCTACAGGTGCTACCGCACTCAACGGCATTCGACTAGACCAAAACTTGGCTGGTCAAAATCCCAATCCAACTGCAAAAGGTGCTTATCCAATTGCTACGTTGACCTGGGTCTTAGCCTATGAGACAGGTAATGGCTCTAAGACGGAAGCCATTAAAGAAGCTTTAAACTACCTATTAAGCGATAAGGCTCAAAACAAAGCCCCTTCACTTGGCTTTGTTCCTCTGAAGGGTGACATCCTTAATAAGGCACGCGCTGCCGTAAATAGGATAGGAAACTGAGTTTTAGGGTCAATTTAATAGGAGCTTTGATCAACTCCAAAATTTTTAAGAGGGGTATTTTTTAACCCCTCTTTTTATTGGCTATATAAAGATTTGAAATCATTTAATTATGGACTTATAGCGAACTTCCTTTAAGCGATACAGGGTTAATTAATGATGGTAGACGTAAGCTACTTAACCATGAGAAGAGCACGAGTACACTGGAGCACCATAAACAAAGTTGCATCCCTATAGTTGCATTCTCTCCAAGCATAAATAAAGCTCCTGAAAGTAATGTTCCTAGAAGCCTGCCGGCTGCATTCGCCATGTAATAGAAACCAACATTCAGGCTCACGCTATCTGCATCGGTATAAGCCAACACCATGTAGGAATGGATAGATGAGTTCATTGCAAAAACCACTCCAAAAGCAATTAAGCCAGCGGTAATAGCAATGCCTGGATCACTCTGCCTCCACAACGCAATAGCGATGAGTCCAGGAATTGCAGTAAGAACAGAACTCCAAAACTTAATTGTAGAAACTCCTGGACTGGATTTTTTGCCCCAGACATTCCTTAAAGTAGGCGCTAACGCCTGCACAAAGCCGTAACCAATAATCCATAGGCCTAGGAAAGCTCCAATCTCAGAGAAGTTCCAATCCAGCGATGTCTCAAGAAAAACAGGCAATGCGACTACAAACCACACATCTCTAGCTCCAAAAAGAAAAAAACGTGCCATAGAAAGTGCGTTGATCCCTTTGGATTTTGAAAATAGATCTTTAAACATCGGCTTCTTCTTCATACGCCCCATATCACCAGGCAAGACCAGAGTCAAAACAAAAGACAGAGCCAGGCCAAATGCCATTACTCCAACGGCCTTATTGAAACCAAAACTAATCAGTAAAACTCCACCCAGAAAAAATCCCACACCCTTGAGAGCATTTTTGGAACCTGTTAGAACCGCAACCCATTTAAATAATTGCTTTTTACCTTTCTGTTCTTCTTCCGGCGTTTCAGGAACAACTGTTTTGATTGCACTCTTTGCACTCATTTTGTTGAGGTCTTTGGCGATGCCACTGATTGCTTGCGCAACCATGACATAACTAACGCTTAACAACTTTGGCCAACTAGCAGCAACAGGAACCAACATCAGTAGAGCACCTATCTGCAGAAGAGTTCCTGCCCATAGGGTTAGTCGTAAGCCATAGCGAGCACCAATCCAGCCGCCATACAAATTGGTAATGATGCCAAAGAACTCATAAAAGAGAAAAAGAAAAGCAATTTCTAAAGCTGTATATCCAAGCTGATGGAAATGAAAGACCACCAACATACGCAGAGCGCCATCAGTAAGAGTGAACGCCCAATAGTTGGCTGTGACGATCCCGTATTGCTGCAGAGACGACAATTTCATTTGGTTATCTTTTAACCTTTGCTATCTAGATTCACGACATAAGAAGTTAGGTCTGCCATACGACAGCTGTAACCCCATTCATTGTCATACCAGGCAAAAACTTTTAATTGATTCCCATCTATAACCATTGTGGACAAAGCATCAATAATTGAACTGCGTGAATCATTGACGTAGTCAATGGAGACTAAGGGCCTTTCTTCATAGCCAAGAATGCCTTTCAAATCTCCTTCGGAGGCACTTTTAAAAGCTTGGTTCGCTTCTTCTACGGAGATTTTGCGATTTAATTCAAAGACAGCATCCGTGAGAGAAGCATTAAGGAGTGGAACACGAACAGCATGTCCGTTTAATTTGCCTTGAAGCTCGGGGAAAATCATTCCTATAGCTTTAGCCGAACCAGTTGTAGTGGGGATGAGGCTTTGAATACTGCTGCGTGCTCGCCTTAAGTCGCTTTTAAAAGAGTCAATTGGAACCTGTGTATTGGTGATGTCATGAAGAGTGGTAATGGCTCCATGCATGATTCCAAAGTTTTCATTGACGACTTTTACGATTGGCGCCAAGCAGTTAGTTGTGCAAGAAGCAGCTGTGACAACACGATGAATGTTTGGGTCATACAGATTGTGGTTAATTCCATAGACGATGTTGAGTGCTTCTTCTCCTGCAACTTGTCCTGTTACTGGACAAGCAACGATGACCTTACTTAGCCCGAGTTTGTCGAAATACGGGCTAAGGGCTTCTGGAGTTTTGTTCTTACCCGAGCAATCCAAGACAATATCTACCCCTGCATCTCTCCATGGGCAAAGGGTGAAATCACTTTCCTGGGCGTAGCTCAAAACATGTTCATCAATCAGTATTTGAGACAGGTCAGATCGAATCGAATGAGTCCAACGCCCATGAACAGAATCAAACTCAAGCAAATGCGCAGCAACTTTTGCATCACCAGCAGGATCATTAATCTGAACTAACTCAATATTTGGTCGACCCCATAAAGCACGAAAAACAAGACGACCTATGCGCCCAAATCCATTGATTCCAATTCGCATGCAAGACAATTGCAGAAAAACCGAAGAGCCCCAAGAGGCGACTCATCAACTTATTTTGATATATCAAATCCACTTGATGAAAGCAAATTCTCAAATTCTTATAAAATGAAATCGATATTTCTTTGGCTGCTTCGTTAATGGGTTCAGTCGTAGCCCAATCACAGGCGAGAGACCTGCTTAAAGCTTTGGCGGATCCTCTGAGATTGCAAATCATTGAATCCTTGTCTAGCGGAGAAAAATGTGTCTGCGATCTCATTCAAGAGATAGGTCTTGCTCAATCCAAGATTTCCTTTCACCTTAAGGTCCTTAAAGAATCTGGCCTTATCACTGATAGGCAAAGTGGGCGCTGGGTTTACTACAAACTCGATATAGGCGCATTAACTGAATTACAACTTTGGCTAAAACAACTCACACAAGACTGTCAGAAATCATCAGCTAGCTGTGAAAACAATGCGTAATGCTGAGGCACAATGAAGGCAGGATTAAGAACTGCTAGCCGGTTCCATACACACCAAATACACACCCTGTAATCCACTAAAAACCCTTGCTATGACTGAGAATATCTCCTATTGGCTAATGAAAAGTGAAAAACCAGTTATACCAACGGTTCCTTGAGAACAGCATGATTTTGTTCCAACTTTGTTCCAACTAGAGAAATGAAAGAAGAAAAAATCAGGGTTACACAATGAACATGGTTATCGTTCTCATGTTTTGATATTTTCGTAGGGCGATTGTCATTGTTCAAAGAATGAGCCAGACATGGCTGATCTCGGGTTCGCCAGGCTGTGGCAAAACCAGCTGGATACTCAAAGCAATGCGAAGCCATCAAGGCAAATGCGGATATTTGCGACTAGATGGCTATTCCTCTAACGGGCTAGAGCAGGTATCTAACTCAGGAATCGATAAGACATTTCTCAAGGATCAATTCCCTGAACTAATAGATCTATCGGATTCCCATCATGCCTCCAGATCGCAACAAGGCGACCTGCTCGCATTGATTGAGCTTCCCCAGTTCCAGGCTCCTCAGCATGCAGGCCTAACGGGTATGGATCCTCGCGTCAAAAATCAGCTTGAAGCCTTGCAACTGCATCCTGACAGGCATCTCCACTTTGGTCGGGATCCTGAATTACCAAACAAAGACACATTGGAATTCAAAAAACTTGAATCTTTCAGCCTCAGTCTTAATGCCAGCGTCTGGGATCCACCCAGTCTGAATACCTTGTGGTTCGAGCTAGTGAACGGAGCATATGGCGACGTCTATCGAGCTAAGGCCTTGATGAACTTGCCAGATGGGCGCTCTATGTTCTTCAACTGGATCGTGAGTCAAGAAAGCTCACAGTTCCTTCCACTTGAAGAAATTTCAGCTCCAAATGGCAGGCCTGCCAGCTTGTCTGAGCTTGTCGTGCAAGGAAAACATCTTGATGGCTTACGTATTCAATCAACGATCGACCTCTGCCTACTAAACGATGCCGTACTTGAGATGCATCAAATGCCTCTTAGAGATCGACAAAAAGAAGCTATTCCCTCAACTTAATCGCCATGAATCACGCAATTATCTCCTGTTTACACGCCAATCTCCCTGCAGCGGAAGCTGTCTTGAATGACATTGATAGGCAAGGGATTGGCACCATCACCTGTCTTGGTGATCTAGTGGGCTATGGCCCCCAGCCCAACGAAGTAGTTGAGCTGATACGAAAGCGTGGCATCGCAACCTGCCAGGGCTGCTGGGATGAAGATATCATCGATGGTCTTAATGCCTGCGAGTGCAGCTACCCTTCTCAGCTAGCAGAAAGGCGTGGGCACCTAGCTCACCAATGGACAGATGATCAGCTAACAGACGAAAACAAAAGTTTTTTAGCCAGCCTTCCAACCTCATTACGTCGTGATCGACTTCTCTTCGTGCATGGCAGTCCCAACAGTCAGCATGAGTATCTTCTGCCAGACATGGATGCATTTGCGGCTCTCGAGCGAGTAGAAACAGCGGGGGCCGATATTCTGTTTTGCGGGCATACCCACCAGCCTTATGTACGTGAGTTGAGAGATGGATCTATTCGTGTGCGTTTACAAAATGCTGACCATGAATGCGATCAGGGTGAAGAACTGACCCTGCCTATGCGCAAAATCGTCAATGCTGGATCAGTGGGCGAGCCACGTCATGGAAGTACCAATGCCACCTATGTAATTCACAACGATGCAACTGATGAAGTTGAGATAAAAGAGGTGCCCTATGACGTTGATCGAACCTGTCAAGCGATTGTCGAAGCGGGGCTACCGAAAGTCTTCGCATGGCGACTGAGTCATGGTTTTGAATTCGCCGAACAGGCCGAAGATGCAAGTCATGTGTGTGAAAGATGATTGAAAGATGGGCACTAGTAAGTGGTCTACGCGGAGATCTCGAGACCTATGACCTAATTCAACGGGATCTAAAGAAGACTCGTGGAGTTACATCCTTATTTGTCCTTGGAGACCTAGTCGGACCCGAACGCAACTGTGACGCATTATTGGATCGACTAAAAAATCCCCATCGCGGCGATTTAAAACCAGATTGCATCTATGGCTGGTGGGAAGAGCAATTACTTGCAGAGAGTGGGTTTCGTGGTGAACGCAAAGCTGATGCTCTGCGGCTCAGCCAAGGTGAAGACGCAGTCAGCGCACTGCTGAATACGGTTAATCCTTCTCACCTGAAATGGCTGGCATCACTGCAATTTGGCTTCATTGAACTTGACTGTGCACTCATCCATGGGAGCTCTTCAGACGTGGGTGACAACCTCACATCTGAAACATCTCCCTTGATCCTCCTTGATCGACTCACCCGTCTCAATGTGAACAGACTATTCACAGCGCGCAGTACTAAACAATTTCATCTTGAACTGACTGGAGGAGGGATCAATTCACAAGTAAAGGATCTGAACGGTAAACGTGAACAACAACAGGCAGTTCCCAAGCGAAGCGTGATTGGAATTGGAGCTGGCTTGAATTACACCCTTTATGACATTGGTAGCGATAAAACGCACTTCCTTACCGCCGGCAGCAAAACAAATCCCAAAGGGAAGGGTTTCGCATAAAAACCTTCCTTCTTTATTCAAACTTGCATCCAAGAGATTAATCACAAGATAAGTATTACTAAGAATTATTGAAACGCGAAGGTGTTTTTATAGATCAGGAATTAAAGATTCAACTACGCAGGTATTTATGGAAACCAGATCTATTGAAAGATTCGGAATAGAAAGGCGATATGGCAACTAAAGAGAGTAATGAAGAAAGGAAAAAACTCTTCAAGGCAATGTCTAGTGCTGATAGGAAAGCATTAATAAGAGCAAAAATGAAAGCCGAAGGATTGGAAGAGGGGAGTGGAGTTCCAGGGAAAAACTTGTCTTCATATGACCGAGATGAGATCTGGGACCTAATCCAAGTGACTAGTTGTTTCCCTGAGATGAAAACCAAACCAAGGACAATGAAAGCTAAGACTCCAAGCAAAAAAAACTCTTTAATTACTTTGATACTTATTGCACTAGCTCTGACCGCTGGAATGGTCTTCTATTACAAGCAATATCCATCACCAGATACAAGAAGAGAGCTATCAGTAGATGGAATGTTTGCCGATTAAATCACAAAGACTCGTGATCTAGTCATCGTCCTTTCCCTTCAAACAAGCAAGTACCTGCATGAGTTTTGCAAATCCTGAGCGACCAGTTCGTGTTTCAGTCGAGCTTTTTATTCCCTTTAGTGAGTTTCTCTAGCTCAGAATGAACCTCATAGTGGTCATCTATTACAAGCCGTCTGCTGAACCCTCTTTGATAATTCTCTGACACTTAGTAATTGAAATCAAAAGTCAACAAAAAATTAAATATCACCAAAGTTAAAAGTGTTGTCAGAACTATATAATTCATCGACTAATTTGGAACCCTTAATACATATAGCTTGCTGAGAAGGAAATCGGGTGTCGAAACATAAACATTTTCCTTTCTCTGAATTACTATTTATCCAATTTATTAATCCTGTTCTAATTGGAGAAGTACACACCTTACCCTTTGCTAGTCTTTTCATCTCATCACTAGTGAAGGGGTCTCCATCCTTAATAAAAAAAATCTCCTTCAGCCTAAGAGTATAAATATCATCCCACTGATCAAAACAATCAATATAACCAATCAAATCATTCCAAGCATCCTTCCTGGTACTAAATTGCCTCCTTTTGAACTCTCGATCAAAGATACTTTTGAAAAATTTACTGCAATTATACGCTTCTTCCTCCGAAAAGATAGTCATTGCCTGACTCACAGAATCTGGATAAAGTTTCTCCTCAAGAAGGCTGATCCTTTCTTCAAGTAACATCATCCTAGAATCTAAAGTATCATTAGGAGAATATTTCTCTAAGTAATTAGCAATACTTTCAGAGACAAATTCAGTTGTTGTCTTTCCCGCTCTTATTGCAGCCGTTTTCAACTCCTGCAGCAATTCAGGGTCAATATTGATGTTTAACTGCGTTCTACTCATTAACCAAGTATTTTCGTAATCATATTAAATGAACCATAAAAAATCTATATGGCTTACAAATTTTATGTGCCTCTTGATACAACGTTAAATACCTTGCCAATCTAGTTTATCTAGATTGGACTAATGAATTTTGTCTAAAAGTTTAAAAAGCAGCTCAGAAGAAGAAGTTTTTCTAACCATCGAGCTTGAAACAAGTCTTCTGAAGAAGCTTATTGATGCTGCCGAGAAAGAAAACTTGTCCAAAGAAGAGTTCATACATAAAATCTTCAGAGAATCTCTAGCAGAATGAGAAATAAAGGCAAGCAAATCATTCCTACCAGTATTCGATAAAACAGCTGGAAAGAGATTGAACTCTAGATAAACAGTTGGAAATTTCCGTTACATCCCCTTACCCTGAAAGCACTATCAATGAGCTAGGGATTAAACAATGGCCAATCTGGTCTTGCGATTCGAGTTCATTCCCTTGGACCTATAGCGAAACGGAAACCTGCTTACTACTTGAAGGAGACGTAACCGTTACTCCCGATGGAGGTAATCCTGTCAGATTTAAGATCGGTGATCTGGTCGTTTTTCCTTCGGGGATGTCTTGTACTTGGGAGGTGCATAAGGCAGTCAGGAAGCACTATCGTTTTGGTAACTAGCAAATCAATAAAAACCCCTAGATCCAAGCTTTACCCAAACCGCTATTTTCTCCCAAATTCATTGCTATAACTACATCTCATATTGGTTAATGAAACAGTGCACTTGAGTAATAGCAACCTTTTTCAGTGAATCGTCGAGATTTACTCAAACTCATTTTCTCTTCAATTAATAGGCGAATTTCCTAGGAGTTCAGGCCTAGTCAAATTATTCAGGTTTGACAGTGATGCAGATAAAAAGACAAAAGGCTACTTTTGTGCTCATCTGAACTACATCTGTATTCCTTAATGGCTATCAATAAAAAGGACATATTGTTAAAACGCTTTCCAACACTTTGCTCAAAGAGCCTCTTGCTAAACAAGGGAATGTTCTTTGCCAATCTCCATTCTCTAAATCATGGAAAAACTTCTTTATCGTGGGAACCAATATAATCAACATAAAAAGATTGTTTTTAAAAAATCTGTCCAATTAAAGTATAGGCAGAGCATTTACACTCAAAGGAGACAATTAATATCTCAAACTCAACATTCCTTAATGTATCGTGGCAATAAATACTTGTCTAAAGAGTCTTATGCCACCAAGACAACTAGCAAAGTCTACTCTTTAGCAAAGGATCTTATTAATGCGCAATTCAATCTTGGGAATGATGAGCTAAGTCGCAAATTATGGGATGAGGTTGCAGCTCTCAAAATTGATCCAAATCGTATTATCAATCTGATGTATAGATGCTACTTATATGAAGATGATAAGAGCATCTTAGAAGCTGATTTAGATTATTTTTCCAAAGAATAGTTGAAAGGAATCCATCCAAATACAACAATTTAATCACAATCCAATAATCTAAATCTAAGGCTTCAATTAAGAGCCAACCCTATTTAAGAAAGGGATATTTGATTTGAGTATTATTTTTTTTTGTAGCAACTGCAACATATAAATGACATAGATTTCTGCTCTAATGATTCATAAATTTATTTTCAAGACAACTTCTTTAAATGGTTAACCGCCTCTACAGATCAAACTCAGCAAGGAAATTAAAGGCAAGGCAGTCTCAGCAAAAAAATAATTCAAGACACCCCAACAATTTCAATAATGGACTAGATCGAGACATTGCTGCAATGAGAAAAGTTTGGAAAATGTTGCGTAAAGGCTCAGTACGCTGGCTTGGGGAAGTAGGTCGTCAGTACTAAACTTCTGGTTCAGCTTTTAACATGAGCAAGAAGAGCCAAAAGAAAGTCAATAAGTATCTATATATACAAAATGCAAGTCCCCTTACCTTATAAAGAAGGGCTGATTAGGAATGTATTAAATGCATTAATTAATCCCTATTCCTAAAGAAAACAATGATTCTGTATCACCATATACTGAATTTTAAATCCAACAAATTTCCATTTTTGTCTAATCCGATACAGGGAGAGTGTGCTCCTATATGTATTAATAGCACTTGAAGTTGATCTCCTTATTTTCTTCGATGAATCAAAGTCCTGTCTTGCAAAATTAAATCATTGAAGTATTTCTGAATTCATTATTCTCTTTTATATTCCACACAAATCAAAAGAATCACACATCTAAACTATGAAATCTTATTTAGAAGGGAAGAAATTAAATAAGATAGAAAAGAATAAGGCCATGAAAGATGGTCTTCTAATTGGCAGTCAGATTGAAGAATTTGCCAAGATTGGTTGGGAGAAAATGGACAAAACCGATTTAGAACTTCGCTTGAAATGGTATGGAATGTTCTGGCGGCCTAAGACACCGGGAAAATTCATGCTCCGTTTACGAGTAACGAATGGAATACTAAAAGCACATCAATTAAATGTAATTGCTTCTATTGTTGCTCGCTATGCAGAAGATGGAAGTTGCGATATCACTACACGACAAAACCTCCAACTCCGTGGGGTTCTTATTAGTGACCTACCTGAAATTCTTAGACGTCTAAAAGATGCTGATATAGAAACCATCCAATCAGGATTTGATAACCCACGAAATGTCACAGGTAATCCATTAGCAGGAATCGATCCAAAGGAAATTATAGATACCAGGCCGTATACTTTCGAATTGGAAAATTTTTTAATTAAGAATGGAGAAGGAAATTCTGAATTCTCCAATTTACCAAGAAAGTGGAACACAGCAGTAGCAGGTTCTCATGACAACTTCCTTTTGCATAATGACATTATTTTCCACCCAGTCATAAAAGAAGGAGAGCTTGGTTTTAGTGTTTGGGTTGGAGGGATTCTTTCTTCTCAATTAAATAACTACGCTATTCCTCTTAATGTATGGATTAAACCAAATGAAATCTGTCATTTCACACAAGTAGTTATATCTATTTGGCGAGATAATGGAGAACGTTATAAACGCCCTAAAGCTAGGTTTAGGTTCTATTTGAATCAAGTTGGTTTAGAAAATTTTAGGAATCTAGTTCAAGAGAAGTTTGGAACATTTCTTCCAGATCCGGGGTCTATATTTGCACAAAAGCCACGTTCATTCTTTGGTATTCATCCTCAAAAGCAGGTAGGACTTAACTATGCAGGCATACATATTCCAGTAGGTCGGCTTACAGCAGAAGAAATCCAAGATTTAGCACGCATAAGTGCAACATATGGGGGCAGTGAAGTTCGTCTTACTGAAGATCAGAATGTGATCATAATTAATATCCCAGATAAGCAAATTGATAGTTTTAAATCTGATCCTTTATTAAAGAGATTTCCTCTGAATCCAAAGAAAATTGCGGCAGGGACTGTCTCATGTACAGGTAACACCTACTGTAGTTTTGCTTTGACAAATACTAAAGATCAGGCTCTAAAGATATCTAAAGAGCTTGACTCAGAGCTTGATTTACCAGAAGAACTAAAGATTCACTGGACTGGATGTCCCAATAGTTGCGGCCAAGCCTATATGGGGGCAATAGGCCTAACCGGGACAAAAGCTAGAAATGATGACGGCAAAATGATTGAGGCTTATGACATATCCATTGGAGGTGAACAAGGAGCAAATCAAAAGATAGGAGAGTTAAAACATAAAGCCGTTCCTACTGCTGAATTAAAGAATCGAATAAAGGAACTATTGATTGAAAATTACTCTGCAATTCCCAAGGCAAAGAATTCCTCTGAGGAATTCTTTCTTTTAAAGCAGATTATCGATTGGATTCGGCAACCAATTAAAAGCAGTCAATCTCCATAAGCTGCTTGTACCAAAACCACAATCATTTTTAACTTCTCCATGAAATTTAAATCGAATTCAACTGATTTCTTTAGTCGCATCGTCAATTGGCTAAGTGAATTGGGAAGTGACCGTCCACTTATTAATCGAAAAGGAGGAAGTCAAGATCCTTTTTCAAAGCTAATGAATCGGATTAGCAGATAAATAAATCAATTTAAAAACATCTCCAACACACTTATTTCCCCAACCATGGATGCAAACACCTCACAAATGGATTATGTCCTTCCCAATGAATTAGTGGATGGAATGATTGCAGCTGGTGGCAAAAAATCTACTGTAAGCACAAAAAACTTACTGGTAAGAGGTTTTTACTCTGGAGCAATACTTGGTTTAGCAACATGTCTAGCAATAACTGTAGGTATTCAATCTGGGATGCCTTTCCTTGGATCAGTTATTTTCCCGTTTGGATTTGCAAGCATAGTACTTTTTGGTATGGAGCTAGTTACTGGAAATTTTGCTCTATTACCTATGGCAACTTGGGCAGGGAAATCCTCCTGGAAAGCCACATTCAGAAATTGGGGTTGGGTCTGGATAGGTAATTTCTTAGGCACATTTCTTGTAGCAGTTTTACTTTCAATTAGTTTGACAAGCGCAGGAACTATTGATCCTTTATCTGCCGCTGAAGGAGGGAAAGGGTGGGCCGTTGTTGCATCCAAACTTATATCTATCAATCAATCAAATGTTCTTACCAAATATGAATCCCTAGGAAGTACAGGATTTTTCCTAGCATTTCTAAGAGGTATTATTGCTAACTGGCTAGTATGTCTTGGAGTCACAATGGCTCTAGTAAGTAAAAGTGTTCCAGGAAAACTTCTTGCTTGTTGGCTACCAATTACTGCATTCCAAACAATGGGAATGGAGCACATTGTTGTAAATATGTTTTTGCATACAGCGGGTCCTCTTCTTGGCTCAGGAGTGCCCTTCACTAAGGTTATTTTTTGGAATTTCCTACCAGTGACTGTTGGCAACATTATTGGAGGAATGGTTTTTATAGGCATGCTCTTCTACAGCACCCATCGCACAAAGATGTCTAATGTCTTGCCAACAATTCATGATGAAAAGTTAGAGCGAGAACTAGCCGCAGAACTTGGTGCACGCTAAGCACAAAAAACTATCTATGGCCATCCATGAAGAGTCAATCTGGGAAAAGCTCAACCAATCCCGCAGGGTTCCCCTCGAGCCTTGCTGGTTGGGTGAGGTTTATTCACTCAATCTTCAGGCAGATCTTCGCTTCGCGATAACTGAAAAACTAGGTTTGCTAAGCGATAAAGGTTGGCCAGTTTTAGAGTTGCTAATCAAAAAAGCAGGGGTTCAACCAGAGTTGATTCGTGCAGCAGGACTTTGTCATCAGACTGAAGCGAAAAATTGGTTACTAAAGCTGCTCAAAGAACAGGAAGAACTAAAGCTTCAAGTTCTGCAAGCACTTACCTGTTGGGGAGGTGAACTGCCAATCACTCTCATTAGGAATGTCTTAAGCGAAAAATCCCAACCGCTTCTCATAACAGGCTTGGAATTACTCAAATTCAAAATTCATCAACTCAGCGATGAACTTCTTCTTGATCTTGTTCAGAAACCATTAAGGGATTTTCGTGATCCAGTTGTGTTATCAACTATTAGGGTTTTACAGCGACGAAATAGTGCCGTCGTTAACTCAAAAATTGCAGAAATTGCTAAGAACGGATCAGAAACAACTGCTCGTGCAGCACTTCTTGCCCTCAGTTGTATCGCTACTTCGCATAGCCTTGCTACCCTGACAAATCTTCTAAATGAGCTCCCTCAAGGGTCCTTGAGAGAGATGGCCCAAAAGCAACTGGAACTGCAGCTGAGATACAAATAGGTCAAGATAAAAAAAGCAAAAATCCACTGAGATCTAGGGTTTCCCAAAACCGCCCATTTCCACCAAAATCCATTGCTATGACTGACATAAACTACTGAATCATGAAGAGCGGCATTTGAGTGGTGGACAGGGATTTCAAGGGAACGCTGAAATAAATACCAACTAAATACACACACTCCAATTCGCCCAAATCCATTGCTATGACAGAGATCAATTAGTGGCTAATGAAAAGCGGTATTTGAATGATGGCAACTACTCTCAGCGAATCGTCGAGATTTACTCAAACTTTACTCAAACTCCTATTCACTTCAATTAAGAGGCGCATTCTCTGGGAACAAAGAAATGCAGTCCAACAAAAAGCCAAAATATCTACTTAAGAGTTTCAGCGCTGCTATCTTAATAAGGATTTCTATTAGAAAGAATTTTGCCAAAAGGGAAAAAATCTTCTAGGGATCCAAGAGGAATTGACTCGTCGACACTTGAAAAGATTCAGGTTTTTTGTAATGCTTATAACTCCCCAGAAGACAAAGTAATTGAATTAATTAAGTTTGCACTTTCTCCACCTCCTTTAACTCTTGTAGAGATGCCATTAAAAGATATAAAAACTGCTGTTGCAATTGCATGGAATAAAACCAACTATACTCAGCTCAAAGAAGATCCGGAGTGGAAGATATACCATAAAAATACAGGTCTTAGCGCTTCCAAAAGGCTTACTTGGGAGCACTATTTCCGAGAATGGGTTGAACTTCCAGGAGAAGAAAAAAACCTTACTTCCGGCTATGGAGTTATCAATGGCATTGATATCTTTAAGAACTTTAGACCTTGGGAAGTTTTCAATGTCGACAAAAATACAGGTACTAAACAAGACATTCAAAGCGCATTTAAGAAATTATCTTTCAAATATCATCCAGATACAGGCTACAACGGTGGTGATAGGAATATCTTTGAAAAGTTAAAAGAAATGAGAGATTCTTTGTTGGTAATCTTTAATTAAATGAATAAAGTTTCTAGTCAGCCTAAATCAACTCTGATATCTGCCGAGAAATTAGCAGATATATTAAGAGTAAGTGTCAAAGATATTTATAGATTTTGTGATTTCTTTGATGAAGATCCTGATGACGATTGGGCACTGAATGTGCAAGAACATTTTATCTATATAAATAAAAAACATGGTGCAAGAAAGTTCACAAAGGCAGGCGCACTTGAATTAGCTAAGTATGTCGAAGAAACTGTTGACAAGAAGAGTCCATGGAGGAAGCTGATAAAAACTTTTTTTGATCGAAGACACAAAAAATATGTCAGGTCATGTGTAATGGAAAGAGTGGCTGATATTGGTGGCCTTAAAAAAGGGGTGACCATACACAGTGGAAAAGCATTTGTTAATACTCAGCAAACTCGCTATATCCTTCGTTTAGCAAATAGGCAGGATCTATTAAAAGCTGCATTGGAACATGAGCAAAGAGGGGAAGAACATGGAAGGCCTCCAATGAAACATGATGATCATTTTATTGATTTACCTGATGAAACTGGTCTTAGTTATTCCGCTAATGGGATAAAGCGCTTATCCATGGCTTTACAAAGTATTTGCAAAAGTAGATCAACAAAGTCATGGAATTCAGCAGTCTCTGAATCTATTCTTCAAACACTAAAAGAAGTTTCAAAACCACTAATAGCTGACAATAAGAAACTTTCAGAGATAACTAAATTAGCCAAAAAAAAAGCGAAACAATATTGCGAGGTAACCAAAAGAAAAAAAAGCAATACAAACCTAGACTTTTCCCTAACTGCGCATCATTTATATGACAAAAGTAATTATGATTTTTTTCAATATGAAATTAATAATGTAATTGCGATTGACTCTAAGCTCCACAACGCCTTTCACTCATGGATGGGAGGGTTTAACAAGTCATGTACAGCCGAAGACTTTTTAAAATGGCTAAAAGTTCAATCAGATGAAATCTTTGAGGGTTGCGATGACGAAGTGACTCAAGAAGCTGCCGCAATAGCCAACATTAAAAGGCGAATCCAACTACTAAGACCGGTTCTTGATGCAAGAGAAGAAGTCTCTGAAGTCAGTGAATAGCTATGGAGATCAGTTGCTTTTTCTTGCTTGGAATCGCAGCATTGCTTCTAAATGCTGGACTCTCTTCTCAAGCTCTTCCACTCTTTTGGTTAATTCTTCCATTGGTCATAAAAATCAGCTTCGATGCTATTCAAAGACGCGCTGCTAAAAACAGCTAGAAAGAGGTTGAGCTCAAGATAATTAATTGGAAATCTCCCTAACATCACCCTGCCCTGAAAGCACTATCAACGAGTTAGGGATAAAGGAATGGCCAATATGGACTTGTGATCCAAGTTCATTTCCTTGGACATATAGCGATAAGGAGACTTGTTTAATTCTGGAAGGAGATGTGACGGTGACGCCTAACGAAGGTCAGCCTGTCAGGTTTGGGGTCGGGGATCTAGTTGTCTTTCCCAAAGGGATGTCTTGTACATGGGAAGTACATAAAGCAGTCCGAAAGCACTATCGTTTTGGTGACTAGAAAATCCATGAACCCCTGAGATCGAGGGTTTATTCAAACTTTGTTCAAACCGTCCATTTTCACCCAAACCCCTTGATATGACTGAGATAAACTACTGGCTAATGAAAAGAGGCATTTGAGTGGTGGAAAGCGATTACAAGGAATTGGAAAAATCCATACAAACTAAATACACACTTTTCGTTGATTTCTAAAGAGTAGAAAAAAGCCGCCATTCAACACTTAGGAAAATTTGATTCTTGATCATTCCTTGTCAGTGCAGGGTTTTGATAGCAACCGATCGCAGCTAATCAAGAATTTCTATTCAAACTTTATTCAAACTTGCATCCAAGAGATTAATCACAAGTAAGTATCACTAAGAATTAGGGAACTCGACAAGTATTAGAGAATACTTAAATCCAGTATTATGTATTTATTGAGACTCAATATAGTTAAGACATCAAGATAAAGCTCTATTTTAGTTGAAAATGTACCAAAAGAAACAATAAGTATCTTCATTAATCTATATGTTTAAATCACTTTTATAAGGTTCACATGAAAAACTCCATCAGCACAAAACAGCTAAATAGAGTTAAAGCAATCATTAGGCATTTTAAAAATTTTCCTCCACAAGGATATAGCTATATATCTTCATCGATAATGCGACCTCTTGAAAATAGAATCGATGACTATTGGAGCCGTGAGATTAGACTTCACAATAGAGAATATGAAATATAAATATTTTAATCACAATTATTTTCTAAAAGATTTCTTGACCAACCTTGAATCTTGATGGTCTCGCAATTTCTAATGTCTCTTTCTTTGGAAGAACTTCAATCAAACTTTCATACGGATCAAGCTCGTTGGCTATCAAACAAGATTCATATGGTTCTAATTCTACAAAACATTGCTCATCATGAGAATTCATAAATAATTGATAGAGACTATTGATTGAAAAAGAAGAATTTATAGGAGCCAAAAGGCTCCTATAAAGGTAATTAAAATATGCCTGGAACTATTTGCCCTGTAGTTGCATATGTTCCAATTGCCACTAGAAACCCAAGCATTGCTGCCCATCCATTATATTTTTCAGCTTTCTCACTCATCAGGTCTTTAGCAGTCATAAGAAATCTCCAAAAAAAGGATAATCAAAAGATATCAAAATAAGCACTTAGTCACTGTAATTAAAAATACATTTCATATCGATTGATCAAGTTTTTATTCATTCTCTAGTTTGGAATGATATCAATAGCTACAAACTGCTTCAAATTAGTATAAATTATAGCCAATAGTGTTCAGGCTTCAAAAGCTTTCATAGAGATCATCTTTGACAGTGTAAATAACTACATAATTGAACGATTAATTGCTTTAAATTAGTTTAGTTGAAAGAAATTATTTTTACGAATGGCATCAGAAGCAGGTACACAAGAATGTTATGCATTACTAAAAGCCAAGGTAAATATTGAAGAGGCAATAAAATTGATAGCAAAACTAAAGCCTGCAGAACATATAAAACAGCAATTACTAGCTTTTCACAACCAGCTTGAAGGCATGCATGAACTTAAAAGACGCGTTGTTCAGTCAAATGCTGAATCTTCAATCTAAGGAATTTGACCTTATAGACCTGAGAGAGAGATTAAAGACTGTTCAACAGATCTCAATAAGCTAAAAAGAAGTTGAGCTCGAAAAAATTAATTGGCAATCTCAATCACATCACCCTGCCCTGAAAGCACTATCAACGAGTTAGGGATAAAGGAATGGCCAATATGGACTTGTGATCCAAGTTCATTTCCTTGGACATATAGCGATAAGGAGACTTGTTTAATTCTGGAAGGAGATGTGACGGTGACGCCTAACGAAGGTCAGCCTGTCAGGTTTGGGGTCGGGGATCTAGTTGTCTTTCCCAAAGGAATGTCTTGTACATGGGAAGTACATAAAGCAGTCCGAAAGCACTATCGTTTTGGTGACTAGAAAATCTATGAACCCCTGAGATCGAAGGTTTACCCAAACCGCCCATTTTCGCCCAAATCCATTGATATGACTGAATGTAACTACTGGCTAATGAAAAGTGAACCAGATGTTTACGGGATTCATCAGCTTCAAAAAGAAAAAAGTACTTTATGGGATGGCATCAGAAACTATCAGGCTCGAAACTTTATGCGATCAATGCATATAGGAGATAAAGCTTTTTTTTATCACTCTAATTGTAAGCCGCCTGGAATAGTAGGCCTAATGATTGTACAAGAAACGCTAATAATTGATCCATCTCAATTTGATCGCAACTCAAAATATTTTGATCCAAAGTCTTCTCAGGAAAAACCTAGGTGGGATTGTGTAAAGGTTGGATATTTAAAGACATTTAAATCACAAATTTCTTTAAATGAATTGCGAGAACTTTATACAGCCGAAGAATTGCGGGTTGTGCGACAAGGCAATCGCCTTTCAATAATGCCTGTACCAAGATACACTGCACAAGATATATTAGGCCACCTTGATTAAAAAAAATTCTTATCGCAAACGGAAGTTAATCGAGCCTAATTGTTTTCTTAAACAGCATTAATATTAACTTAACATTAATTATTTACAGTCCCTGAATCATAGACTCACACCCAAACATATTACCAACGTAAAGACGTGTTATAGATCTTGATTTAACTCCATTTTGAACAAGAAATCCAGCCAAAGCTGCTTGTATCAATCTGTACTGATCCCAATTCGGATACTTCTCAATAAAACTTGCCATTGCAGCTTGCAATGGCAGTGGTAATTCAGCCTGAAAGCTAACTACACCATCTGCTGATGAGGCAGATTCACCATCTGCTGATGAGGCAGATTCATCATCTCTATCAATTGCCTCATCACCTGTTAAAGCCGTTCCTAAGGCTGTTGAGTAAAAAGCTTGAAAATTTTCTACCTGATGCATCAAAAATCCCTCTGTATCGACACTAGTTCTCCACATGTAAAGCCAATAGTCAAGAGGGCATTAGGCTGGGAATCTCAAACCCTCTCCTTTTAAGACACTCACCACAGCAATGATTCTCAAAGAATCAAAATGCAATGTTCAATATACCAAGAGCATATTTTCGTCAAGTGGAAGAACACTTTGAAGCATGTTTTCCACAGGTTTAATCTCTGTCATGGTTTTCAAGGTTAATCCCGTGGAGAAACTGTGTAATAAACATCTTCAAGGAGGGGAAAATCAATGACTGCAGGATGCATTAAAAAAGCTAATCAATTGAGAGAATCCCAGATGGTTCTCATTTCATTTGTAACGTATTGGGCAGAAGGGGTGGGCCAATACGCTTCAACGCCTCGTTTGTGTATTCCATCTCCTTCAAGGATCAAATGAAGACTCCATTCTTTTCTGTCCCCATCGATACAGGCCCACCAAGGATGACGTTCTAACTCCAAGCTGACAGTCTCTTCTTTCATTAATTGGTTTTGTAGTTTTTTATGTTCATCAACTAAATCAATAACAAGCTGCAGCAGATCAATCCACTCATTCTCTGTTAATTCTATTGCCCAATATTTGCCACCAATAAGAACTGGGAAATTTTTTCTTGAAGAATCCCTGGCCAATCGCCAGCCTGAGCCTTCCTTTTCAAGCATTGATCACCCAGGTAATAAGTCTGGTTGATCTTGTTCATCACTAAGTTCAACTATGGCGCGCTGAACTGGTTTAACACTTGATTCTTCAAGGAGACCATCAAAATCATCAAAGCGTCGTTGCTTTGCACGGAAAGCAATCCGCACTGTAGTCAAATATCGATTGCTCGATTGACGAATGAGGCTCTCGCCTCTCTTGGCAAGATCTTTTGAATCCAAACCGGATTTAATCACTCAGTGTTCCATTGCTATGTTTTAAACACTTTAGTTCAAGAAGCTGACAAGCTGAAAAACTTTGATCTAAACAAAATCCACTTACTCATACATCAGTTGACATCCTCCTGGCAATATATTCAATTTGACCTGTATTTACTAATGCAAAGTCACTTGAGACTTGAGAAAAACTCACATTACGCTCACGTCCAGAATGCTCAACAAAACACATTCTTGGCGCATAATCTCCTGTAATCCCAATCATTCTCTCTGAATAGGCAAAAGTTCTCATCTATTGAGATCTATTCAAGGTCCAAGCCCTTTACTCTTTAATTGCTCACAACCTGACTATGGCTATAGAGAAGCTTCAGGTTCCTTATCAAACAGGTACCCTTGCAATAGATCTAGGAAACTCAACAACAGTAGTTGCTTTTCAAGGAGAGAAAGAACAAACCCCTAACCTTTTAGATTTGGGAAACATAAACCGTTCTAAAGGGGAAATTCCTACTCTCATATGGCAAATTCCTGAAGAGAATAAACTAATAATTGGTCAAGAAGTAATTAATTTAGGTCTATCTAATAAAGAAAGCCCACACCTTAATAGAGATTTCAAAAGACTAATTGGCAATAAAGATTTTTCTGAACTAAGCATTTCGACTCTTAGTCCTGAACAAGCTGGTGAGTTATTTATTCAAGAAATCTGGAAGCGAATACCAAAAAATCTTTCCATTCAGAGATTAGTTCTAACTGCACCAGTAGAAACATATAGAGCATATAGATCTTGGCTTCAAAAGGTCTGCGAAACTTTTCCAATTGAAGAAATTGCTCTTGTAGACGAACCAACTGCTGCTGCAATGGGAGCAGGCTTACCTGCTGGTTCTAAATTACTTGTTATAGATATCGGAGGGAGCACAATAGATTTTTCATTGGTAGCTTTAGAAGGAGGAGAAGGAAAAGCAGCACCAATTGCACAATTAATGCGTTTTGGTGGCAAAGATCTAAATGAAACAAGTAAGCAAGTTCTCAGATGCGCAAAGGTATTAGGAAAAGCTGGTTTTAGGCTTGGGGGAAGAGATTTTGATCGCTGGATAGCAAGTTATTTATGTCCTGGTACTCCATTAACAGAATCAATTCTCAATGCAGCCGAGAGACTCAAATGCCGACTAAGCGACAGCAGAATAGAAAAGAAAGATACTCTTTTAGAAATATCGAATGAATCCTCTTCCAGTCCAGCTAAAAACCTCATTTTGTCTAGAATTGAACTCGAGAATCTTCTCTTAAATCGTGGTTTATTAAATAGCTTAAATATTTTACTTGAAAAGACACTTGCGAAAGGAAGAGCCAATGGATGTGAACTAAATAACTTAAATGGGGTTGTAATCGTAGGAGGTGGATCAAGAATTCCTCTCCTTAGACGCTGGGTAGAAGAAAAGACTAAACCGGCACCCCTATTAACACCTCCTCCAATTGAAGCAATAGCAATAGGGGCGTTAAATTTAACTCCAGGTGTGACCATTAAAGATATTTTGCAACGTGGTGTTTCACTTCGCTGTTGGGATCAAAGAACCAAACAACATATATGGCATCCAATTTTTCTAGCTGGGCAACCTTGGCCTACATCAAATGATCTTGAAGTAGTTCTAGCTGGAAGCAAAGTTAATCAAAAAGAGATTGAAATAGTACTTGGAGAACCTGATCTTGAGGAAGCACATGAAGTGATTTATATCAATGGTATTCCAACATTAAAAAATGAACGTACCTCCCAAAAAGTTATCCCTTGGGAGAATTCTACAAACTCATTAATATTAAATCCTGAAGGCCAACCAGGTGAAGACTGTCTACGTTTACAATTTAAAATCAACTCAGATGCTCAGCTTGAGATGAAGGGCATTGATATTCGTAATGGGCAAGAAATAAATACAAAAATCCTTGGTCCAGTTAGATAAAATGAAGTAAAAGTAATTAACAAAAACTTAATTTGAACATTGGCGAAGGTATATACCTTCTTCTCCATCTATATCTTTAAGACGCAATTGAATTGATTCTGAAAGGCGAGTGGGAACTTTCCTTCCACAAAAATCGGGCTGAATAGGAACTTCTCTATGTCCACGATCCACCATTGCCAACAACATAACTCTCTCTGCACGTCCCCAGGCTTGTAATGCCTCTAAAGCTGCTCGCACTGTGCGTCCAGTGAAAATCACATCATCAACTAAAACTACTTGACGTCCCTCAACAGTTGAAGGGAGATCTGTAGGTTCAACAATTCTGGTACCTATTCTCAAAATATCGTCCCTATGAAATGTTGGATCAAGGCTTCCTTGATCAATGGCATGACCAGTAAGTGCTTGCAGTTCTTTAGCTAAAACTTTGGAAAGATGCACTCCTCGTGTTGGGATGCCAAGCAGCAGCAACCCTTTGCTTTCGGGAACTGTCTCAAGGACTTGAGAAGCTAGACGAGTCAGAGTTCGCCTAAGCTCCTGTTCCGAAAGAATTTCAACCCTCTCATCTCTAAGGTTGTCTTTCATTAAAGATTGTTATGGGCAAAGATTTTATGCTGAAGAAGCTCTAGAAGACAAAGAATTACATTCGCAAAAGCTGACGGAAATCAACACAAAGCCAACTCAAGACCTTGGAGGAAGTAGTTTGTTTTCAAGGAGTCCAATAAGAAGGAATCCAGTTCAAAATGCCGAACATTAGTTCCGCAGACTCCATGCGTCACAACCCAGTGGCTCCTGTGGTCCTAGCAATACTTGACGGGTGGGGACACAGTAACGAAAAGGCTCACAATGCCATTCAAAGTGCCCACACACCAATAATGGATGCCTTATGGCATGCATATCCACATACTCTTATCGAAGCAAGTGGAGCAGATGTTGGATTGCCAGATGAGCAAATGGGCAATTCAGAAGTAGGTCATTTAACAATTGGTGCAGGTCGAGTTATTCAACAGGAGTTAGTAAGAATCACAGAGACAGTGAAAAATAATCGTCTACAACAAAACCCTGCCCTTGTACAACTTGCATCAAGATTAAAAAATTCCAACGGGACATTGCACCTCTTAGGTCTTTGCTCTAATGGAGGGGTCCATAGCCATATAGATCATTTATGCGGTCTTTTAGATTGGGCAAAGGCTTCAGGTATAAAAAAAGTAGCCATACATGCAATAACTGATGGGCGAGATACTCCTACAAAAAGTGCAGGGAATTTTCTAAAGCAAATTAATGAATCAATCGAAAAAAATGGCATAGGTGAGATATCTAGCCTCTGTGGAAGATATTGGGCGATGGATCGAGATCAACGATGGGAAAGGACATTTAAAGCCTACGAGTTGTTAACCAATCCAGAATTAACGATAACCAAAGCATCTCCTGATTCGATATTGGAAAAAAGTTATGCATCAGGAATTACAGATGAATTTATTGAGCCAACTCGCCTTAACTCATCATATTTAAAACAAAATGATGGATTGATAATGTTCAACTTTCGTCCTGATAGAGCGCGTCAGCTTATTCAAGCTCTGACATTAGATGATTTTAATAGTTTTCCAAAGAATAATAATCCAAAATTAAATATTCTCACTTTCACTCAATACGAAGCAGAACTACCAGTATTAGTTGCATTTCCACCAGAGTCACTTGATCATCTTTTAGGACAAATTGTTTCCGAACATGGCCTTAAACAATATCGAACTGCTGAAACTGAAAAGTATCCCCATGTCACTTATTTCTTAAATGGAGGGATAGAAAAACCTCTCCTTGGAGAAGATCGTCACCTTGTACCTTCTCCAAGAGTTGCCACTTATGATTTGTCACCAGAGATGTCATCCGATGAACTCACAGAAAGTTGTACTAAAGCTATTGAAAGTGGTACTTATTCTCTAATTGTAATTAACTACGCTAATCCAGATATGGTTGGTCATACTGGTGTTATGGAAGCAGCCAAAACTGCTATCTCTAAAGTTGATTCATGTATAGGGCGTCTTCTTACCTCTACTGGAAAAATGAGCGGAACCTTACTAATTACTGCAGATCATGGGAATGCAGAATTAATGCAAGGCCCAGATGGACAAGCCTGGACAGCTCACACAACTAATCCTGTCCCAGTGATTCTTGTTGAAGGTGAAAAAAGAAAGATTCCTAATCAGGGTAATTCAATTCATTTACGAAATGGGGGCGGATTAGCAGATATCGCTCCAACAATTCTTCAGTTACTTAATCTGCCTAAACCCGATGCAATGACAGGTTATTCACTAATTGAAGATGTTCAAACACCATCTGCTAAACCATTGCTAGCACAGCCCGTCTAAAATTGTTCAAATTTGCTATTCAATTCATTGAATCAAGTATTAAAATAATTTTATGACTACAACTGTTCTTTCTTGGATATGGGTTGCCTCAGGGGTTTTTCTGATGCTACTAATACTTCTTCATAGCCCCAAAGGCGATGGAATGGGCGGACTAGCAGCAAGCGGAAGTTCGATGTTTACAAGCGCCAGTAGTGCAGAGGCAACTCTAAATAGAGCCACTTGGATATGTTTATCGATTTTTCTCAGCCTTGCAATTATCCTTGGAGCTGGTTGGTTAAATCAAACATAAATAAGATACTCTAACTTAAGTAATTAATGATCTATTGCAATCAGTAATAAAGGAGAATTTAAGCACACTAAACAGAAAAACCTTAATAAGATTATTTCTTCCAATTAATTCACCAAAACACTATTCTATCTCCCAAAATTTAACGAAATAGCTAATATCTATTTTACTACTAAGCCCATAGAATACATTCATCAATCATGGTGCGGATCAATAAACCTAAACAAAAGGATATTAAAGCAATCATTTAAGAGCTCAGAGCACAAAGCATTAGTCCTTAGAGTCTCAAAGGTAAGCAATTTACCAAAATGTACACAAACAGCTGTTCAAGTAGTTAATATCTTTACCAATAAAACCTTGAAAACACTTAATCTATAACCAATTAAATCAGCTATAAAACCGATTCATTGAATTAAGAATTTATGAGATAAGCACCATCTTTTGAGCCAATTATTAATACTAAGCATCAATATTTTTCTTTGTTAGGGGAAATATTCTAATAATATATAGAAGCTATTAGGTCAATAAAAACCTCAACAGTCCTTCTAAAGCCAAGTCGCTAAATGGTTATTCTTCTGGTCTTATAAGACTTCCCAGTAAATGGCTGGAATCCTATAGCTGGTGGCTGATTATCTTTATAGGGATGAAAAAGTGCATCCCCCATACCCTTGACTAAATTAACAAACCATTTAAACAAGCTGTTCATAAGATTTATTGAACTCATATCTTAGTTATAGATCCTTTTTACATATTCGACCTTAAAAAAATCAATATTAAAGTCCCCTAGTGACATATTTTTATGCAGACACAAGATATAGCGAGTGCATTTTTTGATAACTAGGTATTTGTTCATATATTTTTCAACGCTACCGAACAAAAAAAAAGGCCAATTAAGGCCTTTTTTTGTTTAGATAGCCATTATAGGCTGTTCAGTTAGCTTAATAGTCGAAATCACCACCCATTCCACCAGCTGCACCTGCAGGCGCAGCTTCTTTCTTCTCAGGCAAATCAGCAACAATACATTCAGTAGTAAGAACCATTCCTGCAATTGAAGCAGCATTCTGAAGACCAGATCTTGTGACTTTGGCAGGATCAACAATACCTGCAGCAAGCATATCTACATATTCACCAGTAGCTGCGTTATAGCCCTCAACAATTGGCTTACTTTTTACGTTTTCAGCAATTACAGCGCCATTAGCTCCGGCATTTTCAGCAATTCGCATTAAAGGAGAGGTAAGAGCGGCTTCAACAATTTTGGCCCCTATCAATTCCTCACCACTTAGGGTTGTATTAGCCCATTCTTGCAAAGTAGGAGCTAGGTGAGCAAGAGTTGTACCTCCTCCTGGAACAATTCCTTCTTCAACAGCCGCCTTGGTTGCGTTAATAGCATCCTCAAGCCGAAGCTTCTTATCTTTCATTTCAGTTTCAGTTGCTGCTCCAACTTTGACCACAGCAACTCCACCAGCCAATTTAGCTAGACGTTCCTGAAGTTTTTCTTTGTCATAAGTGGAATCAGTTTCATCCATCTGTTTTTTGATCTGTTCACATCTAGCTTTCACAGCAGCCTCATTGCCTTCTGCGACAATCGTGCTGGTGTCCTTATTAATAGTGACTCTACGAGCAGTCCCAAGCATCTCGAGCTTGGCATTCTCGAGTTTTAACCCAGCATCCTCGGTAATTAACTGTCCATTGGTCAGAACAGCCATATCCTCGAGCATTGCCTTTCTTCGGTCACCAAAACCTGGCGCCTTAACGGCCGCAACATTCAAAACACCACGCAAACGATTCACAACTAAGGTTGCAAGAGCTTCTTTCTCAATATCCTCAGCAATAATCAAAAGAGGCTTTCCTGTTCGAGCAACTTGCTCCAACACAGGGACAAGATCTTGCACTAAAGCTATCTTTTTATCAGTAAGAAGAATATATGGCTCATCAAGAATTGCTTCCATTCTTTCTGTATCAGTTGCAAAATAAGGCGAGATATATCCTTTATCGAAGCGCATTCCTTCAGTAACTTCCAATTCGGTAGTCATCGACTTACCTTCTTCTAAAGAGATAACACCTTCCTTCCCAACTTTATCCATCGCATCGGCAATCATCTGCCCAACTTCTTCATCATTACCTGCAGCGATTGTTCCGCATTGAGCAATTGCATTGCTATCACTAATGGGCTTTGAATGCTCTTCAATCTTTTTGACCAAGAAATCAGTAGCCTTGTCAATTCCTTTTTTAAGGGTTATCGCATTAGCACCTGCTGCAACATTGCGCAGTCCTGCTTTAACCATGGCATGAGCCAAAACAGTAGCAGTTGTCGTGCCATCTCCAGCAGCATCATTTGTTTTTGATGCTGCTTGTCGAATAAGTGCTACTCCAGTGTTTTCAATGTGATCTTCTAGTTCAATTTCCTTAGCGATGGTTACACCATCATTAATAATCTGAGGAGCACCGAACTTTTTTTCAAGAACAACATTGCGACCTTTAGGCCCAAGAGTGACAGCAACTGATTCAGCCAAAATGTCGATACCACGCTCAAGTGCGCGACGGGCTTGCTCGTTGTAAATAATGCGCTTAGCCATGAGAAGCGTTTACCTTTAAAAAGAGAGTGTTAGAAGTGTTAAAAATCTGAGTTGCAACTGAAATTTTGAAGAGCTTCAGTTAACTACTGCAAGTATGTCCTTCTCAGACAAGAGGACATACTCATCACTACCGAGTTTAATGTCGGTACCTGCGTACTTGCTGTATAGGACTTTGTCACCTACACCTACCTCTGGGGACTGACGAGAGCCATCATCATTTCGCTTACCAGGCCCAACCTGTGCTACTTCCCCAACTTGAGGTTTTTCTTTGGCGGTATCAGGCAAGAGAATCCCACCAGCCGTCTTCTCTTCTGATTCTGAGACTTTTACAAAAACGCGATCTCCTAGTGGCTTTACGGTGGAGACGCTAAGGGAAACAGCTGCCATAGATTAGGTGCAGAAGCAACAACAAGGCGCCTGAGGACCACTCTAAACAAGAGTTAGCACTCAAGGCTCATGAGTGCCAACCTATTCGCAGGACCCTATAGGGCACCATAGGTAACTAGTGCGGTTGACCGAACCGTATAGCTTCCGGTCATGCAAAGTGGTAATCTTGCGCCGCTCAGGAAGGGCAAGCTTTTTTAGCGCAACCCCTCGCATTTCTAATTACTTATGGCCGCTGCTGCTACCGCCTCCGCCGGCACAAAGGGCGTTGTTCGCCAGGTGATTGGCCCGGTTTTGGATGTGGAATTTCCCGCCGGCAAGCTTCCAAAGATCCTCAATGCCCTGCGAATTGAAGGGAAAAACCCTGCCGGCCAAGATGTTGCCTTGACTGCAGAAGTACAGCAATTACTTGGAGACCACAGAGTGCGCGCAGTCGCAATGAGTGGCACTGATGGTCTTGTGCGGGGCATGGAAGCTTTGGATACAGGCGCTCCAATATCAGTACCTGTTGGAGAAGCAACCTTAGGAAGAATCTTCAATGTTCTAGGTGAACCTGTTGATGAACAAGGCCCAGTAACCACTTCAACTACATCTCCAATCCACCGCCCTGCTCCAAAGCTCACTGATCTAGAAACAAAACCAAAAGTTTTTGAGACGGGAATTAAGGTTATAGATTTACTTGCTCCTTACAGGCAAGGAGGCAAAGTTGGGCTTTTTGGAGGTGCAGGTGTTGGTAAAACAGTGCTTATTCAAGAACTAATCAACAACATTGCAAAAGAACATGGTGGTGTATCTGTATTTGGAGGTGTAGGTGAAAGGACAAGAGAAGGTAACGACTTGTATGAAGAATTCAAAGAGTCAGGTGTTATTAATGCTGATGATCTAACTAAATCAAAAGTTGCTCTCTGCTTTGGTCAAATGAACGAGCCTCCTGGTGCTCGGATGAGAGTTGGATTATCTGCTTTAACAATGGCAGAGCATTTTCGCGATGTGAATAAGCAAGATGTTCTCTTATTTGTAGACAATATCTTCCGGTTTGTTCAGGCAGGATCAGAGGTTTCTGCACTTTTAGGTCGCATGCCTTCTGCTGTTGGCTATCAACCAACCCTTGGCACAGACGTTGGTGAGCTACAAGAAAGAATTACCTCTACTCTTGAAGGTTCGATTACTTCAATTCAAGCTGTGTATGTGCCAGCGGATGACCTTACAGACCCCGCTCCAGCAACTACTTTTGCTCACTTAGATGCAACCACAGTTCTAGCAAGAGCTTTGGCAGCGAAAGGAATTTATCCTGCAGTTGACCCTCTCGATTCAACTAGCACAATGCTTCAGCCATCGGTAGTTGGAGATGAGCATTACAAAACTGCTAGAGCTGTTCAATCAACACTGCAAAGATATAAAGAACTTCAAGACATCATTGCAATCCTTGGTCTTGATGAATTATCAGAAGAAGATCGTAAAACTGTTGACAGAGCACGGAAAATAGAAAAGTTCTTATCTCAACCATTCTTTGTGGCAGAGATATTCACTGGTATGTCAGGTAAATACGTAAAACTGGATGAAACTATTGCAGGATTTAATATGATTCTTGCTGGTGAATTAGACCATCTTCCAGAACAGGCCTTCTACCTTGTTGGCAATATTGAAGAAGTCAAAGCTAAAGCAGAGAAAATAAAGGCAGAAGCCAATACTTAACTAATTCCCTACAGGGTGTTTTACGGGCCATCCCTCAAAAACACCCTGAATCCCTAAACAACAAACTAATTCACACAACACCCTCTAAAAATGTCCCTCACCCTGCGAGTGCTGGCACCCGACCAGAGCGTGTTCGACGGCACCGTTGAAGAAGTAATCCTTCCTAGCACTACTGGCCTTTTAGGGATTTTACCTGGCCACATTTCCATGGTCACAGCTCTCGACATTGGTGTCCTGAGGGTTCTTAATGATGGAAATTGGAACTCAATCGCTTTAATGGGTGGATTTGCTGAGGTTGAAGGTAATGATGTAACCGTTTTAGTAAATGGAGCCGAGCTAGGCAGCAAAATTGATGCCTCAGCAGCTGAAGTTGACCTTGAACAAGCCAAAAATGAATTAAATCAATTAGAAGGGCAATCAGCTTCAACTGAGAAATTAAAAGCTCAACAAAAATTCAATCGAGCAAGAGCAAGATTTCAAGCGACCCAAAATCAAAACTAAAAACAAGGAGCGTTAATGAGTCTGAATCTGCTACTTGATAATGCAGATCCTAAAATATGGCAACAATGGTTCAACGTTGGAATTTTTAATGGCATAACAACTAATCCAACTCTTCTAAAAAAAGCTAATCAGCCTTGCGAAATCAACAATATTGCTAACCTTATAAAAAATGCAGAACGATTAGGCTGTAGTGAATTTCATGTTCAAGCTTGGGGGGAAACAGATAAAAATCTCTTTGATACTGGAATAGCTTTAAACCAAATCAAAACAAAACGAATGAAAGTATATATAAAGATTCCAATCACCCTAAACGGAAGTCTTGCAGCAAAAAAGTTGATCAGCAAAAATATACCTGTTACTTTCACTGCCTGCTATGAGGCTAAACAAGTTCTTATTGCAGAAAATATTGGTGCAAAATATATTGCACCTTATCTAACCAGAATATCCAACCTCGGCAAAGATGGTTTAGAAGAAATAATAATAATGAAGAGAATGCTTGAAGACTTAGAGAGCGACTGCAAGATCTTGGTGGCCAGTATTAAGAAAGTAGAAGAGCTGATTTGCCTTACAAAAGAAGGCTTAAACACATTTACAATTAATACAGATCTTGCAACAGAACTATTCAATGTAAACTCAACGATAGATGCAGCCAAGAAATTCGAGAAAGATGCAAAGATGTTAAATTAGGCTCAATCTATTAAGACTGTGATTATTTGAATCAAGCTTATGCTGTGCCACAGAAAGTGACATCTGGGAATTTCGATTTTGCTTCTTCTAATGTTTTACCTTTTCCTTCTTCCTGCCAATAATTAATAACCTCAGTAGCTTTATTTAATACTTCAACTCTCTCGTTATCAGTTATCCAACTTTTTCCTTCCAATTCACTTTTAAGAGTTTCCCAAGCATCTTCTCTTGGCCAAAAGAAATAAGCAGTTAATGGGCTTGGACCTCCGCCAACAATTTGATCTACTGCTAAAGCAACATTGTCAGGCAACCAAAGAATTTTTAGCAAGAATCGACCTTCATCTGCTTTAGGAGTATGCCCAGAAGGAACTCCATCAGCATCGATAGTTGCTGATGCAAGTGCCGCTGAAGCTCCAAGCATGCCTGGTCTACCTGGCTTGGGTTCATCAATAGCCTCTTTGGCCTCTTTGGCCTCTTTAACCTCTTTAACCTCTTTGGCCTCTTTGGCCTCTTTGGCCTCCTGTGTTAGCTCATCGACCTCTGCTGAATCAGTCACAACCTCTTGGTCAGTTGATACGTCATCTGAAACCTTCATGTTCTCAGCGATCAAGGAAATCAATCAAAGATCTAACCTAACAGTCTAGGCCTCAATTAATTTGAAGAACTTTAAAGGGCTCCTTCTTTTTGACATCGACGGTGTCATAAGAGATGTAGCTAGCAGCTACCGACTAGCTATCCAAGAGACAGTTAATTTTTTCATTAACTGGCGGCCCAGTCTCGAAAACATTGATGTCTTGAAAAGTGAAGGGTGCTGGAACAATGACTGGGATGCAAGCATGGAGCTCATTAAACGAAAGCAACAAGCCAATGGGGCATCTCAGTTGCCTGATCGCAAATATCTAGAAGAAGTTTTTAGTCATTTCTACTTTGGTGGCAGTCCAGACGGGGACCCCGAAGATTGGGATGGATTTATCATGAATGAAGAACTTCTTGTAAAGCCTAGATTTTTCAAAAATATTTCTCAAGAAAATTTCGCTTGGGGATTTGTAAGTGGCGCAGAAGCCTCTTCAGCAAAATATGTACTGGAGAATCGACTAGGTCTAAAAAATCCTCCATTAATTGCAATGGGAGATGCTCCTGACAAACCTAATCCACAAGGTCTGCTTCAGTTAGCAAGACAACTCACAGGTAAAGAATTAGGTGACAACATTCCACCAATCGCTTATCTAGGAGACACAGTTGCTGACGTAATCACAATCAAACAAGCAAAAGAAAAAATACCTAGTCAAACTTTTCTTAGTTTTGCAATAGCACCACCTCATCTACATAATCCAAACAATCAAACAGCTAGAAAAATATATGAAGCAAAGTTGAAAGAGGCAGGGGCAGATGAGATTTTGAAATGTACCAATGAAATTCTTAAACACACCTTGAATTGGTAAAGATTTTTAAGATTTCCAAAAAAATCTACTTGGCAAACTGCATTGATTCAACTGATTTTAATGCATTCAACGACAAAACTTCCTTTTCAAAATCTCCAACCAACACATCATCCTCGATTCGAATGCCTATGCCTTTCCAACGCTCATCAATAGATGGTTGATCTTGAGGAACAGGTAAGCGATCGCTTATGTAAATGCCTGGCTCAACAGTAAGGACCATTCCAGATTGCAACTTAACTGGATACTCTCCAAGACGATAAGCACCCACATCATGAACATCTAAACCAAGCCAATGCCCTGTTCTATGCATATACAAATGACTATAAGCTCGTTGCTCAATTAGTGAATCTACACTTCCTCTTAACAATCCAAGATCAAGTAAGCCTTCAACAATAATACGCACTGCTGATTCATGAACATTTTCTGCATTTTGACCAGGAGAGACCAAGTCAATAGCTACCTCCTGAGCTTTTAAAACAATCTCATAAAGTGCTCTTTGTTCACCTGTAAAATGACCATTAATTGGGAAAGTACGTGTAATATCACCATTGTAATAGTCAAATAAGGAACAGCCTGCATCTATCAGTAGTAAATCACCATCAGCGAGCTGAGAGTTATTAGCTGTGTAATGCAAAACACAAGCATTATCCCCTCCTGCAACAATTGATTGATATGCAGGTCCTCTAGCCCCATGATCAAGGAAGTATTGCTCTATTAATGCTTGTACTTGACGTTCATTCATGCCGGGACGAACAATGTTTCTAGCTAATTCATGAGCTCCTGCAGAAATTCGAGCAGCTTCGCGCATTCGATCTATTTCAATCTTCTCTTTACGAAGTCTCAATTGATGTATCAATGGACAAGGTGCAACAAGTGAAAGTGCTCCAGATCCATTTCGCTGAAATTTGTCAAGTTGTTCTGTCCAAGCTTTAAGAACTAAAGCTTGGACCTGTGGATGCTTACCAACTCTAAAAGCGATACCATCTGCCCCAACGAGGTAATCACTTAAGCGAATTGCCAACTCATCTATTGAATGAGCAATATCCGCTCCAAATCTTCCAACTGCTCCTTCAGTACCCCATCTAAAACCAGTCCATACCTCATCTGTTGAGCGTTTAGGCAAGACAAAAAGAATATATTGTTCACCTTTAGGTCTATAAGGCAAAAAAAGTGCAACAGCATCAGGCTCATCAAAACCTGTCAAATACCAAAAGTCGCTGTTCTGACGAAAAGGATATTCACAATCAGAATGATGAGTAACGAGAGGAGCACCAGGTATCACCGCTGCCTTATCTCCCAATTGAGCCAAAAAGCGATCTCGACGCTTGCTAAAACAATCCAGATCAATCACAACAGCAACTCATTATCAATAGGACTCCAGAATGGAAGAAGTAACAATTCATTCCTACAAACTACTGAAATCTCATGCCACCTATCAAATGGCTTGCAAAAAGCAACTAGTAGGTAAAGATAAAAATGTCTAATTACTTGCCAAGCTCATACTGAGCAGAACCTGATCTCTTCACTACCCAAATAAAAATAATGCTCATACCAAAAGCCTCGCCAGAGGCTAAAAATATGCAAAGTATGAATCACTTCAATCCCCAACACTCCTTGATAGGAATAAAGGCATGAGCTCCGACATAGCATTGCTATCTCTTCTAATTGGCGTTGTTTTAATAGGGTCTGCTTTGTGCTCAGGGATTGAAGCAGCATTACTAGCAGTAAATCCTCTACGGGTTCATGAAATTGCAGCAAGGAAAAAACCTGTTTCAGGCGCCAAACGATTGGCAAGACTTAAACAAAGATTAGGCAGGACACTAACAGTTCTTGTTATTGCAAATAATGGTTTCAATATCTTTGGGAGTTTAATGTTGGGAGGATACGCAGCTTTTGTTTTTGAACAACGTCAAATTAGTGGAATAGCACTTCCTTTGTTCTCAATTAGTTTAACTATTCTAGTCATACTTCTAGGAGAAATACTCCCAAAATCAATTGGCAGCAGATTCGCTTTACAAGTTTCTTTAGCAAGTGCACCAATACTTCATTTACTAAGCATTTTAATGCGTCCATTATTACTTTTGCTTGAACACTTGCTCCCGGTTATAACCGCAGAAAATGAAATAAGTACTGATGAAGAGGAAATTCGTCAATTAGCTCGCCTCGGATCACAAAAAGGGCAAATCGAAGCTGATGAAGCAGCAATGATTTTAAAAGTATTCCAACTAAACGATCTAACTGCTCGTGACCTCATGACTCCAAGAGTTGCCGCAACCACCTTGGATGGACATATAACTCTAGATGAACTTCGCCCAACACTTCTCAGAAACAATTCACAATGGTGGGTCGTACTAGGCGAAGAGGTAGATAAAGTTCTTGGGGTGGCAAACCGAGAAAGGCTTCTTACAGCCTTGCTTCAAGGAAGAGGAGATTTAACGCCTTCCGACCTAAGCGAAGCAGTTGAATTTGTTCCTGAAATGATTCGAGTCGATCGACTACTCACTGGTTTTAACCGTGACAGCACTGGGGTCAGGGTTGTTGTTGATGAATTTGGAGGATTTGTAGGAGTGATTGGAGCAGAAGCAGTACTCGCAGTACTTGCTGGTTGGTGGCGAAAATCAAGCTCATGAGAATTAGTTCTATTCCTTCAACACCAGAACGTTGCAAACTACTGCTACATCAATGGCGTACAAACTTAAATTTAAATAATCTCGAGCGTACACAATTGGCGGGTGAACTAAATACACTTGACGAACAAATAGATCGACTAATAAACAATAATTTCCGAATAGCAGTTTTTGGTCGAGTAGGTGTTGGCAAGTCAAGTTTACTAAACGCACTGCTTGAAAAAGAAATTTTTGCAACTGATGTCGCACATGGCTGCACAAGAACTACTTCTGCCGTCGAATGGAGCTATCCAATCAAGAAATTAAATATTATTGAACTTATTGATACTCCAGGAATTGATGAAATTGCCTCAGAATGTAGAGATCGTCTCGCAAAGCGTATTGCAATAAAATCTGATTTAATAATAGTTGTTCTAGATAGCGATATAACCAGTGTGGAGCTCTCTGCAGTTAGCTGTCTCTTCAATCAAGGCAAACCAATTTTACTGGTTTTAAATCGTTGTGATCAGTGGGAACAAAAGGAACAACTTGATTTAATAAGAAGTATCCGTAATCGTTTGCCACTCCAGGCAAGAAAACTCAGCATCAAGACAGTTTCAGCTGCACCTCGTGAAGTAGAGCTTTTATCAGACGGTAGAGTAAGAAGTAAGCAATGTGCTCCAAGAATAGAAGCACTTAAAAATTCATTGATTAAACTTTTAGAAGAAGAAGGTCAATTACTTTTATCATTAAATACCCTTCGTCAAGCCGACTTCTTTTCGCAAAGATTGAATCAAAGAAGGTTAAAACGTGGAAAGATTGCAGCACAAAACTTAATCGGACGTTTTGCTGCATTTAAAGCATCAGGTGTAGCATTAAATCCTCTTTGCATTCTAGACCTAGCAGGGGGCTTAGCTTGTGATACAGCGCTTGTCATTCAACTGAGTAAAATTTATGGAATGCACCTAAAAGGTCAAGCAGCGAGAAAACTTCTAAAGAAATTATCTATCTACAACTCTTTTCTTGGAGGTGCACAACTAAGTATTCAATTCATACTTAGTTTATTAAGACAACTTTTATTAATTAGTACTCCAATTTCAGGCGGATTAACTTTGGCACCTGCAACACCTATCGCATTAGTACAAGCAGCACTTGCTGTTCATACCACAAAACTTACAGGAAGGCTGGCCGCTCGAGAATTACTTCGAAGTAATCATCAAAATGGAGCTCAACCAAGAGCTCTTTTAATAAGACTAGCCTCCAGCGACCCAGAAGTTAAGAATTTGCTAGCCAACTGGAGATCTTCACCATCAAAAGAAAAAAATAATTTACAAGCACTACTGCCATGAAAGAAAAAATTAACCAGATAGCGCTCTTAGGAACTAGTGCTGACCCTCCAACTAATGGCCATGAAGCTCTTTTAAAAGGATTATTAACTCTTTTCCCAAAAGTAGTTACTTGGGCAAGTGATAATCCTACAAAAAATCATCAGGCATCACTTAATAAGAGGTCACTATTACTCAATACTCTTGTCAGGGGAATTGCAAATCCTCATTTAGAACTTATGCAAGATCTCAGCAGTCCCTGGACAATCACAACTTTAGAAAAAGCATCTAATAAATGGCCTAAAGCAAAATTGATTTTTGTTATCGGCAGTGACCTCATTGAGCAAATACCAACCTGGGTTGACGTAAAGATCTTGCTTAAAAAAGCTCGCATTGGCATTACACCTAGGAAAGGCTGGCCAATAACAAAAACGTCGTTATCCAAAATTAAATCCTTAGGAGGCCAAATTGAATTACTTCCATTACAAGTTCCTCCAACAGCCAGTTCAAAAGCACGCGCGAATCTACAAACAAATCAAATCCCCAAAGCCGTGCTGGAAATTCTTCTAAAAGAAAATCTTTATAGTCTCAAAAATTCTACAAGATGAAGATTGCTCTAGCGCAATTAAATCCTTTAATAGGAAACCTTGAGGGTAATGCAGATTTAATAATCTCTGCATGCAAAAAAGCAGCAACTTTAAAAGCAAATTTATTAATTACCCCTGAACTCTCGCTATGGGGATATCCTCCTAAGGATCTACTGCTTAATTCAATTCTAATTAAAAATCAAAGAGATTTACTTGATCATATTGCAAGTATACTTTCATTAGAAGCACCACATTTGCAAGTATTAATAGGGGTAGCAGAGTCTGCTCCAGATTTTCAATTACCACAGCTATTTAATTCTTTGGCAATTGTAGAGTCTAGTGGATGGAAAATTATAGCAAGGAAACAACTATTGCCTAGTTATGACGTTTTTGATGAGGCAAGATATTTTCGACCAGGAGATTCTCCTTCAACACTAGATCTTTTAGTGGAAGGTAAAAAATATAAACTAGGTCTAACAATTTGCGAAGATCTTTGGGTGGAAGAAGAATTACAGGGTCAAAGAATATCTGGCCCAGATCCAATCGAGAAATTATTACCTAAAAAAATAGATTTACTTTTAAACCTTTCAGCCTCTCCTTTTGGCCAAAAAAAACAATCTCTTCGCAACAAACTAGCAACTAAAGCTGCTAAACGCCTCAAATGTCCAATAATTTATCTTAATCAAGTAGGAGGGAACGATGAACTTGTATTTGATGGTGGAAGCTTCATAATGAATTCTCAAGCAGAAATAGCATTGACCATGCATAGATATCAAGAAGACTTCGCAATATGGGATACATCATCTAGAGTTAGAAGTGACTATAATAATGATCCTATTCCAGAAGAAGAAGTCTTCAACGCTCTCGTTCTAGGTGTTAAAGACTACGCCTCAAAATGTCATTTTAATAGTGCATTAATTGGTTTAAGCGGAGGCATTGATTCAGCCTTAGTAGCAATTATTGCTGCAGCAGCTTTAGGCCCAGAAAACATTACGGCAGTTCTAATGCCTTCTCCTTGGAGCTCAACTAATTCAGTAAAAGATGCACTAGAATTGGCTAAAAGAATAAGAATCAATACTCACATAGTACCCATTAAAAATTTGATGGAAAGCTTTGATTTAGCTCTAGAAAAGCCTCTTGGCAAATTACCTAATGGAGTAACAGCTGAGAATCTACAATCACGAATAAGAGGAACACTTCTTATGGCCTTAGCTAATCAAGAAGGTCATTTACTACTTTCAACTGGTAATAAATCTGAATTAGCAGTTGGCTACTGCACTCTTTATGGAGATATGAATGGTGGCCTATCAGTTATTGGTGACCTCTATAAAACTACTGTCTTCGGAATTTGTAATTGGTTAGACAAAAAAAGTACTGGTCAATTCAGAGGAAGGTTAGGACTGCCTTCAAATGGAGATTTGATTGGCCAGAATATTCTAATAAAACCTCCAAGTGCTGAATTAAGTCCAGGACAGTTAGACAGTGATTCCTTGCCTGATTATTCAGTACTTGACCCAATCTTAAAAGCACTTATTGAGGAACGCTTAAGTCCTGAACAACTAAAAGAGAGTGGCCATGATTATTTATTAGTTAATCGAATACAAAAGCTCCTACGTAAAGGAGAGTTCAAGCGTAAACAAGCACCACCTCTTCTAAAAGTCAGTCACCAAGCATTTGGTAGTGGATGGCGAGTCCCAATAGCCGCAAAATAATCGCGACAAAGTATGGTCAGTTTGTCGATAAAAGGGCAATCTAATATTAATGACTATCTCCCATGCCATATTCAATTTTGTCAGCCTCTATGGCCAGTATCGGAGTCCCTGCTGAGATAAAAGCAGATGAACTAAGAGTTGCACTCACGCCTGATGGAGTCAAAGAATTAGTTACTCAAGGATTAGAAGTCCGTATTCAAGCGGGAGCAGGAGCTGGGGCAGGAATTAAGGATGAAGCTTTTGCTTCTGCAGGAGCAAAAATTGTCAACAAAGAACAAGCTTGGGCAGCACATCTAATAGTGAAAGTAAAAGAACCTCAAGAAGAAGAATTTCCCTTCTTAAGGGAGGATATGGTGCTATTTACATACCTACATTTAGCTGCTTATCCAAAAGTTGGAGAAGCTTTGTTAGAAGCAAAAACTACAGGTGTTGGATATGAAACTGTTCAAATGGAAAATGGCAGTTTGCCATTATTAGCTCCTATGAGTGAAATTGCAGGAAGACTAGCTGCACAAATAGGAGCTCATTTACTAGAACGACCTCATGGCGGTAGTGGAGTATTGATTGGAGGATGTACTGGTGTTAGGCCAGCGAGAGTTGTAGTTATAGGTGCAGGTACTGTTGGATGGAATGCTGCAAGACTTGCTGCTGCTATGGATGCAGAAGTAATGCTATTAGATCGATCTCCAGAACGACTTAGAAACTTAGAAGCAGATCGTAGGGGCAGACTTACAAGTGTTGTAAGCAGTAGAGGTTTGCTAGAAAGGCTCATTCCTACTGCAGATCTTCTAATTGGAGCAGTGCTAACTCCAGGAGGTCGTGCGCCAACACTTGTAGATGAATTAATGGTAAAAGAAATGAAAGAAAGCTCTGTAATCGTTGACGTGGCAATCGACCAAGGTGGCTGTGTTGCTACAAGCGTTGAAACCACACATACCAATCCAACAGTAAAAATTCATGGCGTACAGCACTATGCCGTCGGGAATATGCCTGGGGCTGTTCCTTTTACTTCTACTGAAGCACTTGTAAGCGTGACATTGCCTTACATACTGGGAATTGCCGGTAGAGGACTCGAAACGGCTTTTACTGAAAGACCTGAACTCCTCTCTGGATTAAATACTGTCAGGGGTTCTGTCTGCCACCCTGGAGTAGCAAAAGCATTAGGAATCCCTCCGAGACATCCAATGGCTTGCTTACGTTAACCTTACAAAAAATATAATTAACTAAAGACTTTAATTTAATTGATTAACTCCAAAAGCAATCTGGTTATCTAATCAAACTTATCTGTTTAATTGGTCTACGCAAAGACTCAACCGAAATACCTTCTCTCATAGATAAAATTAAACCTGAAGCCTCTAAGTAATTCTTTGCTGTAATTACTTGTTCAATCTCACAATTTTTCTTAATAGCATCATTTAAATCTAAATCATAACTACTTATGGACATAACCCCAGGATTTTCTACTGCAATTATAGTTATACCTCTTTCTATACATGCTAAGACTGCCTCGCCGCCTAGTGCTCCTTGTGGAGCCACTACTGCATTCACATCATCTATTGTTAAAGCATTACTAAGCATTCTCAAATTTTTAATTTGTATATTCTCTTCTATTTCTATAAGATCAGGGGCTCTGCTTAAACCAACTAGTACACAAGCAAGAAAAGTGTGACCTAATTCCTCCCCTGCAACACGAGGATCTAAATCATCATCTATAGGTAAAGGATTAAGTGCAGGCGCATGTGCACACGGAATAGAAAGGTATCGAACTAACAAATGACTTATCACAGCTTCCGCCCCAGCTAGAAAGTCCACTCCATCACCTTGTCTATATGCAGATAAATTTGAATCTTCAATAGATTCAGGGAATTTAGTAACTATTGCTATTGCAGTAGCACCAGCAGCTTTCAATTTCTTACCTGCTTCAAGCAAAATCTCTGGATTAAGAACTTCTCCCCAACTAGATCCACTTTTACCTTTTTGCAATCGAACATCTACGGGAGCCTCAGTTATAACAACAGGTCCAACATTTAAACCGAGACTTGCTCGACAAGCATCTGCTACATGCAAATGTCTCGTCCTTAGTTCAAATTCTATTCCTACATCCAAAAGCAAACCAACTTTCTGCTGTCTTACGGGTTTCAATGCAATCTGGCCAGCCGCAAACTTATCCAGTCCATATCCTTCTACATATTGAATGCGTGGATCATTCCAATAGAGTGCTGCACCATTCATTACATTTGGATGAGTAATTAAACAACCACTGGCTGCAGCCATTAAACGTGCAGATGGCATTGCATCCCCAGAAAAACCACCGATTGAACAGCCAATACCGGATGGGACTATCATCAATGTAGGGAACAAAATAAAATCTCCATATAAAGTTTCCTCAAATAACACAGATCTAACCTTAAGATCTAGCACTTAGCGAGTGATCACTACTGCCTCTATATTAAGTTTTCGCGAGTTATCTTCTGACAATCCTTCTATTGATGTAATTGCCCATCTAAGCGGCTCACCATACATCTTCAATTCTTGCAAAAGCCATTGCCGTAATTTTCGTGGAGGAATATTGTTAGGCCACTCCATATCAAGAGTAAGAACATTCAATTGCACGTTTAAAAATGCCAAAACCAGAATATAAATTCAAAACTAGCTCAAAATCCATTATCATGGCAAATGCTTTATATGAAGGATCAGAATATAAACAAAATAATAATTTAGATTCCTTTTAATTAATAATCAATATGATCTACTTTAACTTTAGGCACAAGAGCCACCGACCACCTCTAATATTTCCTGGGTAATTGCAGCCTGACGAGCTTTATTATAATCAAGAGTCAATGTTTTTGCTAGTTCCTTAGCATTATCACTTGCATTATTCATCGCAGTCATCCTACTTGCCAATTCTGAAGCGGCAGATTCTTGAAGTGCACGCAAGAGTTGGTTTTGCAAATAAAGCGGTAACAATGCATTCAGCAACTGCTCGGGACTTTGTTCAAAAACTATGTCAGAAGGTAGTACAGGTTGCTCATTTGCAGGAGCAACACCTTTCTCAATAGTTAAACGACTATCTTTAGTAGTCAACCTAAATATCTCATCATCTGATTCTGCTATACCTTGAGGGTCTAAAGGAAGCAAAGTTTGAACTACAGGGTTACAACTAACAAGGTTAATAAACTTGGTATAAATCACTTCCACCCTATCAGTACTTTCTGATAAAAATTCAGCTAATACTTCATTAGTAATTGACTCTGCATCATCAGAAGTTGGGACTTGCTCAAGCTCAGCAAAAGTGGCTCGTATTTTATATTGACTAGACCTATTCTGAAAATACCCTATTGCTTTTCTACCGATTAATACAAGGTCAGGCTCAAATCCTTGCTTCTTTAATTCAGCATAACGAAGCTCAGCTCGCTTAATAATATTAGAATTATATCCTCCACATAGGCCTCTATCACCAGTAACAGCTAAGAGGGTAATAGTTTTAATATCACGGGATTTTAATAAAGGAGCGTCTGCTAGCTCAAAGCGCATACGAGATTGAATATTCTCAAGTACACGAGCCAATCGATCAGCAAAAGGCCTACTTCGGAGAACTTGCTCCTGAGCCCTACGAACTTTGGCCGCTGCGACCAAGCGCATAGCCTCAGTGATTTTTCTGGTGTTTTTAACCGAAACAATTCTGTCTCGGATGTCCTTAAGGTTGGCCATGGATAGAGTTCTTCGAGATAATCGTCAGGGTCAAACAGAAGCCAACATCGACGATTTCACTTCGTCAATGGCATCCTTAAGCATTGCCTCAGAATCTTCTCCAAGAACTTTCTCAGTCTGAACTTTCTTAATAAAGTCAGCTTTATTAGTTTTTAAATAGTCTCTTAACTCCCTCGCAAATTGTGTAACTTGGTCTTCAGGAACCTCGTCAATCAAACCTTTAACCCCTGCATAAACAATGGCAACTTGTTCGGCTAAATTTAATGGGGCAAATTGAGGTTGCTTAAGTAGTTCTCTCAATCTTTTTCCTCTCCCAAGTTGTTTTTGGGTGGCTTCATCAAGATCAGAGGCAAACTGCGAGAAGGCTGCTAATTCATCAAACTGTGCCAACTCAAGTTTCAAAGTACCTGCAATTTTTTTGATAGCTTTTGTTTGAGCAGCACCACCAACTCGACTAACAGATATTCCGACATTAATAGCTGGACGCAAGCCAGAATTAAAGAGATCAGAGCTTAAGAAAATCTGACCATCAGTAATTGAGATCACATTAGTTGGAATATATGCAGAAACGTCACCTGCTTGAGTCTCAATAATCGGTAAGGCGGTCATAGAGCCTTTGCCCATCGCATCAGATAGCTTTGCTGCTCTTTCAAGTAAACGACTATGGAGGTAAAAAACATCTCCTGGATAAGCTTCACGTCCAGGTGGACGACGAAGAAGAAGAGACATTTGTCTATAAGCCTGAGCTTGCTTAGTTAGATCGTCATAAATAACTAAAGTTGCCTTGCCTTTATACATAAAATATTCAGCAATCGCTGCTCCTGTATAAGGAGCCAAATATTGCAATGCTGCTGGGTCTGAAGCACTTGCATTAACAACGACTGTGTAATCGAGCGCACCCTTTTCTCTAAGAACCTCAACAACGTTTGCTACAGAAGCAGACTTTTGTCCAACTGCAACATATACGCAAACAACGTCTTCACCTTTCTGATTAATAATGGTATCTAAGGCAATAGCAGTCTTTCCAGTTTGGCGGTCCCCAATAATTAATTCTCGCTGCCCTCTACCAATTGGGATCATCGCGTCTATTGATGTAATGCCTGTCTGCATAGGCTCATGAACAGACTTTCTTTTAATAATTCCAGGAGCCACTGACTCTATTAAGCGTGTCTCAGTAGATTTAATATCTCCATTTCCATCAACAGCTTGTCCCAGAGGATTCACCACCCTTCCCAAGGTTCCTTCTCCAACAGGAACAGAAGCAATTTTGCCTGTCGCCTTAACGGTACTTCCCTCTCGAATCCCTAGGCCTTCGCCCATCAAAACAGCTCCAACATTGTCATCCTCAAGATTTAGAGCGATGCCTTCAGTTCCATCTTCAAATTCAACTAATTCACCTGCCATAACCTTTTCAAGGCCATAGATTCGAGCAATGCCATCTCCGACCTGAAGAACGGTACCTACATTGCTTACTGATACCGACTTGTCGTAATCAGCAATTTGCTGCTTCAGAATCGAACTAATTTCGTCGGGGCGTATGGAAACCATGGGAGGGATGGAGTTGGTTGAGGGAGAGGAAAGGAAGAAGAAATGAAGTTAGTAAATCGCTAGCTAACTTTTGCCAGCGAAAGTCCTAAACGACGAACCTGCCCAGCAAGGCTCGCATCTATGACTTTGGAACCGACACTAACTATGAAGCCGCCAATTAAGGAATCATCAACCTTAAGATTCAGCTCGAGATTATCGGTACCAGCAACAGACTGAATTTTTTTCAAAAGATCAGCCTGTTGGTCTTCAGTTAAAGGGGCAGCTGATGTAACTGTTGCTAGAGCAATATTGCGTTGCTCTCGATAAAGCTCAAGCAAACGCTCTAGCACTGCATCTAAAAGTCCTATGCGTTGACGATCTGCCAACAATTTCAGCAGGTTAAGGAATGAAGGAGTGACCTTATCAGCGAAAAGCTTTTCGATAGCAGCTTTTTTTGAAGAAACCTCAAGAACAGGCGAAGCCATTGCATCACTCAACTGAGGGTTGTTCTTCCATAATTCGAGAACAGCTTTTGATTGGTCTATTACTTGATCGACTTCCTTTCTACTTGTAGCGATTTGAAGAAACGCTTCTGCATAAGGAGTCGTAATCGTATTTAGAAGAGGCATTAAGCTTGCTCCATTCTTTTGATGGACTGACTCAAAAATTTGGCCTGGGACTTTTCATCTAATTTTCCTTGAAGTGTGACCAAAGCCTTTTCGATTGCTAATTGAGCAGCTTCCTTGCGCAATTGAGTACTCACTCTGGCTGCTTCAGCATTCAAATCAGAAGCAGCACCCTGCTTAATTCTAGCCATCTCTTCTACTGTTCTTTTTTCGCTTTCCAAACGAATCGCTTCAGCACGGACCTTGCAATCAGAGCGAATCTGAGAAGCTTTTTGTTCTGCAGCAGCTAACTCAATCTTCGCCTGCTCCAAAGATTTAGAAGCTTCATCAAGACGGTCTTCAGCATCTGTAAGGTCTGCAAGAATCGCAGAACGCCTGCGCTCAAGCATTCCACCTAAAAAATTAGGGAGAAATTTATACAAACCAAAAATAACAACTGACAAGTTGATTACATTGGTTTCAAACAAATTTAAATTCAGGCCAAAGCCTTGTGCTGCAATGATGATTGGGAAAGTCATTTTGCTGCTAGTAGTCGTTCTACAATCAAATCACCAAGTTGATCAGCATCTTTTTGGAGCTGATTCATGGCCATTTCTTTTTGAGAGTCAATCTCTCGCCTAGCTGCTTCTCTAGAAGCATTAGCTTCGGTAGTTGCGAGTGCCAATGCTTCTCTATAAAGCTTCTCAGAGTCCTGTTCAGCTTCAATAATTACCTTTTGTGCAGCCTGCCTAGCTTCCTTAAGCTGATCTTTTAAATCAGCTTCAAGACGCTGAGCCTGTGAGAGCTTCTCCTTAGCCTTTGCTCGGCTAGTAGTTACATAGCCCTCCCTTTCCTCAACTACTTTCCCAACAGGTTTGAAGAAAAGCGTATTGAGAACAAAAGTGAGTAAGACAACCTGAACTGCCATAAGAGGCAGAGTGGCGTCGAAGTCAAATAGACCTCCCTCACTAGTACCAAACAGGAGCAAACTGGTCATTTGGCAGGGATACGTTCGGTTGAAGCAAGCCGCAAAGCGGTTTGAAAGCTCTGATCAAAAGACTTTGTAGAGCCTTGATCAAATTGCTGACCACATCATTTTTAAAATTTGATGCGGCCATGCTCAGTCTCTGATTTTGTTGAATCAGCCTGCGAAAGGGTTGGCAAAAAGCAACACCAACGCGACTACAAGGCCGTAGATGGTTAGTGATTCCATGAAAGCGAATGAAAGAAGCAATGTGCCTCTAATCTTGCCTTCTGCTTCAGGCTGGCGGGCAATACCCTCAACTGCACCCTGTGCAGCGCTGCCCTGTCCGATGCCGGGGCCGATAGCTCCAAGGCCTACAGCAAGGCCAGCAGCAACAACGGAAGCGGCGGTGGTGATGGAATCCATGGTTGAACTAAGGATGTGAGGCGCCTAGTAAGCGCGAATAGATAGGACCGGGAGTTTATACCTGCGCGTAGGACATCTCGTTAAGTTGAGATGGGCCAGCATCATTGCGGACCTTCGCGCAGGAGTTTGTCAGACAATCTGATGAAAGCTAACAAAAGCATTAATTAATGATGCTCTTCCACTGCTTCACCGATGTAGTAAGCAGCGAGAGTGGCAAAAATCAAAGCTTGAATTGCACTTGTAAATAAGCCAAGGAACATTACTGGAACAGGTAGGACAAGGGGTACCAGAAAGACCAATACCGCAACTACCAATTCATCAGCCAATATGTTTCCAAACAAACGGAATGAAAGTGATAGAGGCTTAGTGAAGTCCTCAACAATTTTAAAAGGAAGCATTATTGGAGTCGGATGCACGTAGTACTCGAAGTACCGCAAACCCTTATTGCTCAAACCCGCATAAAAATATGAGAGTGAGACCAAAAGTGCCAATGCAACGGTTGTATTGATATCAGCCGTAGGAGCGCCTAACTCCCCACTTGGCAAATGAATCAATCTCCAAGGGACCAATGCTCCGCCCCAATTACTCACAAAAATGAACAGGAACAAAGTTCCTATAAAAGGCATCCAATCGCGATAAACCTTTTCGCCAATCTGAGTTCGAGCCAAGTCACGAATGTAATCCCATAGAAATTCCAAAAGGTTTTGGACTCCACGTGGATCACGTTCCATTTTTTTAGTCCCCACCACCACAAGGGCAAGCAAGGCACCAATCACAATCCAGGAGGTCATAAAAACCTGGCCGTGAATCCTTAAGTTTCCTATTTGCCAATAGAGATGTTGGCCAACCTCTAATTCGGCAAAAGGAAGAAAAAATGGCAAGGAACCCATTGGGCTTGAAGTTAGGAGTCGCTAAAGCGACGGAATTTAATGAGGCCGAAAGTCGGCTTTTAAATTATTCAGAAATCACTTGAGTCTTAGAAACAAGGAATTCCTGAATAATGAGAGAAGGCTTGTAGAGCAGAAAGCCCAACATTGCTGGGAAAAACTCAAGCTGAGGCAGTTTTGAAACTGCAAGCACAAGTAATACCGGAACAATTAGCTGAACCTTGCCTACTGACTTAGTACTTTTTCCTAGTTTGCCTATGCTCCGAGCAAGAAGTCGAAGATAGAGCAACCCAGAAATACCACCTATCAGCAAGCTCATAGAGGTAGTAAAGCCATAAAAAACGGCCGACAAGGCAGCTCCAAAGAGGCATACCACGACAGTCGTTAGGAATATGCGCTGCTGAAGCTGCACATATTCCTCAGAAGAATCCTTTAGGACTTCTTCTGACAATGGAAGGTTCAGAGTGGGCTCAGTAGCGGAACCAACTTCCACCGATGTTTCCAATATGAATTGATCCCCCTTAGAGGGGGGTAAATCAGACTGGAGCGGCGAGGATGCCGGCAAGGGCTCCGAAGCTCTCTCTGTAAAGGCCCGCGGAATCTATCATGCAGGTGAAATCACCTAGGAGAAAGGGACAAGAGTCGATTTTGCTGCAAACCTCTTGCGATGGAAGCTATTTGGGGCAAATCCCAGCCAAGAGGAAGCCTTCCTAGTACTTCCCCAGGATTCTCATCTACTGCACGCATCAACTTATGTTCCTCAACACTAGCAAGAATTAAGTTCATTTCTAAGTCATAAAATCTTTCACCAGGCCATCCCAAAAAGTATTGACTAATTTTTGCTTTTGCAGCCAGGACGTCCTTGTCATCTCTCCATAGATACTTTTTAAGATGTCCTTTTGAAAGGAACAATTCAAAATGACTAATACTAGGGTCAAGGTTTTCTATCAATTCCCATTGTTTAATATCAGGAAGACATTTAGCCCTCTCAAGAAGTTCACCATTGAGAAGTCTTTCAATCCGCCAAACATTTGGATTAGAAAAACAATTAAATTTCAATCCAGAAGCTTCTATTAAATCCAAAAGATTTACAAGAGAATAAGTCCGTTCATTTGGATGCAAATACATATCAGCAAAATGAGAGTCTGAGGAACATTCAAAAGCCCTTCTTTCCTCATAATCAACTCTTATAGGATTATTAACTGGTAAATTATCTAATAGTTCTCTAGTCAATTTAACTCCATTCCTTTCAACAGTAATGTCCAAAGCCCTTAATGCTGTCTGAACACGATTTATTTGCCTACGTCCGTGCTCTGCATATATAAACAAATGAATAATTCCACCATTTCTAAGACTAGCCCCAAGCGACTTTAAACCACTTAACGGATCATCAAGATGATGAAGAACACCTACTGAATTAATATAATTAAAAAAACATTTTTTATTTATATTAAATAGGCTAATATTATCAAATTGAACAGAAGATTTCTTTAATCCTCCAGACCTCCCAAGCCTTTCCTTAGCAACTTGCAAAGCCCCCTTGGATATGTCAATAGCGAGGATCTCAGAACCAGGATTTAAATGAGCCAAATAATCAGTACTGACCCCTGTACCGCAACCAGCGTCTAGTATTCGAATAGGTTCATCAAATTGTTCATTAAGCGGTAAAGCAGCTCCAATACAATTCTCGTATGCCATTGCAACTGACCACCTCCAATTATGCCCAGGAGGAGCTCCTTCACTTAAACCATCGTCCGGGAAAGGAAATCGATCATAAAAAGCACTTACAGCATTAGTAACTGATTCACGCTGATTAAAATCAAATTCCATCAATAGTTTTTAGTTTGAATTGGAATGAAATAAATTCAACTATAGACATAATTCTATTTTGGTTGAGTGTTGTCTTATACTATTGCCAATCACCTTAAATCTGAAAAATAAATTCTTTAAAATAATATGTTACTTCGCTCAAAGTGTTGGTTGTTCGATTTCTAACAACTTCTAATCTTCAAATACATCAAAGAAAGACTTGCAAATTCACTTTTAGGCGTCTGAATAGAAGGTAATTGTTCCCAAATCAGCTCTTGGGCAGTTTCCCCTTAATTAGAAGAAAAACTCGCCCGCAAAGACAGGTTGCTTTTAAAAAGGGAACCCTGATAGACAAATCTAAGCTTCCGTTCTTGCAAAGACTTCTGCCACTCCCTTGGGGACTATGGCCTTCAGAAGCAAGACTGCTATTAGCACTCATAGGATTTTGGAGCCTCGCAGGAATTTTTGTACTTGGTTCAGCAAGTTGGTGGGTAGCTATTAGAGAAATGGGAGATGGTGCCTATTACGTCAAAAGACAATTGATTTGGCTTCTTGCTAGCTGGAGTGTTTTAGGTTTGGCAATTTCAACAAATCTTCGTAGCTGGCTAAAGGTTGCAGGTCCAGGCCTTTTTATAGGCTCCTTACTTGTAGGAGCCACACTCTTGTTTGGAAGCACTATTAATGGTGCAAGCCGATGGCTAATACTTGGTCCTCTACAAATTCAACCTTCAGAACTTGTAAAACCTTTTTTGCTTCTTCAGTCAGCCAACCTTTTTTCTCATTGGAAAAGAATCAATCAAGATCAAAAACTTTTTTGGTTAAGCATATTTAGTGGATTATTAGTTCTAATACTTAAGCAACCAAACTTAAGCACAGCAGCACTAATAGGCATATTAATCTGGATGATAGCTCTTGCTGCTGGCGTAAAGTTTAGAAGTCTTCTTACAACAGCAATCGCAGGTGCTTTATTAGGTACAACAAGCATACTTTTCAACGAATATCAAAGGTTAAGGGTGATTTCATTTCTTAACCCATGGGAAGACCCTCAAGGAAATGGTTATCAACTAGTTCAAAGTCTTTTAGCTATAGGATCAGGGGGATGGTTTGGAGAAGGATATGGCCTATCAACGCAAAAACTTCAATATCTACCAATACAAAGTACTGACTTCATATATGCAGTATTTGCCGAAGAATTTGGATTTGTTGGTTCACTGATGCTTTTACTATTTTTAATGTTAATTGCATTCTTGGGCATGCGAGTAGCACTTCGCTGTCGCAACAATCAAGCAAAACTAGTAGCCATTGGTAGTAGCACCTTCCTGGTAGGTCAAGCAATCTTGAACATTGCCGTAGCATCAGGATTAGTTCCAACCACAGGTTTACCTCTTCCAATGGTTAGCTATGGAGGCAATTCACTCCTCTCTAGTCTGCTAATTGCGGGGTTGTTAATTCGATGCTCTCTTGAATCAACAGGTCTAATAGGAGGTTTCGAACTACATAAGTACCGCAACTCAAAAGCTTAAATAGTTAAAATTGCTATTAATTCAACTGCATTAGTCATACCTATTCTTGCGCTGACAATCTCCGATCTAGCCCGCAGTAGCGAGCAACTACTTAACCATGGTCTAAATAATCCTGGTCCATCAACACTTTTTCTTGTCTTTTTCGGGGGATTATTAACAAGCTTTGGACCATGCTCATTATCTCTAATACCTGTGACATTGGCTTATTTGGCAGGTTTTCATGAAAATCAAGGCCCCTTAAGAAGAAGCAGTGCTTTTTGTGCAGGTATTGTCCTAGCTCTAGTAATGCTCGGCAGTATCAGTGGCCTAATCGGAAGGATCTATGGCCAAGTCCCTTTAATAGTGCCAACGCTAGTAGCAGTGTTAGCAATTCTTATGGGACTCAATTTGTTAGGGCTATTAAAGATTTCTATGCCCTCTGGCCCAGACTTAAATACTTGGGGGCAAGCCGTTCCTAAGCCTATAGGACCTATAGCGGCTGGTTTTGCATTTGGCCTAGCAGCATCTCCTTGCACAACACCTGTCTTGGCCGTACTTCTTGGATGGATTGCTCAAAGTGGTAATCCAATAATAGGAATATTACTTCTAACTTCCTTTGGTCTAGGCCAAACAATCCCACTACTTATTGCAGGAACTGCCGCAGCGACAGTTCCTTCTTTATTATCAATGAGACCTATAAGTCGCTGGATACCTCCACTAAGTGGCCTTATTTTCCTAATTACTGGAATTTTAGGCCTTTTAGCACGTTGGATATAACTATGAATATCATTCGAAAGATAATTAAATGGATATCCGATCTAAGAGTAGCAATAGTATTACTATTAATTATTGCAATTGCAAGTGGTATTGGAACTGCAATCCCTCAAGGGGAATCTACTGCTACTTATCTAGAACGATATGCTGATCATCCCTGGATAGGGTTGATCAATGGTAAAACATTAATTCGTCTTCAATTAGATCACATCTATTCTAGTAGTTGGTTTCTCATACTCCTAACATGGCTTGGTTTAGCACTTCTTATATGTAGTTGGAGAAGACAATGGCCAACATTACAAGCTTCTCTGAAATGGATTGATTATCAAGAGCCAAGACAATTAAGTAAGCTCGCTTTAGCTGAAACAATCCAAACAAAAGATCCACAATCAAGTTTAAACAAACTTGCAATCTATTTAAAAGAAGTTGGCTGGAATATCAAAGAAAAGCCAGGACGTTTCGCAGCTAGAAAAGGCGTTATTGGAAGAGCAGGACCACTATTAGTTCACATAGGAATGATTATCCTCATGCTAGGAGCAGTTTGGGGAACATTTGGAGGGCAAAAAGTAGAAAGTTTTCTCGCTCCTGGCAGATCCTTTGAACTAGTTAATAGAGAGGGTGAAAATCAACTAACTCTGTCATTAATAGACTTTGAGATTGAACGCGATCCAGCAGGAAGGACTGAACAATTTCGTTCAAAACTTAAAATCAAAGACAAAGGAGATTCTCAAGAGAAATTACGTGAAATTAGTGTCAATCATCCTCTTCGATATAAAGGGATGACTATTTATCAAGCCGATTGGTCTTTAGCAGCAATAACATTACAAATTGGTCAGAGTCCCAAACTACAATTACCTTTAAATAGTTTTCCAGAGTTAGGAGAACAAGTTTGGGGATTAGTTCTTCCCACTAATCCTGATGGGACAGACCCAATTGTTCTTAGTCTTACAAACGAGTCGGGACCTATTCAGTTATTTGACCCAGAAGGAGATATTTTAAGTACTCTACTTCCTGGTGGGGAAGCATCAGAAATCAAAGGCAGATCCCTACGTGTCATTGATGTTTTACCTGCCAGTGGCTTATTACTCAAACGTGATCCAGGGGTACCTCTCGTATATACAGGATTCTTGATTACTCTATTAGGAGCTGGTCTCAGCATCCTTGCAACACGTCAACTATGGGCCATATGTGATTCAAATCAAACCGCAATACATGTCGGAGGGTTATGTAATAGGGACCTGCCTGGATTAGCGAATGAAATACCAAAAATACTAATCTTGGTCGCAAATCAAAGTTAATTTACAATCCTATTGCCATGACATACAGTGACCACTGTATGTACATTACCTCTTGGATTGAAATCAGCCACTAATTTCATCCAGTTTGGATTAGATGCCCTTACTAAATCATCAAGAATTTTATTTGTTACTTCTTCATGAGAAATGCATTGATCTCTATAACTATTTATATATAGCTTTATAGCCTTGAGTTCTAAGACCTTGGGACCTGGTTGATAAAAAAGTCTTAAAACTGCAAAGTCTGGATAACCAGAAAAAGGACATTTACAAGTAAACTCAGGGAGTTCTATAGATATTTCGTAAGGGCGATCCTGATTAGGATTTTCAAAGCATAGAAGCTTTGCTGCTTCTATTACTCTTTCTCCATAGAGTGGAGATTTGGACTTAGCTTCTGAGCTATTCACGCAAATAAAAATCTCTAGAAAGAACTTAAGTCCAACTCAAGTAAAATTCACCCAACACGAACGAGAAAATATTAAAGGTCTTATCAATCCCAAAGTAAAAGGGAAACATTATTCTCAAATGCATGACTTGCAAAAAGCCTGCAAAAGTCCCCAAAAAACAAAGCAAAGCCTCTTTGCCCTTTAAGCAGATCTGACTCAACGCAAAAGCCATCTCTTCAATGTGCTAATCCCTATAAACGCTGTTCAACACCAAATATTTAACTTTTTGATCAAAAAATGATGCGTGATGCGACCGTAAAAGCTGAATCGGTAACAAAAGCCACAACTTTTGTTTGGCTTTACCCCACTAATAGGTCTGAAAGACGTACTGAACTTTTATGGACATCTTGCTAATTGGGACAAAAGCAGGGACAGAAGTCCGCCCAGCAAGTGTTCATGGCATGCTTTGGCTACAAACACATTTCGAAGACTTTCATTGGGATGCACTCGCAGCAAATCAGGTAAGACTTCCAAAAAGTGATGCCAACGATCTCGCTACTGATGCTCTAAAAGCGGGCGTTAACCTGAATTTCATCCCTGAGTTGTCAGTAGTCGGTAAGTTTTGAGAAATTCAATTAATCTTTAATTAGCTCAAAGAAACTTCCAATGAAAAAAGTAGAGGCAATCATTCGTCCTTTCAAACTAGAAGACGTAAAGCTGGCATTAGTAAATGCCGGAATAGTTGGCATGACTGTCAGCGAAGTAAGAGGATTTGGCAAACAAAAAGGTCAGGTTGAACGCTATAGAGGCTCAGAATTTACTGTTGAATTCCTTCAAAAGCTCAAAGTAGAAGTAGTTGTAGATGATGAGAAAGTTGATGCAGTTTTAAAATCAATCGCTGAAGCAGCAAAGACAGGGGAAATTGGCGATGGAAAGATTTTCGTTTCTTCAGTAGAGTCAGTTTTAAGAATTCGTACTGGAGATATAGATGGAGAAGCGCTCTAAGACAAAGTTTTTAAAACGATTTGATCAATTTCATTTATATCAAAAGTCTGATCAGTACCCAACCAGACTAGATATTCATGATTACCTGCTGGGCCAGTAATTGGAGAGGCAATAAGACCTTTTGGTTTCCAACCTTGTGAATTAGCAGCATCAAGAACTAATTTCAAAGCATCCTTATGAGCTTCAGGATCTTTAACTACTCCTCCCTTCCCTACTCGATCACGACCAACCTCAAACTGTGGTTTAACTAACAGAACTGCCTCAGAATTATCACAAGCAACCAAAGATTTAATTGCTGGCAAAACAATTCGGAGTGAAATAAATGACAAATCAGCTACTGCAAAATCTGGCCTAATATCATCATTTTCATAAAGTTCTTCAGGAGTAAGAGTTCTTAGATTAGTTCTCTCCCTTAAAACCACTCGTGGATCATTTCTCAAATTCCAAGCAAGCTGTCCATAACCAACATCAACTCCATAAACCCTTGATGCGCCATGCTTTAAGAGACAGTCTGTAAATCCACCTGTTGAGATCCCGCCATCTAAACAAACTCTCCCATCAAGATTCACAGAGAAAGCTCTCAATCCAGCCAATAATTTTTCCCCACCTCTAGAAACAAACCTTGGCGTCTTCTTAATCTGAACTTCTATTTGGTCAGACACCTCCTGTCCTGGCTTATCAAGAAGCTTTCCACTGAGATCCCGAACCTTGCCAGCACGAATAAGTTGCTGTGCCTGATGACGAGTCTCAGCCAAGCCTTTAGTTAACAAATGAATATCTAGGCGTTGTTTTCTGGACATTTGTTCACAAAAAGAGACACCAAAACCGAACAAAAACAGCTGAACTTGGGGGATTTCTCAAAGTTCCCGAGAGGATCACTGAAATTGGCCTGTAAGGAAGTGTCTTATCAGCCCAAAAATTCAAGGCACAAAAATAAAAGGCGCTTTCGCAGACGCCATCTTCATGTGGTGCCAATGCTGGAATCGGCAAATGTACTTGAATTACTGCCACCAGGGAGTTTTGTCACCTTAGAGAATCAGCCCAATGATCTTCCTCCATTTCAAGTGATCAATTGCAAAGGAGGGCGTTGCTGGGTACGCCAACAAACATGGGGAAAATACGTACATTGGGAAGTCGAACATCATCGACTCAAGTCAGCTTGAGCAAAGGGAACTAAGTTCAAAAGCAACCCACAAATATTTGAATCTTTGATCAACCGCTACACACTGCCCGAAATGGGCAACATCTGGACTGATCGAGCCAAATTTCAAAGTTGGCTCGATGTTGAGATTGCAGCCTGTGAAGCCAATTACAAACTAGGAAAAATCCCTAAAACGGCTCTAGAGGAAATCAAAGAAAAAGCTCAATTCGATCCAGAAAGAATTCTCGAAATAGAAGAAGAGGTTCGTCATGACGTAATTGCATTCCTCACCAATTTGAATGAAAACGTTGGCGAAGCAGGTCGCTTTATTCATGTAGGCATGACTAGTAGCGATGTCCTTGACACAGGTCTGGCTCTTCAACTGAGGGAATCAGTAAAGCTCCTCAGAAAAGAAACAAAAGAGCTTGAAGATGCAATACGCAATCTTGCCAAACAGCACAAGAGCACAGTAATGATCGGCCGATCACACGCCATTCATGGCGAACCAATAACTTTCGGATTCAAACTGGCAGGTTGGCTCGCAGAAACAATTAGAAATGGCGAACGATTAACTCGCCTAGAAAAAGATGTAGCAATCGGACAAATAAGTGGAGCAATGGGAAATTATGCCAATACTGATCCAGAAGTAGAAAAACTTGCATGCAAACAATTGGGGCTCACGCCTGATACGGCAAGCACTCAAGTAATTTCTCGAGATCGCCATGCAGACTATGTTCAAACTATTGCACTTATTGGCGCTTCATTAGATCGATTTTCAACAGAGATACGCAATCTACAAAGAACAGATGTTCTTGAAGTAGAAGAAAATTTTCAAAAAGGACAGAAAGGAAGTTCAGCAATGCCTCACAAGAGAAACCCAATTAGAAGTGAAAGAATAAGTGGTTTATCAAGAGTACTAAGAAGTTATGTAGTAGCAGCACTAGAGAATGTAGCCTTATGGCATGAACGTGATATTAGCCATAGCTCCAACGAAAGAATGATGCTTCCAGATTGTTCAATAACCTTGCACTTTATGCTTAGAGAAATGAAACAAGTAATTAATGGTTTGGGGGTTTATCCAGAAAATATGATTAAAAATATGAACATCTATGGAGGTGTAGTATTTAGTCAGAAAGTATTATTAGCCCTCGTAGAAAATGGGATAAGTAGAGAAGAGTCTTACAAGATCGTTCAAAAACATGCGCATTCAGCTTGGAACCAAAAGGAAGGCAACTTCCAAAAGAATCTTGAAGCAGATCCAATTGTGATTAGGCGATTGGGTCTAGAAAAACTAACCCAATGCTTTAACGCTGATCTATACCAAGAAAATCTTAACTATATCTGGGAGCGTCTTAATATCTAATACAGTCACTTCCCAAAAATCAAATAACTCAACTAGAATCTTAAAGAATAATTGCCCAAAAATTAATTGAGCAACAATTAATTTTCATAGGGTCAAGAAGTCTATTGACAAGTTTTTATTCCTATTTATCTACCTCGAGCAATTTAAATGGCTGACCAACTTCGTAAGGAAAAAGACAGTATGGGGTATATAGAAGTGCCAGCAAAAGCCCTATGGGGAGCACAAACACAACGATCTCTTATGAACTTTGCAATAGGCCAAGACCTTATACCTCAAAAATTAATATATTCTCTGGCAGAAATCAAACAAGCTGCTGCTATTGCTAATCATCGTTTAGGTGTTATTGACAGTGAGATATGCAATCTAATAGTAAATGCTTCATCTGAAATAGCAAAAGGCCTGTATGACGAACATTTTCCGTTGAAAGTTTGGCAAACAGGAAGTGGTACCCAAACCAATATGAATATCAACGAAGTAATTAGCAATCTTGCATCAAAAGCAACAAATCAAGCATTAGGGAGCCATCAACCTGTTCATCCCAATGACCACGTAAATCATTCACAGTCAACTAATGACATTTTCCCTTCTGCAATTCAAATAGCATGCGCTAAGGCTATCACTAAGGAATTGCTTCCTGAAATACAACTTTTAATAGAAGTTCTTTCTAAGAAAAGTCAACAGTGGAATGAAGTAGTAAAAATTGGTCGGACCCACCTTCAAGATGCTGTACCTTTAACACTTGGCCAGGAAGTTTCTGCTTGGAAAGATCAAATACTTACTGCAAAGCTAAGGGTTCAAGAATCACTAATAGAACTATATACTTTACCTCTAGGAGGCACAGCAATTGGCACAGGCTTAAATTCACCTCCTAAGTTTGATCAAGAAGTAATTTCTGAACTCATTAAGTTAACAACATTACCTTTAGAAATAGCACCAAATAAATTTGCCTTAATGGCTAGTCATGATGGCTTAGTAAATACCATGATGAAATTAAAAATGCTAGCAGTATCACTCTTAAAAATTGTCAATGACATACGTCTACTTTCTTGCGGACCTCGAGCAGGGATAGGTGAACTAAATCTTCCTGAAAATGAACCAGGCAGTTCAATTATGCCAGGTAAAGTCAATCCTACTCAATGTGAGGCCATGGCTATGGTTTGCACTCAAATAATAGGACTTGAAGTTGCTGTTTCAATTGCAGGCAGTGGAGGACACCTACAAATGAATTCATACAAGCCACTAATTGGACTTAATTTATTAAAAAGTATTGATTTACTTCATGATGCAATTAGGTCTTGTCGTATTGGAATGATAAATAACATGGAGCCAAATCAAGAAAGGATAAAAGAGCACCTAAATCAATCATTAATGTTAATTACAGCTTTAACTCCCAAAATAGGGTATGCAAAAGCAACTGAGATAGCAAAGTATGCTCATAAAAAAAATCTTAGCTTAAAAGAAGCTGCTATTAAACTTTCATACATCAATGAAGAAGAATTTAACCGCATTATTGATCCTATGAAAATGGCATTTCCTCATAATTAATTTATTTCCCGTCATCAGGCAGCCCTTTCTGTAGCAGGATTTAATCCACCTTCTTCTACTGGAATTGCTTTGAGTAAATCTTCAGCTTCACAAACTGGGAAGCGATTAATAGCTTTCAAAGCTTGTCGAGCATTAGTTCGTAATTGTTCACTTATTGCCTCGCAATAAGGAACTTGAGCCAATAAGTCAATGGTTCTTCTCATTATTCGAACAACATCACCTTCATCTAAGGAAGTGTTTGAAATTAAATCACTCCAAGAAACACCTCTAGCCCATGCATCGACCAATCCCATAAGTTCTGACTCAAACCAAGCCGGCACAAAAATCTGATGCCTTTCTTGTGCACGCAATAATTCACGCCTTATTCCAGAAAGATCATTCAAGGCCTGTTCTGCAATAGAAGGAGCCGCAAAACCACTCCAAAGATCGGGACGATTTACTTCTGTACTAATTGCTTCAAAAACTGCCGCCAAGTGTGACGGTTGTAATTCATCTAAATGACCACTCATCAATGCCAATCCTAACCAAAGTTCATTATCTCCTCTTAAGGCAGCAACTGTTCTTCCAATCTCTGTTGATTCCAAGTCATCTAAACAACCAAAGTGTTGAAGTATTTCAATCAAAGCCAAGAACATTTCCCAATGTCGATTTGCTCTGAGATGAAGTAAACGCTGTCGCTCTCTAATCTCAAGTTCTAGTTCCTCCATTCGACGACGATGCTTTTTTAATTTCTTACGATCTCCCCAACGATGTGCTGGTAGTTTATCTAATTCTCCTTCTAACTTTTTGACCAACTTGACTTGAGCCAGAACCTCTCCAGCTAAATCATATTGAGGTGTTTTCATGTCATGATGTTTTGCTATTTTTTCAATTGTCAAAGCTAAATGCCTAGATTCCTCATCTCCATAACAGAGTTCACCCGACTTTTGCAATCCAGGTAATTTCAAAGAATCAACCTCAAGACAACTCAGCTCAGCATGAAGACTCACTACAGATTGACAAGAAAGTAACAACCAAGAATTTTCCTCTGTCAAACAAAGTAAAAGAGGAAACTGACCTGGCCCATCTAACTTTTCAACTATCACTGCAGGAATAATTCTCCCAGACAACTGTGATGTTTTTAAACTTACTAAGGTTCCTTTACTTGCAAACTTCAAGGCCAAAGTCAATTCATTAGCCAAAGTTTCTGCTGCCTGCTTCTGAAGAATTCGCAATAAGCGTCTCTCCTCTTTAAGTCGTCCACTACGCTTTTCATAATCCTCAAAATCAGCCCAAGGAACATCTCCTGCAAAGCCTTGCAATTGACCTAATTGATGTTTTAGTTGTTCAAGCAAGTCCTCCTCTTCTACTAAATCAAGACTGGCAAGATATTTTCCAAAACTTCTCTCAACTAATTGCCTGGCCTTTTTAAGATCATGACGCTGCAAAAGATTTAGAACCATTCCATAGCTAGGTGTGAATTGACTTACTAAAGGATCTGCAGAACTAGTAGCAAGTTGGCTGGCTTCTTTAACTCCTTCAAAACGAGTTTGCACAGTGACTACAAATCCCTTTGTATCAAGCCCACGTCTTCCTGCTCTTCCAGCCATTTGTAAAAACTCACTCCCCATAAGTTGTCGATGTCCGCGTTCAGTCCGTTTTGACAAAGAAGAAATAACAGTGCTACGAGCTGGCATATTTATTCCTGCCGATAAAGTTTCAGTAGCGAAAACAACTTTTACTAAACCTTGCTGAAACAAATTCTCTATTAATTCCTTCCAAGCTGGTAAAACACCTGCATGATGAGCAGCAATTCCTCTCAACAAGGCATCAGCATGTATTCCATCTCTAACAGCTTCTGAATGAGCCTTTTGGAAAGCACTAAGTCTTGCTTTAATAAGCATTCTCTGCTCAGCATTAACAAAACATTTTGAACCCATATCAATTACGGCTTTATCACATCCACGTCGACTAAAAATAAAATAAATAGCTGGCAACATATCTCGCTCTGAAAGTTGTGATACAACAAATCCGATTAGAGGAGATTCAGGTTGAGGAGGTTTAGAAAAGCGTCCCTTTCGCTTATATCCTTTTGGAGCCCGCCATACTTTGCAATTAGGATGTATTCCTGTACCTTGTTCATTAAGCAAAGGATGTAATCCTTTTGCACTACAGAAATTAAAATGAAGTGGGACTGGTCGGAAATTACTAAGTACCAATTCAGTAGGCCCATGCACTTTCTGAATCCAATCCGTCAATTGTCCTGCATTAGCGACAGTTGCAGAAAGTGCAACAAGTTGAACTGAAGGTGGACAGTGAATGATCGACTCTTCCCAAACAGTTCCACGCTGTGCATCATTCATGTAATGGCATTCATCCAGAACTACTGCTTCAACACCTGATAATTGGTCATAATGTTCATCAACTTCTGAATACAACATATTTCTGAAAATCTCAGTAGTCATAACCACAATCGAGGCTTCTCTATTCACACTCATATCACCAGTCATAAGGCCAACATTCTCAGCCCCAAATTGCTCACGAAAATCGCGCAATTTCTGATTAGATAATGCCTTTAAAGGAGTTGTATAAAAAACCTTTTGTCCATGAGATATAGCACGATAAATAGCATATTCACCAATCAACGTTTTACCAGATCCAGTAGGTGCACTAACAACTACTGAATGCCCCTGATTTAAAGCATCAATTGCTTGCAACTGAAAACCATCCAAAGGGAAAGGGAATATCCCTGCAGGATCCAAATCAGCATTAACGATGTCGCTAGCAGTCGTAACCTTCGCCGCTGAACTCATAAAAGAATCTTAGAGAAGCTTTGAATCAAACTCAGACAATATCTTCAGCAAGCAAAAAATCATCAAACAGAACTAAGTAAATTCTACAAAGAAGATCTTGAAATCTAGCAAGACTCAAATTTGATCAATGCCTAACAGCATTCCACCTGAAAGAAAGCGCTGGCTGAGGACATGGGCTCTCGGCACTAATCCTGCCGAGCTAAGAGAGCAAAAAAATGGGGCCTGCTCTTCAAGTCTGATCGACTTAGCCAGCAATGATTACCTAGGCCTTAGTACACACCCAAAACTTCAAGAAGCAGCAAAAGCTGCCATGTCTACCGATGGTGTGGGCTCAGGCGGATCTAGGCTAGTAACAGGAACTAGGCCAATACACAAAAAACTCGAAGAAGATTTAGCTAACTGGCTAGAAAAAGATCAAGTATTACTCTTCCCCAGTGGATTTCAAGCCAACATAGCTGGTGTAATTGCTTTGGCTAATCGTTTCACTAATGTCTTAGCAGATAGGTTGATACATCATTCGCTGTTAATAGGTGTAAAAGCAAGTGGTGCAAATTTACAAAGGTTCAAACATAATGATCTCAATGATTTAGAAAAGCGTTTAAGGCTTTGTAGAACAAAACAACTGAGAACCCCACCTCTTGTTATAACTGAAAGTCTTTTTAGCATGGAAGGATCAAGCCCTAACCTGGAAGAGCTAGGAAGACTATGTGCATATTATGAAGCAAATCTCTTCGTTGATGAAGCTCATTCACTTGGAGTACTTGGCCTTCATGGAAAGGGATTATGCCAAGGCTTAACTACTCCTATATCTATGATTAGTGGAACTTTTGGGAAAGCATTTGGTAGCGGCGGTGCATTTTTAGCTACCACAAATAAAATTGCAGAAGACTTACTTCAAAACAGTGGTGCATTTCGTTATACAACTGCACTTGCTCCACCACTTGCAGCAGCTGCACGAGAAGGATTAAGACTAATCAAAGCCAATCCCAATTGGGGCAAAGAACTTCAAAAGGAATCACTTAAATGGCGAGAAGGTCTCACCTCTGAAGGTTGGCCAACCCCTCCGGGCAATGGTCAAATCCTCTCCTTAGTAATAGGTAAAGACCAAAAAGCCCTTGAAAAACAACAAGTACTTGAATCTGCAGGATTGTTATGCGTGGCTATTCGTCCTCCTACCGTGCCTGAAGGAACATCTCGTTTGAGATTAGTTCTTAGAAGAAATTTACCTAAACAAACTTTTAACAAACTAATTTGTGCTCTTCGCGAACAATGAAACAAGTCATTGCGATGCACGGCTGGGGATGCAACAACACAATCTGGAAACAATGGAAGATCAAATTCCAAAACAAAGGATGGCTTTGGCAAAGTGGGGAAAGAGGTTATGGAACAATATCCACTTTCAAGCCAAACTGGCACAAAGAAACTTTTCAAGCCTCTTCGAATCGTAAAGCAATTATCTGTCATTCTCTTGGTGCACATTTAATAGAAAAAGAAATACTTCAAAAAGCAACAGACGTTGTCTTCATATCTAGTTTTAGCCGCTTTATCCCGAACACCGCATCAAATAGGACTCTCAAAATAGCACTTAAAAGCATGAAATCACTAATAGGCACTGATCAAGAAGAAGCTATGGTTAGAAAATTCCTTCAGAAAGCATGTAGCCCCAAACAAATAGAAGACTCCATACTCAATTCTTCAAGAGATGTTTACTCTGCAGAAGGGAAAAATAAACTAAGATTAGACCTTGATTTATTAATTGCAACTAATAAACTACCAAATGGATTCCCTAAAAAAGCAAGAGTTCTTGTGATACAAGGTAAAAATGACTTGATAGTTATTCCCGCGACTAGAACTGCTCTAAAAGAAGATCTTCAAAAACATCTTAAGTCATCAACAACCTACTGGGATATACCTAACTCAGGGCATGATTTATTCACAATAGACTTAATAGATCGCGTAAAAAATTGGCTAGAACAATCTTGATCATGAAAAACATGGAAAATTTAATTCTTAAAAATTTTGAGCAAGCAGCCACTAGCTATAACGACTTTGCACCTCTACAACGATCAGTGGCTTGGCAACTAGCAAGACATTGCAACAACCTAAATCTTCCTTGCGGAACATGGGTTGATCTTGGAGCAGGAACAGGCTTGCTTGCTGAAGCCTTAGAAGCAGACAATCCAACGCAAAAAGTAATCAGAGTAGATAACAGCCCTAAGATGCTTTCTCTGCAAAGAGTCGGCAGCTCTACAAAGCTCTGGAACCTAAATCTAGGACCACCTCCATTGAGTCAAGATCCAGTTTTATTAGCATCAAGCTTTGCCTTGCAATGGTTGACAAATCCAGAGAAGAGACTTGAAGAATGGTTTTCTGCTTTAGCCCCAAGAGGTTGGCTTGCAATAGCATTGCCTATCAAAGGTAGTTTCAAAGAATGGTACAAAGCTGCTGAAATAGCAGATGTAACATGTACAGCTTTAAATTTGCCTTGCTATAAAAGCTTAATAAAAAGTCTCAAGAGAAAGCATATTCATTTTCAGAAGATACACACTTATAGTCAAACTGCTTCTAAAGCTATAGAGCTTTTAAAGCCAATTGCAAAAATAGGAGCTAATGCAAGCCCAAATAAACCTCTTAACATTAGAGAATGGAGACAAATTGAAAGATCTTGGCCTCGTTCTCAAAAACATTCAGAAGTAAAACTTACCTGGAAAGTCCTCATGCTGTTAGCAAAAAATGAATAAAAAGTACCCTGGTTTAATTATCTGTGGAACTGACACAGATGTAGGAAAAACGATTGTCAGTGCATTAATCATTCAAGGATTAAATGCGAAATATTGGAAACCAGTACAAAGTGGCTTGGAAGATGGGAGCGATACTAACCAAATCTGCAAATTATTGAAATTACCTCCAAACCGTGTATTCGGTGAAGCTTACAAGTTCCAAGCACCTGTCTCTCCACATTGGGCAGCGGAATTAGAACAAACAACTATTGATCCTTTAAAACTAACTATTCCTTCATTAGAAGATACATTAATAATCGAGACCGCAGGTGGAGTATTAGTTCCTTTAACTAACAACCTTCTTCAAATAGATCAAATCAAAGCATGGAAACTACCGGTAGTTCTAGTAGCACGTGCTGGCCTTGGTACAATCAACCATACACTTCTCACTCTTGAGGCATTAAGGTCAAGAGAAATTCCAATACTCGGGATAATACTTAATGGGCCTTTACACCCAAACAATCCAAAGACAATTAAAGAACTTGGACAAATCCAAATAATAGGAGAGCTGCCTTTATTAGATAAGGTCTCTGCTAAAGAACTAGATAATCAATGGAAAATCCAAAAAATGGGATCCAAATTCAATAAACTACTGATCGCTTAAATTAGCCATTCATGAAAAAAAGAATGCCTCTGATTAATACCTCAATACTTATTCTATTATAATCAATCTGGTCTAATTATAAATCGCAAAATACATATTTACAATTAGCCAAGAATCTCAAATATCAAAAAACTAGAAATCATTCTCCAATATCAAAAGGCTTCTTGCTGTATTTTTAATAACAGCTAAAATAGATAATCATAATATTAATCTTTCATGAATGCTTACTATTGTGATTAACTAGTATCCATTGCTTTGCAAATTTATCTTAAAAATCTATTCAATGACTATCAACAAAGCCTTGCTTGAGGAAGTCAGATTAGTGTTGCAGATTATCTGAGAAGGAATAGGCTAAAGAAATCAGCAAGAACACTGCTGACAAGCTTTTCTCCTCATGAGCAAATCCCAAATTCAACCTTAAATATCGCAAATCTGCACCTCCAATAATGTCTTCTTTTGACCCACCTTCCAATATTGAATTACAAGGATGGGGGCCTAATTTGTGGCCACCATTCACTCAAATAGCCACTGCAACTACTCCCAAAAGAGCGGTTGCAGGGAATGGGGCTCTTCTGATGTTTGATGACGGACCACCCTTAATTGATGCCATCAGTAGTTGGTGGGTGACACTTCATGGCCACTCTAACCCTGTAATTGCAAAAGCCATCTCATTGCAAGCAGAGGCTCTTGAACAAGTTATTTTTGCAGATTTCACTCATCCACAAGCAGAAAATCTTGCCCATAGACTCAGCCAAAAAACTGGCCTCTCACGTCTTTTCTTTTCAGACAATGGATCAACAGCTGTAGAAGTAGCATTAAAGATTGCCTGTCAATGGTGGTATAACAAAGAAGAGCCAAGACATCAAATAATTGCATTTAATGGTGCATACCATGGTGATACTTTTGGCTCAATGGCAGTTGGTGAAAGAAATCTTTTTAGCGCACCATTTGAGAATATGCTCTTTCCAGTAAGCAGACTACCTTGGCCTTCAACTTGGTGGGAAGATAATAATTTAGACAAGAAAGAAAAAGATGTTTTATCTCAATTAGAAAAACTACTGACTGTACCTACAGCCGCAGTAATACTTGAACCTCTAGTACAAGGTGCAGGCGGAATGGCAATGGTCAGGAATGAATTTCTTCAGAGATTAGAGAAAATAGTTCGTCAAGCTGGGGCTCTTTTAATTGCAGATGAAGTTTTAACTGGGTTTGGAAGATGTGGAAAATTATTTGCATTTCAAAGGGCTAAATTAAAACCTGATTTAATTTCTCTTTCAAAAGGATTAACAGGTGGATTCCTGCCAATGGGAGTAACAATGGCGAGCGAAAATATCTTCCAGGCTTTTACAGGAGAGGACCCAAAGCACACCCTCTGGCATGGGCATAGCTTTACAGCTAACCCTTTAGGATGTGCAGCTGCGAATGCAAGCTTAGATCTATTAGAAAAAAACCCTGAACTTTTTGAAGATTTTGAATCACGGCATAGACCCTTATTGCAAGAACTGTCAAAACATCCAAAAGTCAAAAGGCCAAGACTTAAAGGAACAATTGCAGCATTTGATTTAGACGTAGAAGGTACTAAGGGTTATCTTAATGACACAGGTAAAGCTCTAAAAAGACATGTAATTGAAGCTGGTGTATTTATAAGACCTTTAGGAGATATTGTTTATCTCCTCCCACCATTATGCATAACTGATTCTCAATTAGAGCACTGTTATGACTCAATAAGAAAAGGATTAGACATGATGTAATGTTAAAATAAATATTTTCAAGGGCCTTGTCTAATTGCTATTTCAACATCCTCTCTAGAAAGTCCATAAGAGAAAAAGCACTCACTTCTTTTATCTTGATTAGACCAAATTACACTTAGCTCATCTCTTTTCATTTGAATCTCCGCTGTCCAATTAACAGAAGTCCATATCCACAAACATGGATTATTAGCATTACGTTCTGCTCCAAGATTTTGAAGCCATTTCTCGAGAGACCTTAATGAATGACAATTTAAAGGGGTTTGAGCCGATGGCAAAGACATCATTGTCACAGTATTCTCCATTGATTAGGAATAGTGAACTATTAACAGTTAACCAGCTAGGTCTTACTTGCAAGTCCCTACCTTGGAAGAAAGCAACTGTTAAGGCTAAAGATAAGCTTATCAAAAGAGAAAGAACTAAAAGCAATAATGAAAACAACTCACCCCCAGAAAATGGACGGCGAACTTCTGCATAAGTATCTATCTTAGAAAAAGACTTGTTAACAGCCCTGGTCTCAGAATCATTCGAATTGTCAATCAAGGTAGCGTCATAAGCACTTCTCAAGGATGGGTCAGACAAAATTGCATATGCTTCACAAACCTCTTGAAACCTACTGGCAGCCTCCTTTAGAGGAAGAGAAGTAGTGTCTGGATGCAATTCCTTACTGAGCCTCAAAAATGCCTTGCGAAGACTTAATGCATCTGCAGAACTCGTTACTCCCAGAAGTTCATAATTGCTTCTAGAAGCAGTCAAACCCAAAAACAATAAGTTGCCTTATAACTCATAGAAACTAAATTCACTTTAATCATCATAACAAGGTCTTTGTGTTCTATATGTCTAAGCAAGATTGCTTTAAACCGCAAGATATCCATTCATGGAAGTCATTAGGATGGAATCCATCTGCTGACCAACTAGAAAAATTTATTTTACTCCAAAAACTACTTAGCAGCTGGAATTCTGAACTTAATCTAACTCGATTAACAAAAGGCGATGACTATTGGGTTGGCCAAATTTTTGATAGTTTGTGGCCATTCAAGCAAGAACTAAATAATTCAACAAGATCTCTGAATTGTATTGATGTAGGCACTGGATGCGGTTTTCCTGGGCTTGCTGTAGCTATTGCGTTACCAAAAGCTAAGCTCACACTAGTAGATTCTATTGGCAAAAAAATTCTTGCACTAAAGAGAATTGCACAGGATCTTGAATTAAACTCAAGAATTCATTTTATCAATCAACGCATAGAAGTCACCGGACAAAGTAAAATTTATAGAGGGATATTTGACCTAGCAATGGCACGTGCAGTTGCCGAGGCGCCTATCACTGCTGAGTACCTTATCCCACTAATTAAGCCTGATGGTCAAGCACTTATTTTCAGAGGCCAATGGAGCAAATCTGATGAAATCAGACTTATGAATGCACTGATTCTATTAAAAGCAAAAATAAAAGATATTTCAAATAAAGAATTGCCAGGCAAACGAGGAAAGCGACATTTAATTAGAATTGTTCCAGACGGAGTCTGCCCAGTTTACTATCCAAGGTCTATTGGTTTACCTGTAAAAAAACCCTTAGGGTCTTAAATATTAGAGAGTCTTGCCTGATCCTTCCCACCAAATTTTTCTTTAAGTTTTCTTAGAATATCTGGTATTTGGTTGCCCCAAGGACTATTGATTAAGACTTTTTTTAATTCTTTTTCACTTACTTCTTTATCTAAGCCATTAGCATTTTTACCTGGGAACCAATGACTACCACTACCAAGCAACTGATACCGAGCTCTCACGAAACCATCCATCTCCCAAGCCTCCAACAAATTATGTAGCCAAAGTAATACTGGAATATTTATTTCTCCTGGCGTTTCTTGCCAATTAGGCAATCCATCTCTCCAACTACTCACCCAAGTCTTTCCAAGAATTGAAAAGGCTTCTTGAATCAAACGTTGTTCAATTATTTGGAACAATTTATCAGTTCTGTGCAGAAGATCAACAGCCTTAAGATGCAGCAAAAAATCTTCACATCGTGCAGCTCCTACGCTAATTGTATGAACTCTTTGATCTCTTAAACAAAAAAGATCATTGAACACAATTGGATGTAGAGGTGCGCACAACTTAAGAAGTTTTTCGGAAGGCGTATGTAGATGCCCACCTTTATCAGTAGGGCTAATTATAAAAACACCAAGATCTCCTCTTACTGCCGCATTTAATGCAGGTTCATTATCCTGAAAAATAAAATACCAATGCAAATTTACATAATCAAATTGATTTGTTTCAATAGTTCGAACAATTAAATCAGTTGAACCATGAGTTGAAAAACCAACATGGCCGATAAGACCTTTTTCTTGCCAACGCCTAACTACTGAGAGACAACCACCAGGACGCAAAGTTTGCTCTAAATGTTCTGAAAGATTAAGGCCATGTATTGCAAGTAAATCCAATTTTTTGCATTGCAACCTATCAAAACATTTCTCAAGCTCACACTCAAAATCTTCAGGATTCTCCTTTGGTGGAACTTTTGTTTGAAGAATCAAATCTTCATTAGGTATGTTCTTTAATGCCCATCCAAGTTGAAGTTCAGAAGTGCCATAATGACGAGCAGTTTCTAAATGTTGAAAACCACAATCAAAAGCTTTCGAAATTATCAACTCAATTTCCTCCTGACTTTTAAAAGTTATCTCATTCGGCTCCAATTCTTTCCAATCTTGCTGAAATCGCATCCCACCTAAAGACAATAAAGGTATATCAATCCCTGTTCTACCAAAACGACGGCTAGGTAACTTCAATATAACCAATTCCTTATGAACTATTTCTAGGCTTAAGTCTCCTTGGAATTTTAGGCAACATCCCAAGCGGTTGAAGATCTAATTCATCTAATTCAGCTCGCAACTTATTTAGATCTTCAAATAGAACCCAATGAATACAATCTACTGGACAAGTCTCAATAGCTTCTTGAATCAAATTTGTACTATCCCCATCTTGTCGTATAGCTCTTGATCGACCAAGATTTTTCTCAATTGCAAAAGTATTTGTAGCTACATGGGCACAATATCTGCATCCAATACACGCTGATTCATCTACCCAAACTGCCTTTTCACGTAAAGCACCCCCAAGACGAGGTTCATTACCATTTATCCCAAAGAAACTTTGGGTATCTTTACGAAAAGCGGCTGAAGGATCATTGGTCAATGGATTAAATCAAGGATCCCATCTAGTGACAACTAATTCAATTGATCCATCAATATTGCTCTTCTGCTCAGCAAGTTGAAAACCTTCTTCAGTAGTAGCAGAAATAACAGTGTTTACTGCATAACGCTGAGTCAATTGAGATAGAAAACGTTCAACAGGCACCTGTTCTTTCCAAAGGTCTAAATCTGTGACCAGTTCATATGCTTCAGTCTTTTGATTCCATCGAAATCCAATATCCCCTCCTTGAGGCATTAACACAGCCATCTCTGCTTCTACCGTTTGGCCTCTATATCCCCGTATTAGGTGATTTCCTAATTCAGGAGCATAACCAAGGTCGTGAAGAGCCTTAATTAGAGGCTCACGTTTGCGCAATTGCGTCTTAACTGTGCTGAAGTGCGACATCAGTGGAGTTCTACAGGAATGGACTGTGACTGATCCTGAGGTCGAAGATAGGCATCTGGTTTTGGTTCTCGCTGTTCAACAGAACCTAAAGCTGCCTCGAGCCTCTCGGTCAATTGATGACAAGAGTCACCAATAACCCCCTCAACAGACTCCTCTACTCGTCCGTCTTGTCTAATCCGGAAGCGAAGAGTTCGTTGAGGCATTCATCATGAGTTGATGGACCATGATGTTATAGAGAGAATGAGCAGGAAGTTGCGACAGTTGTTACAAGGACTTGTGCACAGAAATAGTTTTAAACCCACATCCCTTCGTCGATTAAGGCCTTAACCCTTTGCTGCACCTGAGGGTTCTCCAACTGCTCAAGGGCTACTCGAGCTTCATAGCGCACAGAAGATTCTGAATCGTGAATCAAAACGTTCACAAAAGCTTCTACCAGTTCATCCCTTAAAGCCTCTCCTAACTTGTCGAAGAGACGCCCTAAAGCCCAAATACAATTACTTCTAACAACAGGCTCACTATCAATCCGAAGACTTATAAGCAGTTGACTAGCTGCTTCCTGAGCTTTATCTGAAGAAATCCCTCCCACTTCAGCCAGTGATCCAGAAGCCCACAAACGAACAGCTGCAACATCATTCTGAAGTGCATGAATAAGAGGCTTTAAAACTGAAATATCAGAATAATTACCCAAACTCCATGCAGTGGCCTTACGAACATATGCATTGCTATCAGTTTTGAGCAACCTAAGAAGTATTTCAACTGCTCTTGGGCAAGGATTCCTCCCTAACGCATAAACAGCACTCATTCGCTCTACAGGAGAAGGTTCCTGCAAAAGGGGTATCAACAAAGGCAAAGCCCTTGGATCTCGATGTTCACAAAAAATCCTCAATCCCTGCAATCTCTCTTCATGACCTTGCTTTAACCAATTCAAACCAGCCTCACACTCTTTAACCACATTTCTGTCATCAGTATCAAAACCCTCAAGATCTATCTCATCTAAAGGATCCCCAAGCAATTCGGCTGCAAGTTCTTTGGCAAGGACATCTGGGTCTATAGCAAGACTCGCCAGGCCTTCATTGGGACAATGACTTGATTCATTATTCATAGAACAAATCGTAGAGACATTTAGGAAGGCCTCAACCAATTGGTGCTGGTGCAAGCATGTCGCCTGGAAGCCAAATACGCGCGCTCACAACAAAAAGCGCTACTCCGAAAAGTGCCACTATTAAGACTGGTAAGACGGTGGTGCGGAAAAAACTCAAGACTTAAAAAGATTTTGAATAATGTTCTTAAATCTATTAAATCTGACGTTTTTAATGAGTCAAAGTTTTTTGAAGAAAACCTCGCCTCAGACCTAACACACAACTCACAGCAACAGTTAAGCCTAACCATCCACCTAGCTCCTGATGTAGCAAAAAGGCGCCAAACCCGAGCATTAACCCATACAACAACCCAGAACTAAGAGCAAAACGTACCAACAAATTCTGTAAAGAATCAGCAGGCTCAATCCCAAGTCGCTTTCGAAGATCAGACCATCCAGGCCCTGGGGGACGTACTTTCCGCACAAATTCTTCTAGAACATTCTCAGACTCTGGCGGTGTTATTAGCAAAACAATCAACCACACTAATGCTGTCAATCCAGTGGTAATAATTAATTTATAGCCATAGTCATCTACCCGTAAGACAGGAATCACAGAAGTAGTTAATCCAACAATAAATCCACAAACCATTGCAGCTAATTCAGCTGCAGCATTTACTCTCCACCAAAACCATCTAAGAACAAGTACAACGCCAGGGCCAGTGCCAATAGCTATTACCAATCGGAATACTCCACCAATACTTTCACTAATTAATGCCGTAGAAACCCCTAAAGCAAGTAACACTACACTTGCCATCTTTCCAATTAATAGCAACTCTGCTTGGGTAGAATTTGGGCGAATAAATCTTTGATATAAATCATGGGTTAGGTAACTAGACCCCCAATTAAGTGATGTACTTACTGTACTCATAAAAGCAGCAACCAAAGAAATAACTACAATCGCAAATGCTATTGGAGATAAATATTGTTGCGCAAGAATTGGATAGCTTAATTCCCAATCTTGCTGAGAAGGAATTAAAACTAATGCTGCAAGAGCAACAACTATCCATAGCCAACTTCTTATCAAATAGTTAATAACAAGAAAAACCCAACCCGCCAACACAGCTTCTCGCTCATTTCTAGTTGCAAGCATTCTCTGAATAAACTCTCCGCCACCATCACTACGACGAAAACTCCACCACTGAATACACATAAAAGCAAAGAAGCTAGATATACTTATCCCCGCACCACCAATCCAATCAATACTATCAGATTTCCATTCCCATGGAAGCAATGAAAGCATCTCTGGGCGACCTAGATTGTGAAGGC
>QCFZ01000002.1 GCA_003278255.1 Prochlorococcus sp. AG-363-O15
AACGATTTGCGACCAATTCTGAGATGGTAGAAGTTCGTTTATGCAGGTCAAAAGATTATTAGAAAGTTTTCTCCCAAGTGGGAAAACAGAAGATCTTTTGGTCTCTTCGGGATTCTGTGAGTCGAGAACAGCAACTCCAAGAGATTTGGTAGAGCTGTGAAGTGCCATCAAGAAAGATGGTTGTTGGCTATTAAATTGTTGATTTCGTTGAAAGTTCATTTAGGGAGTTCCTTGCCCGGGCATAGTCGAAGCCAGCGACCTTGATCATTTAGAAAACTTTCGCAAGCACGTACATCCCATTCAACGCCTGTAGAAACTTTGTTCAAATCCATCACACTTATGTGGATAACGGGATTAAGGGGAGTGAAATCTGGACTTTCAGTCAGATGTGCTACTCCATGTTGTCTCTCTACTGAGTGATAGGCCTCACATCGATCGACCCAATGGCAGTCAACACATATGCACATGTCTTCAAATCATTTCGATGAGTCAATTCTGAAGGGTGATAAGACTCTTTTAGGCCATTTTGTTTGGAAAAGGCTTAATCCTGATCAATGGCCTTTTAAATTGTCAGATCTTCCACCAGGGAGTGCATTGGTTGGTGGTGCTGTGCGAAATGCATTGCTTAATAGTTTGGAAGGAAAACTAGATTTGGATTTAGTAGTTCCTCAAAAGGCAATTCCTTTTACTAAAGAATTGGCAAAAAAGATTGGAGGGAAATATGTTCTTCTTGACTCTGCTAGGGATATGGCACGCTTAGTTATTAAAGATTGGTGTATTGATTTCACTAGTCGGATTGGTTGCACGCTTGAAGAAGATTTGTCACGTCGTGATTACAGGATGAATGCAATTGCATTGACAATTGGATTGAAGTCAAAAATTTTAGATCCGATTGGTGGTCTAGATGATATATATGAAAGAAATCTTGTGGCTACAAGTGAGAGAAATTTAATAGAGGACCCGTTAAGATTACTAAGAGGGGTACGCTTAGTAGCAGAATTACATTTGTCACTTGATAGAAAAACAAAAAATTGGATAAAAGTTCATTCTATTCTTCTACAAAGAGTTGCTCCAGAAAGAATTCAGGCCGAGATACAGCGTTTAATTAGAGCTCCTTGGGCTGATCAGTTTTTTCCCTTTTTGAAGGACTCCGGACTTTTGCAAGCTTGGCAAGATTCTTCTTTTAATTTCAAAAGAAAAGTGCCTTCTTCTAAGGACGGGCAAGGTATGAATGCTGAAGAATTGAATTCTGCTCTTCCTTTGGCCCGCTTAACTCATTTATTAAGTGATGAAGGTTTAAATCAGTTGCGTTTTAGTCAAAAACAACTGCAACGTTGCAAAGTCCTAAGAGAGTGGCAACAAAGAAATGATGGATCGGCCTTTAAAAATCTTCCCGAAGTGGAGCGGCTGCAATTACATAAAGACTTAAAGCAAGATTTACCAGCATTGATTTTGGATTTTTCAAAGGATGAGAAACAAATTTGGCTTGATCGTTGGAGAGACCTAAATGACCCGCTATTTCACCCTTCTTCTCCATTAGATGGCCATTGTTTGCAGAAAAACCTTGGAGTTTCTTCGGGACGTGATCTTGGCCAGCTAATGTCCTATCTCTGCCATGAAAGAGCTTTTGGCCGACTTAAGAATCGACAGGATGCTCTTGAGGCGGCAAGTTACTGGTGGAAGCAGAATCACACCTTGCTGTGATTAACTGCACAAGTAGTGATGAGTCCATCGGCCTGATCCGAATCAATCCCCGTACCCCCTCTTCTTCATGAGTGTTCGCCTTTACATCGGCAACCTGCCGCAAAACTTCGAGAGCAAGGAGCTTGAATCTCTCTTGGCAAGCGTTGCAGAGGGGATACGATTTAAAGCAGTTTTTGATAGAGAATCAGGCGCTTGTCGAGGTTTTGGATTTGCAAATGTTGACAATGAAAAGCTTGCTGAGGCCTTGATTGAAAACCTAAATGGACATGAGTTCAATGGAAATAATTTGCGTGTAGAAAAATCGGAGAGACGCGATTCAAATAGTGGGGGTGGTCGAAGAGGTGGATCTGGATCTAATTCCAATTCTCAAGCTTCTAACCGTAAAGAGACCAAGAAAGTTGTTCATAGTGATGCACCTGTTAAGGAAGCACCTGATCCAAGATGGGCAGGTGAGTTATCGAAACTTAAGGAGCTCTTGGCTAATCAAAAAACGGCTGTTTGATCAAGCTTTGTTAAATATTTTTTGCTCAAGTGAGTATAAAAACTGATTATTTAACGTGTTTGGGAGATTAAATAGGACAAAGGAAGATCAAGTATTTTGACCCATTTGCTTACGTAAGCACGGTTATTAAATACGTCATAATCCAATCTCTCGATCGCATCCAATATTCCTCGGTAAAGCCTTAGTGAGGTCCATACGGGCCATCTGGCATCTGCGGAGAGCCATTTCACTCCTGCTTCTGATCTTTCGAACCACTCTCTTGCTCTGGTTAATTGAAATTGCATCAAAGCTTTCCAATGACTATTTAATTTTCCGTTCATCAAGTCAGCTTCTGAATAATTAAATCTGTTTAGGTCTTCTTGTGGAATGTAGATCCGACCTCTAGTTCTGTCCTCTCCAACATCTCTCAAGATATTTGTTAGTTGATTAGCAATGCCGAGTGCAATTGCTGCTTCTGAGGGATCCGGAGAATCACTCCAAGGCGCAGTTGTGTATGCGGGGTCTAAACCCATAACATTCTGAGTCATCAGGCCTACAGTTCCTGCAACTCTGTAGCAATAAAGTTCAAGATCTTTGAAGGTTTCATATCTGTGGAGATTTAGATCCATTCTTTGGCCATCGATCATGTCTAGATATGGCTGAATAGATTGAGGAAACTTTTCCAAAGTATCTGCCATTACGGCATCAAGTTCGTTCTCAATTTGGCCGTTAAACATTGCTTTTGTGTGTTCTTCCCATTGATCAAGACGTTCCGCTAATTGATTTAGAGGGAGTTTTTGAGCTTCTGCACTGTCCATAAGCTCGTCTGTTCGTCTGCACCAGACATAAATTGCCCATATGGCTCTCCTTTTAATTGGAGGCAGCAAGAGTGTTCCCAGATAGAAGGTTTTTGCCCATTGAGCAGTTTCTTTTCTGCATACTTCATAAGCGTCCTCAAGACTTCTCCAGTCCTTGGACCTGGTGTTTGTTGAATCAGAGAAGCCAAGGGTCATTGTTCTGACTCTGAAGACCTTGTGTGAACATTATTTGTTGCCAAGTTGGTGGAGTATTTATCTATTTCATTTGCGCATAACTTTCCGCTAAGTACAGCACCCTCCATTGAGGCTAAGTAACGTTGCATCGTGAAGTCTCCAGCTAAAAAGAAATTCTGAATAGGTGTTTTTTGGTTGGGACGAATCTCTTGGCACCCTGGAACAGCTTTATATACAGAAAGAGGAGTTTTAACTACTTTATATTTTCTTAGATTGGCTTGATTGCTACCAGTAAAATGTATTGGAAATAGTTTTTTTAGCTCATTTAATGTTGCATCAATAATTTCTTGATCGCTTCTTCCTATCCATTCTTTTGCAGGAGCAAAGACTAGTTCAAGCATTGAACGATTTGGATCTTCGTATTCTTTACACGTAATGCTCATATCAGCATAGACACTAAGTAATTCAGAACGACTAAAGAGTAAATGATCTATATCAGTTAGTTTTCTATCGAACCAAAGATGTATATTGATGACAGGCACACCTTTTAGGCCGTCTAATTTTTTAAAGACATCTATTTCTTTCCATTCTGAAGGTAACATTAGTTTAAGAAGGTCTACTGGTAATGCGCTGACATAGGCATCAGCATGAATCTCTTGTATATCTTCACCATTAATTCCTCCTATAAGAAAACTTGAAACATTGCCATTCTTAAGCAAGTTAATTTTGCGGAGAGGTCTATTTAAATAGACTTCTCCACCTAAAGATTTAATATGATTAACAATTGGTTCACATAATCTTTCTGGCGGCGCTCCATCTAGAAATGCCATTTTGGAACCATTCTTTTCTTGAAGAAATCTATTTAACGCTGTCAGTAAAACAGTAGAAGAGATTTCGTCGGGATTGATAAAGTTTAATGCTTTGCTCATTGCAATGAAAACTTCTTCATTTACTCTTTCAGGAATATTTTGAGATTTTAACCATTCACTCCATGATTGCTTATCACACTCTTCTACATAATCTTGCCCTCTTAGCATTGCCGGAATTAAACCTATCCCAAAAGATATTTTTTCTGGCCACGTAAGCATGTCATTGTTGCTTAGAATGGCTGCTACTCCATTGAATGGAGCTGGTAAATCAGGGAAATCAAAACGACTATAAGTTCCAGGCTCTTCAGGTTGATTAAATATCATTGAATGGCTTTTCCATTGAAGTCTGTCTTCGATGTTGAGTTCCGAGAAAAGTTGCAACATATTTGGATAGGCACCAAAAAAGATATGCAGACCTGTCTCGTACCAATCGCCATCTTCATCTTTCCAAGCAGCCACTTTGCCGCCTAGGACGTCTCGAGCCTCGAATAAAACTGGTGTATGGCCAGCATCAGCAAGGTATTTCGCACATGTCAGCCCGGCTAAACCTGCTCCTGCGATGGCAACGCGCATGCTTTTGATTGAAGTTGCGTGCAACTTTAGTAACGGACCTTACCCATTTTGCCTAGAGTTATTCAAAATTTTGAATAGTCCTGCGTTGGACTTAATTAATGCTATGGATGAGACACAGCTGAAGTGCACTACAAGACACGTGCGTTTGTTTACAGCACGTGTTGAGAATGATGTACTTGTGTCAGATCCAGATCATATAACCCTTGATTTAGACCCAGATAATGAGTTCGTTTGGTCTGATGTGGTTTTGAAAAAAGTTCAAGATAGGTTTAGGGAATTGATTGATTCTCATGCTGATCTTGAAGTAACTGAATACAAGCTCCGTTGTATAGGCTCTGATCTTGAAGGGACTATCCGCCAATTACTTCAAGCAGGTGAATTAACTTATAACAACGACTCTCGTGTTCTTAATTACTCTATGGGTCTTCCAAGAACGCCTGAACTGTTGTGACACGTCCTCCTTACAATCGCGGCCCTAGCAGAAGAAATCTAGGTTCCAGATCTTCTCGTAAAAGCCCTTATGAATCTATCGGAGGAGTTGACTCTGAAAGATATTCACGCTCTTCTCGACAAAGCCAGCCAATGCTTCCTGGCGGTGGAGATATCAAGTTAAATACCGGATCTATTGCAGTGCTTGCTGGTGTTCTGGTAGTTGGAGTGGGAATTGGTAGTGCAGTTACAAGTACTACACAAGGCGGACAAGGAAATATTGCAAGTCAGCAACAACTTGATATGGCTGTACCTGATCCTGAATTTTGCAGACAATGGGGAGCAAGTGCTTTTGTAATAGATGTTGAAATGTATACGACGCTGAATCCCTCTACGAGTTTCGTTACACAACCAGCCTTACAGCCTGGGTGTGTAATTAGAAGAGAAAATTGGACGGTACTTCAGAAACAAGGTGCAATTACGAATGAAGATGTTAGGGAATGTAAGCAACGCATGAATACCTTCGCTTATATAGGCTCTATTAGGGATAATCCTGTAGTTCGTTGTGTTTATCAGGCAGATATAAATGAGAATAAATTTATTACTAAAGGGGTTGCAGAAGATGCAGTAGGTGTAAATCAAGAAGCTATTCAGTTTTAAAATTTTTCTTATATTTTTTATTTGATTTTTCATGAAGCGGGCTATTAGCATTTGCAAAAATAGGGAGGATTTCTTCTCTAAAAGCAATTGCTGACCTGGAAACATATCTTGCTGGATGTTCTATTAGCTTTAGTTCACGTCGGACTTCAAGATCGGCGATTAATGGTTTATGAAGAGTCCCTGCCGCTATTTCTCTTTCTATTGATATGACTGGAAGAAACGCTGCTCCTAAACCAGACTGGACGGCATTTTTGATTGCTTCCAGTGAATTTAATTCCATTTCTATTCGTAGTTTTTGTACTTCTAGTCCAGAATTTGCTAATAACTTGTCTACCACTTTTCTTGTTGTAGACTGTGAATCTAAGCTTATAAAGTTAAGTCGATAAAGATCTTCTTTTGTTAGCTCTACAAGTCTTGCTAAATGATGTTTTGTGGGAAGTACAAGTGCAAGCTCGTCAGTTCCATAATGTATAACATCTAATAGTTCATTTAGTTCTTGCGGAAGTTCGCCACCAATGATTGCAAGATCTATTTGTCCATTTGCCACACTCCAACCTGTTCTTCGAGTACTATGAACTTGTAATTGAACTGATACGTCTGGAAACTTTTGTCGAAAAAGACCGATCATTCGCGGCATTAAATATGTGCCTGTTGTTTGACTAGCCCCTATTACTAGAGATCCTCCTTTGAGATTGTGCAGATCATCAATTGCGCGGCATGCTTCTTGACATTGTGTAAGAACTCTTTCGCAATATTTCAGTAATACTTGTCCTGCTTCTGTTAGTTGAGCTTTTCTTCCAGCTCTGTCAAAGAGAGTGACCTCAAGTTGTTTTTCAAGATTTTGTATTTGAAGACTTACAGCTGGTTGGGTGACATAAAGACTATCGGCTGCTTTTTTAAAGCTGCCTTCATTAACTATTGCGCGGAGTATGCGCATTTGATCAAGAGTGAACGGCAGATCGGCCATATGGGCTACCGACCTGGCAGCAACAACAGAAAAACTTTAAGCGGGAATGGTCTAAGCCTCAGAATCTTCTAATCATTGCGGAGATGGTTTGGCACAACTTCCTTCAATGGGTCTTCATCACAGCAGTCTGGTGATGATTGCACTAATTTTGATCTTTGCAGTTGTTCATAGTGGGGGCGCAGCTGTGCGCTCTCGTGCTGAATCATTGATAGGAGCTAGGGCTTGGAGATTAATCTTCGCGGTTGCAAGCATTCCTTCTGCCGCAATATTAATTGGATATTTTCTTGCTCATAGATATGACGGACTTCGAATCTGGAACTTACAAGGCGTTCCTGGAATGGTTCAAATTGTCTGGTTCCTTACTGCTATAAGTTTCTTTTTTCTTTATCCAGCTACATACAATCTTTTAGAGATTCCTGCAGTTTTTAAACCTGAAGTCCGACTTTATGCCTCAGGGATAATCAGAATTAGTCGACATCCTCAGGCTATAGGTCAGATCATTTGGTGCTTTAGCCATGCTTTATGGATTGGAAGTAGTTTCATGCTTGTTACTTGTGCAGGATTAATTGGTCATCATATTTTTGCGGTTTGGCATGGCGATAGAAGACTCAAAATCAGATTTGGTGATGCATTTGAAGAGCTACGCAAGAAAACGTCAGTCATTCCCTTTTTGGCTGTAATTGATGGCAGGCAGCAACTAGTTTTGGAAGAGTTTTTAAGGCCTTCGCAGCTAGGAATTCTTGTCGCTATAGGCTTTTTTTGGTGGGTTCATCGATTTATTAATGTTGGGAGCGAGATGTTCCTCTTTTCTCAATTAGAGACACTTTTGGGCTGAGATGCGTACACTCGCTGAAGACTTTTTTATGGAATGCCTTCGGCCGCTGATCTTGCCTGGTTAATTCCAGTACTACCACTAGCTGGTGCCGTCTTTATAGGCCTGGCATTAATTGGTTTCAATCAGACTATTAATCGATTGCGAAAACCAGTTGCTTTAACACTGATTTCTTGTGTTGGAGCTTCAGCGGTTATGAGTTATGCGGTTTTATTGGAGCAGTTGAAGGGTGCTCCTAAAGTCGAGCATTTGTTTGTTTGGGCTAGTGCAGGTTCTTTCACACTGCCTATGGGTTATGTGGTTGATCCATTAGGCGCGGTGATGCTGGCTTTAGTTACCACTATTGCCTTGTTGGTAATGGTTTATTCACATGGATATATGGCACATGATCGAGGATACGTTCGGTTTTTTACATATTTGGCTCTATTTAGTAGCTCGATGCTTGGTTTGATAGTTAGTCCAAATTTGTTGGAGATATATGTTTTTTGGGAGTTGGTTGGAATGTGCTCCTATTTGCTGGTTGGTTTTTGGTATGACAGAGAAGGGGCTGCACATGCTGCCCAAAAAGCTTTTGTAGTAAATCGTGTTGGTGATTTTGGCTTGCTTTTAGGAATATTGGGACTTTTTTGGGCTACTGGGAGTTTTGATTTTCAAGGAATAGCAGTTGGTCTTTCTGAAGCAATATCTTCGGGATCTGTACCTCAATGGGCTGCATTGGTTTTGTGCATTTTGGTGTTCATGGGTCCAATGGCGAAGTCAGCTCAGTTTCCATTGCATGTTTGGTTGCCCGATGCAATGGAAGGCCCAACGCCAATTTCTGCCCTTATCCACGCGGCCACGATGGTTGCTGCTGGGGTCTTTTTGGTTGCAAGACTCGATCCTTTGTATGTTCAATTCCCTTTGGTGCAATTAATAATCGCAGTTGTAGGCACTGTGACTTGTTTTTTAGGAGCTTCAATAGCTCTTACACAAATGGATCTGAAGAAAGGACTTGCTTACAGCACTGTCTCTCAATTGGGTTACATGATGCTTGCGATGGGTTGTGGTGCTCCAGTTGCAGGAATGTTCCATCTAGTTACTCATGCTTTCTTTAAAGCAATGCTTTTCTTGGGCTCAGGATCTGTTATCCACGCTATGGAAGATGTTGTAGGTCATGAGCCAGTTCTTGCCCAAGACATGAGATTGATGGGGGGTCTGCGCAAAAGAATGCCAATTACTTCAACTACCTTTTTGATTGGTTGTATAGCTATCAGCGGAATTCCTCCTTTAGCTGGATTTTGGAGTAAGGATGAAATCCTTGGGAAAGCATTTGATGCTTTTCCATTTTTATGGATTGTTGGTTTCTTAACAGCTGGGATGACAGCTTTTTATATGTTTCGATTATACTTTTTGACATTTGAAGGAAGTTTTCGCGGAGAAGATAAAGCGCTTCAAGCTCAATTATTACTCTCTGCAGAAATTGTTTCTGATGAACAAGAATCTCATCATCAAGGATCTTTGCATGAATCACCATGGTCGATGACTTTACCTCTTGTATTTTTAGCTGTGCCTTCGGTACTTATTGGTTTGTTAGGAACTCCTTGGGACAGTAAGTTTGTAAGTTTATTAAATCCAATAGAAGCATTAGAAATAGCCGAAAATTTTAGCTGGAGTGGTTTTCTTCCCCTTGCGGTGGCTTCTGTTTTGATTTCTAGTTTTGGGATTATTATTGCTTTAATGGCTTATTTTTATAAAAGAATTGATCTTGTACAATTATTTGTCAATAAGTTCCCTTCAGTGAATTCTTTTTTACAAAATAAATGGTATTTAGATCAAATTAATGACAAGATCTTTGTAAAGGGGAGCAGGAAACTTGCTCGTGAAGTTCTTGAAGTTGATGCGAAGGTTGTTGATGGGGTAGTTAATCTCACAGGATTGCTGACCTTAGGAAGTGGTGAAGGGTTGAAGTATTTCGAGACTGGTCGAGCACAGTTTTATGCATTAATTGTTTTTGGAGGAGTTATAGCGCTAGTAGCGCTTTTTGGTGTTTTTGCCCCACCATCCGCCTAGCTCTTTTTCTCCTTCTGTGTGTCAACGCCTATCTAGTTGATGCCGGAGCGCTTACCATTTCTACACTCTAACCATTGCTAAAAAAGCTTATCTGTGCAGGAGCTTGCCTTAGGCGCCCCTTTCGAACCAGGTTTAATGACAGTAATTGACCCGGTTAGCGCAAATTTCCCTTGGTTGAGTCTTTCAATCCTCTTCCCAATTGTTGGTGCATTGTTGGTTCCTTTCATCCCTGATAAGGGGGAGGGGAAACAAGTTCGATGGTTTGCTTTAGGTATTGCCCTCGTTACTTTTTTAATAACAGTTGGTGCTTATCTAGAAGGTTATGACCCAAGTAGTGAGGCTTTACAGCTTTCCGAGCGAGTTAATTGGCTTGGAGACTTAGGGCTGGTTTGGGCTGTTGGGGCAGATGGGCTTTCGATGCCTTTAATTTTGCTCACAAGTTTTATCACTGCCCTTGCAGTTTTAGCTGCTTGGCCTGTGAGTTTTAAGCCAAAACTCTTCTTCTTCTTGATTTTGGCTATGGATGGGGGCCAGATAGCAGTCTTCGCCGTGCAAGATATGTTGCTTTTTTTTCTTGCCTGGGAATTAGAATTACTCCCTGTTTATCTGCTTTTGGCGATTTGGGGAGGGAAGAAGCGTCAGTATGCAGCCACAAAATTCATTATCTATACCGCTGGAAGTTCTTTATTTATTCTTCTAGCTGCTTTGGCAATGGGATTTTTTGGTAATGGAAGTCCCAATTTTGAATATATAAACCTCGCTCAGAAAAATTTTGGAACTGGTTTCCAATTGCTTTGTTACTCAGGATTATTAATAGCATTTGGAGTAAAACTTCCCATAGTTCCCCTTCATACATGGTTGCCAGATGCACATGGGGAGGCAACTGCACCAGTGCATATGCTTTTGGCGGGAATCTTGTTAAAAATGGGAGGCTATGCGTTGTTGAGATTTAATGCTCAATTATTACCGGAAGCACACGCACAATTTGCACCACTGTTAATAGTTCTAGGAGTAGTGAATATTATTTATGCGGCTTTAACTTCTTTTGCTCAGCGCAACTTAAAAAGGAAGATTGCCTACAGTTCAATAAGTCATATGGGTTTTGTTCTTATTGGTATTGGAAGTTTTAGTGCTTTAGGTACTAGTGGAGCAATGTTACAGATGATTAGTCATGGACTTATCGGGGCAAGTCTTTTCTTCTTGGTTGGAGCTACATATGACCGTACACACACTCTTCAGCTTGATGAGATGGGTGGTGTAGGCCAGAAGATGAGAATAATGTTTGCACTTTGGACAGTGTGTGCATTGGCATCTCTTGCGTTGCCAGGAATGAGTGGTTTCGTATCAGAACTAATGGTCTTTGCTGGTTTTGTTACCGATGAGGCATATACATTGCCATTTAGAATTGTGATAGCTGGTTTAGCAGCTGTGGGAGTAATTCTGACTCCAATTTATTTACTATCAATGTTACGAGAGATATTTTTTGGTAAAGAGAATGCTGATTTAGTTGCTCATGCAAATCTTGTCGATGCTGAACCTCGTGAGATATATATCATTGGCTGTTTGCTTGTGCCAATTATTGGCATTGGACTATATCCAAGAATAATGACTGACAGCTATAGCGCCTCTATAGAAGCTCTTGTTAAGCGAGATTCTCAAGCGATGGAAAGATTGACTCAACCAACTGCCCCAATTATTAGGAGTACTGGATTGAACCCACCATTCATAGCTGCCCCTGTTTTGCCGCTTTTAGACTTTACTTAAAACATAAGTAGATCCCATCCAATCTATGAAAAAACGAGATTTTGGACAGTTTTGGTTTAACAGGTGATCATTTTACTGGCATTGTTATCTCCATATAGATACCTTGCATAGAGCATCAGATGCACCTTGTTTGCAGAGGGTACAAAAATAGCTGCCAATTCCGGGGCTCGCCTTGCAATACGTTTGCTTCAAGATGCAGCTCAAAGAGGGGATTTGGATCCATGGGATGTTGATGTAATTTCTGTTGTTGATGGCTTTTTGGATCAACTGCGTCTGCGTATAGAAGCTCCTAGAAATATTCGTTCGGAGAAAAACCGACATGGAGGCAGTTATGAAAAAGATTTAGCGGACAGCAGCGAAGCATTTCTTGCTGCTTCTGTTTTGGTTGGATTAAAGGCAGAGGTCTTGGAACATGAAACTTTCCCTCCAGAACCTGTTATTGAGGAAGGTGATGAATTCGAATTATCTGAGCAAGGTTGGCTTGATTCAAGCTTTCGGTTGCCAAGTCGTCCTGAAAGACATTTGTGTCGAAGGCCAGTCGCACCACCACCACTTAAAAGACCAGTAAGTCTTGGGGAGCTAATAGATCAACTTGAATCTATTGCTGAGCAACTGGAATCTGATGAACTGCATTTAAAAAGACGTAATCGGAAAAAACGATTTAGTGAAAGAGAGGCAATTGCTCAAGTGACTGCATTGGCTCATAGGGAAAAACTTCCTGAAACCACGGCAGCATTAGGAGTCTTTTTGAATGGATGGGAAGAAGCACTTCATTGGGTAGATTTTGAATTGTTAGTAGGTAATTGGGGTAATGAAGAAAGCAGCAAAGACTTAGATCAAGATCGAGTAGGGGTTTTTTGGGCGCTTTTATTTTTGTGCTCGCAAGGAAAAATCGAACTGGAACAAAGGGGCTCGTTGTATTCGTCTTTGAGATTGAAGCGCATACTCTCCCCTGGATCTATTGCACAACTTCCTTTAAAAGCTTTGGACGTGCCAGCTGAAACGCCGGCCGCGGCATAGAGAGAGCGACTAAAGGGGAGGATATGTTGTCTGAATTAGCTGAGGTTTACAACGCCAATGAAGGCGATGATCCTGGCAGCGGGCAAAGGGACGCGTGTACAGCCGATCACACATGTGATCCCCAAGCCAATGATTCCAATTCTTCAGAAGCCCGTTATGGAGTTTCTGTTGGAGCTCTTGAAGGAGCATGGATTCAAGGAAGTCATGGTGAATGTTTCTCATTTAGCTGAAGAAATAGAAAATTATTTTCGAGATGGACAACGTTTTGGCGTAGAGATTGCATATAGCTTTGAAGGAAGAATTGAAGATGGTGAATTAATTGGAGATGCTCTGGGTTCTGCTGGAGGACTGAAGAAAATACAAGATTTTCAGAATTTCTTTGATGATACTTTTGTTGTTTTATGTGGAGATGCTTTAATTGATCTTGATTTGTCTGAAGCTGTAAAAAGACATAAGGAAAAAGGTGCTTTAGCTAGTCTTATCACTAAGAAAGTCCCTAAAGAGCAAGTTAGTAGTTATGGCGTAGTTGTTACAGATGAAGATGACAGGGTGAAGGCTTTTCAGGAAAAACCTTCTATAGATTCAGCGTTAAGTGATACAATTAATACAGGGATCTATCTTTTTGAACCGGAAGTATTTGATCATATCCCCTCAGAGAAGCCATTTGATATCGGTTCAGATCTATTTCCTCGGCTAGTTGAAATGGGGGCGCCTTTCTATGCATTACCTATGGATTTTGAATGGGTAGATATTGGTAAAGTTCCCGATTACTGGCAGGCAATTCGCAGTGTACTTTTGGGTGAGGTTCGTCAGGTGGGAATACCTGGCAAGCAGATTAAACCTGGTATTTATGCGGGATTAAATGTTGCTGCAAACTGGGATAAGATTAATGTAAAAGGCCCTATATATGTTGGTGGCATGACACGAATTGAGGATGGAGCGACAATTATTGGCCCGTCAATGATTGGTCCAAGTTGTTGTATTTGTGAAGGTGCAACGATTGACAATTCAATTATTTTTGATTATTCACGAATTGGACCAGGAGTTCAATTAGTGGAAAAATTGGTTTTTGGAAGATATTGTGTTGGGAAAGATGGCAATCATTTTGATCTGCAAGAAGCTGCTCTTGATTGGTTGATTACAGATGCAAGACGACAAGACCTTGTTGAACCTTCTCCACAACAGAAGGCCATGGCTGAATTATTAGGTACAGAACTCACAGCTCCTGCCAACTAAACTCCAGCTTGTTGAAGAATTTCTGGAATGTGTTGTTCGGCTTTGATTGCCATCAAGTGAACACCTTGAGATATATCAACAAAGCTATGAACTTGTTCTGCTGCTATTGAAATTCCTTCTTTTTTAGGATCAGTTGCTGTTTCTAGTCTATGAATAATTGAATCAGGAATACATGCACCTGGGACAACTCTATTTATGAATAGTGCATTTCGTGCAGATTTTAAAAGGAAAACGCCGGCCAGAACAGGTAATTCAAGAGGGTTGGCGATTTCATTGCAGAAAGCTTGCAATATTTTTGTATTCATAACCATTTGAGTTTGTATAAATCGTGCTCCTGCTTCTTTTTTGCGTTTTAATCGACTACGTAGCCCACTAAAGCTTTGACAATTTGGATCAGCCGCAGCACCAGCAAATAATGCTGTGGGCCCATCAGGTAGTAATCCACTAACTGGATCTTTTGAACTATTGAATTTAGACACTTGTTGTAATAGTCGTATAGCTTCAAAGTCATTTACAGGGCGTGCGTCTGGTTGATCTCCAACTCTGACGGGGTCCCCAGTGAGACATAGAACGTTTTGAATTCCCAGAGCATGTGCGCCAAGCAAATCAGCTTGTAGCGCAATGCGGTTGCGATCTCTGCAAGCAATCTGAAGTACTGGTTCGATTTTTGCTTCTAACAACAACTTGCAGACAGCGAGACTGCTCATTCGCATTACTGCTCGACTCCCATCAGTTACGTTGATGGCATCAACACAGCCAACAAGCTTCTTTGCCATTGCTAAAGAATGTGTTGGGTCAGCTCCTCGAGGGGGCATGATCTCGGCAGTGATTGTTGTCTTGCCAGACTCGAGTGACCTTTGCAGACCTGAAATCAAATCTCTTAACTCTTAAGCTGATTACCAATGATTATCAATGATCCTTTAAGTTGACTAATATGACCCAGAAGGGTTGAGAGGGGGAAAATGGCCACAGGCGAAGTCTCCAATTCAGCTCATATTGCCCTCTCTGCTAGGGAAATGGAGATTATTGGCCTTGTAGCTGATGGATTGACCAATCAAGAAATTGCCCAGACCTTAACCATTAGTAAGAGAACGGTGGATAACCATGTGAGCAATATGTTTACAAAAACAGGTTCAAAGAATCGAGTTGCACTATTGAATTGGGCTATGGATCACGGCAAAATTTGCCGCGATGGCTTCAATTGCTGTTCACTTCCCGACGTTTCTTCTTCTGATTCCTAACTGGCAGAAGACCGGGCTCAGGTAAAGCCATTAAAGAACATTCAACCGATTGAAGATCGAATAGTTCTGCATAAGCCATGCATGCCTCTCGATCTGTACAGGTAAAGCGGAGGATTCCGTCAGGGTCATACAAACCGAACAAAACCTGCCTGCCTGCAGCAGCAGCTGCCTAGAGAGCCAGCGAGTACCGGCTGAAATATAAAAACAATCTAAAGGATGAGATGCTCTTTGGCTATTCGTTTATTCAGGCAAGCGGTTTTTTACAGGAAAAACGGATATAGGTCTTTTTGCTAAAGCTGCATTGCTGAATTGATTTTGGCCAGTAATTTCTTGCCCACACCAGTCAGGTCTTTTGATTTCTTTATTTGCTGATCTGAGTTCGACTTCGGCAATAATTAAAGATGAGTTTTCTCCTTCAAAACAATCGACTACCCAGTCTTCATTATCAATGCAAAGTTCATAGCGTATTTTTTCAAGTTTATAGAGAGAAAGTAGCCACAATTGTTCAGCGTCTTCTATAGGTATTAAGTATTCGAATTCATGGTGAATTATGCCCTCCTTGGGTGCTTTAAGTGTTATCCAAGCTTTATTGTTGTCTGAGATTCTAATTCTAACTGTCCATTCTAGAATATTTGCGGCAAGGTAACCTTGCCGCAAATGATGACTTTCTGTTGCGTAATTTTGCCATTTATTATTATTGACTAGAAAGCGTCTTTCGATTTCTATACCCATGCTTCAATTAGAGGATTGTTCATTATTAATTAGGCTTCCAGCCCAGTGTAGTTTTTGTGTAAGAGTTCTGTAGTAAGACAGACTGTTTTCAAGAACAACCATTAGTGCATAATGCCTTGCTCTTTGAATGATGCATCGCTCGTCTGGCGAAAGCAATGCTCCACTAACTCCATCTTTCCAGAGTTTTATTCTTCTTGTTTCATCCCCAAGTAGCTTGATAACTATTCTTGAACCAGGAGGTATTACTACTGGCCTACTAGAGAGACTCATTGGACATATTGCGCTAACAATGATTGCTTCAATTCCTGGATGAAGAATCGGGCCTCCTGAGGCCATAGCGTAGCCAGTTGAGCCTGTAGGTGTGGAGAGGATTAATCCATCTCCTTTGTATTGATCTACCGCTTCCCCATCTATCTCTAATTGAAGAGTGCAAGTAGGAGAAATCTCATCTCTATATGCACGAAAATAAAAATCATTTAGAGCCCAATGAATATAACTTTCTTTGGGAGCATCTGCTTGTATTCTTTTTGAAGGTAATGCGTCACAACTTGCCTGTAACATCATTCGCTTTTCTATCGCAAATCTATCTTCAAGAATTCTTTGCCATAATTCCTTGTCTTTAATAAGACGGTGATCATGAGTTAAAAACCCTAAGTTTCCTCCCACATTGAAACTTAAGATCGGTATCTTATGAACAGCTAGATGCCTTGCTGCACCAAGTATTGTGCCGTCACCACCAAGAACAACTGCTAAGTCAGGTAATGTATTTGTTAGTTTAAGTAATTTTGGAAAAGGATTTTTGGTTGATCCACTAACTGCAGTTATTACCTTGACTCCAATCTGATTTAAGGTTAATTCACAATTTTTTGCTTCTAGATTGGCGGCTTCACTATCTGCACGATAGATAATCCATACCAAATCAAGACGCATTTTTTAGCTACCTACCAGCGAAGTAAATTAAAACTTTCCATATCAACAGTTACTCTGTTTCGATATAAAGAAAGAAGAATGGCTAGTCCAACCGCTGCCTCAGCTGCAGCAACAGTAATTACAAAGACAGTAAAAACTTGTCCTCTAATTAGGTCTCCATCTAAATAGGAGGAAAACGCCATTAAATTAATATTTACAGCATTAAGCATTAATTCAATACTCATTAAAACACGAACTGCATTTCTGCTATTTATTAAACCCCAAACACCAATACAAAATAGGATTGAAGCCAGCAATAAATATGCCTGAAGTGGGATTGCTCCTGTTGAAGATTCTAGCATGGTCTTAGTTCCAAAATGTAAATGAATGAGAATTAATTAAGGGGTTGACTTGTCAACCAATAAGGGATTTGTTGTTTTTTCAATGAGACCTTGATCAACGCTATCTCCAGTGCCTACATCTGTAAGTAATACATCTCTTCTTGCTAGTACGATTGCACCAATCATTGCCATCAATAACAATACAGATGCTAGTTCAAAAGGAAGTAAATAGTCTGTAAAAAGGTGCTCGCCAATACGTTCTGTTGCTTTTTCTCCAATAGCAGGAGGGCCTGGAATTGCCCAGGGAGTTGAAATATCAACTCTAATCAATAAAGCCAACAGTCCAAAACAAACCCCACCAGAAAGAAATTTTCTGAGTCTTAGACCTTCAATAGGTTTTAGGTCTTCACGCTTATTAACTAACATTATTGCGAAGAGAATTAAAACGTTAACTGCTCCTACATAGACAAGTACTTGGGCTGCTGCGACGAAGCTTGCATTTAGCAAAAGATATATACCAGCTACTGCCATAAAGACCCCACCAAGAAGAAACGCTGAATAAACAATATTAGAAAGTAGAACTACACCTATTGCGCCGAGGATTACTACAGTGCCTAGGATTAAGAAACAAATTAGTTCTGTTGAAGTTGCAATAGTCATTAGTTATCTTTTTCTGCTGCAGAGATATTGCTTAGATTTTTAGTTGTTTTATCTAATGCAGATTCTTGATTTATTTGCTGAATTATTTCTGAAGGTAATTTTCCAGCTCTTGATTGACTTGAAGGGATGTCATGAGGATCCATAACTCCTTTTGGCAGATAGGCAAGTTCACGGAGAGGATGCACTGATGGATCTGTAGTAACACTTGTAGGTAAACGACCTAATGCAACATTGTCAAAATTCAGACTATGTCTGTCAAAAGTTGATAGTTCATATTCTTCTGTCATAGATAGGCAATTTGTTGGACAGTATTCGACACAATTGCCACAAAAAATACAAACTCCAAAATCAATAGAATAATTTCTAAGTTCTTTTTTCTTTGTCTCTTTGTTCATCACCCAATCTACTACTGGGAGATTTATAGGGCAGACCCTTACACAGACTTCGCAAGCAATGCACTTATCAAATTCATAGTGTATTCGACCTCTGTAACGCTCTGAAGGAATTAATTTTTCATATGGATACTGAACTGTGACTGGCCGCCGACGCATGTGGTCAAAGGTTACTGACAACCCTTTCGCAAGGTAGTTAGCTGCATCCACTGCTTCGCGGGTGTAGTCAGCAACTTTCTTGAGAAAACTGGTCATTCGAGGCGCACTATCTGAAGGCTATAAGTAATTACTAGTTGATCTTACAAGCTTTTTGGTGGCTCCAAATGAAATGACAGAGCTATTTTTTGATTCTTGGACCTCACTTTGGGAATCAACCACCAAATGCCAATGGAAAAGCTAGTTTTAATGCAGCAGTAAACAATAAATTGACTAGGGAAATAGGGAGCAAGAACTTCCAACCAAGATCTAGTAATTGATCGATTCGCACTCTTGGGGTGGTCCAGCGAAGTAAGATTGCAAGGAAAACAAGTAAGTAAGCCTTTATTATTGTCATCATTATTCCCATTGATCCAGTAAAAACTTGAACAAAAGGAGAGTCAATTGATTGCCCTAACAAGCTTGCTAGCCATTCAACTGGAATAGGAAAACCCCAACCTCCTAGATATAGAACGGATACTAAAAGTGCAGATAAGATCAAGTTAATGTAACTACCTAAATAAAACAAGGCAAACTTCATCCCTGCATATTCAGTTTGATATCCCGCCACAAGCTCTTCTTCTGCTTCAGGTAAGTCAAAAGGGAGCCTTTCACATTCTGCAAGTGCACATATCCAAAAGATTAAAAATCCAATTGGTTGTCTCCAAACATTCCAACTTAATAAGCCAGCTGTATTCTGTTGTTGAACAATATCAACTGTACTTAAAGAGTTGCTCATCATAACTATTGCCAGCACTGACAATGCAAGTGGTATTTCATAACTAATTGATTGCGCTGCTGCTCTTAACCCGCCTAATAGGGAGTATTTATTATTAGAGGCATATCCACTCATTAATAAGCCAATTGGCTGGATGCTACTTAATGAAATCCAAAGAAATATCCCAATGCCAACATTACTTATCAGAAGATTTTGGCCAAAAGGAACTATTAACCAAGATAGAATTACAGGAATAAGAACTAATACTGGTCCAAGAGTAAATAGCAGCGCATCAGCTCTGGCAGGAATGACGTCTTCTTTGACAAGTAGTTTAAGTCCATCTGCCATTGGTTGGAGTATGCCTAGTGCACCTGCATATTCAGGACCAATTCGTTGTTGCGCTGCGGCTGAGATTTTTCTCTCTAGCCAAACAGTAACTAGTACCCCAATCACTGCTGCAACTAAAACAAGCAACATTGGCAACGGTAGCCAAAGTATGTGTGCTAGCTGAGCGGATAGTCCTAACCCTTGCATCGCTTGACTAAAGCTCAGCTCGAGGTCTAGGCCAGGAGCTGCCAGCGCTAGAAGAACTGGAGCCGGAGGAATCACTATGGTTTTAGTTGAGTTGAATGCAACTTAGGCGTTTGTGGGCAATGTGCGTTCTTCGGGAGGAATCCAAGACCGTTTTTGTTCACCTGTATAAATTTGAGATGGCCTGAAAATTCTATTTGCACCTATTTGTTCACGCCAATGAGCAAGCCAACCTGCTACACGAGAAATGGCAAAGATTGGTGTGTAAAGATCTCTAGGAATGCCCAGTTTTCTGTAAACCAACCCTGAATAAAAGTCAACATTTGGATATATGCCTTTTGGTCCTAAACGCTTTTCAGCTTCAAGTTCTAACGCAGTTGCTACATCATACATTTTATCTTTGCCGAATCTCGCGAATAATTCTTCCGCAAGTTCTTCAAGAATAGAAGCACGAGGATCTTTCACCCTGTATTCTCTATGGCCAAACCCCATAATTTTCTTTTTGTTAGTTATAGCGTCATCTAAATAATCACCAGCTTTTTCGGGATTTCCTATTTCTTCTAACATTGTGAGCACATCTTCATTTGCTCCTCCATGTAAAGGGCCAGCCAGAGTTCCTACTGCTGATGCCACAACTGCATAAGGATCTGTAAGAGTACTGGCGGTTACACGAGCACTAAATGTACTTGCGTTAAGACTATGTTCAGCATGAAGAATGAGACAGCGGTCAAAAATACGAGCAGCCAAAGGATCTTGTTCTCTTTCAGTAAGCATGTATAGAAAATTGGCTGAATATGCCAAGTCATCTCTAGGTTGGATAGGGTCTTGACCTTTTCGAATTAGTTGGAAAGCCGCCACCATAGTTGGGATTTTGGCAATTAGTCTTACAACTGCGTCGTAAATATATTGAGGATTATCTATTGCTCTTCGCGAATAAAACAAACCAAGGGATGCTGCAGAAGATTGCAATGCATCCATTGGATGACCAGAGGCAGGGAAACATTTCATCATGTCCCTTACTCGAAAACTGACCCTTCGATGCATTTGGATTTCAGCCTCGAAATCTCGAAGTTGCTTAGGGCTTGGCAAATTGCCCCAAATCAATAGATACGTGGTTTCAAGAAAACTACTTTGTGAAGCTAATTCCTCAATTGGATAGCCACGGTATGCAAGATTTCCTTTCAGCCCATCGATTTCACAAATGGCTGATTGTGTTACTGGGACACCTTCTAGCCCTGGGCGCAAAGCTATACCTTGCAGCTCATTTGGAATATGTATGTTTTTTGATTGCTTTTGATCCACCGTCTCTATAAAGCTATTGGGCTATTTAGGAAGAACTATCTAATATCAAGCTTAGTCTTAGCAAGGTGATTAGCTTTGCTTGACCTTTAGGTGCCTGAGAAGTCTTAGTAAATCTTAGATGAGCAAAACCAGCTTTTTAAAAATCAACACTTTCTGATACTGCTCAAAGAAGGATTTCTGCAAGATTGCTTAATTCAGGTTGATTGTCCATTTCTTAAAGAGCTCTTATTTAAGCCTTTAAGCAAATAGATTGGATTTTACCTAGGCAGCATGAATTCTTGATCTCTGTCTTTTGCAACTAATCTTTCAATGCAAATTCTTTACTTTGGATAGTTCTTTTGCTTGGACTAGTAAATGATTGCTGAGCATGTATACCCGTAAAAGGTTAGTTTTGTGAATATCTCAAAAGTTTTCTTGCGACCTAATTCATGAAAGTTTCTGCTTATCTTGGCAAATCTTTTATTACGCTTTTCAGTAATTCGGTTATTGAGAAGAAAAACTTAACCCATGTTGATTCTTGCAATTAGATGAATTAGGGAATGATCAATATTCTGATCTATTCCTATGGCAATAGATAATCCTTTTATGGCTTTATTTAGGGATTTACCTGCAATTGTTTGTATTAGTTCCCAGGGTTGCCATTTATTGAGTTGTTCTTGGCTAGAAGTGCTACTTAAAAACAATTGTTGAGAGAATTTATTGTCCTCCGAGCTATTTAATTCAATATCTTTTCTGAGTAGTTTTGGCAATAGTTTTGACTGCTTACTTTGTTGAATAGCAGCAAGTGTTTCACCCCACCAATTTTGATTGTCTTCTTGTGAAAGAACTACGGCTAGTTCAGTGTCTAGGGTTGAATTATTTTCTTGGCGCTTAGTAATGAGTTTTGACCAGACTTGAAGTTTTCCAATCTCAGAATCTAGATCTGATTTAGAAAGATTTTGCTCTGAAAGTATTTCATTAACATTGTCTAGTGCAGGATGATTGTCTTCAGTTAATACAACCCATCCTCCAGGCTCATCAAGCCATATAAGTGGTCCATCATCTAATTCGATAATCCTCTTCATGGTTAAGATCTTATTGTTATTTAAGTAGTTCTTTAGAGTGGAGCTGATTAACTGTGATAATGGGTCATTTATATTCTCTTTTAATATTTTTGATGGATTATTGAGTAAAGCTAATCCTTGTGCCTCACCTCCTATTGAATCAAGAAGGGGTAGATTTTCGTTTGAGACATTATACAATTCTTCCAATGGTTCTTTGAACCTAAAAATGCCATCTAAAACCAGATCTCTTCCTTCTAAATTAATAGACCCTACAAAATCTTTTATATCATCACGTTGTGACAAAGACAAAGGGACTCCTAGCCATCTATTCATTGCTGCTGGTGAAGCAGTCAATATTGCAACACCATTCCTTAGTTGATTGATATCACGTTGCAGCTCGTTATCACCTTGCTGATGCTTTTCAGGTAATTGTGATACATCTAATGCTTGTTCTAAAACTCCTCTTCCTGATGCAAGTAAAAGCAAGTCATCATCAATTAATGCTGTTGCTAAAGGTTGAGGTTTGCGCCCTAATAATGCACTTTTTCCAGTAATCACACCCATCCCTCTGTAACTACTTATTTGTAATTCTGTTCCTGTCAAGCTTCTCGTTTGCCAAAAACGTTGCAGGAAACGTTTCGCACCATCTGTCTCTTTGCTAGTTAGAGCTATGACCCATCCAGTTGGTTCTTCTATGTTTGGTGAGCCAATTAGGCTCAAGCTTATTTGGGGTGCAATCCATTCAGATAATTCTGCATTAAAATCTAATCCTGCTAATGCAAAAATCCCATCCCTTAGTTGGGCCACATTTTTTAGGGCGTTTGTTCTTTGATAAGTAGGTGCAACTGCTTCAGCATATTTGTCAACACTATTAGGGTCTAATTGCCAATGAAGAGTTAAGCCTGCTGTTTTTGGAATAAACCTTGCTGCTCTAGGCAACTCAAGTGCCTCAATTTTTATGTTTAGAGGACTTTGACGAGAGATAGACCAATTGAGCCCAAACGCTACTAGCAGTAAGACTATTACTGAAGTCGCCAAGGTAATAAGGAAGGGTCTAGCCTTCATGGATTGGCAACGAAATCATTTTCATTATCTTTCTTTATTACTCCTGTTTCCATATATTTCATATCAAAATGGTGCAATGACACAAACAATTCCAAAAAATATTTCAGCCATAGCTCTTTCGAGGTGGTTGGAAAGCGAAGCCGAGATACCTGTTTTAGTGGATGTAAGAGAAGAGGAAGAGCTTTCAATAGCATCTTTCCCTTTGGAGGTGATACATCTTCCTTTGAGTCAGTCTTCGTCTTGGATAGAGAAAATACCTGAAAAACTTTCTAAAAATCAGCCAATAGTAGTTCTCTGTCACTCAGGAATTCGTAGTTTTAATTTTGCGACTTGGCTGTTAAATCAGGCATGGGGTTATGAAGTGTGGAATCTTGAGGGTGGAATTGAGTCTTGGAGTATTAATGTTGATTCAAGAGTACCTCGTTATTAACTCAATAAAAATAATTTCTTTATTGGTAAACTCGTTTCTCAAAACTCTTATAGGATTGATATCAAGCTTCTAAGTAAAAGGAATTGGAGAGGCTACCAGTTCGACAACAGCAAGTTTTAAGAGCGACCGTCCATCATTATGTGGACACAATTGAACCTGTTGGGAGCAAAGTTTTAGTACAACGTTTTGGATTAGAGGCTAGTGCTGCCACGATTCGCTCGGCAATGGGGGATTTAGAGAGAAAGGGACTTCTGATCCAGCCTCATAAGTCTTCAGGAAGAATACCTAGTCCTCAAGGATATAGGCATTACGTCGATTGTTTGCTCCCTCCGCCTGGTGCAGCAGTTCAATACTTAAAAAATGAACTGACCAATTTGAGTCTTCAATGGACAGCTTTTGATGATCTCTTGTGGCAATTAGCTAGACGTTTGACAGATTTCACGGGCTTAATGAGTTTGATTACTAGGCCAGCACGTAAACAAACAACGCTTCAAAAAATTCGCTTGGTCCCAAGTGGCGATCGATTGTTAGTGATGCTTGTAGAAAGTTCAAATCAAGCAATAAATCTGAATCTTCGTTTACCCAGCAATGATGTTTCAAATGATTTAGAAGCCTTAGAAATTTGGGCGCATGACCAATTAGATCAATCTGAAAATGGAAGTTTGGATTGGTCAAGTTTGCCTCCTCAATTACATATGTGTGGATCGATTTTGAGAGATGCTATTTATACCCATCGTCAGTCAAAAGCAATTGTCGAGGAAGGTGCTTTATTTCATGGTATGTCAAGGCTTGCTGCGCAACCGGAATTTCGAAGTAGCAATACTTTTCGACCACTTTTAGAATTGATGGATAGTGAACCAACAGCTGTTGTTCCTATTGGGAAAAATCAATCCGAAGGTGTATGGATTGGTTCAGAACATCCTCATAAGGCTTTGGTGGATTGTTCTGTAGTTCAGGCTTCATATCGCAGTTCATGTAAAGGAATTGGACAAGTTGCTTTAGTAGGGCCAATGCGCATGGGATATGCCACTGCTATGGCAGCTGTCCAAAATGTTGCTAATTATTTAGATAGGCTCTTATGTTGATCTTTAATATCAAATATTTTCCCCAAGTTTTTCTGCAACTGTGTTTACATCTTTGTCACCACGTCCAGAACAATTAATTATAACTTCTGTTCCAGGAGAAAGCGTTGGGCAGAGATTTTCTAGCCATGCAAAGGCATGAGCTGTCTCCAATGCAGGAATAATTCCCTCCAGCTGACTGACTAATTGAAGAGCTGTTAAGGCTTGTTTATCAGTTACTGATACATATTCTGCACGTCCAATCTCACGTAAATAGCTATGTTCAGGTCCGACTCCTGGATAATCAAGTCCTGCACTAATTGAATGGGCTTCTTGAACTTGTCCATTTTCATCTTGCAGAAGAAGACTCATAGCTCCATGCAATACACCTATACGTCCTTCGGTGATTGTTGCAGCATGCCTACCTGTGTCTACTCCATCACCAGCTGCTTCAACTCCGATCATCCTTACATTTGTTTTTTGCACAAATGGATGAAATAGCCCCATTGCATTGGAACCTCCTCCAACACAAGCCATAAGTACATCAGGTAACCGCCCAAATGCTTCATGAGATTGTTTAAGAGTTTCTTCACCGATTACTGCATGAAAATCCCTGACTAGCATTGGATAGGGATGGGGGCCTGCAACTGAGCCAAGAATGTAATGAGTAGTTTCAACATTTGTAACCCAATCTCGAATTGCTTCGCTGGTGGCATCTTTCAAAGTGGCAGTACCTGTTGTCACAGGATTTACTTTTGCTCCAAGAAGTCTCATGCGAAAAACATTTAATGCTTGTCTTCGCATATCCTCTTGTCCCATGTAAATGACACAATCAAGCCCAAAACGTGCGCAAACAGTTGCTGTGGCTACTCCATGTTGTCCTGCTCCTGTTTCGGCAATTATTCGCTTTTTACCCATACGAATAGCTAATAAGGCTTGGCCTAGAGCATTGTTGATTTTGTGGGCACCTGTGTGATTTAAATCTTCTCGTTTGAGCCAGATCCTTGGACCACCTTCTTTTCGAGAGTAGTGATGTGTGAGTCTTTTGGCTTCATATAGTGGTGTCGCTCTACCCACATATGAATGCAATAACTGATTTAACTCAGTAGTAAATGCCTTGTCTTTCCATGCATCTTCTGCTGCTTTTTCTAGCTCAGCTAATGCAGGCATAAGTGTTTCAGGGACATATTGTCCGCCATATTTCCCAAAGCGGCCAGTTGCAGAGGGTCGTGCATTTGCGGAAAGATCCACATCCTTTGACTGAGAGGGAAGAATGCTTGTCACCTGAAAGGATTGGAAGATATATACCCCAGCCTAAAATTGAAGCAATGCCTAAAGGAAGTTGGCGAGAATTTGATTCATCTGGTTCAAAAGCTCGCCCGGTTAAGCAAGAATCAATGACTCTGAAGGCTCAACGTCCTGTACGTGTGCAAAGAACAAGAGGTGGGAAGGGTGGAAAAACTGTAACTATTATCAGTGGTTTAGAACTTCAGCCTAGTCAATCTAAGCTTCTTCTAAAGAGACTTAAGGCATCTTGTGGCACTGGTGGCACCCTTAAAGAGGATTGCCTGGAATTACAAGGAGATCAAGTTGATGCTGTTTTGGAGTATTTAAGAAATGCTGGCTTTGCACCCAAGCGATCTGGTGGGTAACAGCTTCCTTTGTCTGTATCGTTCAGATGGAGAATGGTTGGACTTTGATATGAGGCTATGAATAGTTCTTCCGAGACAGAGAAAACCTCTAAGGCAACCAATATTGTTTGGCATCATGCATCAGTAGCTCGTCAAGCATTAGCTAAGCAAAGGGGACATAGAAGTGTGATTTTGTGGTTTACCGGTTTATCTGGATCAGGAAAAAGCACTTTGGCTAATGCGGTTAATGCCCAACTGTTTGAGCGTGGTTTATCGACTTATGTGCTTGATGGAGATAATGTTCGGCATGGCTTGTGTAAAGATCTTGGCTTCTCCGACTCTGATCGTGAAGAAAATATTCGAAGAATTGGAGAAGTTGCAAAATTATTTCTTGATGCAGGTGTAATTATTTTGACTGCTTTTGTTTCACCTTTTCGGAACGATCGCGCAAAAGCTAGAGCTTTAGTTGATAAGGGTGATTTTATAGAGGTTTATTGTTCAGCAAATTTAAATATTTGCGAACAACGTGACACAAAAGGTCTTTATGCAAAAGCTAGAGCAGGAGATATTAAAGATTTTACCGGTATATCAAGTCCTTATGAAGAACCTGAATTTCCAGAGATAAAAATAGACACTGGTGGCAATGATTTAGATCGTTGTGTGAAATTAGTTCTTGATAAATTGATTGAACTTGAAATAATTCCATTTGATTAGTATTGATTACTTGTTTTCATGAGCAAAAATCATACCTTTAATGATTGCCAGTTTCTTTTAGGAATTTTTTGAAATACTCTTCTCCTCCAATCTCGCAGAGATTGGAATCTTTAGTGATTACTTCATCGTGAAGAATACTGCGGTAATTAGAAACTTCCTTCTCTAGTTTTGGATTCGATAGTGCCAAAATTTGTGTTGCTAATAGTCCCGCATTTAAACCACCTCCAATTGCCACGGTTGCGACTGGAATACCTCCAGGCATTTGGACAATTGAATGCATTGAATCAACCCCTGCCAATGATTTACTTTTTACAGGCACTCCAATAACGGGTATAGACGTTAGTGAGGCCAACATTCCAGGAAGATGAGCCGCTCCACCAGCTCCAGCGATAATTACTTTGATACCTTTTCCTTTTGCATCCTTTGCAAAGTTAAACATTTCGATAGGAGTGCGATGTGCAGATAACACGCGCGCTTCAACTGCAACTCCAAATCTTTTTAAAATTTCTATTGCAGGAAGCATTGTTGGCAGATCCGAGTCACTACCCATTACAACTGCCACGATTGGACTGGGTTCAGCATGTGCTGAGTGCACTTTTTTGGGGTTATAGGTCACTATTAATAATGACAAGACTCTAATGGTCCCGCACTATTCATTACTCCTCTGTTGTCATGCGAAGGATCATCAACATTTCCTTACCAAGCCCAAGAATCCATGGAGATGAGAAGAATCTTTTTTGCGCATTAGTTGATGAACAGGAGACTGTTATATCTATTCATCCAATGGAAGCTCAGAATTCAACCTTAGGGGAGAGTTGGGACGGGGATTGGCTTAGTCCAATGGGAGTAGATCTTCAAATCAATGGAGGTTTAGGAGTTTCCTTCTCGCAGTTGAAATTTGAAGAATTGCCAAAGCTTTTAAAGTTGCTTGATCACCTTTGGATTGATGGTGTGGAAGCAATTTGTCCAACCATTGTGAGTTGTGACGTATCTTCATTGAGGGAAGCGCTTGAAGTCATTCATGTTGCCCGCAAGAAACACTCTGAAAATAGATGTGTATTGCTTGGCAGTCATTTAGAAGGACCATTTATTGCAAAGTCTCGCTGTGGAGCACATTCATCGGAATTTATTTGTAACCCAAATCTATTGGAACTTGAAGAACGTATTCAAGGGTTTGAGAATGAGATTGCAGTGGTTACTTTGGCACCTGAATTACCTGGATGTGTGGATCTAATCAATAGATTAGAACAATTGGGAATAGTTATTTCGCTTGGTCATTCAGAAGCCGATGCAGATATTGCACTAGCTGCATTTGATCAGGGCGTCAGAATGTTGACACATGTATTCAATGCAATGCCTGGCTTGCATCACAGGGATCCTGGCCCTATTGGTGAAGCATTAACTAATGGGAATATTTTTATGTCTTTGATAGTAGATGGACAACATGTGACTCCAAGTATGGCTAATTTATTAAATAAATTGGCTCCAGAACAGTTAGTTTTGATAAGTGATGCTTTATCTATGTATGGACTGCATGAAGATGAATTCCTTTGGGATGGGAAAAAGGTTTTGGTAGATAAAGGTACTTGTCGTTTAGAGGATGGAACTCTTGCAGGCGTGAGTTTACCTTTGTTAGAGGGGTGTATACGTTTTGCGAGTTGGACTGGCAATCCGGCCAATGCAATTTGGGCTGCAACTTTTGCCCCTCGCAGAGTATTGAATGATGACTTGAAATTATTAGAGAGTTTGGTAGGGCAACCCTTGCAAAATCTCCTTAGGTGGAAAACAAATTCTGTTAATAAGAAATTGGTTTGGCATCGGGCTGCTTAAGATCTCGTTCTAGGGATTTTTATTCAAATGGCTACTGAAAAGCTCCAAGAGCTCAAGAAGGTTGAGAAAGCAGAAGTGGCTAGTTATTTCAATGGAATGGGTTTTGAACGTTGGAATCGGATTTATAGCAATAGTTCAGATGTGAACAAGGTTCAGCGAAATATTCGTATTGGACATCAGAAAACAGTGGATGATGTTTTGTTGTGGCTTAAGGAAGAGGGTGGGCTAAGTGAAAAAAGCTTTTGCGATGCAGGTTGCGGGGTAGGTAGTCTTTCTATCCCGCTAGCGGCTATGGGTGCAGGATCAATTTTTGCAAGTGATATTTCTGAGGCAATGATTGCTGAAACTTTAAAACGTGCAATGGATGGAGGTGTTGATTTAAATCGATTGAAATTAGCCACTTCTGATTTAGAGGGTTTAGAAGGTTCATTTAATACAGTTATTTGTTTAGATGTTTTTATACATTATCAACAAGATGCTGCCGAAGAAATGGTTCGCCATCTTTGCTCTTTATCAAAGGAAAGGCTAATTGTTAGTTTTGCTCCTTATACACCGCTTTTGGCATTGTTGAAAAAGATTGGTCAATTCTTCCCAGGGCCTAGTAAAACAACACGTGCATATACTCTTCGTGAAGATGGAATTGTTAATGCAGCAAGAGAATGTGGTTTTGAACCTTTACGCAGAAAATTGAATAACGCACCTTTTTATTTTTCACAATTAATAGAGTTTAAGAAGGTGAGTCTAAAATGAAATAAGTTTCGCTTATTCTTAGGCTGCTTTTTTCTAAGACTTTGTAGAGATATCTACTTTTTCCTCTTGTACTTTATGTCACTAAGTTATTCTCTAGTGCATATCGAACTAATTCAGTTCGGCTTGAGGTGCCAGTCTTAATAAATAATCTGCTTACATATTTCTCTACATTCCTAATAGAAGTTTCTAATTGTCTTGCGATTTCTTTGTTCATTAGTCCTTCAGCAACCAGTTGAAGCACACTGGATTCTCTTGGAGTGAAATTATGTAGTTGAACCTCTTTTCCAGAGTTTGCGTCCTGATGACTGAGCATGGAGCGAATCTCGGTGATTTGTTTGGCCATTTGACCAACGTCAGCATCTGCAAATCTTGCGGCTTCAGCAAGTAATCTGTCTTGTCTCCTTACTACGTTGCGAACACGGGCAACTAATTCATCTGGATCAAAAGGCTTAGGAATGTAATCATCAACTCCTGCTTCATATCCTTGTGTTCGGTCTACTGTCATGCCCTTTGCGGTTAGAAAGATTACCGGTGTTCCTCCTAGTCTTTCGTCAGCGCGCATTCTTTTTAGAAGTTCATAGCCATCACATCTAGGCATCATGACATCACTAATTACTAAATCAGGAAACAGTTGTTGGGCCTTTTGCCAGCCCTCTTCACCATCTACAGCAGTAGTTACATCGAAGCCTTCATCTTCAAGATAGGCCTGAACAGCATTTCTTAGCCCTGGCTCATCATCAACTAGTAATAATTTGGGTTGCTTTTCTACCTCATTGCTTGGAGGTTGCGGATCATTCATAGCTTAAACATACATAATGAGGCAAATCTAGAATCGATTGTCTTTAAATAGTTATGGTTTCCCGTCCATTGCGCACAATTTAAATTGGATCGGAATATATTAGGAATTCTTTTTTACGCTTGTTTAGCGTGAAGTCAGAGGAAGTTACCCATTAAATCTCTTGATAAGAGATTTAATGATATGTAAAGGGAATCATCTCTATGGCACAAAGATTCTCTAATGGTTCAGTTCAGCTTGCACCATTGGCATTTGACTATCAATCAACAACGCCATGTGATCCTGAAGTTTTTGATGCAATGACCCCATATTTCAATGAAATTTGGGGTAATCCATCAAGTAGACAGAATCATTTTGCTGTCAAGGCCGCTGCTGCTGTAAGCCTAGCGAGAGATCAACTTTCGTATTATTTAGGAGTACATCCAGATAAGCTTATTTTCACTAGTGGAGCAACTGAAGCAAATAATCTAGCTTTGCTCGGCTTTGCACGTGCGAAGGCATTAGAAAATAAACAGACTGGTCATTTGATTACACTCTCTACTGAGCACCTTTCAGTATTAGATCCTTTAAGGCAACTCCGAAAAGAAGGTTTTGTCTTGACGGAATTATTGCCTAATTCAGAAGGTTTTTTGTCAGTAGAAGCTTTGAAAGATTCTTTTAGTCAGGATACCTTGCTAGTAAGTGTGATGATTGCAAATAATGAGATTGGAGTATTGCAACCAATAAAAGCATTGTCTAGTTTATGTGCTGAAAGAGGCATTATGTTTCATGCTGATGCTGCTCAATCATTTGGGAAAATACCTATAGATAATAACTTAGAAAATGTAGATATTTTGACAATTAGTGGACATAAGATCTATGGACCTAAAGGTATTGGAGCACTTGCTTTACGCTCTAATCTTCCAATTATTCCCTTGCAATGGGGTGGCGGCCAAGAATATGGTTTAAGGCCAGGAACTTTGCCTGTGGCATTGATTGTTGGCTTAGCTAAAGCAGCAGAATTATCTATCAAAAATATTTCTTCCCAACAGAAGAAAATAGCTATACTTCGTAATCAGCTTTGGTATGGTCTTAAGAACCACTTGCCTGATTTGATTCTAAATGGATCCTTAATTAATAGATTGCCAAATAATCTTAATTTTACAGTTCCTAATGTTATTGGTAGTCGTCTTCAACAAGAGCTGAGAAAATCTGTTGCCTGTACAAGTGGTTCTGCGTGTAGTGCTGGCATGCCTTCTTATGTATTAACCTCTATAGGCAGAACTGTTAAGGAAGCTAATTCCTCTTTGAGATTGAGTCTAGGTAAAGATACTACTGATAATGATATTCAAAAAGCAATTATTGAAATTGTAAGAGTGGTTGAAAAATTAAGGAGTAATTGACTAAAACTAGTTGATTAGATTTCTTTTTGCTATTCGCAATTTTGCACTACGACTGCGTGGATTAGAGTTGATTTCATTTGCGTTTGGGGTTATTGGTTTGCGAGTGACTCTTTCTAAACGTGAATCTTTTGCAAAAGCTTGTTTTATTCTTCTATCTTCCAGCGAATGAAAGCTTATTAGAATAAATAAACCTCCAGGCAGTATCCATTCCGGAGTGTTCTGCAAGAAATGTTCTAGCATTGTCAATTCATTGTTGACCGCAATTCTTAAAGCTTGAAAAGTTCTTGTAGCTGGATGAATTCGACCATGACGAATCTTTCGTGGATAGCAGCCAGCTATTGCATAAGCCAATTCCTTAGTTCCAGAATATGGTCCTTTAGTTAGAAGGTCACTTTTTATTTTTTTTGCAATACGCCGAGAAAATTTTTCTTCGCCATTTAAATAAATTATGTCAGCAAGCTCAATTTCGTTGAGTTGTTCTATCAGATCAGCAGCAGTTAACCCCTGCTCTGGATTCATTCTCATATCCAGTGGACCGTTGAGTCGAAAACTAAAGCCTCTATCTCCAACATCTAGTTGTGGACTGCTTACGCCTAAATCTGCTAGGACTACTGCAACTTTTGACTTTGGTGTGAAATCTGCAAAGTTACAGGCGACTATTTCTATTCTTTGATCAAAGTCTTCAAGATTCTTTTTAGCTGAGAGTCTTGCATTGGGATCTTGATCCAGGCCAATAATTCGTAATTGGGGGAAATTTTCTAGAACTAGAGCTGAATGTCCGCCACCACCAAGAGTTGCGTCGACCATTACCCCATTTTCAAGTAAGTTGGCATTGAGATCGTTGATCGGCTCAAGCACTTCATTTGCCATTACAGGCAAGTGTTTAAAGGTTGAAGAGTTAATGGGAGTTTCTGCTGTCATTGGTTCTTCCTAAGATCTCATCATTCCTTACAACTGTTGGTCCATGACGCAACTGGAAACGCGTACTGAGCCAATGGTGGTCAATTTTGGTCCACATCATCCTTCGATGCATGGTGTATTGAGGTTGGTAGTGACACTTGATGGTGAAGATGTCGTTGATTGTGAGCCAGTCATTGGTTATCTTCATCGCGGCATGGAAAAAATTGCTGAGAACAGAACAAATGTGATGTTTGTTCCTTATGTAAGCCGCATGGATTATGCGGCGGGAATGTTTTATGAAGCAGTTGTTGTCAATGGGCCAGAAAGATTAGCAAATATTGTTGTTCCCAAAAGAGCTAGTTATATTCGTGTTTTGATGCTTGAACTTAATCGTATTGCTAATCATCTTCTTTGGTTAGGTCCATTTTTAGCAGATGTTGGTGCGCAAACTCCCTTCTTTTATATTTTTAGAGAAAGAGAGATGATTTACGACTTGTGGGAAGCAGCCACTGGTCAACGTTTGATAAACAATAATTATTTTCGTATAGGTGGTGTCGCTTGTGATTTGCCTTGGGGGTGGTTAGATAAATGTAATGATTTCTGTGATTGGTTTGGTCCAAAGATAGATGAATATGAAAAACTGATAACTAATAATCCTATCTTTAGAAGACGTATTGAAGGATTAGGTGCGATTACAAGGGAAGAAGCAATTAATTGGAGCTTATCTGGTCCAATGTTAAGAGCTTCAGGCGTGCCTTGGGACTTACGCAAAGTCGATCATTACGAATGTTATGACGACTTTGAATGGGATGTCGCATTTGAGAAAGAAGGTGATTGCTATGCCAGATACCGTGTTCGATTAGAGGAAATGCGCCAGTCATTAAAAATATTACGCCAAGCTTGTAAAATGATACCTGGCGGTCCAACTGAAAATCTAGAAGCAAAACGTATTGCAGAAGGTAAAAATAGTGAATACTTAGATTTTGATTATCAATATGTAGCTAAGAAAGTGGCCCCAACATTTAAGATTCCCAAAGGAGAGCTTTATACAAGATTAGAGTCTGGAAAAGGTGAAATAGGAGTTTTTTTGCAAGGTAATAATGAAGTAACACCTTGGAGGTTTAAAATCCGTGCAGCTGATCTAAATAATCTACAAATTCTTCCTCATATTCTTAAAGGCGCCAAAGTTGCAGATATAATGGCGATTCTTGGTTCGATTGACGTAATCATGGGCTCAGTAGATCGCTAAGTATTACTTTTGTCTTTATCTTCTTTAAATCCAGATGATTGGCTTTGTTTAAAGCGTATCGTTCGCTTTGGTGAAACTGATGCAGCTGGAGTTATGCATTTTCATCACTTGTTGCGTTGGTGTCATGAGGCTTGGGAAGAAAGTTTAGATAACTATGGGTTAAATGCTTCTAATATCTTCCCAGATGTAACTTTAAATACTCGAGATTTAGAAGTAGCTTTGCCAATTATTCATTGCGAAGCTAAGTATAAGTTTCCAATAAAGAGGGGAGATCGATTAGACATAAAAATTCTTCCTAAGAAAATTGATTTGAACTCTTTTGAAGTAGTTACTATGTTTGACTGTAAAGGTGTCAATGTGGCTCGAGGTATTTTGCGACATCTTTCGATTAATGCTAAAACGCGTAAGCGATGCGATCTACCAGAATCTATTGAATTCTGGCTTGAGGCTTCTTCCATTGCTAGAGGACTTCAACCATTGATATGAAAATCTTTTTTTGAGTACATTTTCATAAATTTATTTTATTTAATAGATTGAAGCCAATTTGACCATTTTTTTCTTTCCCATTTTCCTGCAGAATTACGCATTAGTTCAGGACATTTGTGCCAAGATAGAGGTCTCTCAGCCGGTAGCCAATCTTGAGTTAAAAGTTTCATTGACTGAATGATTGCTTTTGTATCTTCATTAATAGCCTTATCTTTCAAACAAAAAAGCACAGATATTCTTTCACCCCAATCTATATCTTTCGTTGGGAGAAAAATCACATCTTTAATTGGTAGTTTTGCATATTCGATTTGCTTAATTAATCTATACTCAAGGTTTTCAGGGAAAATTGTTTCTCCTCCGGAATTAATCGCAGTATCAAGTCTTCCTATGATTTTAAGTTTGGGCTTGGTACCTGAATGAATTATTTCTGCTGCATCTTGTGAATGCCACCAACCATTTTTATCTGTTAGTTTTTCTAATTGCTCATCTTTAAATCTATAGATGGCTAGTCTTGATGATCTTATTTTTATTGCACCATTTTTATTTATACTTAATTCAATATCTTTCAAAGGACTTCCACAGCTATTGTTCCCAGCCAAGAATTCCTTGGGAGATTGTGCGGTTACCATTGCAATGGTTTCAGTTGCGCCATAGCAGGGCGATAAATTAATTGAATGAGATCTGGCTATTTTTGCCAAATGATCTGAAAGGCTTGCACCCCCTACCCAAACTATAGAAAAATGTTGTAGCCACTTAATTCCTGATGGCTTTTCAAGTAATCGTTTTAGTTGTGTAGGCACCAAGGAAATAATTGCTGGATGCGAATTATTGATTTCTAGCCATTTTCTAGATTCTTCTAAGTTAATTGGTTGTTTTATAAATGTTGACGGTAACCATATGTGTTTAGCTTCCCAACAGCGACTTCTCCACCAAGGCATTAATCCACTTACATGATGAAAAGGTAAGGGGTTAAAGATTAAACAGTCTTTAGATTCAATACCTTGTTCTTTTAACCATAATCTCGTAGAAGCTGCTGATTGGCTGAGATTATTGATTGGTAGTAGGCAATGATGTGGTCCACTTGAGCTTCCACCACTTGCAATAATTACTCCGGGCCCGCTTGGCAATATTGAGCTAGGGATAAATATTTTTTTACTAAATCTTGGTAATAACTGAACCCAAAAACCTTTTTGCAGGGCGGCATCAAGTTTTTTGGAACATTCCTTTGCATTAATAGAATTAGATTCCAGCGCTAAAAGCTCTTTCATGCTGCTTCCCATACCACTTCAGGATCATTACTAAAAAGTGCACTGTTAGGACACCAGCCAGGGGCAAGTCCAGGAGCAGTAGGGGTAGGTCCGTTTTGTTGTAAAGCAGCTAAATGATTTATCCATCTGCGACCTATGCCAGTTTCAAATGCAGTGCTTATAACCCTGTGACCTATTTTTTGATTAAGTTCTTTGAGCAGAATTCTTGGATCTCCTTCTAAAAGAGGACGGCGTATTTGCCAACCTTTCCATTCATTTCGTAATGATGGATTTAAATAAAGTGATTCATCTAGAGCAATAGGTATTTGTTTTGATAACTCTACGAGCCCTTCAAAATCTTTTGCTGGTAATGGTTGCTCAAGCCATTGAAGTCGCTGATCTTGATGAAAATAATTAATCCAATTATTTGCCTGCCTCCTATTCCATCCACCATTCGCATCTAGTCTTAAGTGAGCATTTGAAGGCATTTTTTCTAAAATCTTAGCCAGTAGTTTTTCTTCTTCTATATTTGATTTTACACCTACTTTCCATTTTAAAGTGAATGGAGAATTAGTCGCTTTAAATATTCTTGTATAATTGTCAATCTCGCTCAAAAGATTTTCTCCTGGTGACAATAATATTGCAGAATCAGGAGCCTTTAGCCAATTGTAATTATTTTTGTTTCGAATTAAATAGTCAAGTTCTTCTAAGGCTGCGCCTATCCCAAAAGCTAATGCAGGCGGAAAAGAACTTATTGATTCTTCTAATTGATCTCTTGAAAGGTTCTCTCCCAGTTTTTTAATAGCATAATCACATTCTTTTAGGTTTAAATGATCCAATGGTGCAACTTCGCCCCAGCCGCAATTATCTGAGTTATTAGCAAGATGAAGTAGCCAACCATGCTTTTTTTCAATTAAACCTTGGGAAGTGCGAAGTTTTTTATTAAGCTTAAAAGAGAAAGGTTTTGTCTTAAGTCTTAATTGCATTTAATTAGTTGACCCCAAAGATTGGCGCAAGAGCAAAGCCTATGCTTATGCCTAATCCATTTAAAGTTTGGAATCTTAAGGCTATAAATTTACTGCCACTGATTAATCTTGGGTCATCATGGTGTTTTTTAAGTAAACGAATTAAACTAATCCCTGAGGGCAAGCAAATGGTTCCTAAAAGTGTACTTATTGGCCAATACCCAAGTAATAATTGACTATATTCAATAACCAATGTGAGCATAATAATCCATGGTACAAGTGCAGCTGCTTTTCTTGTCCCTAAACGCACTAATGGAGAACGTTTGCCATGTGCTGCATCTTCAGTAACCTGATGAAAGTGAGAACAAAATAGAACCAGAGTTGTTGCTAAAGCAGGACCAGCTCCTAATGCAGTTGCCGTACTCCAAGGTATGCCCCCTCCTTCGGTTGGATTAGGAGAAAGTACTAAAAGTGCGGCAGCAGTCGCAAAAGGTCCAAAAGCTAACCAACAAAGGGGTTCTCCTAAGCCTTGATATCCCAGCCTAAAAGGAGGTCCTTGATATAAATAGCCCAAAAAACAACTTCCTAAAACAAGATATAAAACTGAAGGACTACTTCTTAGTGCTAAATAAAGAATTATGAGTAAACCCATTAATAGAGCTAAATAAGCCAATCGCTTCACGGGCTGTTTTTTGCCCAATAGCGCTACTACTGAATGTGGTTTTGAAAATTGATCTATTCCAGTTTCGGCGTCAAATAAGTCATTAGTTAGGTTTTCCCATAGCAAAAGGAGAACTGATCCCAAGAGAAATCCAATTAATTGATCAATACGAACTGAGCTCCCTTCTCCATATGTCCAGCCAGCGGCCAAAAGTACTGGCATTACTGCAACTGAGTACAACGGCCACTTGATGGCTGCCTTCCATAGCTGTCGCCTATCGGCATTTGTAGCGTAAAGGGATGCAACAGCCTTGTGGTCTTGCATGAAATTAATCCCTTTTACTGAGGGTGACGGTTTATACATTTGAGGAGTCCCTGCAATCAGCTCGAAATTCGTATGACGGCTGAAAACAGTTTCAGTGACATTTTGACTGCAGCAGCCAAAGGTTGGTGCAAAAGGAAGAGTGATGAAGTCGTATTGAGTATGGCTTTGTCTATGAGAGGCATAGACCCTTTTGAAAAATTGCCTCTTTTATCAGAGGGTTCGGAGTTTCGATTCCTTTGGGATATGGCGCCTGGTCTTTGTATTGCAGCGGCAGGTCAATGTCAGCGTTTGGATTTATCAGGCCCAAGAAGATTTGAACTTGCCCAGAAATTTACTGATTCCACACTTGGGCGTCTTTCAGATTTAACTTTTGAAGCCCCTCCAGAAGCAAAGCCAAAAGTATTGCTGGCTTTCGCTTTTTTTGAACAAGTTTCAGAAAGACAAGGGTCGCATTTTATCCCTCCAGCGGTTCAATCTGTTCTTCCAAGATGGCAACTGACCAATAAAGGACATTTGTGCTGGTTGCGTCTAAATGGTGTAGCTACTCATGAATCTGAGGCAAGAGAGTTGGCCGAACAGTTGTGGCTAATGAGAGAACGTCTTTGTAAAGCTTCAGAAAAGCCAGATTCTTCTTTTATTAATACTGTTTCTGGTAGATCAGACCCTCGAGAATGGCAACACACCTATAGAAGAGCGGTAACACAAGGTATAGATCTTGTAAATACTGGTGTTCTTGAAAAAATTGTTCTTGCTGTAAGACATTCAATTCAACTTGACTCTCCTTTAGATCCGTTGACAATGCTTAGACGTTTGCGCCAGCAACAAGTAAGTAGTTGTCGCTTTCTCTGGCAAAATAGCAATATAGAAGCTTTTTTTGGTGCATCACCTGAAAGATTAATGAGTCTGCAAGGGAGGCAATTAATAAGCGATGCGCTAGCAGGAACAGCAGCAATTCATGAGCAAGACTGTGAGAGTCTATTGAGATCAGATAAAGACCGAAGAGAGCATGAATTAGTTGTTAATTCCATTACAAATCAACTGTATTCACAAGGACTAAATCCTCATCGTCCAAAGGAGCCACAACTCGCTAGGCATGGACAATTGCTACATCTTCATACACCAATAACTGCACTGACTAAAGGACATATGCCGTTGCATTTGGCTGAGATATTGCACCCAACTCCTGCTGTTGCGGGTTTACCTCGGAGAGAAGCCATGAGCTGGCTTCGCACACTAGAACCATTTGAACGTGGTAGTTATGCAGCTCCTATTGGGTGGATTGATAGTTCAGGGAATGCAGAGTTCAGAGTTGCTATTCGTTGTGGTAATGCATATGGAAAACAGTTAGAACTTACAGCAGGAGCAGGTCTTGTTCGAGGTTCAATTCCTGAGAAAGAATTGCAAGAAGTTGGACTTAAACTAGCGGTTTTGGCAGATCAACTTGATTTACAACCTAATCTTCATTGCAATTCATCAATAAGACGAGTAATAACTTGATCTGCTAGTGGAATATTCATTAGCTTTTCAACTTCTCTTATTCCAGTTGGACTCGTTACATTGATTTCACTCAACATTCCACCAATGACATCTATTCCAACAAAAAAGAGGCCTTGACTTTTTAATACAGGAGAAAGTTCTTTACAAATATCATGCTCACGAGGAGAGAGTTGAGTTGCCTGTGGTTCACCTCCTAATGCAAGATTACTGCGAAAATCTCCTTTTTTTGGACGACGATTTACTGCTCCTAAAGGTTCTCCATTAATAAGCAAAATTCTTTTATCTCCATCTTTAACTGCCGGTAGGAACTTTTGCATCATTACTGGTAATTTTTCTTGTTGTGTTACTAATTCGAGTAAAGCTTCTATTCCAGGTGCACCTGTTGCGACACGTATGACGCCTTGGCCTCCTTTGCCTCCGAGTGGCTTTAAAACTACTTCACCTTGTTCACGGGCAAATGTAGCTAATTCATTGACTCGACTTGCGACAAGAGTAGGTGCCATAAGTTTGCTAAATCGCAGAGCTCCTAATTTTTCATTCCATGCTCGTAAAGAAGATGGCTTGTTAAGTACTAGTACTCCATCTCGTTCTGCTACCTCTAAAAGATGGGTCGCATAAAGGAATGCCTCATCTACAGGGGGATCTTTACGCATCCATATGCATTTGAATTCGGCTAGAGGTTTGCTTTGAGGGCTTGCAACCTGAATCCAAGGTTCTGGGATAGTTGGTTTGGCTACAACCCAAGCCTTATCACCTCTAGCTTGTAAATCAGAAGGGGTACAAATCCAAACTTCTATAGAGGCTCTTTGAGCAGCTTGCATCAATGCTGCTGACGAATCTTTTAGAGGGTTGATCTGTTCTATTGGATCAATAACGAAAAGCTGTTTCATGGCTTCAATGCTGAAGACCTAGCAAAGTGTTTAATTGATCATTTTGTTCCAGCGTGTATAACTCATCGCATCCCCCTATACCTTCATTGTCTACAAATATCTGAGGGACGGTTGTTCTGCCATTAGCTCTTTTGGACATTTCTGCCCGGGCAGATTGATCCCCATCTATTGAGTGTTCTTGATAAGGCACACCTTTACTTTCAAGCAGAGCTTTTGCTCTTATACAAAAGGGGCATGTTTGCCAGGTGTAGATCTCAACCTTTGTCATTGGGTTTTGATGAATTGATATTGATCTTATTCAGTCTTATTTTGCTGATAGCGTCAAAGCTCTGTATTTAGGAATTTCATTTGATCGATTACACCGATTTCAAGAGGGATCTGTCTCTTTTGACTGATCGCCTGGGCAAAGCTCAGGACTGTCTTTGACGTACCTGCATTAAGAGCTCGTCAAAGTGATTTAGAGAATCTCGCATCTCAACCAGGCTTTTGGAATGATCAGCAGAATGCTCAAACAAAGATGCGACTTTTAGATGAAGTCAAAGCGCAGTTGGGCCAATTAAAAAAATGGCAGGGTACTTTGAATGATGCGTTGGCAACAATTGAGTTATATGACCTTGAGCCTGATGAAGATTTGCTCAACGAAGCTATAACTGGTCTAGATCTTTTAAGTCAGGATCTAGATCGCTGGGAACTCGAGAGGTTGTTAAGTGGCCCATATGACAAAGATGGTGCAGTTGTTTCAATTAATGCAGGCGCTGGAGGAACAGATGCACAAGATTGGGCGCAAATGCTTTTAAGAATGTATACCCGTTGGGCTGAGGATCATGGAATGAAGGTCACCGTAGATGAATTGTCAGAAGGAGAAGAAGCTGGAATTAAAAGTGCCACTATCGAGATTGAAGGGCGTTATGCGTATGGTTATCTTCAGAATGAAAAAGGTACTCATCGATTAGTAAGAATTTCTCCTTTTAATGCAAATGATAAACGTCAAACAAGTTTTGCAGGTGTTGAAGTTATGCCTAAATTAGATGAAGAAGTTCAGTTAGATATTCCAGAAAAAGATCTTGAAGTTACAACTAGTAGGTCAGGTGGAGCTGGTGGTCAAAATGTCAACAAGGTTGAGACAGCAGTTCGGATTCTTCATATACCAACTGGTTTAGCTGTTAGATGTACCCAAGAAAGATCTCAATTGCAGAATAAAGAAAAAGCAATGGCTTTACTGAAGGCGAAATTGTTAATTATTGCTCAGGAACAGCGTGCTGCAGAGATCGCTGATATTCGAGGAGATATTGTTGAAGCAGCTTGGGGTAATCAAATCCGTAATTATGTTTTTCACCCTTATCAAATGGTTAAAGATCTTCGTACATCTGAAGAAACTACAGATGTACAAGCGGTTATGAATGGAGAAATAGATCCTTTTATGCAGGCACTTTTAAGGCAAGGTGTAGATCGTCCGGGCATTGACTCGGATTTATAAAGGTATTTCTAATGAGTATTCATTCAAGTGATAACGCCTCATCAGGCAAGCCTTCTCCTTCTCCAAGTTTTGTCAAGTTGGCCATGAGGAATATGGTTAGAAAAGGCACCCAAAGTCTTGTTCATTTTGGGTTAACTGCTGTTGGATTTGTTGTATTTATCTTTCTTATAGCTTGGTTTGGAAGGCCAAATATTCCTTCATAGGTTTATATGGAAAGCTTGATTCCAGATAGTTTAGAGCTAGATTTAACTTTTGGATATTCTCCTCAAAAGATTTTACTTGAACTAAGAAATGATTCGGTTTTTTTTCTTCTAAATACCCCAGAATTTTGGACAAATTCCTTAAGAGTATGGATTGATTCTGTGAGAAAAGATATGTCTTTGAAATGTCCCGAAATCGTACGAAGGACTTCTTGTATAAGTATGGGATTAAAGTTTACTGATGACTTATATATTAGTGAATTAAATTCTGTTTGGAGAAATAAAAAAGAAAAAACAGATGTTCTTTCTTTTCCAGTCTTAGATGAGACAATCGTTTTACCTGAAAGCAAATGTGTTGAAATTGGTGATATCTTTGTTTCAGTTACTACGGCAGAAAAGCAGGCTATAGAACGTAATCATGGATTGGATGTTGAGCTTCAGTGGTTGGTAAGTCATGGTCTTTTGCACTTATTGGGGTGGGATCATCCCAATTCAGCCAGTTTGAAAGAAATGTTGAGCTATCAGGAGTATCTTCTGAGCATTAACTGTAATGTTCAATCCCAAAGTGATTATCCTGACGACCATTGATACTTCCTGAGACAGCTAATTCGGTGTCTGACAAAATCACCCCACTGTCTTCTCACGGTCGCAGAACAGCTCGACGGGGCGCTTGGCGAATAGCAAGTGACTTGCCATCTAGCTTTAGATATGCGGCTCAAGGATTGGCTTATGGATTCAAAAGTCAGCGCAATTTTCGAATACATGTACTTATTGGTGTAGTCGTTTTTTGTTTAGGACTGTGGTTGAAGCTTGATTTCAATCAATTAGCTGTATTAGTTCTAACTGTTACTGCTGTGTTGGTTCTTGAACTACTTAATACAGCGATAGAAGCTGTTGTAGATCTAGCTATTGGCCGCAGGTTTCACCCTTTGGCAAGAATTGCCAAAGATTGTGCAGCAGCAGCTGTTTTGGTTGCATCAATTAGTTCTTTATTAATAGCAGTTCTTTTGTTGCTTCCATCACTTTTAATTCGCATGGGGTTTTAACTTCTGTTCTCTAAATGCTTTTAGTAATTGACAACTACGACAGTTTTACCTTCAACCTGGTCCAGTATTTGGGGGAGTTAGCTTCGACTTACTCCTTAGCGAAAGATATACGGGTTGAGCGTAATGATGCTCTTTCTCTTTCTCAGATTAAAGATCTGAACCCATCAGCAATTCTTTTGTCTCCAGGTCCAGGTGATCCTGACCAGTCTGGAATTTGTCTGGAGGTTTTAGCAGAACTTTCTCCAAAGATTCCCACATTAGGAGTGTGTTTGGGCCATCAAGCTCTTGCTCAAGTCTATGGAGCACAAATTGTTAGGGCTAATCAATTGATGCATGGGAAAACGTCACCTGTCTTTCATGACGGTGAAGGCGTTTTTCAAGGGCTTACAAAGCCAATTATTGCAACTAGGTATCACAGCTTGATTGTAGATAGGGATACTTTGCCGAATTGCTTAGAAGTAACAGCTTGGCTTGAGGATCAAACAATTATGGGGTTACGACATAGGGAATACCCTTACCTTCAAGGAGTTCAGTTCCATCCAGAAAGTGTGCTAACAGAATCAGGTCATCAATTGCTGAGTAACTTTTTGCGTTTGACTGAACATCTTTGAAAGCACTGCTATCTTCCTTGGCCTAGGGCTTTTGTTTATGTCAGACCAATTTAAATTCTTCAAATCAACTAGATGGCTTTGTTGGGTAAGCTTTGGATTCGTTTTGTGCTCAGCATCAAGTGCTTTAGCAGGTGGTGTCGATATAACAAGTTATGGACACAGTTCTCTCTTGATTAACGGAGACGGACAATCTGTCCTTTTAAACCCATTTAAAGCCGTTGGTTGTGCATCAGGCTTAAAAGAGCCAAAAATAAAAGTGAATGTGATTCTTGCAAGTTCTGAGCTGGCTGACGAAGGGGCTCGAGTGGCTAAAGGAACGTTTTTAGTGAAACCTGGCTCATATCGTATTGGAGGATTAAATCTAGAAGGTTTTTCAGCTGCTCATGATCGATTAGGTGGGCGAAGATTTGGACAAGCTACTCTTTGGAATTGGAAACAAGGAGGATTGAACTTTGCTCATTTAGGTGGAGGTGCAGCGCCTTTGACTGCAGAAGATAAGGTTTTAATTGGACAACCAGATGTATTGATAATTGCAGTGGGTGGAGGTTCAAAAGTTTTTGATGGATATGAGGCTGCAAAGATAGTGAGACTTCTTAAACCAAAAAGAGTTATTCCTGTTCAATATCAGAAAGATTCAAAAATTTTAAATCAATGTGATCAAACTGATGTGCAACCTTTCTTAGAGGCTTTGCCTGATATTGAAGTTAAAAAGGTTGGGAAGAAAATGTATGTACCTGAAAATATTGTTGACCAAACTATTATTAATCTAATGGAGTAGAAGTTGATTCTTAAGTCTTGTCAAGACTCATAAAAACGTTCCAGAATTTCTGCATCTGAGTTTTTGTCCCAATACTTATACGTAAAGATGCTCCTATAAGATCTTTCCCTTTCATACTCCTAATCAGAATACCTTCTTTGCGTAATTCATTCTCAATTTCTGTTGCATTGCGTTTGGGCCATATTAAAAAGTAATTTCCGCCTTGCAGATGATGTTTTACGTCATTGATTAAAAGTTGTTCTTGAATCCAATCTCTAGCATCTAAAACCTGATCAACATAGTGATCTATATACTCCTGATCTTCTAATGCAGCAAATGCAGCAGTTACTGCAAAACTATTTATGTCGTAGGGACCAGTTACACGGCCAATACGATTGACGACTTCTTCGTTGCCAATTGTAAAGCCAAAGCGTAAACCAGCTAGTCCAGCTGTTTTTGCTAATGATCTCAATATTAATAGATTAGGTGTTTTCTGAAAATCTGCATTTGGTAATGCGCTTTCACCCAGGAATGCTTCATATAGTTCATCAACTACAATTAAAGTCTTTGGAGACATCTCAGCTATTTCAAGTATTTTTTTGGCTGACAATATTGTGCCTGTAGGGTTATTAGGGTTACAAATGATCAGTATGCCTGGGCTCTGATTTATTAATTCGGCTTTGATTTTCTCCAAAGGAAAGTTGAATTTAGTTCCTTCATATGGAATCGCGATTATTTCCATGCCTTGCATTTGTGCACATGGGGTGTAATAACCAAATGTTGGATTTGTAGTAAGCATTTTTTTGCCCTTCTCTCCATATGAATGAAAAATTGCATTTATTGCTGCATCTACTCCATTAAATAATCCAATTTGTGATGCTTCTATAGGTGCTGCAAGGCCTCTTTTAGTGAGATTTTCTATGACTGCTTCTTTGAGACCGCAATATTCAGGGTATATAGATATATGATTATTAGGTATATCTTTTAATGCCTTTATTACCTTAGGACTAGGACCAAGTGTATTTTCATTGAAATCAAGGCGAAGCATATCCCTTCGACCTTCTAGAGGTGCTGTATATCCACGCATGTTCTCTATCTCAATACGTGGAATAGGCCTAAAAGGGTTTAAATTTTTTTTAGTAGGATCCATTACATCCTCTCTAGGGTGGAGACGCCAAGTAGGTTCATGCCAAGTTTTAGCGTCTTTGCTGTAAGTTCACATAGTGCCAGACGGCTTGAACGAGAAGGTTCATTTGCCTTTAATACAGAAAGTTGATCATAAAATCTATTGAAGATTTGACTAAGTTCAAATAAATAGTTGCAAAGACGATTGGGAAGGAGCTCTTCTTCAACTTCCATAATTATTCTGTCGAAATCTAATAATTTTTTTGCTAATTCCCATTCTTGAGACTTATTGAATTCTATATGATATTCAAGTTTGCCAAATGTTCCTCCTTTCCTAGCAATACCAGCAATACGTACTAATGCATATAAAAGATAAGGGGCAGTATTTCCCTGTAGAGAAAGCATTCTATCAAAGCTAAATTGGTAATTTGTAATTCTATTTTGACTTAGATCAGCATACTTAACTGCGGCCAGACCAACTGTTCTTGAGACGTTTTCAATGAATTCATCACTTTCTTCTCGGCACTCCTCTTTTAATCGATTGCAAAGGTCAATTTTTGCTTTATCAACTGCTTCATCTAAAAGATCCCTTAGCTTTACAGTTTCACCTGACCTGGTTTTCAATTTTTTCCCATCTTCTCCCTGTACTAGGCCAAATGGAACATGCTCAATTTGAGCATTTGCAGGAATCCAGTTTGCAAGTTTTGCTATTCTAAAGACTCCTGCAAAATGATTTGCTTGACCTTCGTCTGTTACATATATCAAACGACAAGCTCCATCCCCATGAGGTGAAGTCCTAAATCGATAGCGTATAGCTGCTAAATCAGTAGTTGCATAATTGAAACCCCCATCACTTTTTTGAACAATTACAGGTAATGGTTTTCCATTTTTACCTAGAAAGTCTGTGAGAAAAACACATTTAGCCCCTTGATCATTAACTAAGAGGTCTAAGGAATCAAGTTCATCTACTACCTCTTGTAAGTAAGGATTGTAAAATGATTCTCCTCGTTCAGTGATTTTAATATTTAAATAATCATAGATTTTTTTAAATTCACGCCTTGATTGTTCGCATAGTAATTTCCATGCTTTAAGAGATGCTTGATCACCGTTTTGTAGTTTAACTACTTCGTTACGTGATTCATCTTTGAAGTTTTTATCTTCATCAAAGTGTTTCTTTGCCTCTCGATAAAAATTCACTAAGTCTCCAATATTAATAGCATTTGGCTTTGTTAGAACTTCAGGAGCTTTTCTTTTGAGGTTAGTAATAAGCATCCCAAACTGAGTACCCCAGTCCCCTACATGATTAAGTCTTAGTACAGAATAACCACGAAATTCTAATACTCTTGCAAGAGAATCACCAATAATGGTTGAGCGTAGGTGACCTACATGCATTTCTTTGGCAATATTTGGGCTGGAAAAATCAACAATTACTGGGGATACTTTTGTTCTTGAATTAGGCTCTTTAACTAAAGGAACACCTAGACGGTCATCAATTAGAAGATTTTTAATTTCCTGAATTATGATTTCATCTTTTAGAGTTAAATTGATGAAACCAGGGCCCGCTATTTCTGGTTTCTTGCAAATCTTTAAAAAATCTTGGTTTTTAAGAAGTTCCTCAATAATTGCGTTTGCAATTTCTCTAGGAGGTTGTTTTATTATTTTAGCTAAAGATAATGCTCCATTGACTTGAAAATCTCCGAACTCAGGTTTACTGGCCGACACCAATTGTGGATCAAGTCTTGATCCGGAGTCACATATTTTTTTTGAAGATTTAGGAAAAGCATTCTCTAAAGCAACTTGCAGTTGTTCCTTTAAAATCTTAGATAACTTGATCATGGTTCATCATTCAGTTGTTTTCAAATAAATGGGAAATTATTATTCAGAATCTTTTTGATGGCTAGTTTCAATTCTCATGCTTAAGTCAATCCAGTGGCTGCGAGATATTGGCGCACTAGTCGAAATTAGATCGATCCCTGTGGCTGCATAGGCTTTCAAATTCATAGGATTAATCCCTGAAGCTTCCAGCACAATTGGCTTGGATTCACCATTGTGTTTTTTGGTTGATGAGATTGTTCGTAATTGTGGAACTAGCCTATGCAAAACTTCAGGAGGTATCTCATCTAGAAGGACGCCGTCTGCACCTGCGATAACGGCTTCTATAGCTTGTTGAGGGGTCTCAGCTTCCACAATGATTTTGCTAGTCCAAGGTGCTTTTGTTCTAACAGCTCGGACGGCGCTTGATATATTTCCTGCACATTCGATATGGTTTTCTTTAATCATTGCCGCATCATCAAGTCCTAATCTGTGATTGATTCCTCCTCCACATCGGATCGCGTATTTTTCGAAAATGCGTAACCCTGGGGTTGTTTTTCGGGTGTCTGCAAGTTGCACTCCAGTGCCTTTTAGTTCTGCTACGAGCTTTGCTGTTGTTGTTGCAATTCCGGACAGATGCATTGCAATGTTTAAAGCTGATCGCTCTCCTGCTAAAAGAGAGCTGGCAGGTCCATGTAGTTTTAAAATTTTTTGATTGGCCGCAAATAATTCCCCATCTTTTAGTAGCAAATCAATGTGGACGGATTGATCAAGTCGCTTAAAGAGGTGCTTGACTACTTCTCCGCCGCAGAAAACCCCTTTGTGCTTGGCTGTCCAATTGGCGGAACAGAAGTCGTTGTGAGTTGCTGCTGCTGTTAAATCTCCCCGCCCCAAATCTTCATCAAGCCATAGGTCCAATAGATGATTAACTGAAGGAGTAAGTAGATTCACGATTTTTGGGAGATTGAGAGAGAGTTGTAAATCAGCCTATTCATGAATATTGACTGATTTAGATCATGCAAGGCTTTATTTTCCAATACAGAAGCGTGAAAAAATCTTATCTAAAACGGCTTCGGTGATTTCTGCTCCAGTTATCTCACCTAAGTGATGAATTGCTTGTCTTAAATCAATTGTCCAGAAATCCCAAGGTAGTTCTTGATCTGCTACTTCCTTCATATTCTCTAAGGCTGCCGCCGCTAATGTTGCTAAATCTCTTTGCCTTTCATTTAGAGCTGCAACAATATCGTTTGTAGTGCTGGCTCCACATATATCTAGCAAGGCATCAATCAGATCTGCTTCGCCTTTTCCAGTTAATGCACTAAAAACAACCTTTGGTGAAATATGATTGACTCTTGTTAGAAAAGAATCATTTGCTTTGTAATTTTTTAAATCCGCTTTATTTCCAATAAATAGCTTTGGTATTTTTTCGGGAATGTTTGCAAGTAATGCTTGGTCCTCATCTTGCCAACCCTGAGAGATATCAAAAACAACTAAGATAATATCTGCTGTTAATAATGCCTTATTACTTCTGGCTATACCAATTTTTTCTATTGCATCTTCTGTAGTTCGAATCCCTGCTGTATCAAGAAGCATTATTGGAATTCCTTTCAAAATAATCTCGCTTTCAAGGATGTCTCTAGTGGTTCCAGGCAAATCGGTTACTATTGCCTTTTCAGAATGACTTAGTCGATTTAATAACGAGCTCTTCCCTACATTAGGCCTGCCAATGATAACTATTTTTAGACCATTCCTTAGGTAAGACTGTCTATTAGACTCTTCAACTAAAGCTTTAAGATCTAATTTTACATTTAAAATCTCTTGCAATAGATTTTCCCCATCAAGAAGTGGTAGTTCATCTTCAAAGTCGACTCTGGCTTCAATTTCACTTAGATAATCTATAAGCTTGTCTCTTAACTTTGTGATGCGATTTTGTATTCCTCCGTCTAACCCAGCCATTGCTAATTGAGCCGCTTTTTGACTTCTTGCTGCTATTAGCTCACTGATAGCTTCAGCTTGAGTTAAATCAATACGTCCATTAAGAACTGCTCTTTGACTGAATTCCCCAGGTAAGGCCCGTCTTACACCACTTTGTTTGAGTACTTGTTCTAAAACTCGTTGAACAGTAATTAATCCACCATGGCATTGGATCTCTATTACATCTTCACCTGTGAAACTGCGAGGAGCTTTCATGATTAACACCAAAACTTCGTCTATCCTTTCTTTTCCGTTTGCATCTAATACATGTCCATATAACAAACGATGGCTTTCCCATATTTGTGATCCTGGAGTTAAAACAACCTTTTGAGCAGTTTGTATTGCTTTAGGTCCTGACACTCTTACAACAGCAATACCTCCCTGCCCTGATGCGATGGCTGTTGCAATTGCAGCAATTGTTTCTTCGTTTGTTGAGGACAAGGTCATCGACAGAAAAACCTCACTTTTCTTACGATTAATTCCAGTCTGTATTGCCACTGCTAAAGAGGTTGCTTAATGGTTCAATTCCTCATAGTGGCTTTGAATTTATTTAGGAGATGGTTCATTTGGTTGTGGCAGCAAGAAGGTAGTCCTGGGAATAGGGCTAGGGGACTGGCAGTAGGTATTTTTTGCGGCTGTTTTCCTTTTTTTGGGTTGCAAACATTTTTGGGTATAGTTCTTGCAACTGTAGTAAAAGGGAATCAGTTGCTTGCAGTTGCAGGTACATGGGTGAGTAATCCATTGACTTATTTGCCACTTTATTGGTTTAACTATTTTATAGGTAGTTTAATTCTTGGCAAAGAATTGAATATGTCGGAGGCTGTTGAGTTTAATTTGGCAGAGATGTGGAATTCTGGATGGTTATTTATTACTAAACTATTGCTAGGTTCATTGGTTGTAGGAATGATTTCTTCATTAGTAATTGGAATAACAGCTTTTATACTTCTTCGCCAGAAGTCAAAGCATTCTATAATAGACTAAAATATTAATGAATCTAGACTCAATTAAGTTTTTATTTATACTCTAGTGTTTAGCTAATACTTGTAATTTCTAGCCATTTTTCAAAAGGCTCCCAATTGTCATTGGCTTCTATCTTGTTCCAGATTTGTTCAATTATTTTTCTTGTAGGAGTTTGAGGGAGATTCCATCTTTTTAATCTTGTTGCAGTATTTGATATCTCTCTACCTTCTTTTTCTTGACATTTATTTTGTTCGTGCCACCATAGATCTCTCCAAGTTGTCCAAGCTTTTTTTTGCGGTTCATTTTTGCTGAATGACATTGGATTAAGAGATTCAGGCTCATAAGGTAATCCGTGAGTATTAATTTCTTTTGTTAATTCAGTAAAGAACTCTCCATATTCTATTTTCCAGGAACTTAGTAGCTCTAGTGTTGCTTTTATTATTTGGAATCTTGTATCCTTATTTATTAGCATACTTTTACCTTGATCTTCTAAATCTATAGGAAATCCTAATCGCCTCAGAATAAAATTCTCATAATGGTTTTTATAAACTTCTGGAAATTTTCCTAGACTATTTACCATTTCTTTGCGAGGTATTATCATTGCAAATGGTTCTTGAAGCAATTGAAGATTATCATGACATATTGCTGGTTGATTACCATAACAATAAAGGCCAGTTTGGTCAAAATAAGCAGCTGTAAAATTATAGTTAAATTCTTCAATGAAAGCAAAGGGTCCATAGTCGAAGCTTTCGCCAACGAGGGACATGTTGTCAGTATTTAGCACTCCATGAGTAAAGCCTGAACCCATCCATTCCGCTGCTAGTTTCGCTGTATTTTCTACTATCGCTGAATATAAATCTACGATTTTATTTTTAACATAATTATAATCATTTCTATTTTGCATTGAATATTTGGATTGAATTGATGGATAATAAACTAAAACTATGTGACGCAATAATTTTTCGATGAGTTTTTGATCTCTTAAATAAAGTAATCTTTCACATGTCCCAAAGCGTAGATGTGTATGGGCCATTCGAACCATAACAGAACTCCGGGTGGGTGAAGGTTCATCCCCTCTCCAAAGTTTTTCTCCAGTTTCGATTAAAGAAAGAATCCTACTTGTGTTTACTCCTAATCGTTTTAAAGCTTCACTTGCAATTATTTCTCTAATTCCTCCTTTAAGAGTTAGCTTGCCATCACCTCCTCTACTCCAAGGTGTTTGACCAGATCCTTTTGTGCCAAGATCTTGTAATTTCCCATAACGATCCCGGATTTGGGCATAAAGAAAACCGCGGCCATCACCTAGTAGAGGATTATAGTTTCCAAATTGATATCCATGATATCTAAGAGCAAGTAATGGGTGCCGATCTTTAAAAGCTCCAAAGGCTTCTTCAAAATGTTGATCCTTGACAGTATTAGGTTTAACACCTAATTGTTCAAGAAGAGCGTCGTTGCGAAATCTTAGCTTTGTTAATGGAAATTTTGTTGCCTCAACCACATCCCAATAAGAATCACCTAAACTTTCTATTGAAGGTTCAAATGGAAGTGAAAGGAGGGGGTTACTCAACTGGAAGAGAGTTTATTTTGAGCTTAGATTATTATCTAGGCAATTGCATGCCCTAGCTAAGGCTTGTACGAGCGATATCAATAACATCTGCCATTGTTCTAATTTGATCTATTGTTTTTATTAATTGCCTGGAATTATTTAATTCTATGCGTAAATCAATTATAGCTGGTTTGTCATAGGCAGTTTTGACACGTGCATCACTAACATTAATGCGACTATCTGATAGTCGCATTAATATGTCCTTAAGAATCCCAACTCGATCAATTACTTCAATTCTTAATTGAACAGTAAATCTTTGATTTTTTGTTGATTCATCTTTGTTCCATTTAACGGGTAATCTTCTTTCTGTTGGAATTAAAGAAATGTTCCCGCAATCTTCCCGATGAATAGTAATTCCATGATTTCCTAAAGCTACAGTTCCTACTATTTGTTCACCAGGTAGTGGGCTACAGCATCCACCTAGGCGATAGTCTAGGCCTTCTACTCCAACAATAGGTGTTCCTTCCTTGGTGCGAGACGATGCTTGATTTTGCTCTGCTTTGGAAGCTAGTTTTTTGGCCACTTCAGCATTTTCTGGTGGTGGCTCCTGGCTAATACTTTGTAGTCGTACTTCTTCTCTTAAACGATTTAAAACTTGTTGTAACGTTAGGGCACCAAAACCGAGTCCAGCCAGTAAATCTTCAGTTGTTTGTAAATTGCATCTTTGTGCAACTTTTGTCATTGCTTCACTATTTAGTAAGGCATCAAGACCATTTCTTCCTAATTCACGTTGCAAAAGCTCTTTTCCTCTTTCAATAGTTTCCTCCCGATGACTTTTTTTGTACCATTGACGAATGCGATTACGGGCTGTTGGTGTTGCGACAAAATTCAACCAATCAAGACTTGGATGTGAAGTCTTATTGGTTAGAATCTGTACAAAATCACCATTATTCAAAGTAGTTGATAAAGGACAAAGTCGATCATTTACCCTCGTTCCGTGACAATGATTACCTATCTCAGAGTGTATTCGATAGGCAAAATCTACAGCTGTTGATCCTTTCCTTAGGCCTACAACATCACCTTTGGGCGTAAAAACGAAAACTTCTTCATCAAATAAATCTTCTTTGATTGATGCGAGGTAATCATTATGATCATCATTGCCTCCTTCCTGTTGCCATTCAACTAATTGCCTCAACCAATTGAAACGCTCTGTATCTCCAGAAGCAGGAGATCCACCTTCTTTATATTTCCAATGTGCAGCTATTCCAAATTCAGCTACCCGATGCATTTCCTGTGTACGAATTTGTACTTCTATAGGCCTATGCCTACCAATAACAGCTGTATGAAGTGATTGATAACCATTGGGTTTAGGTAGACCTATGTAATCTTTAAACCTTCCAGGAATAGGACGAAAAGTATCATGAACAACGGCTAGTGCTCTATAGCAACTTTCTAGATTTGGGGCAATTATTCTTAAGGCTGCAACGTCAAAAATCTCATGAAATGCTTTTTGTTGTCGTTGCATTTTGCTCCAAATACCATACAAATGTTTTGGCCTCCCACTGATTTCACAGCTTTCTAACCCAGTGGAAATTAGTCGATCTGTAAGTAATTGTTTGGTCTTGGCTAGGCGTTCTTCGCGCTCACTACGTTTACTCGCTACTTGTTGTTGAATTTCTCGAAAAGCTTCTGGTTCAAGAAGCTTGAAGGCCAAATCTTCAAGTTCCCATTTGAATCGACCAATCCCTAATCGATTAGCCAAAGGTGCATATATCTCACGAGTTTCTTTTGCAATGCGCTGTTGTTTTTCAGTTTGTAGTGCACTAATGGTCCGCATATTATGAAGTCTGTCAGCGAGTTTCACAAGAACTACGCGTATGTCACTAGCCATTGCTAGAAACATTTTCCTTAGATTCTCAGCCTGTGCTTCAGTGCGATTTGTAAAATTAATTCCTCCTAATTTGGTTACACCTTCTACTAATGCTTTTACTTCAGACCCGAAATAACCTTCTAGTTGTTCAGGAGTTACATCTGTATCTTCTACTACGTCATGAAGGAAGCCCGCGGCAATGACGCTTGGACTTGCACCAATATCACGCAATAAGTTTGCAACTGCTATTGGATGCATTATGTAGGGCTCGCCGCTTGCACGAAATTGACCTTCATGAAGTTGAAAGGCCAAATCAAAAGCTGAAACTAGTAATGACTCCGCATCTGTGGGGCAACTTTGCCCTATGCCAGGAGGGATTTGTTCAACACAGTTGATCAACCATTCAGGCAACGGAACTCCGTAATCAGCAGTTGTGCCTATGGGAGTTGATCGAAGTTGAGGAATGCCGGCCAGGAGGGGATCACAGACCGTGTCGGTCTGGTTTGAATCAGGTGCAGAGGTTGCATTAAGCATCCGGCTTAGCTGATTAATCCATGGTATTCATGCATAAGCACACTTGCTACAACCTATGCCCAATAATGCAGGGCATGTTTTAAAGATTAAACACTTGCGCATGCGCTATCCAAGAAGTTTTGGATGGACTTTGAATGGATTCAATTTGAATATGTCGTCTGGAGAACGGGTTGCTTTGGTAGGTCCTTCAGGTTGTGGGAAGAGCACTGTTGCAAGAGTAATTCTCCAATTGCTGCCAGAAGGAAGTGTTTGTGAAGGGGAGTTGATTTTGGACGGTAAGCATTTGACTGAACTTGGTCAAGCAGGATTACGTTCAATTAGAGGAGAGTCAGTGGGCTTGATTTTTCAAGATCCGATGACCAGATTGAATCCATTAATGACTATTGGAGATCATCTTTTAGATACTTTGGGTGCACATAAGCAAGAAAAAGATTTAAATTGGAGATTAAGTAAAGCAAAAGAATTACTTGAACGTGTTGGGTTAAGTAATTGTAGATTTGATGCATTCCCGCATGAACTGAGTGGTGGAATGAGGCAGCGACTAGGTATTGCATTGGCAATAGCTTTAAACCCTCCTTTGATTATTGCCGATGAACCAACAACAAGTCTTGATGTAGTAGTAGCCGATCAAGTTATGAAAGAATTGACAGATCTTTGTCGTAATCTAGGGAGTGCCCTCTTATTTATTAGCCATGATTTAGCTTTAGCATCTCGATGGTGTGAGCGCATTGCAATTTTGGATCAGGGGAGATTAGTTGAGCAAGGATTAAGCAAAGATGTTTTAATTAATCCGAAATCTTTAATGGCTAGGAAGCTTATTTGTTCAGCTAGATCGAGGACAAGAAAAAATAATAATAAAGAAATTGATAGCTCAATTACATTAGAAGTCAATGGATTACGTTGTTGGCATCGATTAGGTGGCTGGCCTTGGGATTTGAAATGGCTGAAGGCTATAGATGATGTAAGTTTTTATATTCACTCTGGTGAAACTCTTGGTTTAGTAGGTTCATCTGGCTGTGGGAAAAGTACATTGTGTCGTGCATTATTAGGTCTCATTCCATTAAGAGGAGGTGAGGTTAAATTGTTAGGTCAGAATATCTTTAGCCTTAACGGGAAGGCATTAAAAAAAGCCAGGCAAAGTTTGCAGATGGTTTTTCAAGACCCTTCTGCTTGTCTTAATCCCAAAATGGCAATTGGTGAAGCTATTTCCGATCCATTTCTAATTCATAAGGCCTGTTCTGCAGCGCAGGCTCGATCAAGGATGCGATCACTGTTACAGCAAGTTGGCTTGAATCCACCAGAGCATTTTCAAAATCGATTACCTCGTGAGCTCTCAGGAGGACAACAGCAAAGAGTAGCGATTGCAAGGGCTTTAGCTTCTAAACCTAAGGTTCTGATTTGTGATGAAAGTGTGAGTATGTTGGATGCTGAAATTCAGGCCGAGGTTTTAGATCTTTTGAGGGGTTTGCAGAAAAGATTAGGATTGTCTTTGTTATTTATTACTCATGACCTGGAACTTGCTAGTGGTTTTTGTGACAGAGTAATTGTCTTAGACAAAGGGAAAATTATTGAAGAAGGTATTGGAAATAATTTATTAGATTGTCCAAATACAAACATTACTCGGAAACTAATTAATGCTTGTCCAAGACTTCCATCTATTTCCTCAGCTGATTAGTTTTTCTCTTAATATAATTAATAAACGCTCAAAAGATTCAGGCAGAGGCGCTGTAAATAACATTCGCTCCTTTGTAATTGGATGGTTTAGTCCAAGCTCTATTGCATGAAGAGTTTGTCCCGATAATTTAATTGGAAGCTTTCGGCATCTACTATAAGTAATGTCACCAATAATTGGATTGCCTATATATGCACAATGGACACGAATTTGGTGAGTTCGCCCTGTTTCTAATTTGAACTTTAGAAGAGAATAGTCTCCTAATCGCTCTACTAAATTCCAATGGGTACATGCACTACGTCCTTTTTCGTCTTCAACTACAGCGTACTTTTTTCTATCAACAGGATGTCGTCCTATAGAAGCTACAATCGTTCCGCTTTGTTCTTTAGGGACGCCATGTACGATAGCTAAGTAATTGCGTGAGGCAATTCTTTGTTGGATTTGTAGTTGAAGCTTTACTAGTGCTTCTTGGCTTTTGGCAATAACAATGCAACCAGTTGTGTCTTTGTCAAGTCTATGTACTATTCCGGGGCGTAGTTTTCCACTGATTCCAGGTAGGTCTTTGCAATGATATAAAAGACCATTAACTAATGTACCATCTTTATTTCCTGGTGCCGGATGAACTGTGAGGCCTGCAGGTTTATTTATAACAATTAGATGTTGATCTTCAAAAAGTATATTTAAAGTCATTTTTTCGGGCTTCAAATATGGGAGTGGTTCTGGAGGAGGTATCCACATTTGTACTTCATCACCATGGCGTAATGGTGTTTTTGCTTGGCCTATAATGCCATTTACTCGAACTAATCCTGAGCTAATAAACTTTTGTATTCGAGCACGACTTTGTTCTTTTCGTTGACTCACAAGCCAACGATCTAAACGCATTGGTAAAGGTTTTAGGTATTTGAGTTGAATTAGCTCCCCTTCTCCTTCACCAAAGGATTGGTTTGTTTCCTCTGAAGTCATGGAAGCTCAAGAGCAATAAGACCTAAAAGGTTTTTTCGATAGTCATCTAGTAGTCGTTGTGCCATTCGAGAAGTGTTTCCAGAAGTATGTTTTTCTGCCACAGTTGTTAACCAGTTGTGTGTGTCAGAGGTTTCTTCTACTAATGGAAATCCATAGCGTTGTTTTATTAGCTTAGAATTTACTCCTGCAGCTGTTTTGTATTTTAAAGAAATAAGTAGCTTTAAAAAAGAAATTGCCACTATTTCTACGTCATAAGCTGCTTGCCCTATGTCATCACAAAGAGCCAGACATAAAGCAGCGTGTTGATTATCTATTCGTGGTGGTAATACTCCTGGTGCGTCCAATAAATCAAGCCTTTGGCCAACACGTATCCATCTCAGGGTTCTGGTCACACCAGCTTTTCGAGCGCTATCAACTACTTTTTTCCTTACAAGTCTATTGATAAGAGCGGACTTGCCGACATTAGGAAATCCAAGGATTAGGGCTCTTACTGGACGTTTTTGCATTCCTCTTTTGAGTCTGCGTTCATTTAGCTCTTTGCCTGAGCGAATTGCTGCTTCTTGTATTTGTTGCACTCCAATACCAGATTTTGCGTCACACCACCAAGGAACTTGACCTTTTTGACGGAACCATTGATCCCAGGCCATTCGAGCTTCAATTGAAATCATGTCCCGTCGATTGATAACTAATAGATGCTCTTTGCCATTTGTCCAACGTTTCAATCTTGGGTGAGATGTAGCTAAAGGGATACGTGCATCTCGAACCTCAATAATTAGATCAACTTTATCTAAATTCTTGCTTAATTGTTTCTCTGCTTTGGCAATGTGGCCTGGATACCACTGGATTGTTGGAGAGCTCACGGAACAATAAGCACCGGACAGGGTGCGAGTTGAATAACAAGAGCAGCAATACTTTCATTATTACCTTCTAAATTCATTCCTCTAGTTCCCATAAGGATTAAGTCTATATTTAGTTCATCTGCTACATCACAAATTACGAAAGCTGGTTTTCCTTCTTTTTTTAGAACATCAGATTCGATACCAGATTGGCAAAGTTTTTCTTTGGTTTGATTTAAAAGTGACATTACTGATTCATGGCTATTATTTTCAGATTCTGCATCTTGGAGAACAGAAAGAAGAATTATGCGACTTTTGTGAACTTTGGCTATTTCAACTGCTTTTGCAGCAGTAGCAATTGACACCCTGCTTTGATCAATAGGTAGCAGTATGGTTTTGAACATAAATTTCGGTCGATTTCTTTAGGGAAAATTGTCTTAGATGATGCTTGATCGGTTTGGCTTAGTTCAGAGAACTCCAAATAATGCGAAACAAGGGTTAGTCTCACCAGGTTTTGAATTTACCTGCTCTCCATGGCTAAGCGTTCCCTCTCAAGTCTCAACGCAGTGGACCTACGAGGTAAGCGTGTACTGGTTCGTGTTGACTTTAATGTCCCTCTCAATGAGCAGGGCGTCATAACAGATGACACGCGCATTCGAGCAGCTCTCCCAACAATTAACGATTTAGCAAGCAAAGGGGCAAGGGTCATTCTTGCTGCTCATTTTGGACGTCCTAAAGGAAAGGTTAATGAGGGGATGCGGCTCACCCCAGTAGCGCATCGATTAGGGGAATTGTTAGGTAAGCCCGTTGTAAAAACCGATAGCTGCATTGGTTCTGAAACCAGTGAAAAAGTCCAGGCAATGAGTGATGGAGCTGTTTTGCTTCTTGAAAATGTCAGATTTTTTGCTGAAGAAGAAGCTAATGATGCCGAATTTGCTAAGCAATTAGCCTCTCTAGCAGAGATTTATGTCAATGATGCTTTTGGTGCAGCTCACCGAGCACATGCTTCAACGGAGGGTGTGACTAAGTTTTTGAATCCAAGTGTTGCTGGATATCTTATGGAGAAAGAATTGCAATATTTGCAAGGTGCTGTTGATCAACCTAAACGACCACTTGCTGCCATTGTCGGAGGTTCAAAAGTTAGTAGTAAAATTGGAGTATTGGAGGCCTTAATTGATAAATGCGATAAGGTTTTGATTGGAGGTGGAATGATTTTTACCTTCTATAAAGCTCGTGGACTGTCTGTAGGGAATAGTTTAGTTGAAGAAGATAAGCTTGAATTAGCAAAGGAATTAGAAGTTAAAGCAAAATCTAAGGGGGTACAATTACTTCTACCTACAGATGTAATCCTGGCCGATAAGTTCTCTCCAGATGCTAATAGTCAAGTTGCTTCGATTGATTCAATACCAGATGGTTGGATGGGTTTAGATATTGGTTCTGATTCAATTAAGACTTTCCAGGATGCATTGTCTGATTGCCAAACAATTATTTGGAATGGCCCTATGGGTGTTTTTGAATTTGATAAATTTGCTCAAGGTACAAATTCAGTTGCCAATACTCTGGCTGAGTTAAGTGGAAAAGGTTGCTGCACAATTATTGGAGGTGGTGACTCTGTAGCTGCAGTGGAAAAGGCAGGATTAGCCGATAAGATGTCTCATATATCTACTGGAGGTGGAGCTAGTTTGGAGCTGCTCGAAGGTAAAGTTTTACCAGGTGTAGCAGCACTAGATGACTGTTGACTTGTTTTTACAACCTTGTCAAGTATGTATTGTTGAAATATAAGTTAGAGCTGCTTTGTTAAATTGCTATAGCCTTATTCTATAGAGGCATTACTTTTATTTTCATCTGAAATAACTTTTACTAGTTTAGTTATTGAGATGATCCCTTCAGGATGAGCTAATAACGCCGCCCAATGTTGCTTGCCAGCTGTTAATGGGGCGGTTACTGATTTGAATAAGCCCCCTCCGCCCATTGGGTGAAGCTCAATAGGTGGGAACTCCTGTTTTTGTAGTTGTTCAGTAGTGACATTTATTAGTCCTGCAGCAACCATAGAATCACCTAAAGGCTTATCAAGAATCACGTCAATATCGTATCTGGATCCAGTGAGGACTTGATTAGGTATAGAAAGACTTACTATTAATTGGTTTTTAACACTCTTAAGTATTGAGTATTCGCTGATAACCTCTTGATCAATTATTTTGTTTTGATTAATGTTTACAGCTAATATTTGCTTTGCTATGAAAGAGTATTTATGATCACCATTATCTTTTGATCCATTGACATCAATTTCTAGTAATTGTCTTCCATCAGGTAGTAATGTTGTAGGTTTAATATACCATTTTGATTGTGGAAAGATCGCTAGAAATGTTAAGTAGCGATTTTTGATGTTGTCAAAGTTCTGTTTTGAGATTAGTTCGCCTAGATTAGTTTCTGCTTTTTGATTTAATGACCTTTCTAGTTTTTCGCTTAGATCTTGAATACCCGTATCTTTAGCTTTTCCTGTAGGTATAGGCTGCATTGCTAAGAAAAGAATTATTCTTAAAATAATGTTTAGAACGCTATTCACTTTGGACTTTTCGCTATTAGAGATAAGTTAATACCTAAACCTTTTTTTTGCCTCATATGTCCAGGCTTTTAATTGCTGCAAGCGGGACTGGCGGGCATATTTTTCCTGCCATTGCGGTAACTGAGGCGTTGCCAAAGTCTTGGGAAATTACTTGGTTAGGCGTTGCTGATCGTTTAGAGACACAGCTTGTACCGGCACGTTATGAGCTCATCAAGGTCAAAGCAGGCGGCTTACAAGGTCGAGGCATTAAACAATTTTTGACATTTCTCCAATTGATTGCAACCATTCCAAAAGTATGCAGTTTGTTGAAAAGTAGACAAATTAAAGTGATTTTTACGACAGGAGGATATATAGCAGCGCCTGCAATCCTAGGTGGTCTTTTATGTGGTATCCCAGTAGTTCTACATGAATCGAATGCAATCCCTGGGAAAGTTTCTCGCTTAATGGGAAGGTTTTGCTCAGTATTAGCTCTTGGCTTAGAACCTGCTGCAAAGTATCTTCGTGGATGTAGGACAATGGTTACTGGTACTCCAGTAAGGAATTCATTCCTTTCGGAGCAATCTTTTCCTAATTGGATCCCTCAAGGTTTTGGCCCATTAATTGTTGTTATTGGCGGTAGTCAGGGTGCATTAGGGCTTAATAATATGGTTCATCCTTTGATTCCAAAATTATTGAGAAAAGGTTGTCGTATTGTTCATTTAATAGGTCCAAATGACCCAAGCTTATTAGAATTTAATGATAACAATTATCTAGCAATAGAATTTACTCATGATGTTCCTGCCTTGTTACAGCATGCCGATTTAGTTATTAGTAGAGCTGGGGCTAGTGCAATGAGTGAATTGGCAATATGTGGTGCTCCCACAATTTTTGTGCCATATCCGCAAGCTACTGATCATCATCAAGAGGCCAATGCTCTTTCGGCAGCTCAGTTAGGTGGGGCTGTTATTGTTCATCAACACTCACCTGACAAAAAAACTTTGGAAGAGACTATTTGGAGATTACTGGATAGTCGAGTGCCTAGAAAAGATTTTGCTTATGACCCTTTGAATAGTATGAAAGAAGGAATGTATAGATTTGCAGTTAAAGATGCTCACATCAAAATAGCCGAGATCCTTCAGCGATTTAATTGAGACTTCAATTCTCTAATTATTCGTATATTGTTTTCTCTAGTTTGAAGACTAACTCTTAACCAGTTTTCTCCTAAACCCTTAAATGATCTACAGTCTCTGAGAAGAATATTTTTCTCTGCTAGTTTTTCTCGTATAACTAGCAGTGAGGATTTACTTTCGAGGAGGAAAAAATTAGAAACAGAAGGATGTGCAATAATCTTTTGTATATCTTTAAATTGATTATCGAACCAAGAGTTCTCGTTTCTTATCCACATATGAACTTTTTGTTTCCATTTAAGCATAGCTTTGGTGTCATTCATTAGCTTAATCCCCGCATCTATAGCTAAAGAATTTAATGGCCAGGGATCTCTCAATTCTTTCCAATTATTTATTCGAGATGGATGGCTAATTGCATATCCTAGTCTTAACCCTGCAATAGCAAAAAGTTTTGTCAAGCTTCTAATTACAATCAGATTAGGGTTCTGATTTACCAAAGGAATTAAAGATTCTTTTTCACCATTTGGAACCAATGGGAGAAAGGCTTCATCGCAAATGACTAGGGAATGTTTTTTTAGAAGAAACTCTATTGAATTTCTACTCCATAGTTGACCTGTTGGATTATGGGGGTTTGTTATCCAGATTACAGATGTGCTTACTTCTAATGGGAATGCTTGAGGTGATTGAGGTGGCCAATATAATGGAATTGGTAAAAATTTATAAGAAGCATTCCAACACTTAAGAGCTCTTTCGTAATCTGAAAAACCTGGAGAAGGTAAACCATTTATTCCATATTGAGAAGCATCACGAGCAACCCAGGTAAATAATTCTGAAGCTCCATTTCCAGGAAGAATCATTTCAGGTTCAACAGAATGATAAAAGCTAATTGCTTTTTTAAGTTCCTTATGAGTTCGGTCTGGGTAACTTCTAAAGGAGTTTTCTTTTAGTTTTTGAATTAGATAGTTCCTAAAAGAATCTGATAGTGTGAATGGAACTATTGATGCACTTGCATCTATTATGTTCTCTGCTTGAAGTCCAAGTCTCCTTGCTTCTTCATCAATATTCCCACCATGAATTTGAAAAGATGAGTTCACTTTAAAGAAATAATATTCATTCTGTTTACAGCCAAGGTATTTCACTCCCAACAGCTTCAGAAATATGACTCAATCTGTTTTTCTCTAGTTGATTTAGTAGTCCTTGCAAGATATTTGGTGCCAATGTTGGCCCTTTAAAGATCCAACCTGTATAAACCTGCAAAAGAGATGCACCTGCACTGATTCTATCCCATGCAGCTTTTGGAGAATCAATTCCTCCTACTCCAATTAGAGGTAATTCTGGTCCTGCTGCTTTTCGAAGTCTTCTTATAACTTCAATGGCTCTTTGCTTCAAAGGGGCTCCGCTTAAGCCTCCAGCCTCTTGGCTTAAAGTGAGACCAGTTTGGGTTATTACACGATTTTCTAATCCTAAGCGATTAAGACTTGTATTCACTGCAATTATTCCTGCTAATCCTTCTTCAAAGGCAAGTTTGGCTAAATCATCTATTTCTTGATTGTTAAGATCAGGTGCGATCTTCACAATCAGAGGAGGGCAGCCAGGCAATCTTCTGAGTCTTTCTATTAATCGCCTTAATTGAGTTGTATTTTGAAGATCTCTTAATCCAGGCGTATTTGGTGAACTTACATTTATGACTACATAATCTGCTAGTGGCGCAAGTAATCGAATTGACGAGGCATAATCATCTGGAGCTTGTTCTAAAGATATGATTTTTGATTTTCCAAAATTTAACCCGATTATCGCAGGTCTTTGACCTACTAGTTTTAACTTTTGTCTTTCAAGAGTAAGTTTCATTATTTCCGCTCCATTATTATTGAATCCCATTCGATTTAGAGCTGCTTGTTCTTCTGCTAAGCGAAACAGTCGAGGTTTAGGATTACCTTTTTGAGCATACCAAGTAACAGTCCCTAACTCTGCAAAACCAAAGCCAAAATGATGCCATATTCCTGCTGCCACACCATTCTTATCAAATCCTGCAGCTAATCCCAGAGGGTTTTGAAAATGACATCCAAATAATCTTTGTTCAAGTCGATGATCTTCGATTCTTAGCTCTTTCGATAGTAATTTCAAAGCTTTGGAAAACCCTGGCCAGTTTCTATAAATTGACGCTTGACCAAGACTATTCAGTGCTAATTGGGTTAATTTCTCGGCATCTGCACCCTCATCATTGGATAGTAATGGTGAGACTATACTTTTGTAGAGAACTTCAGCAGAGAGGAAATTAGGGGTGAACTTTTTAGTCACAATAATTCTCCTCAATAGTGGATTCTGTATTTGTTTCTTCTCTTAATCTCCAAAGATCATTATCTAATGGTTCAATGAACCAATTCCGCCATTGCCATGTGGTCTTTTTCTCCTTTAATAATGCTATTGGTTCATCAATTAAATCGGCAAGTTCAATGAGCTTTAAACAATAACCATTTTTCGCAAAATGACTTGCTATTTCTAAACGTGAAAGCAATTTATGTAGTTTTTGTGAAGCAATTATGTTACTTAGATCTGATTCTTGTTTTGTTGTCTTTTGATCATAATTTAGATCAGAAGATGTGTTTTTGTTTTTAAGTTGTATATCTATTCTTTTAGAAAAGCTAACGGCGATTTGATCAACTCGTTCATTATCTGGATCACCACTATGTCCTTTTACGTATTCCAGATAGACATCGTTAAGGCGGGCCTTATCTAAAGCTTTCCACAAGTCTTGATTTAAAACTGCTTTCCCTGAAGAAGTTTTCCAGTTTTTATTCTTCCAATTCACTATCCATTTATGAAGCCCATCAATTAAATATTTGCTATCAGTTCTGATTTTGAGATTTGGCATACGAGGAAGATTTTTTAGTTTTTGATACATGACTAAAGCAGCTTTCAATTCCATTCGGTTATTCGTTGTATTTGGTTCGAATCCTCCTAACTCTTCAACAGTTCCATCTTCAAAACGCATTAGTATTCCCCACCCTCCAGGTCCAGGATTGCCACTACAAGCTCCATCTGTCGCAGCAGCTATGACTTTAGTTGCTTGGCTTTTCATAAGTTAATTATGGGATATATCAGTGAAGAAAGGGAGCCTGTTTTGCTAATTCTATTTTTAGAAGCAATGCAATCTATTAATGAGTTTATTAATGAACTTGTGCAGTTCTCTTCTTTCTGAAGAGATTCAAGTGGGATAGGACAGTTCAAGGAGCGCCACTTCTAAAGGGACTTATCAAGATAGTCGCTATAAAATTGTTATGTGTGAGGGGTGCGGATACTTTTTCAGGGTCGAAACTAGGAAAGACTCCTGAAATGCTTCCACCTCAAAAGCCCTGCCTTTGGCGGGGCTTTTTAATTGCTAGGTTTTTTGGCGAAGAAAATAGCCGGCCTGCTTATGCAGGCCGGCTAAAGATGAAATTATTCCTAAACGAGAATTAAGCTCTAGATAGGCAGCCAAATCATTTAAGACTTACTTTGCCACCAGCTTCTTCTATTGCCTTTTTAAGTGCTTCTGCATCATCTTTGCTGATGCCTTCTTTGATCGTTTTGGGAGCTGCCTCAACCATTGCTTTTGCATCTCCTAGCCCAAGGCCTGTGGCTTCTCTAACTGCTTTAAGAACTTTGATTTTGGCAGAAGCTTCAAAACTGTCTAGAACTACATCAAATTCTGTTTTTTCTTCGGCAGGTTCACCCCCGCCACCTCCAGCGGCAGCTCCTGGAGCAGCCATTACAACGCCAGCAGAAGCAGCAGCGGAAACACCAAATGCTTCTTCTATTTGCTTGACTAGCTCGGAGGCTTCAAGAAGAGAGAGGCTTTTTAGTGAATCCAGAATTTCGTCGGTTTTTGCAGACATGATTGGAATTCAGCAAATAAATGAGGGAGAAAAAGAAGATTCGAAGAGGGTCAGCTGTCGCCACTTTCGGCGTGTTGTTTCAGGGATCTTGCTAGGCCAGAAGGGACTTCGTTGATTCCTACAGCAACCTTTGTGGCAATCGCATTTACTGCACCAGCAATTTGTGCGATAAGGACTTCCTTACTAGGAAGACTTGCAATTGCTTTGATCTCATCTTGGGTAAGAAGTTTTCCTTCAAAAAGACCTCCCTTTGTTTGGGATTTTTTAATTTCTTTTTGAAATGTTTGTACTGCCTTAACGGCACTACCAACATCACCTTTAATCAGAACAAACGCGTTGGTTCCTGAAAGTAAGGAATCAAGATTTGACCAGGCATCATTTCCATCAATTGCTAGTCGCATCAAGGTGTTTTTAGTAACCTTGCAAATGCCATTGCTGGACTGAAGGCGAGTCCGCAAGTCAGACATTTCTTTGATAGATAAGCCCTGGAAGTCCAGGACTAATGCCATTTCAGCTTCACCGAGCAGCTCTTTTAGCTCTTCGACGATCTGTTTTTTGCTCTCCAGCGTGCGGCCCATAGTAATTGGATCGAATCGGGGGAAGAAGCGGGACAGGCAGCCGTATTACTCCAAAAGGAGACGAGGCCGCATACCGATCGGATCCAAAATGGAAATCGTATTTGCGTATGCCTCGGTAGGAATTAAACAAAGCCTTTACTGCAAAACAGATAAAAGGTTTAGTCACCTACTGTCTATGGCGGGGCGCATGCCCTTGAAGGTTTTCACCAAGTTATAAACATACAGCAACGAGGTTCATCCATCTTCTTGGATGTCTTGCAAGGCATTTATATCAACTTCCACGGAAGGTCCCATTGTTGATGTTAAGTAAAGACTTTTCCAATAACGACCTTTTGCACCACTTGGTTTGTTCCGATCAATTGTTTGTTGCAAGGTTTTTAGATTTTCTAGCAATGCCTGTGCTGAAAAACTAGCTTTGCCAAAGCGGACATGGACGATACCTGCTCTATCAGCACGGAATTCTAATTTTCCTGCTTTAAATTCTTTAATTGCACCAATTAGATCTGTGGTAACAGTGCCTGCTTTGGGGTTAGGCATTAGTCCACGTGGACCAAGAACTCTCCCAAGTTTGGCCACTTTTGGCATCATGTCTGGGGTTGCTATCAATAGATCGAAATTCATCTCCCCTTTTTGAATAGTGTCAACCAAGTCATCATCTCCAGCGAGTTCTGCGCCAGCAGACTTGGCTTCTGCGACTTTTTCCCCCCTAGCTATCACAGCAATTCGAACACTTTGTCCAGTACCTTGAGGAAGGGTGACTGTTGTTCTTAATTGTTGGTCTGTGTATTTGGGATCAATTCCTAAACGTGCATGTGCTTCTATCGTTTCATCAAATTTTGCATTTGCGTTTTCTTTTACTAGCTCTATGGCCTCAAGAGGAGCATAAAGTTTATCTTCAACTTTTGAGACAAGCTTGGATATTCGTTTTGAGAGTTTTGGCATGGTGAAAAATGGGGTGATATCGACAAGATTTGTCTCCCCCGGATAAGGGTTTTAAGAGTTGGTTTGAGAAGAAAACTCAAAGTGAGATTTATTCGTTGATGGAAACTCCCATATTTCTGGCAGTACCCTCAATGACACGCATTGCAGATTCAACGCTTGAGCAGTTGAGATCTGGCAATTTTGTCTTAGCGATTTCTTCAAGTTGAGCACGACTAATCGTACCGGCTTGCCCTTTTGCTGATTCTCCTGAACCTTTATTGATACCTGCTGCTTTTGTAATTAACACTGAAGCAGGTGGTGTCTTGGTAATAAAAGTAAAACTTCGATCTTCAAAGACCGAAATTTCTACTGGAATTACGAATCCGGCCTTGTCCTGCGTTCTAGCGTTGTATTCCTTGCAGAACGCCATAATGTTGACTCCATGTTGACCTAAGGCAGGACCAACAGGTGGAGCGGGATTTGCTTTGCCGGCTTGGAGAGCCAGTTTGATCACAGCTACTACTTTCTTAGCCATCGGCGAGTGAAATTGGACGATTGCGGATCACCTGGCTCTAGAGACAGGTGCGGCGAGGATGCCAACTTACCTCTGAGGCCGCCCTCCGCATTGAGACGGCCGCCGCTTATTCAGTTCTGTTTGTTGATCTGAGAAAACTCCAGTTCAACCGGAGTTTCTCTACCAAAGATAGAAAGAAGTGCTTTTAATTTGTTTCTTTCTCCTGAAACCTCAATAACTTCTCCTTGGAAATCTTTAAAAGGACCGGATGTAACAATAATTTGGTCACCTTCTGCTAAATCAAGCTTTACAACTGTTTTCTTCTCAGCTGCACGCTTAAAGATTCGATCTACTTCTTGCCTGCTCAGAGGTCTTGGCTTTATATGACCTCTAGATTTGCCAGTTGCACGACGATCTTCCGCACCAACAAAGTTGATAACGTTTGGGGTGCTTCTAACAGCCATCATTGTGTCTTCATCAAGAACCATTCTGACTAAGACATACCCAGGGAAAACTTTTTCTTCAGTTGACTGTCTACTCCCATCTTTTTTTAATTTCACTGCAGGAGTTTGAGGGATTTCAATTTCAAGGATTCGATTGCTTACCCCAAGAGTTACAGCTCTTTGCTCAAGGGTTGCCTTTACTTTCTTTTCACAACTTGAAGCGACTTGAACGGCATACCAGCGTGAAATTGTTGTTTTAGCTACAGAGGCTTGGGGTTTAGTGGCTTCTTCTCCATCCTTTGAGGTGGGTAGATCAAGCGCCTGGGATGGCGGTGGGGGAGTGGTATCGAGCTCTGTCACTGGTTTTAAAAGAATGAAAGGTTTGGCTAGAAGATGGCTTACAGAATATGTTTTAGCGGAACACTTGAGATGCACCCCAGCCATAAAAACGACTTACAGCAGCAATGCATGCTGCTGAAAGTGTGACCATAAGGATTACTGCAATGGATTCACTGAATAGTTGTTGGCGACTAGGCCATACAACCAACTTCAATTCCTCAATGGTTGCTCCAAGAAAGCCACTTTGCTTCGTTTGTTGTGATTCCTCTTGGGTTTCATCACTGGGTTCTATTGACTCTTGGGAGGTGGGACTGGTCACGGATAGCAAGCTTTAAGAAGTAGTTTCTAGAAAAATATGATCAAAGTGACATTTTAACGGATTACTCATCAATTAGTTCTCTGGAATAAATAATAGTTCTTTTGATCCTTCTGACTCAGGTTGAACTCGTACCACATTGAAATTCTTGAAGTCTTCTTCTAATAGTTGTGTGGCGAGAGGGTTTTCTAGTTTCCGTCTAAGAATACGTCGTAAAGGTCTTGCTCCATATTCTGGCTCATACCCTTCTAAGGCCAGTAAATTAATTGTTTCTTTGGTTACTCGTAATTCCAAGCCTTGTTCTGCAAGAAGGTTTGATAAATCTGTGATTTGAAGTTTAACGATTTTCTGCAAGTCTTCTGATCGTAGTGGCCTAAATTTAATAACTTCATCTATTCTATTTAGAAATTCAGGGCGAAAATGTTTGCTTAAAGCCTCATCAATCTCTTTCTGTAGGCTTTCACTATTGTAGAATATATCTTGACTTTCACTATTTATTTGCTTTACCTCTTCTAAAATTGCACGACTTGCTAAATTACTAGTCATAACAACAACTGTATGGCGGAAATCAACTGTTCTACCTTGTGAATCTGTAAGTCTTCCTTCATCTAAGACTTGCAAAAGTAAGTTGAATACATCTGGATGCGCTTTTTCAACTTCGTCTAGCAATAGAACTGCGTAAGGTCTTCTCCTAACGGCTTCAGTTAGTTGTCCACCCTCTTCATAACCTACATATCCGGGAGGTGCTCCAATTAATCGCGCTACAGCATTTCTTTCCATAAACTCACTCATATCTAGTCTTACCAAAGCTTCTTCTTCGTCAAACAAACAAGAAGCAAGAGTTTTTGCTAATTCTGTTTTACCTACACCAGTAGGGCCAAGAAATAGAAAAGACCCTACTGGCCTCTTAGGGTCTTTCATGCCTGCTCTTGCTCGGCGAATTGCTGCAGCAACTGCTTGTACTGCTTCGATTTGCCCTACAACTTTATTACTTAAATCATTTTCTAAATTTAAAAGTTTTTGTCGCTCACTAGCTATCACTTTTTGCATTGGTATGCCTGTCCAACGAGCCACAACATCAGCGATATCTTCAGCTTCTACTTGATCTCGGATAAGAGACGTTCCTGATTCTTGAGATGAATTGAGAAAATCTTCTATTTCGAGCTTTCTTTTTTGCAATGAATGCAATTCATCGTATTGAAGGCGGGCAGCTTCTTCAAGGTTGCCAATGTTTTCAGCTTCTTCAATTTTCATTAAAATAATTTCTTCTTTTTGACTTAATTGATTGATCTTTTTAAGTTGAGATTTTTGTATATGCCAGCGCTCTTGAAGAGATGAAAGATCCTGAGATATTTTGATTCGCGATTCTTCTAACAGAGAAAGATCTTCCTCAGATTTTTCATTTGATTCTATTAGTGATAATTCTACTTTTTTAAGTTCAGCTTCTGTCTCTTCAATTATTTGAGGCTTTGAAGTGGATTCCAGTTTGAGTTGAGCAGCAGCTTCATCAATTAAATCAATTGCTTTGTCAGGTAGGCATCTATCACTGATATATCTATCTGCTAATTGATTAGCTGCGTTTAGTGCGGAGTCTTTAATTGTTACTCCATGATGAAGTTCATAACGTTCTTTAAGGCCTCTTAAAATTTCCAGACTCAAATCTAGATTGGGTTCTTTTATTAATACTTGCTGAAACCGTCTACTTAAAGCTTGATCTTTTTCAACTGTGCGTCGGTAATTCTCAGGGGTTGTTGCACCAATACAGCGTAAATCGCCACTTGCAAGAACTGGCTTTAGAAGATTACCTGCATCTACATTCGATCGCTCAGTGCTGACAACTGTATGTAATTCATCGATAAAAAGAACAACTCCTGTATCGGAACTGCCTATTTCTGTGAGTACTGATCTAAACCTTTCTTCGAATTGTCCACGGAATTTAGCTCCTGCTATTAATGCTCCTAGATCTAGGGAAATTAATCTTAGGTCTTTTAGTGTTTCAGGAACTTCACCATCAATAATGCGTTGTGCTAACAGTTCCACAATGACTGTTTTCCCTACACCTGGGGCACCTATAAGTACAGGGTTATTTTTACCTCTTCGAGAAAGTACTTTTATAAGTTGACGTATTTCAGGCTCCCTACCTATTACAGGATCTAATTCTCCCTTCTTTGCAGCTGCAGTTAAATCCCTTCCATAAGCTTCTAAAGCTTTGGCCTCTTTTTGAAGTGTTAAAGATGTTGGTGTATTTATGCCATTAGACTCCAAATCGTTCACTTCCTCAATGATTTCATCGCTTTTTAATGCTATTTTGCTGTTCACTTTTTCATCTCTTATACTATTAGGAGAAAGATTATTTCCTTGATTTGTTGTGCTTCGTTCATCCTTAATTCTTGGAATTTGTCTAAGCTCTGCTTCTAGGCGCTCACTGGGCAAGCCAAAAAATTCAAATAATTCTGCGCCTATTCTCTTGTCTTTGCCTATTGCGATTAGTAGGTGTGAGATTTCAATCAGATGGGAACCCCAACGGATTCTAGAATGATTTGCGTTTTCAAGTAGTCTTTCAAGGTCTTCTCCAATAAATAATTCTTCCCCACGAGAAATAGGCTGTTCAGCGAGAAAACCTTCTAGCTTGTCAAGGAATCCTGAATGATTAATTGGAAGCGTTTCGATAATTTTTTTGTAACTTCGGTCAGTAAATAGAACATGAATTAAATGCTCCACATCTAAAACACCATGTCGCCATCGTTGAGCAATATCTTGACTGTTCAGTAAAAGGTTCCATGAGTTATCACTGAATAGATCAGGATCTGAAGTTAAACTCCCATTCATGTCAAGTTGTTGATCTGTTTTTGGCGGCATAAGTTTTAGGCTTTGTTTTTACCTTTGGTCATTTCAATTAGTTCTATTTTGTAACCATCGGGATCTTCGATAAAAGCAATAACTGTTTTCCCGTGTTTCATAGGGCCAGGCTTTCTAACCACTTGACCACCATTCTTTTCAATGTCATTACAAGTTGCATAAATATCTTCCACTCCTAAGGCGATATGTCCGTATCCATCTCCAATTTCATAGACATTTTGATCCCAATTATGTGTCAGTTCTAGGACTGCAGTCTCACTCTCTAAGCCATAACCGACAAATGCAAGGGTGAAACGCCCTGTTGGATATTCTTTTCGTCGCAAAAGCGTCATGCCTAGTACGTCGATATAAAACTCAATTGATCTTTCTAGATCTCCTACTCTCAGCATCGTGTGCAGAATGCGCATCTTCACTGAATCCTTAGGACTCCCATATAACTGCATTTTGGGTAAAGATGGCATTTTTCTTAGCTTTAGAAATAGCTGGAGTGCCAAACAACCTCAAGCGTATTGATGGAGAGCCCCATAAGATCGCAATACCCCAAACCACATAACGTGATCGACTCTCTTGAACTAGTCATCGATACAATTTTGGCAAGGGAGGTATTGGACTCCCGAGGCAACCCCACAGTCGAGGCAGAAGTACTTCTTGAAGGCGGTGCAATAGGCAGGGCAATAGTTCCAAGTGGGGCTAGTACTGGAGCTCATGAGGCTCACGAGATGAGAGATGGTGGAAGTCGTTATATGGGCAAGGGAGTAACAAAAGCGGTGCATCACATAGAAGAAAGAATTGCACCTTCGTTATGTGGTCTATCTGCACTTGATCAACGAACTGTTGACAGCGCTATGCAGGAAATGGACGGAAGTGACAACAAATCTATTTTGGGAGCGAATGCCATTCTTGGAGTAAGTCTTGCAACTGCTAGAGCTGCTGCAAATGGGCTGGGATTGCCTCTGTATAGATATTTAGGTGGGCCAATGGCCTCAGTCTTACCAGTTCCATTAATGAATGTAATTAATGGCGGAGCTCATGCTGCTAATAACCTTGATTTTCAGGAATTTATGCTTGTTCCTCATGGGGCTGAGACTTTTAGAGAAGCTCTTCGTATGGGAGCCGAGGTTTTTCATACATTGAAGAATCTTTTGGATGAAAAAGGTCTTTCCACGGCTGTTGGTGATGAAGGAGGTTTTGCTCCAAACCTTGATAGTAATAATGCAGCAGGTGATTTACTTCTTAAGTCAATAGAAAAAGCGGGGTTTATTCCTGGCCAACAAATCTCTCTAGCATTAGATGTAGCAAGTACTGAATTTTTTAAAAATGGCAGTTATAATTTCGGAGATGGCAGTTATACAAGTGAAGAAATGGTAAAAGAGTTAACTAAGTTAGTAGAACGTTATCCAATTATATCTATTGAAGATGGGCTTGCTGAAGATGATTGGGATGGCTGGTCTATTCTTACAAAGGAATTGGGTGAAAAAGTGCAGTTGGTTGGGGATGATCTATTTGTGACAAATACCACTCGATTACAAAGAGGGATTGATCAGGATATTGCAAATTCTATCCTTATCAAAGTTAATCAAATAGGATCTTTAAGTGAAACATTGGAGGCAATAGATCTTGCTACTAGATCTGGCTATACAACTGTTATAAGTCATCGTAGTGGTGAAACTGAAGATACATCAATTGCAGACTTGTCTGTAGCGACTAGAGCAGGCCAAATTAAAACTGGTTCTTTAAGCCGAAGCGAGAGAGTTGCAAAATATAATCAATTGCTTCGAATAGAAGATGAATTAGGTGGACAATCAATATATGCAGGAGCAAAAGGATTGGGGCCAAGAGGCAAAAGATAAATAAGCTATACGAAAGCAGATTTATTGATTGCTAGATTGAATCTTATCTAAACGATCTTCTCGGCTTAAGTTTATTTGAAGTTTTAACCATCCTAAAGTTGTTGGTATAGCAATAATTATGGGTATAAATGAAAATATAGGTTTATTTCCGCCTGCTAAAAGTGCAGCTGAGATTCCAAGCGCTCCCAATAAAATTGATTGCCCGATAACTTGTTGAGTTTTGACTATTCGTCTTAATTGTCTGTCAGATTCGCCCATGCGAATCTGAAGTTGCAAATCTCCTTGTTCGAGCCTTTCTAGGCTCTCATCAAGTCTTCTAGGTAGAGCTACAGCTTTGCTACCTAGTGCTCCGACCTGTTTAGTGAGCTCATTAATTAAATCGTTGGAATTGGAACCGCTGGATGTCATGAGTGGAAGTAAGTATGGCTTGGCAATAACCATTAAATTAAAGCTTGGATCGAGACTTCTGCCTACTCCCTCAAAGGTAGAAAGTGCTCTCATAACGAAAATTAATTCCACGGGGATACGGAATGGTTGACCGTATACCAGGTCATATATATCTCCAGATAATTTTTCTAATACATTTGGAGAGAATGGTGGAGTCAAAGCTTCTTTTAACATTACTCGAATTAAGCGACGTACAGGGCCCGTATCGATTTCTGAAGAAATTACCCCTGCATCTTTTAGTTGATCAACTAATCCTGTGGCATCTCTTATTGCAGCCGCTCTAACCATTGCACCTATCCTTTGCCTTAGGTTTTCGGAAATTAATCCCATCATTCCAAAGTCGTAAAAGATTAAAGATCCATCATTTGATACCGCTAAGTTTCCTGGATGAGGATCTGCATGAAAAAAACCAAACCTAACTAATTGCTTTAAATAGCTAGCTGCGCCAATCTCAGCAATAGTCGCTGGATTAATGCCGTTCTTCTCTAATTCTTTGCGATCACTTATTTTGATTCCTGGGAGATAATCAAGACAAAGGATCTTTTGTGTACTTAGTTCCCAAATAACTCCAGGAATTTTTATCAGAGGATCGTCTAGGAATTGTTGACGAAATCTTGCTGCATATTGTGCCTCTATACGAAAGTCAAGTTCTTTAAGGAGAACTTTTCTACATTCCTGAGCCATTGCAACCCAATCTCGACCATGACTCCAATTGGAGTTCTTTTGAAGGAAGCATGCGACTTGCTTCATGATCGCGAGATCCAATCGAAATACTCGTTCAAGACCAGGACGTTGGATTTTTAAAACAACTTGTCGTCCACTTCTTAAGCTCGCTCTATGCACTTGGGCTAAAGAAGCAGCAGCTAAAGGTTTTTCTTCAAGATCAATAATTTCTGCACATCTTGGTCCAAGTTCTTTTTCAAGAAGAGATTGAGCTTCATCAAAACTGAAAGGAGGAACTTTGTCTTGTAAATCAGCCAACTCGGCCACCCAGGCGGAAGGTAGAACGTCAGGCCTGGCAGAAAGTAATTGGCCTAGTTTTATGAAAGCTGAGCCGAGATGTAGAATTTCCTTTGTAACCCATTTTGCACGAATGCGTTGCCTAATTTGACGATACTTTTTTGTAAAACCATATAAATAAGTCCAAGGACATGAGTCCCACCAGAGAATTAATAGGAGTTCTAATACACCACGCCATATACGTAGTGCACGAAAGCTTCTATGAACATGATCGATGAGGATCATAAAAAACATTAATTCTTGTCCTCGATCCGTTTTGTTAAATCAGCAACTTTGCTTCTTAAATAATCTATTTTTTCTTGAGGAGTGTTTTTTTTAGATGTTTGCTTTGTAGAATTTATTTCCCCATAGCTATATACCTCTTCCTGTTTCGCGCTTGATTCTTCATTGAGACGATTGAGCTCTGCAAAAACTTCTGCCTGAAAAAGATCCCATTCTTTTCGAAACTTTTCTGGAGCATCTTTAGCCATTACAGCAATCTCTGCTGCGGTATCTAAGGCACCGTTCCCCAGTCGAGCTGCTAATCGATTTAGGGTTGCCTTAAGTAGATTTTCAGTAGAACTCATTGCCTAAAAGTCAGGATTGATTTTTTGCAGATGCTTGCTGTTTTTAAGGGTCAGGCAACGTTTCAATGGTTCTATTTAAACGCTTCAAGTTATATTTATCACTATCCGATCTTGAAAATGACCTTTGATTTGTAGGTCTTGTTAACTGCAAAGCTTTTTTTTTCGAGAGAATGTCAGACAAGTCTTCTGGTTGATTGTTAATAGGCTGGAGTGCATCCAAGGCCGCTTTGATTTGCTTTTCTTGAGATTCAGTTGATATGAGCTTGGCTTCTTGTTCGGCTTTGCGACGAGCAGCAAGCTTGGCTTCTTGTTCGGCTTTGCGACGAGCAGCAAGCTTGGCTTGATATGCAGTTGCTACATCAGCTTGTAATTCAGAGTGAGTAACACCGTTTCTAGCTCTTAGAAATTTCAGTCTTTCTCCTGGAAAAGGTTTGGGTTCCTTGAATAAGTTTTCAGCTTGATTTTGCCAGCTTCCTTGAGAAATCAAAATTCGACGAGTCAGGCCATATCCAATTGCTAAAAAACTCCCAGCCAACAGAGGACCAAGCCAAAACTTAGAAAACTTTTGGCGACGCTCGTCTGGCTTGTTTTCAGACCCCACAGTGGGTGTTGATCATCTTTTAAAGATTCTGGCAGCTCAATGAAACCTTTTTGGTATATGGCAACCCTTTAAAAATTTTAGTTAGAAGCAAGATAATTCCTTCAGGCATGCTTTCTTTCACTACAGTCGAATGAATTAGCCAAAGAGAGCGTTGCAGCCTATAGGCGATTGCTTGCCAATCATGCCTTAATAGCTTGTAGCCTTTGTCTTCTGGTCGAAGAAGGAAACCCTAAAGGAGATTCCTCCATTGGAAACAATCGAAGCTGATGTTGTGATCGTGGGAGGCGGCCCAGCAGGTTGTACCTGTGCGCTTTATACCTCCAGAGCAAATTTAAAAACGGTCATTCTTGACAAAAATCCTGCTGTTGGTGCTTTAGCGATCACTCATCAGATTGCTAATTATCCAGGTGTGTCTAATGAGATGAGTGGTGAGGATTTATTGACGTTAATGCGTGATCAAGCTGTCGAATATGGGACTGATTATCGTCGGGCACAGGTTTTTGGGGTAGATGTAAGCGGTGAATGGAAAACCGTTTATACCCCAGAAGGAACTTTTAAGGCTCGGGCCTTAGTCCTTGCTAGTGGGGCTATGGGACGTCCTGCCTCATTTAAGGGAGAAGCAGATTTTCTGGGTAGAGGAGTTAGTTATTGCGCTACTTGTGATGGAGCTTTTTACAAGGATCGAGAAGTAGCAGTAGTTGGAGTTAACAAGGAAGCAATAGAAGAAGCACAAGTTCTTACAAAGTTCGCCTCAACAGTTCATTGGATTACTGCAAGTGACCCTAAAGAAGATGATGCACATGCAAAAGATTTAATTGGTCAAGAAAATGTTAGACATTGGAGTAGAACAAGATTGATAGAAATAGAAGGAAATGATGGTGGAGTTACTGGTATTACGGTAAGGCCGCGCGGAAAAGAGAATTCAGAAGCATTGTCACTAGAAGGTGTATTTGTATACATGAGTGGATCAAAGCCGATTACAGATTTTTTAGGAGATCAATTGGCTTTAAAAGAAGATGGTGGAGTATTGGTGGATGATTGTATGTCTACAACATCCGAAGGAGTTTGGGCTATAGGAGATATACGTAACACTCCTTTTAAACAAGCAGTTGTTGCTGCTTCTGATGGTTGTATTGCTGCTATGGCTATAGATCGGTTTATAAATAGTAGGAAGTCAATACGTGTAGATTGGGTTCACACATAAAAATTAGATAGTAATAGAGAATTCTTTTGATTACGAGTAATTCTTATTATGATTAGTTTTAGCTAAAGAGGAGTTGCTTCAGAGATAAATGCCACTCCTCCATAATAATTAAGTATTTGGTAAGTATTTTCTTTAATCCTATCTAATACTTCTTGTTCACAAAATACAATCACGTGTGCATTGGCACCAAGCCCAGTAAATTCAATATCTTCTGAAACAACTCTTTCTGGTCCTCTACCTGTTACGTGCTTCATGACTGTGTAACCAGGCACTTCCGCGGCTTCAAGCAAGTTGAGCATGGCATCTAATTCACGCTCGCTAAAAATAAGGTCTAAACGTTTCATTTAATATGTTGCTCCAGGGATAAGCTTGTTAACTAAACCCATGTAAATGGGGATTCCAAATATGATATTAAATGGAAAAGTTAGTCCAAGAGTAGTGGATATATAATAACTTGCTCTTGCTTCAGGAACTGTCATGCGCATTGCAGCAGGAACTGCTAGATAAGAGGCGCTTGCACAAAGAACAACAAAGAGCAATGCGTTCCCCGGACTTAAATCAAGTGCTCTTGCCACTAATACACCTAAGCAAGCATTTAATAAAGGCATAGCTACAGCAAAGCCAATTAAAAATGAACCAGCTTTTTTGAGGCCAGGCAGTCTTTGTGCAGCCACTATGCCCATATCAAGTAGAAAGAAACATTCAGCTCCATAGAAAAGTTTTCCAGTGAAAGGTTGCATCTTTGCAACTCCTCCAGGGTTATGAGCTGCAGTAAGGAATCCTATTAATAAGCTTCCAAGAAGAAGGTAAACAGAACCATTGAGCATTGCTTCATGAATGATGTCTCTCCAACGCATTCTTTTTACATTTTGCCTCTTCTTTGGTCCTGCAAATTTAACAAGCAAAAGGCCAACAATAATTGCTGGAGATTCCATTAGTGCCAAAGCTGCAACCATGAAACCATCAAAAGGTATATTTTGATTTTCTAAGAAGCTTTCAGCTGTTATAAATGTGACTGCACTTATAGATCCATAGGCTGCGGCAATCGCTGCAGAATTAAAAACATTTAGTTTTAATCTTAATATCGCAAAACAAATAATAGGGATTATCAAGGACATTAGTATTGCTCCACCTACCGTTGGGATTACTTGTCCTCCAAACCCACTTGCTTGAAGTTCCAGTCCGCCTTTAAAGCCAATAGCTAGTAATAGATATAGTGAAAAAAGTTTTGGTAATGGAGCTGGAATTTCTAAATCAGACCGAACGACTACAGAAATAACACCAAGAAAGAAAAATAGGACTGGAGGAGTTAAAACGTTTTGAAGAATTAGGCTTGTATCCATGTGTCTTTCCCTTTTTAATAAATTAAGATCTAATGGAGCTCATGATCATTAAGCTATTAATCTAGATTAATGTTTCTATTTCTAATTCACTAAATGATTAACTGCAGCTTCTAAAGCCTCTTTTCTTGTACTTACAACTCCTTCAACATTGAACTTTGCCAAACGGTCACTTACTTTTCCTGTAGCCCCTGCAACAAAAGCTTTTCTATCATTTGACTTTGCTTCTTGAACCATATCTTCAATTGCTAGCGTTGCAGTTACCCCTAAGCGTGGTACATCAGTAATATCTAAAATTAATACTTTATAGTTTCTTATAAGCATCATCCTTTCTGAAATCCCTTTTGCTGCGCCAAAGCTTAAAGGTCCACGTAACCTAAATAGCATTACTTCTCCTGAGCACTTGTCAAATAACTCTTGTTCATCTAATGGTAATGAAACATCAGTTGCTTGATTTGTATTTTCAATGGGATTGTCTGCTTCCATTCCTTCTAATTGTGTTTCAGTAATAGAATCTATAGTGAGCATATTTGCGATAAATACACCCACTAAAACAGCCCAGATTAAATCCCAAAATACAGTCATTAGAAGCACGCCATACATTACTGCTGCAGTTTTAATGGATAGCCTGTGTGCTCTGAGAAGAAAGCCCCAATCAATAATGTCCAACCCAACTTTTATAAGAATGCCCGCTAATAAAGCAGTAGGAATTTCTGCAGCGAGTGGTCCAGCTCCTAGTAAAACTAAAAGTAAAACAATGGAATGAACCATTCCTGATATTGGTGTAGTTCCTCCAGATTTGATATTGATTACAGTTCTCATAGTCGCTCCTGCCCCAGGGAGCCCTGTTAATAGTCCCGCAACACTGTTTCCTATTCCTTGTCCAATTAACTCTCTGTCAGAATTGTGTCGAGTTTGAGAGATGTTATCGGCTACAAGTGAAGTGAGTAATGAATCGATGGCTCCAAGTACTGCTAGAACTAAACCTGCTTTAAAAATTACAGGAAAGTGTAAGTTCCAGTTTGGCATTGATAAGGCTAATCCACCTTCTGGAATAGTTCCTATCCTTGGAAGAGGGGCTAGACCTTTTGCTTCTAGAGCTGCATCACCAAAGATAATTACTGAAAGTGGAGTGACAATTAACAGGGCTAAAAGTGGTGAAGGAACCCATTGACTTATTTGTCTTGGAGTAAGAAAAACAATTGCCAAAGTCATTATTGCTACAGCTATGGCTGCGCCATTAGGTTCGAAATTATTGACAAGTGTTGTTAGTGATTCAATGACACCTCCTCTGGTACTAATTCCTAATAACGGGCCAAGTTGGAGGGCAAGAATGATTACACCAATTCCAGACATGAAGCCTGAAACAACTGAATAAGGAACAAGAGTGATGTATTTCCCAAGTCTTAAAAGCCCAAATAAAATCTGGAAGAGCCCTCCAACGACTACTGCAGCCATTACTAATGGAAGAATTTCACCAGCACCTAAATCTCTGCTGACTCCAACAGCAGCAAGACTGGCAACTACTCCTGCAACCGTCACACTCATAGGTCCGGTGGGACCGCTTACTTGAGATGGAGTTCCGCCAAAAAGAGCAGCAAGGAATCCCACTACTACTGCTCCATAGAGGCCATATATTGCACCTCCAGGTCCTAGTGCAGCATTGCCAAACGCAAGTGCCAAAGGCAATGCAACTACTGCTGCTGTAAGTCCTCCTAATAAATCTCCTCTCAAATTTTTGAAATGGAGGCCATGTATCAAAGCCACTAATTTTGCTCCAATCAACTGCTACACAAGAGAAGAATATATAACTTTGAGGTAGTCATTAGTAGTAATTCGGCTGACTTGCTGTGATTTTGAAAGATGGGTCCTACAGGATTACGTTCGGGCTTCCCTCCATTCCTTAAGACTCCATGGCTGCGTGAGAACTGGGAGACTGGATTTAAAGGAGAGAACATCAAAAAGAGTTATGGCCAGTAGTGGCTATCGCGATTACTTCAAAATCCTCGGAGTAGAACGGAACGCCACCGTTGGTGAAATCAAGAGAGCTTTTCGTCGATTAGCTCGGAAATATCATCCTGATTTAAATCCTGGGAACTTAGAGGCTGAGACCAAGTTCAAAGAGATTAGTGAGGCTTATGAGGTTCTTTCAGACCAGGAAAAACGACAAAAATATGAGCGATTTGGCCAATATTGGAATAGGGGGAATGGAATCGGAGCTACTGGACCTAATGGCAGTGGTTTTGATGTTGATTTTGGGAATTATGGAAATTTTGATGATTTTATTAACGATTTGTTGGGTCGTTTTGGAGGGGTTAAGGGTTCTTCTGGCTTTGCTACTGGGTTTCCTGGCACTACTGGTTCAGGTTTTCCAAGAAGCGCAGCTCGTCCAACGATCAATCTTGATGCAGAGGTAAAAATAAAAATCAGCTTTTCAGAGGCTTTTCATGGGACTGAGCGTCTTCTTTCGGTCAATGATGAACGTGTACAAGTAAAAATTCCAAAGGGAATTAGAGACGGTTCTCGCTTGCGTTTGAAAGGAAAAGGAAACCTTCAACCTGGAACTGGTCGAAGGGGAGATCTTTATTTAAATCTTCATGTAGAAACTCATTCAATATGGAGACTTGAGGGAGATCAGTTGAAAGCTGATCTCCCAGTTGCATTAGATGAAATAGTTTTAGGAGGGAAGGTAATAGTACTTACTCCTGATGGAGATGCAGAGTTAGTTATTCCATCAGGCACTGCTTCAGGGAGTCACTTAAGACTGAAAGGTAAAGGGTGGCCTCTGGGGAATACACGTGGAGATTTGATTTTTACCTTGATTATGCAATTACCAAATGAATGGTCCTTTGAGGAGTTGGATTTGTTTCAGAAGATGCAGCAGCTCCGCAAAAAAGACATTCGAAAATCGTGGCTGAAGTCTGCTCGTTTGTAGTCCGGCTTTAATCTGATCGAAAGTATTTAGTTTGCTCATTAATGGATCTCACCTATCGTCCTCGGCGCTTGCGCCGCTCTCCTTCATTGAGAAGCTTGGTTCGTGAGCATGCTTTGACGCCTTGCGATTTCATATATCCCCTTTTTGTGCATGAAGGAATTGAAATTCAACCAATTGGAGCCATGCCAGGAGCGATGAGATGGCCAATTGATGATTTGGTTGGAGAAGTTGAACGGGCCTGGAAGCTAGGTATTCGTTGTGTTGTTCTTTTCCCAAAGGTGTCTGAAGAACTTAAATCTGAAGAAGGAACAGAGTGTTTTAACGAAAATGGTCTTATCCCTAAAGCAATTAGCCGTTTAAAAAAAGAATTGCCAGAAATGACTGTGATGACGGATGTTGCTTTAGATCCATATTCTTGTGATGGACATGATGGAATAGTGAACTCAGAAGGAATTGTTTTAAATGATGAGACGATTGAAAATCTTTGTAAGCAAGCATTAGTTCAGGCTCAGGCTGGTGCTGATCTAGTGGGACCAAGCGACATGATGGATGGAAGAGTTGGTGCGATTCGTGAAGCTCTTGATGAAGATGGTTTTGAACATGTAGGCATCATTAGCTATACAGCTAAATATTCCTCTGCTTATTACGGCCCTTTTAGAGAAGCACTTGATTCGGCTCCAAGGTCTAATACATCAAAGCCAATTCCAAAAGACAAGAGCACCTATCAGATGGATCCAGCTAATGCTAGAGAAGCAATTACAGAGGCACAGTTAGATGAACAAGAAGGTGCTGACATATTGATGGTTAAACCTGGCTTAGCTTATTTGGATATTATTTATCGACTAAGACAAGAGTCTGAACTCCCTATAGCGGCTTATAATGTTAGTGGAGAATATGCAATGGTAAAAGCTGCTGCCGAAAGAGGTTGGATAGATGAGAAATCAGTAGTACTTGAAACCTTATTGAGCTTCAAGAGATCTGGCGCTGATTTGATTCTTAGTTACCACGCTTGCGATGCGGCACAATGGTTGAAAGAATAATCAACTATAGTTAATAAATATTCTTATTAACGATTGATGCTATTCCCTAAATAGCTCTTAAATTCTTTAATCTTTTCTCCTATTAGAACCTTGGGCGATTCAAAAATGGAATCAGCACCTTTGGAAAAAACTTTGGCTAATGTTCAAAGACTTGGTCATATAGCCATTAGAGTAAAAGATATTGATCGAGCCAAATCTTTTTATATGAGTCTTGGTATGAAGCTTGTTTGGGACGATATTGACTGGTGTTATTTGGAGGCAGGGCTAGGAAGAGATGGTCTTGCTTTGCTCGGTCCAAGTTATAAATTAGCAGGGCCACACTTTGCTTTTCATTTCACAAGCAGAGAGGTTGTTGAGTGTATACATAAACGTTTAAATGAAGCAGGAATTTATGTTGAAGATCTTCATCAGCATAGAGATGGAACAGCTTCTTTTTATCTGAAAGATCCTGAAGGTAACTGGTTAGAAATGCTGTATCATCCAGAAGAAGGTATTCAAGGCAATAAAGAGTCTGATAATGCAATTTAGTAATGATTTAAAAGATATTCAATCTAAATCTTCAACAGAAAATGTTGCATTTAAGGAGACATTGGAGTTATTAGAATGGCCACGTCTATGCGAACAAATTTCTACTTTTGCAAGTACTCAAAAGGGCTCTTGTGAATCCAAAAATCTTTTGATTGCCTTTGATTTAAAAACAGCCAATGAACTTTTGGCTGAAACTATTGAGATTGGTTCTTTAGATGAAGTTATTGAGGGAGGTGTTAGCTTTCAAGGAGTACACGACTTGTCAAATATTCTGAGAAGATGCTCAAAAGGGGGGGTTTGTTCAGGAGAGGATTTACTTCAAGTAGCTAATACTTTGAGTGCGGCAAGAAGACTTAGACGTCAAATATTTGATTCAGATCTGCGACCTGTTTTGACGAAACTAGTGGCTGATATGAAAACAATTCCCGATTTAGAAAAACTTCTTAAATATGGTATTGAAGATGGTGGTCGTGTTGCTGATAGGGCTAGTGCAGTCCTCTTAGGACTCCGTCGAAAATCACAGTCTTTACGTTTAGAACGCAGAAATTATTTACAGGACATTCTTCAAAGATATGCTCCATATTTGCAGGATAATTTAATTTCAGATCGCTTTGGAAGGCCTGTAATAGCATTAAAAGCAGGATTTGTTAATAAGTTGCCTGGATTAGTTCATGACAGCTCCTCGTCTGGTAATACTATTTTCTTAGAACCTCAATTAGTCATTCCTTTAGGAAACAAAATCGCAGAGTTTGAAGGATATGTCCTTGAAGAAGAGCAGAGATTATTAGCTGAATGGAGCTTATTAGTTGGCAATAATTTTTCAGTTCTTGATAATTTATGCAAGATTATTTTGAAATTAGATCTTGCTCTTACAAGAAGTAGGTATGGGAATTGGTTGTCAGGAGTACCTCCAACTTTAGTAGATAAGCAGGATGCTCCTTTTGTCTTAGAAAAACTTCGCCATCCTTTGCTTATATGGAAAGAGAAATATGAACAAGGAAATATTGTTGTACCAGTTAGTCTAGAAGTTTCATCAGATACTAAAGTTGTTGCAATAACTGGTCCAAATACTGGGGGTAAAACAGTTACGTTAAAGAGTGTTGGCTTGGCCACTCTGATGGCTCGAGCTGGTCTTTTTTTACCTTGTATTGGACAGCCATGTTTGCCTTGGTGTTCTCAAATTTTGGCTGATATCGGTGATGAACAATCTCTCCAGCAGAGCCTTTCTACTTTTAGTGGGCATTTGATGCGAATTGCTCGTATCCTTGAAACTGTTTCTCAAGAAGATGGGCTTTCGTTAGTCCTTTTGGATGAGATAGGAGCAGGAACAGATCCTACTGAAGGAACTGCATTGGCGATTGCTTTATTGAAAACATTGGCCGATAAAGCAAGATTGACTATTGCGACTACTCATTTTGGGGAGCTCAAAACCCTTAAATATAGTGACTATCGATTTGAGAATGCTTCAGTTGCTTTTGATAGTGAAACTATTACTCCTACATATCAATTGCAATGGGGTATACCAGGTAAAAGCAATGCTTTAGAGATTGCTGGAAGATTGGGTTTGGACCCTTTAGTAATAAAAAAAGCGCAACATCTTATTGGTAAAAATAATATAGAAGTCAACAAGGTTATCCTTGGTTTAGAAAAACAAAGGAAACGACAACAAGATGCTGCTGAGGCTGCTGCAGCTTTGTTGGCCAGAACTGAGTTACTACATGATGAATTGTTGGCGCGTTGGCAAAAGCAATGTGAACAAACTGAAGAGATGCAAAAACTTGAACGTCAAAATCTGACCAGGTCTATCTCGCAGGGACAGAAGGAAGTTCGAAACTTAATAAGGCGTTTGCGAGCAGAAAATGCAGATGGTGAGACTGCTAGAAAGGTTGGCCAACGTTTGAGGCTTATAGAGAATGAAAATAGACCGCAGCTTCTTAGTAATCGAAATCAAGGATGGTTACCTAGATTAGGCGAGAAGATTAGATTGATAGCTCTTGGCAAAGCAGCTGAGGTAGTAGATATTTCTGACAGTGGATTGCAATTAACTGTTCTTTGTGGGGTATTTCGTAGCACAGTTTCTCTGGCTGAGGTTGAGAGTTTAGATGGTCAAAAACCTGTTCCTCCTGAACAAGTTATTAAGGTGAAGTCGACGAAAAGTTTTAGTAATGGTTCAGTACTAAGAACTAATCACAACACACTTGATGTTCGAGGACTTAGGCTTCATGAAGCTGAAGTTGCTGCTGAAGAGCATTTAAGAAAAGCTTCTGGTCCATTTTGGATAGTTCATGGCATAGGAACTGGGAAATTGAAGAGGGGTTTGCGGGAATGGTTGCAAACTGTTCCTTATGTTGAGAAGGTTGTCGATGCTGATCAAAAAGATGGTGGAGCCGGCTGCACTGTTGTTTGGTTGAAGTAAATCATTCCTAGCGATAGGAGCGCGAATTTTCTTATTTTTTTAGCTTCAATAAAAAATTATTAGTTAAGGATTTTTCTTTAGCAGAACACTTATAAAGCGAGTATAAATAAGTCTGGAGCTTGGCCAGGTTGGTTTTTTTTAGTGCAATTTATTGATCAGGCACGTATCAAATTGAGAGCTGGTAAAGGAGGTGACGGGATTGTTGCCTTTCGAAGAGAGAAATATGTTCCTGCTGGTGGTCCTTCAGGTGGGGATGGAGGTAATGGAGGTCATGTAGTTCTAGAAGCGGATGCGAATCTTCAAACACTCTTGGATTTTAAATTCAAAAGATTATTTGTTGCTGCTGATGGGAAAAGAGGAGGCCCTAATCGGTGCACAGGTTCTTCAGGTAAAGATCTTGTCATTAAAGTGCCCTGTGGTACTGAAATCAGAGATTTAAATACTGGGATAGTTCTTGGTGATTTAATTGACAATGGACAAAGATTATTTGTTGCTTTTGGAGGAAGGGGAGGACTAGGCAATGCACATTATCTGAGTAATAGAAATAGGGCCCCAGAAAAATTTACTGAGGGAAAAGAGGGTGAAGAATGGTTTTTACAATTAGAACTTAAATTGTTGGCTGAAGTTGGAATAATTGGCTTGCCAAATGCAGGTAAAAGCACCTTAATTGCTGTTCTTTCCTCAGCACGGCCGAAAATCGCAGATTATCCCTTTACAACTTTGGTCCCTAATCTTGGAGTTGTCAGAAGGCCTACAGGTGATGGAACACTTTTTGCTGATATCCCTGGATTGATTTCAGGTGCTGCTCAAGGAGCAGGCTTGGGCCATGATTTTCTTCGTCACATTGTTAGAACAAAGCTACTTGTTCATTTGTTGGATGCTGGTGCAGTTGATCCTGTGAAGGACATGCTTTCTGTGGAAAAAGAATTGTCACTTTATGGTCAGGGCTTGATGGACCATCCAAGGTTATTGGTGATCAACAAAAAGGAACTTTTGGAGGACAGGGCAATAAAGGAATTGGTTCAGAGCCTGGAGAAAGTTAGCTCTCACAAGGTGCTTGTAATATCAGCTGCTATGGGGAATGGTTTAAGTGAATTGCTTGATCAAGTTTGGGAAGAACTTGGGATTTGATGTCTTTAGGTCCAAATTCTTACTTGTCCAAAGCTGGAATATTGGTAATAACTAAGTTGAAAAGACTTAAATTATGACCTTTTACAGTTGTTTTGATAGTCAGGGCAAAGTCATTGCACGTTGTCAGACACATCAGGAGATTGAAGCTTTACGTCGTATGGGCCGGCCTATTGCTGAAGTGCGTGAATTGAAGAAGGAGGAAGCTGTGGTTTGTTCTCTTACTGGAAGTCCATCTGATTTCAATGAGGACTATTGAGAACTTTTTAAATTTCTTTGGATATTCAACCTAATCAAAAAGCGGGCAAAGCCCGCTTTTTGATTAGGTTGATGTTTTAACACTAAATCTAGTCGTCATATACAAGGCATTCGGGCTCATCTGGATTTGCATCACAGAATAGTTCCAGTGCATTTGGATCGTGTTTGTCCTCTGGATGATGCTCTTTGTATTCCTCTAAAGAATGAAGCTCATCCGTGAGGTGACGCACTTTGGCTTCATTGCCCTGTGCTTTAGCTGATTGGATCTCGGATTGATCCTTCTGAATGTGTTCGTCGATAGTGTTCATGGAGTCTTGCTTGGCCTACGCCAGTCTTGGTCGACAGGCACACATTACGGCCGGCAATGAGTTGTGCCATGGTTGTAACCGACCTTTCGTTTGCTTTACAACACCGTTTCGCAAATTACGTATCAACGGCTACCAGTTAAAGGCCAGTAATAAGGCTTTCCAAAGCAGGCTTTTGAATTTTTCTAGAATTAAAAAAAAACTTTTTTCGGTAAAACCCGTATTCATCACTGTTATTTTATTTATAAAATTCCTTTTATGAGGATAATTCGCTGAGTTCTAGCCATCGATTTTCTGATGAGTGTATTTTTTCGATAATTTCAGCTAGCTGTTTGCTGAGCTTAGTTAGGTCATGCGTTTCGAGAGAAATAGCTTCTTCTATTTTCTTACGCTCAGCTTCTAGCAGTGGTAATTCGTGGTCTAATTCCTTAAGTTCTTGTGATTCTTTAAAGCTTCGCTTTCGAGGCTTATTAGAGATTTGAATAGACTTTGGTTTGTGATTCTTGCTTTCAATATGGAGTTTCTTTTTATTTTTTTTTAAAATTGGGCCCTTGTCTTTATTTGATGTAGAAGATATTCGTGCTAATTCTTTTTCTTCTATTTGTTTTCGCTCTATGAAAGCAGTGTAATTTCCTTCAAACCGTCTTAATAGTCCATCCTCAATGCTAAATATCCTATCAACTGTTCTATCAAGAAAATAGCGATCATGAGAAACAATTACTACACATCCTTTAAAGTTTTCCAAAAAGTCTTCTAGTATTCTAAGGGTTTGAATATCTAAATCATTAGTTGGCTCATCTAGAAGAAGAACATTTGGGGATTTGATTAACATTTTGCAAAGGGTAAGTCTTCGTTTTTCTCCTCCAGAGAGTAGTTTTAATGGGCTATGTTGTTGAGAAGGTGGAAAAAGGAATCTTTCTAATAATTGAGAAGCTGTTATTTGCTCATCTCCAAGATTTATTTGTGAAGCTTCTTCTTCTACAAAATCGATTACTTTTCGATTTTGATCTATACTTTGTAAGAGTTTTTCAGTTTGTTGATCCAAATACCCAATATGAACTGTTTCTCCTATTCTTAAAAAACCAGAATTTGGTTGTTTCTTGCCAGCAATTAGGTCAAGCAATGTAGATTTTCCAGAACCATTAGGGCCAATAATTCCTACACGATCTTCAGATGTAAATTGATAAGTGAAATTATCAAATAATAAAGGACTATCTTTGTTGCCAGTTGTAGTAACTCGTAGTGATTCGGCCTCAATAACTAGCTTGCCTATTCGCCTACTAAGAGAATTCATCTCTAATGATGATTCTTTTATTTTTTTTGGACTTTCTTGCATTCTTTCAATCCGTTGTATACGAGCTTTCTGTTTTGTGCTTCTTGCTTTTGGTCCTTGCTTTAGCCAGGCTAACTCTTTTTTAAGAATACCTTTGAATTTTGATAGGCTTGATAGTTCTTCTTCTTCTTTTTGTGTTTTTTGATTAAGGAAGTCGCTATAGTTTCCTTGATAATATGTTGCTTTACCATGATTAATTTCAATCATTCTTTTTGTTATTCTATCTAATACATATCTATCATGAGTTACTAGCACTAAAGCTCCTCGATATTTGTCTAGCCATGATTGAAGCCATTCTACAGAAATAGCATCTAGATGATTAGTCGGTTCGTCTAATAGCAGTAAATCTGGTTTAGAAACTAGTGCTGATGCAAGAGCTACTCGTTTGCGATATCCACCAGAAAGTTGTTCAATTGGTCGTTGCAATTCTGAAATACCTAGTCTTTGAAGAATCTCTTTGCATTGTTGTTCTAGGCTCCAGGCTTCTGCCTCATCCATACGCTGACTAAGTTCACCTAGTTCTGACAAAATCTTTGAATCTTTAGGAGATTTTGCTATTGCATTAGTGAGTGAGTTGAAGCGAAATAATAGCTCTCTTTTTTCTCCGCAACCTGCAAGGACTTCTTCTAAGACTGTTCTTCCAGGCTTTACTACAGTATCTTGGCCAACTAGTTCCATCCTTAAGTAGGGAGAGTATTTTATATGCCCTGATTTAAGAGGCTCTAACCCTGCAAGTACTTTTAGTAAAGTAGATTTACCAGAACCATTTGGTCCAATTAATCCAAGCCTTTCACCTTCATTTATATGTAGATTGAGATTTTGAAAAATAGGTTTGATTCCGAAATCTTTTGCTGCCTCTACAATGCTTATCAAAGTCACAGGATTGCCTTAGCACTTTGACTTTCTAGATATTGAAAAACACTTTTGTCACCAATATCATCTGATGCATCCATGCCAAATTTTCGAATTGCAAGTACTAATAAGAATATTGCTGACAAACTTAATAGGAAAATTGCAGAAACTTTTCCTATAAGTCCAGTTAAATAGCCTAATAAAGCAAGTGGAACTAATAGAGTTAGCCCTATAGCTTCAAGTCTACGAAAGCAAAAGAATTCCTTGAAACCCAAACCAGTTAATGCAGCAAATAAAGGACCTATTAGTATGATTGCTAAATGATCTGTACCAAGACTAGAAAGTATTTTATCTGTTCCGACATTGATTCCTAATACTATTAATCCTATTGAGCCAAGAGCCCAAAATATTTGAAGAGCTCTATGTAGTGGACGAAGGTAGATATGTATCCATTTCAGGGCCATGCCTAAACTTGCAGCCATTACAACGAGCCAAACCCAAGACCAAGTTGATCCAATTAATAACCATTGACCAAGGCAGGTAGAAAAACTTAGTGCACAAATCAGAACAGCTAGTCGATAGCGTTGAACCTCGACCTGATCTTCATATGTAATTGTATAAGGACCATACATGCCTTGGAATTTGGGTTCCTCAAAATTGTGAGATTTACTATCCAAAATCGTTGAATCTTTAGTCATTTTCAATTAGGAGCCCTTACATTGATCATTTTGACAAGATCTGGGCATAAAGGAACAATATTACTGGGATTAAGAGGGAAAAGGGCACCAAAGTAATCTTCTAGCCATGCTTGTGGATTACATGTCTCCGCAACTTTTGGTAAAGCGAAGAATCTTTGACGCCATTCCCACAGATTAGGAAAGATCCAAAGGGGATCTTTGCTACATCTAAATAATGGGCTATAAATTATTTCCCAGCGAATTAATGTTGGGAATAGTCTGATGTCGGCAAGAGTGAGGCTTTCTCCGCAAAGCCAAGGCCTTCGTTTTTGCAAACTGTGGTCAACTAATTTTAGAGCTTCAAACATTTCATTACAAGCTTGTTTATATGCACTTTGGTTTCTTGCGAAACCACAACGATAAACTCCATCATTAACAGAATTCTGAAGTAACTCCTGCCAATTATCTATTTCTCCTTTAAGTCCATTTGGTTCAAGATCTAGAGTGCTTTTATTTGTTGGCCATTGATTCAGTAGTTCTACTAGTTGTGCACTTTCATTGCCAATTAGCTTAGGGTAGTTTTCTACAATTGGATCAACTATTGCTGGCACTGTTGCACGATGTGTAAGAGGAATTCTGCATTTTTGGTAGATTTCTTGTAGTGAATTACAGCCAATCCATTTAGGATAGATTTTCCATCTACCTGCTTTGTGATCTGCGTTTGCAATTAGTAAATTTAAACTTTCATCTAGGCCTCTTAATTGATGTACTAACCACGTACGATGTGCCCACGGACAACTGCGACCAATTATGAGATGAGGATTTTTCTCCTTAGGCCTGTTTAATAATTCTGATTCCTTCGGTAGAACCGCTTGTTGGCATTGACTTGTTTGACGTATATAATTCCCTGCTTCGTCAGCAGGAGCTAAGCCTTTCATTAATTGATTCCATTGCCATTTCCATCCGATACGAGCAGTAGAAACAAAAGCAGAGGGGATAGGCATTGATCTTTTTTTTTAAGCTATTTTGAGACAGGTTATTGGTTGATTTCGTTTATTGATATGGGATTTCAAGTTCTTTTAGTAACTGGGACACATGGGAACGAAATTAATGGTCCTTGGTTTTTTCAACAATGGGACAAGAACCCTGAATTGATAAATAATTATGGGATCAAATTTTTTAAAGTAATAGGTAATCCTGATGCTCTTCAAGTAGGTTTGAGATATTTGGATAAAGATTTAAATCGTAGTTTTTCTTCGGATCTGATTTGTTCTGATGATATTAAAGAAAAAGAAGTTATTCGTGCACGAGAACTTTTAAATGAATATGGAGAGAAAGGTATGCATCCATGTGAAATAGTAATTGACATACATAGTACTACTGCTGCAATGGGTTCGAGTCTTGTTGTTTATGGACGAAGACCTGCTGATTTAGCTTTAGCAGCTTTAATTCAATCTCATCTTGGTCTTCCTATTTATTTGCATGAAGGAGACCCAATTCAAAAAGGTTTTTTAGTTGAGTCATGGCCTTGTGGTTTTGTTATTGAGATTGGCCCTGCTCCTCAAACTTTGTTGCAGGCCAAAACTGTTCTTCAGACTCAACTTGCCTTAGAAGTTTGCTTACAGAAAATCTCGCAAGCTTCTTTGAGAAAGGCGGTATACCCAAATCATCTAGTTGTACATATTCATCAAGAAAGTATTGATTACCCTAGAGATCTTAATGGAAATATTGATGCTTATTTGCATGACGAATGTCAAGGCCAGGACTGGAAACCTTTAGAGAAAGGTTCACCATTGTTTCAATTTCCCAATGGGGAAGTTGTTAGATATGAAGGTGATAATTCACTTGTACCAGTTTTTATAAATGAGGCAGCTTATCAAGAGAAAAATATAGCCATGAGTCTTACAAAGAAAGAGGTCTGGCCTTTTCTAGATGAATGGAAGATGGCTTTTGAGGAAATTATTAATTAGCCACAAGCCCATATTGATTGCTCTTTTGTGCAAGGCAGGTCGCTATTGCTTCCATCTGCCCAATATATTCTTAGACGATCATCTCTAGTTCCAAGTCGAAAGGTCAATGACTTGATGCGACCTGCTGGAGTTTTTATGCCTCTTGTTGGAATTGGATCCGATCTTTTGCTTAATTCACGTTCTATTTTTTCTAAACGTATTTCTATTTGTTGGATTGCTTTGTTAGAAGTTAAAACAGGTTGATTTATTGTTTTTGGTTTTACTTGACAACCTTGTATTCCAATAAGTCCTGCCCCAATAAAGAATGGCAACAGAATTAATGTTCTTGTTTTACTTTGAGACGAGTTTTTCACCAGACTTGCTTTATTCAGCTGGAAGGTAGCAGTCTTTCGCTCCAATAGACGACAGCACCTTTGGCTTCTAGTTCATTTCGTCTATGTCTTGCCATTTTAAAAGGAACAGTTTCCTCGATATGACGACCTTCAATGAGCCAGCGAATTAATACCAATTGCCTTTCTCATGATCTGACTATCAAATCTTAAATCTTTCTATGCATTTCCTGTGGACCCTTATTCTTAAGTCCGCTCTTCGCAATATTTCCACATATTTAGAGATATTGCGTTACCTTCTTTCGGGCAGGTAATCCCTGTCCTTATTTAATTGCCCTTTCGAGGGCTCTTTTAACGTTCTTATGACCAGCATCCAACAGCAGCGCTCTGCGCTGCTAAAAGGTTGGCCGCAGTTCTGTGAATGGGTCACATCTACCAATAACCGCATTTATGTCGGTTGGTTCGGTGTTTTGATGATCCCTTGCCTTCTTGCGGCAACTATTTGCTTCATCATTGCTTTTATTGCGGCTCCACCCGTTGACATAGACGGTATTCGTGAGCCTGTTGCTGGATCCTTCATCTATGGCAACAACATCATTTCTGGTGCTGTTGTTCCTTCCAGTAACGCTATCGGTCTTCACTTCTATCCCATCTGGGAAGCTGCGACCCTTGATGAGTGGCTTTATAACGGCGGTCCATACCAGCTCGTTTGTTTCCACTTCTTGATTGGTATTTGCGGTTGGATGGGACGTCAGTGGGAGCTTTCATACCGTTTAGGTATGCGTCCTTGGATCTGTGTTGCTTACTCAGCTCCTGTTTCTGCTGCTTTCGCTGTTTTCCTTGTCTACCCCTTTGGACAGGGATCCTTCTCCGATGGTATGCCTCTCGGAATCTCTGGAACCTTCAACTTTATGTTCGTGTTCCAGGCTGAGCACAACATTTTGATGCACCCATTCCATATGTTTGGTGTAGCAGGAATGTTTGGCGGCAGCTTGTTCTCCGCTATGCATGGCTCATTGGTGACCTCATCACTTATTCGTGAGACCACCGAGAATGAGTCACAGAACTATGGCTACAAGTTTGGCCAAGAGGAAGAGACCTACAACATCGTGGCTGCTCACGGTTATTTTGGTCGCCTTATCTTCCAATACGCCAGCTTTAACAACAGCCGCAGTCTTCACTTCTTCCTAGCAATCTTCCCAGTTGTTTGTGTTTGGTTGACTTCCATGGGTATTTGCACCATGGCTTTCAACCTCAATGGATTCAACTTCAACCAGTCAATTATTGATGCACAGGGCAAGGTTGTTCCAACTTGGGGTGATGTACTTAACCGTGCAAACCTCGGGATGGAAGTAATGCATGAGCGTAATGCTCACAACTTCCCTCTTGACCTTGCTGCAGCTGAGTCCACTCCAGTGGCTTTAGTTGCTCCAGCAATTGGTTGAGCTTAAAATTGAAGTTCAATTACAAGCCCCCTCTTTTGAGGGGGCTTTTTATTTGGTTTCTGTCTTGAAGAAAAAACTTGCCTTGATTTTTAAACATTAAAGCTTTCGTATTGCCTTTGATTAATTACTCTTTAATTAGAATGAGTTTTGCATGGGAAGCAGTTTTGGCGACCTATTCCGAATCAGCACATTTGGGGAGTCCCATGGGGGGGGGCGTTGGAGTCATTTTGGAAGGTTGTCCTCCTAGATTGGAAATTGATGTTGAAAAAATTCAGGCAGACCTAGATAGACGCAAACCAGGACAAAGCAAAATCACCACTCCTAGAAAAGAATCTGATCAGGTAGAGATTCTTAGTGGGTTGTTTGACAACATCACGTTGGGGACTCCTATAGCAATGCTTGTTCGTAACAAGGATCAGCGACCTGCTGATTACAAAGAGTTGAAAAAAGTATTTAGGCCTTCACATGCTGATGCCACTTACCAAGCTAAATATGGGATTCAAGCACCAACTGGTGGAGGGAGAGCTTCAGCTAGAGAGACTATTGGTCGTGTTGCGGCAGGTGCAATTGCTAAGCAGCTGCTTTTTAGAGCTAATCAAACAGAAGTACTCGCTTGGGTTAAACGTATTCACAATATTGAGGCTGAAATTAATCCTGATTTGGTCACATTGAATGATGTGGAATCAAATGTTGTTCGTTGTCCTAATAGAACGATGGCGAATTTGATGATTGAAAGAATTAAAGAAATTAGCCAGGAAGGTGATTCTTGTGGTGGAATTATTGAGTGCATTGTTCGTAATCCATCTATTGGGTTAGGAATGCCAGTTTTTGACAAGTTGGAAGCAGATCTTGCTAAAGCTGTTATGTCATTACCTGCAACCAAAGGATTTGAAATTGGATCTGGCTTTAGTGGCACTCTTCTTAAAGGAAGTGAACATAATGATGCTTTTTTACCTTCTGAAAAAGGTCAATTAAAAACAGCCACCAATAATTCTGGTGGGATACAAGGAGGGATCAGTAATGGGGAAGACATTTTAATTAGAGTCGCCTTTAAACCTACTGCCACTATTCGCAAAGACCAACAAACAGTTGATCATGAAGGAAGACGGACAACTCTAGTTGGAAAAGGACGTCATGACCCTTGTGTTTTACCTAGAGCAGTTCCTATGGTTGAAGCTATGGTTGCAATTGTTTTAGCTGATCATTTGCTTCTTCAGCAAGGACAATGTGGTCTTTGGTGATTCAAGATTACAATCAGCCAGAGTCAAAGTATCTTTGGCTCTGGCTATTAATTATTTGTTGAGAGAGTTAAGTGGACTATTGGATTGGAAGTTGATATAGATGAATCTGTGGAAATTTGTTTTTGACAATATTTAACCTGATTTATTTTGATTGCATTTGTGTTAAAGGTTTTTTAGTAATAACCTTTAGATGGGAGCTCCCTTTATTTAAATTCTTATTAATCGGAGATTTGTTTAATGATGTTTTTGTTGATGAGGTTTTGTGTTTTGATGATGAATTTTTAGTGGAATTATGTTTTGTGGCTTTTCTTTTGACTGTTGTCGTAGTTGAGTGTTTTGTTTTGTATGAGGTTCCTTTGGAATTTCTTGTGCGATAACTAAGAATTATTGCCCATTCTTCATTAGATAGTGCAGAAGGTTTGGCTCCATAATTATTGGTAAGTTTGGCTGCTTTTTCAATGTCTTTAATCAGATTGCTCCAAGAGGTTGCATAACGCTTGTCTGATTGTGACTTAGCACCACTTTCTACTAAGGTTTCTACGACACCTGACGCAGTGATTTTTTTCCTTCGACGATTAAAGATTTCTTTTTGCAATTGAGCTATCAATGCATCGGCTTTTGCACTGAGTTTGATGGTTAGTTGAGACATGCTAAAAACATACTCCTATCTCATATTTAGCATCTGAACGTCATTTAATCAAAAGTAGAGGTCTTGATGTTGACTTCTACTGATTCTTGGGATTGCATAATTAGGCTTTTCTTTTTTCGAAGAAGAGCCTAGGAAGGTTCATGATTCACTAGTTTATATTTGAATTAAACGTATTCAGCAACACGTACATCGCGTAGGACTAGTAATTCATGTAACTCTTCTGAGTCTACGGTTTCTTTATCAACAAGCATTTCCGCTAATTCGTCTAAGACTGATCGATTTTTTTGAAGAACTTTCGTTGCACGTTGATATGCGCTACTTACTAAATCAGAAACTTCTGCATCAATTGTTGCAGCAGTATCTTCTGAGAAATCTCGCTCAGCAGCTATATCGCGGCCTAGAAACATCCCTCCTTGGGAACGACCTAATGCAACTGGTCCAAGTTTGTCACTCATTCCAAAGCGTGTAACCATTTGACGAGCCACTTGAGCGACTTGTTTTAAATCATTAGATGCTCCAGTAGTTACTTCGTCTTCTCCATAAACAATTTCTTCAGCTACGCGACCGCCAAGTGCTACAGCCATTTGGTTTTGTAGATATGCACGAGAATAAAGACCTGATTCCATTCTCTCTTCACTAGGGGTGAAAAAAGTCAGGCCTCCAGCTTGTCCTCTAGGGATAATAGAAATTTTTTGAACTGGATCGTAGTCGGGCATAAGTGCTCCTACAAGAGCATGACCTGCTTCGTGATAGGCAACTAATCTTTTGCGTTTTTCACTGATTACTCGATCTTTTTTTTCTGGACCTGCCATAACTCTTTCAATTGCATCTCCAATTTCGTCATTGCTTACTTCAGTGAGCTCTCGTCTTGCTGCAAGAATTGCAGCTTCATTGAGCAAGTTGGCTAAATCTGCGCCTGTAAATCCAGGGGTGCGTCTAGCGACTTTGTCTAGATCAACCCCCTTAGCAATAGTTTTGTCTCTAGCATGCACTTTTAGGATTTGTAGCCTTCCTGAATAATCAGGTCGATCAACTACAACTTGACGATCAAATCGCCCTGGGCGTAATAGAGCTGCATCCAGTACATCAGGTCTATTTGTTGCTGCAACAATGATTATTCCTGTGTTTCCTTCAAAACCATCCATCTCAGTGAGAAGTTGATTGAGAGTTTGCTCTCTTTCGTCATTGCCTCCACCTAGACCGGCACCACGCTGTCTACCAACTGCGTCAATTTCATCAATAAAAACTATGCATGGGGCGTTCTTTTTTGCTTGCTCAAAAAGATCTCTGACTCTGCTTGCTCCTACACCTACAAACATTTCAACAAATTCTGATCCAGAGATTGAAAAGAAAGGTACATCTGCTTCTCCAGCAACTGCTTTCGCTAGAAGAGTTTTCCCTGTACCAGGAGGACCAACCAAAAGAACGCCTTTGGGGATTTTTGCTCCAACAGCAGTAAATCGATCTGGGCTTTTTAAAAAATCAACAACTTCAGTTAATTCAAGTTTTGCTCCTTCTATTCCTGCAACGTCTCCAAATGTCACTTGAGTAGAGGGTTCCATTTGCAATCTGGCTTTACTCTTCCCAAAATTCATTGCTGTATTTCCGCCTCCACTTCCTTGAGCTCTTCTAAATAGAAAGAAGAGACCTCCTAAAAGCAAAATCGGGAATATGAGACTGCTAGCAGCTTGTTGCCATGGACTGGCTTGGCGCGTTGGTTGGACTGCAATATCTACATTGTTATCAGTGAGAAGTTTCAGTAAATCCTTGTCAGGAGCTAGGTTTACGGCTGCCCGTCGACCGTCATTTTCAACGACCTGTGCTGTTCCATTATCAGGAGAGAGCAGTACACGACTTATTTGTCTTTCCTGAACTGATTCAATGAAATCGCTATAACGAAGTGTCCTGTTGGTATTTGCAGGATCTGGTCTGTCAAAGAAAGCGGTGCCAACAACAATGACAACTATCACTATGAGCACGTAGAGCCCAACGTTGCGCCAGCGTTTGTTCAAGGGGTTTTTACCTCAGATGAAGGAATGTTAATAGGATTACTCCACTTAGGTGGATCGAAGTACTTCAACCACGCTATGGAATGCAAACCATTCTGGAATTTCCTCTCCATTACGTAGCATTTTGCGGAATTGAGTCCCACTAAGTTTTTTTATATGTAGACCACGCGTTTCTGCATGCTCAGCGGTTACGTAACCTTCTTCTTCTGTGTAGACAAGGTTTAGAGAAGGAACTGTTTCCATTGATAATTCTGGAGCACATTCTCTTGCGAAATCTTGTGCTTGATAGGGACCGTAGAAATCTTCACCAGACAAGCTTGATTTACAACCAGCCATATCTCGGCCAATTATGAAATGAGTGCATCCGTAGTTTCTGCGGATAATCATGTGTTGCAAGGCTTCTCTTGGACCTGCCATATGCATTGCATATGGCAAATATGCCCAAAATATGCGGGGATTATTTACCTCAGCCGCTAATCGTTCGTAGGTTTGAAAGCGTATTTCCCCAGGGATGTCATCTTGTTGTGTTGGTCCGCATGTTGGATGGACTAGCACAACTGCTTTTTCGCTGACGTTGCTTGCGTGTAGAGCTCTAGTGAAGAGTTCGTAATGCGCACGATGAATAGGATTACGGCATTGAAAAGCAACAACATCTTCTCCATTTGGGAGTTGTGCTCTTACTTCAGCGGGAGTCTTACAAGGGAAAACTCGTTTAGGTAGTTCCAGTCCTGAAATTTTGCCACCTAAATAAAAGCGTTTGCGTTCGGTAGCAATCATTTTGACGGCAGGGTGCTCTAAAGAAGTTGTTCCATAGCAGCCTTTAGCTTCAATGACTTTGTCAGGCTCCCATTTCTCCTCTACTTCAAGTACCGCAAGATTTTGGCCCTTATAAGTCAATAAAACTTTGTCCCCAGTTTGAATATCTTCTTCGTCCGTATCCATAACGATTGGCAGTCCAAATAAATATCCTGAACTAGTGCGATTATTAGCCACTACAGATTGGTAATCTTCTTTTTTCATAAACCCTTTTTCAGGGGAGAATCCACCAATTATCAAGAGCTCTATATCGCAAGCATTTCTGTCTGAGCATTCCAATTTTTTAGTAGCACTTGCTTTAACTGATTCACGTTGATTTGCGGGAACCATTAAATCGACCAAAGTGCCTCCACAAGGAGCTATTACTCCAGAATGACTTTTTGTAGAGGACTGGCTTGTGGTCATGAGGAGTCAAAAGATGTCGGGAGATTCTCCCAGATCGGTCGGCCTAAAAAAATTTGCTGTGACCAGTCAATAAAACTTCCCATAAAAAAAGAGGGGAGTCCCCCTCTTTTTTTATGCAGATTGGTCGCATTTAGAAATCTACGAGAAGTAGATTTCGTTTTGGATCAACCTTTCCTTCCATAAAGAACACCTGAAATCTGCACATCGCGGGCTTGTTTGCCACCCATGTCTGTATCGGATGGCTGGAAAGCTACAAAGGTGCCAGAGAATTCATCAGTGTCGCTGTCAACACTGTCGATGGAAAGAGTGAGTTGTCCTTTGCCATCGATATATCTCTTGGTGTTTTCTGCTGTTAGCTCTTCATCATCACCACCTAGTGCTACTAGCCCCTGGGCATAATCAACACCGGTTGTAAGAGCACGACTTTTTGGATCAAGGAAGTTACTTGTCCTATAGCTAGGGGTTCGTGCTTCACCTTTGAATTCAGTGCCAACGCTGATAGAAGAACTGTTGGAATCTGCTACAAGCTCTTTGGCTGAGAAGACAAAAGGTACTTCCTCTCCACCAGGAGTAAGAACTGTGATCAGCTGAAAATCAATACCACCTTGTTGAGTGAAGGTTCCAGAGCTGGAAATGTCTCCATAAACCTGTTCAATTGTGGTGTTGTTCGATGGACTGATGATCTTTGAAGGAACAAATGCAGCTTGCTTGCGCTTTGTTCCCTCGACCTTCACCAACACCTCAGTGGGCTGCATGCAGATGTCGTTGAGGGTGTTGCCACTACTAATGCTTATGGATCCATTAGACCCAGCAGGGATTGATGGGCAATCGTTTGCTTTTCCGGTATTCACTATGTCGGAAAATCTTGCATTACCTCTTTCGCCTGAGGCAGAGGCACTGCTAGGTGCAGCTACAAAAGTAAGACAGAAAGCCAGCACCAGGGCTAGCAAAGGACGAAATCGCATGGGAGGAAGCCGAAAGGCCAGATGACTGCGGTATAAACCGCCCAATTTTTCAGTTCGGATCTTACAGGGGGCAAATGGGCCTTATGGCTTGCCTTTTGCAGCTCTCAACAACCCGTCGCTTCTTGAAAGCAAAAAAATTACGCTCAAAACCTTCAGACCCCTTTATTTGCAGGGCTTTTCAGGGTTCCAGGTAAAGAATGTTAATAATCGGAATAATTAGCTTTTTTTAGAAAAATTCTTTTTGATCTCGAGAATTATGTCTAGTAATTCATGAGCCAAGGCCAATTTGGAGGTCAATGGAATCGATTTCACCATCTCATTAGGCCCTAAGAGCCACCCGCTGTTGAAATCCTCTTCAAAGCCTTGGCCAGGACGATTGATTGGATTTGCAAAAAGTAGGTCACACCCTTTTTTAAGTTTTTTTGATATTCCTTGGTTTTTGATTTCAATGTCATCACCTGTTAGTGCAGCAAAACCTAAAAGAACCTGTCCCTTTGGTCGCTTAGTAGATAGCTCCTTCAATAAATCTGGTACTAGTTCAAGATTTTTCACGAGTTCCTTAATCAATAATTCTTTTTTGATTTTTTCTGCCCCTTGCTTTTTTTTGAGGTCAGCTACTGCAGCTGCCATAGATATTGCATCTGCTGAAGGTTGTAATTTCTTGAGATGATCTTGCATCTCTTCAGCAGTTTGAACCGGATAATTAGTTATTCCTTCCAACCAGCCCTCAGGCAAATGGAGAGGACCATGAATCAAATCAACAGTTGCACCTCGAAATCTTGCTGCTTGAGCAATAAGAACTCCCATTCGCCCACTACTTCTGTTTGTGATAAGCCTTGCAGGATCTAATGCTTCTACTGTTGGCCCAGCTGAAGCAAGGAGTTTTATCCCTTTCCAATCTTTTTTTATTTGATCAGTTTCTTGTTTTTGGATTAAGCAACTTTGTATTGCTAATTGAATAAGTTCTGTATTCACCATGCGCCCATCTCCAATCCGATCGCATGCAAGTAAACCTGCTGATGGTTCTAAGGCCATCACCTTTGGATGCATTTTTAGTTGATTCCAATTTTTTGCTACTGCTGGGTGGGACCACATCGCTGTGTTCATTGCAGCTGCTGCTATTACTGGCTTTTCACAGGCAATTAACACACTGGCTAGTAATCCTTCGCTTAGTCCTTGTGTCCATCTTGAGAGGGAGGAAGCACTTAGCGGAGCAACAACTACAAGCTCTGCCCATTCTGAAAGGGATATATGTAAGGGTTTTGGCTCCTTAGGACTCCACTGATCTTCATCTTGATAACAACGGTTTCTACTCAGAGTGGCTAGTGAGACAGTGCTTACTAGCCGAGCTGCACTTGGTGTAACTATGCATCGAACAATTGCTCCTGCCTTAATCAATCCACTAATTAATAAAGGTGTTTTGATTGCTGCAATGCTCCCACTTACGGCTACAAGGAGACGTCTTCCCTCTAATGGCCTCAATAACTTAGTCTTCATCGAAGGGTTCCTGATCTATTAAATGCAAATAGGGCTTTGTCAATTCAGGTCTGTGAATAGCCAGAGCTCTTAATAAATGCCAGTCGGGTAGGCCTGCAAATGGTGTTGGGTAATCATCTTCATCAAGGCGTTTAGCTAGAACAGCAATTGAGTCATCATCAAATTCCAGTAGGAGCTCTTCTGTTATTGAATTGGAAATGGTATTTGATAGAACATTTGGGTTCTGCATGTTTGCTAATAAGGCTGCCCTCGCTTCCATTCTGCCCGGGCGCTAGTTTTCTTGCTAAGGGGAATTAGCTCAGTTGGTAGAGCGCTGTGATCGCACCGCAGAGGCCAGGGGTTCAAATCCCCTATTCTCCATTTGTGTTTTAACTAAAAACTAAAGAAATTTTCAAAAATAAAATCGGTTTGAAGGTTTATTTTTATCAATCGAATTGCGACTATGTCTGGATAAATCAATTAAGACCTGTGTTGAACCCCTAACCTTGTTTGGTCAATCTTGAACTTATGTCCTTTCCAGCTCGATTGAATGGAAGAGGCTATTCAGCACTTCTGATCGGGCTTTTTTTTGTAGTTGTGTTGACGGTTATTACTCGTCCTTCTGCTCTTCTGACTTTTGCATTCATTGTTTTAGCAGGAGGCTTCAGTGCTAGCTTCCCAACCCACAAAAAAAAGGTCATAAAGTAAAAGAGTAATTAGGAAAAACACATTATCGATGTCTCAATCGAAAAGAGAACAGGTGGTTAGTCACCTCCGATTCATCCGTCAGGAGCTTCGTGAGATGCATCAAGGCGTTATGGAAGAAGGACTTCTCCCGGAGCCTGGAGAAGTCCGTGGGGTTATGGCCCAAATGGAAGCTTTGCTTGAGCTTTTAGAGGGCAAATCATCTAGAAAGCCCAAAGCAGAGGCAAGTTGATTTCGCTAATTGTTTTAAACTACTTTGAAAGCTTTTTGCTTTCTCTCAGAAATTTTGGTCGGTGATACTTTGAAACTACTATATCTAGTGCGTATACAATAAAAGCTACTATCAATGGTTTAAAAGTGCTTAGAGTTGATTTTTGGCCATAACAGTTTTTGGATGTTGGCTACTATTCATCTAAGACTAAGGAGAATTTAGTATGGTCCAAAAATTTCAACCAACTAATTTACATCGAAATACTGATCTTCTTTTGGAACAATTGGATCTTTGGTCAATCAATCCTTGGCGGAGATATTCATTGTTTTTAATTGTTCTACTCACAGGATTTTTGCTTGGCAGTTCAATTGGAATGATTAATGGTGTTTTGGCTTTAATGGATCCTGTTGGAGCTTTTTTTACTGTAGTTCTTTTAGAGGCGATGGTTAGAGTTAGAAGGCATTGGCCAAAGAAAGCAGGAGCAAAAATTGTAATTGATTTGGTTGATATGTCAAGAATAGGACTTCTTTATGGATTGCTTTTGGAAGGATTTAAGTTGTTATAAATTTAATTGGAAGTTTAGACTCTCAAAGTAATCTAATGCTCGTTTATTTCGCTTGAAGCCATTAGATATAGCAAGGCCATTCTTATAGGGATTCCATTTGTTACTTGTTCTTGAACAAGACATATTGATTGATCTTCAAGTAATGCTCCGCTCATTTCTACTCCACGATTTACTGGGCCTGGATGCATTACTGGAACTTTCTTTTCGCACCATTTAATGCTTTCATGAGTAACTCCATAGTCCACATGGTATCTATATAAGTCTGAGAGTAAGTTTTGATTCATTCTTTCTTTTTGTAACCTTAGAGTCATTATCGCATCGGCTCCATGCAAGGCCTCTTTAAGAGATCTAATTATGAAAATCTTCCCACGCTGACCTATTGGATCTAATGTTTGTCCTGGTGGCGGATTGTCAACAAACTTGGTAAATGCTTCGGGTAATAAACTTGGTGGTCCGCAAAGTACCACATCTGCTCCACAAGCAGTTAATGCCCATAAATTTGATCTCGCTACTCTTGAATGAAGAATGTCACCAACAATAACAATTCGCTTGCCAATTAGCTCATTTGTTGTTGGTTCTTTCGAGTTAAAATGATAGGCAAGTGTATATAAATCTAGTAATCCTTGACTTGGATGGCTATGAAGTCCGTCTCCCCCATTAAGTATCTTTGTTTGAGCTCCTGCTTTTTCTAATGATTTAGCTAAAAGGGCTGGAACATTTGGTGAGCTATGTCGAACAACTAAAATATCTGCACCCATTGCCACATATGTAAGAGCAGTATCAAGAGGTGTCTCACCTTTATTTAAGGAGCTACTGGTTGGGGCAAAACTTTGTACATCAGCTGAAAGATTTCTTGCTGCCAGTTCGAAACTACTTCTTGTACGAGTACTAGGTTCAAAAAATAATGTGGTTACTAATCTTCCCTGAAGAGTTGGTAATTTTCTAGCACCTGTTTGAGGAAGAGCTTTAAACTTATTAGCTAATTCTAGTACAGATCTGTAATCCTCTAATGAAAAATTAGATAGATCAATGATATGTCGATGAGACCATCTGCTCATAAGGCATTGTTGGTTGTGGGACGCCACGCATTTGGAGCTTTAGGAATTAAATCTCCTTTTGCACGCTTGCTTACGCTTCGACTGGTGTTCAAGTACCAACGCCAACGTAGATCTTTTGCCTTAGAGATTCCAATACGAGTTGTATTTGTGATCTGATCAGTATTTATAATGAAACTCCTTTGAGATATCCATAATCCATTCTCTATTGAGATAGCGTAATTGTCATGTGAACTGTTTAAACCAAACCTTCTAGCGATTAAACCGGGTCCTGAAGCAATTCGTTCATTTTCATTTGGCATTGAGATTGCTCTTAGCAAGACTCCATTTGCCCAATCAGAACGACCAGTGACAATATTCACGCAGTGGTGGATGCCATAGCTGACATACACGTAAAACCGCCCTGGCTCACCAAACAGGGTTTCGTTTTGCGGTGTCCTACGCCGATAGCCGTGACAGGCGGGATCGTCCTGGGAATACGCCTCCGTTTCCACAATCACGCCCCAGAGCAAGTTGCCGTCGTCTTGGCGTTTCACCAACCTGCAGCCAATCAGCTCAGGGGCAACGACCTCCGCTGGACGGCAGAAGAAACTCAGCGGTAGTGCCTCCATACCTCACAAACAGGCTTGGTGGTCTTTGGCGACCCTTATGATCGAATACTGCCTACAGTATTGATCGGGTATCAATTCTTTTAAGAGATTTTTTGATTTGGACGCAGTCAGGAGCAAATTGCTTTTGGATTTCTATTATTTAGTTCAATCTTTCGAATTTTAGAGGAGTTACTTCTTTTTTATGGCTGCTGCTCTAACTGGTTTCAATCTTGGGACAGTATTGCTTTTTGGTTGTGGAGTATTTGTTTTGACGACTATTTTCTTTGGGACAAAGGGTGGCTACTACAACACTGATAAGTATGACGGTAATGGAAGTGCTCATTGAGTCCCTTTTGATTATTAGCTTTTGACATGACATCAAAACTACTGCCAGGAGCTGTTGAAAATGTCACTTCTATTCGATTAGATTTATGTACTTGGAAAGAAGTTGAAGAATATCTCAGCTTTTCTAAAGCAATTATTTTGCCAATTGGATCCACCGAACAACATGGCCCAACAGGCGCTATTGGAACTGATGCTTTAACGGCTGAAGCAATTGCGCAAGAGGTTGGAAGACGTACAGGTGTTCTTGTAACGCCTACTCAATGTTTTGGAATGGCTGAGCATCATTTGGGCTTTCCTGGAACGATGAGTTTGCAGCCTGCGACATTGTTATCGGTTATTCATGACTTGGTCCTTTCACTGGTTACTCATGGTTTTGAACAGATTTTCGTAATTAATGGCCATGGTGGAAATATTGCTACTACAAAAGCAGCCTTCGCTCAGGTTTATAGCACTGCAATCAGTAGAGATTTGCCTAGTGCAAGAAGATTTCGCTGTAAAATCGCTAACTGGTTTTTGATGAGTTCAGTGATGCGGGAAGCGAAAGATCTTTATGGTGATAAAGAAGGTCAGCATGCAACTCCAAGTGAAATTGCTTTGACTTTGCATCTTCAGCCAAGCTTGCTTTCTAAGCAGCGTCCCTTACCTGACCCTTCACCTGCAGGTCCAATTCATGGAGCAGATGATTTTCGTAGAAGATACCCTGATGGTCGGATGGGGTCAGATCCATATCTTGCAAGACCGGAACATGGATATGACCTTTTAAATAAAGCTGCTGAAGCACTTACCAAAGATCTATCTCAATTTCTGGAGGCATTATGAGCAAAATTACTTCGGAGGATGTTCGGAAAGTTGCTAAATTAGCTCGCCTGAATTTGCCTGAGGAAAGTATTGAGAAATATACCGTTCAACTAGAAAAGATTTTGGGTTATATAGATCATTTGGAGCAAGTAGATACAAATAATATAGAACCTACAACCAGAGCAGTTGAAGTAGTGAATGTTACTCGGCAAGATTTAGTTAAAGATTCAGAAATTAGAGATGATCTCCTTGATCTTTCTCCCCAACGTGAGGGTGACTTTTTTAGAGTCCCTAAAATTCTTTCTGAATAATGTTGTTATTTAATTGTTGGTGTTACAGCTGTTTTGTGAAGAAGACTAATTAACCTTTTCCTCATCCTATTATTAGGCAAGAGCTTTGCTAGATTTCTCATTTTGCTGCGATTTTTCTTATGACTTCTTACCCCAAGAATAATGTCATATAAGAAATTTAAGCCATCTTTTTTGGTCTCAAAAATCCCCATTCTTTGAGGCGAACCTTTTGAATCCAGAAGTGGTTTAGTCGCTTCATAAGCTGGTTTATATTCAAACCAAGGAATAGATGGCCATAAATGGTGTACTAGATGATAATTTTGGCCCATGATCAATAAATTCATTACTCTGCTTGGATATACCCTTGCGTTTTTCCATCTATTTCTTGCAAGAAAGGGTCTATGAGGAAGATAATCAAAGAATATACCTAAAGTTACCCCCACCATTAGTGCAGGACCAAACCATAGATTGTAAATTACATTCATGAAATTGAAATTAATACCTGCGATTACGATTGAAAAAAACAAGCTTCGTTCTATTCCCCATTGCATAAGTTCATATCTTCGCCAAAGTTTTCTTTCGAAGAAGAAATATTCATGATAAAAGAAACGAGGGGCAATTAACCAAACAGGACCAAAAGTACTAACTATGTGATCAGGATCATTTTTGGGGTCATTTACATGTGAGTGATGTTGAAGATGTACGCGCGTGAAAACAGGGAAACTAAAGCCAAGCAAAATAGCTGCGCCATGTCCCATTAGTTGATTGATCCATTTATTGGGATGTGCAGCTTTATGACATGCATCGTGAATAACAGTCCCTTCCATGTGTAGTGCAAGAAAAGCCAATCCAACTAATACCGGCAAAGGCCAATTCCCTTGATACCACTGCCAAATGCTTAAGGCGGCTAAAACATATCCTCCGATAAAAAGACCTACCGTTGGATTCCAGGGATTTGGAGGGTCAAGATAATTTTGAATACTCCTTTGCCAATCAGCGACCGACTGATATTTAATCGACTTGTCAGTGGAAATTTTTTTCGCTGCTGGCTGGGTCATACCAATTAGCGGCTGTAGCAGAAAAACTAAAGATCACACCAAGTTACGAAAAAATTCAGCTTAGTGAACTTGGATCTATTTAAACAAAATCATTGGCAAGTAAAACCAGCCTATCTTGAGTGCCCACCGGGAGACTTGAACTCCCACGACCGAAGTCACTGGTACCTAAAACCAGCGCGTCTACCAATTCCGCCAGGTGGGCCTAGTTATACCAATCGATCTCAGATGTTTCTGAGATTTCAATTTAGCCTAACATCCTAGAAAAACTTGGTTTTTCTAGGATGTCATCAGAAGAGTGTTTTATATACTTCCCTTAAATTGCAAGAGTTTTCAAGATTCCTTTCTTAAGTACATTTGTGAATGCAATTAATTTAGAAGAATGTTCTAGAAACCTATCCCTCCATCAATCCAGATTAACTAGACTTGGTAATTTCATTAATTGTTGAACTTTTTTGTTTTAGTGGTATATCCGATCTTTGTTTTTAACTACAGAATAGGACTAACTAGGCCTTTCTTGTAATTATGTTGGCCATTCTCATTGGTGATTTTTCTTTAATAGTTGGGTTGGCAATTTTGCTGCTTCCTCTTTTTCTCACCGAGCTCAGTAGGCCTAGAGATGGAATTTGGGGAGCTGTAGTTCTTTTGTTAGGCCTTGTTCTTGTTACTTGTAATGAAAGGCTTAGGGGCGCACCAATGCTTGCAGTTCTTTTTGGGACCCTTTTAATTGGAAGACTTGGAGTCGAAGTGGCTCAGAGTCGCTGGCAGCATCTCAGTGAAGAAGAAAAGCTAAGAGTGGGTTCCTTGGAAAGGTGGAAAACCAGTTTTGGGGAGTTATTTAGAATTACTGTGAAGGTAGGTGATGTTTTGGGAGAATTTATAAAGCTTTTTAACCCTAAACCGAAATCAAATAAAAAAGAAAAAAAATGGATACGTCCTGAAATTACTAATGATAAGAAGCTTATCCAAAAGGTTGAACAAGATGCCTCAGAGGCATCTATGAAAAAAAAAGCTACAAATTTAGATCCCTCAGAAGAGCTTGTCGAAGAGCAAGGGGCATCTGAGGATTCATAATCTTTGCTGTTTGCATATCAAAGTGATCCAGGAGAAGCGCTCAGACGGTGATAAAAGCCCGTCATATAAAGAAACTCTCAATCTGTTGAGTACAGCTTTTGGGATGCGTGCAAATGCGACTCAACGAGAGCCTGAATTGCAAGCCTTTTGGAAGGCCAAAGGAATTGATTTTGCTTTAGGCGCTAATAATCCTGGCCCTGCCTTCACTTTGCACGATGGGCCTCCATATGCGAATGGAGCACTACATATGGGTCATGCATTGAACAAAGTATTAAAAGATATTATTAATAAGTATCAAATATTGCTTGGTAATAAGGTGAGGTTTGTCCCTGGATGGGACTGTCATGGACTTCCTATAGAACTAAAAGTTCTTCAAAATCTTGATCAGGAGCAACGTAAAACTTTAACGCCACTTAAATTACGTAAAAAAGCAGCAGCTTATGCCCATAAGCAGGTTGATGCTCAAATGAAGGGTTTTCGAAGATGGGGCATATGGGCAGATTGGCAAAATCCATATCTAACTTTGGGAAAAGAATATGAAGCTTCTCAAATTAAAGTTTTTGGAAATATGTTTCTTAAAGGTCATATATATAGAGGTCTAAAGCCTGTTCATTGGAGTCCAAGCTCAAAGACTGCTTTGGCAGAGGCTGAACTGGAATATCCAGATGGACATATTAGCCCTAGTATTTATGTTGCATTTTCGGTGGTTGAAATACCAGAGAAGTTGCGGTACGAGCTTCAGCAGCAAGGTTTGCACTTGCCTTTGGAGAAAGCGCAATTAAGTCAGGTTTTGAAAGTTGCTATTTGGACTACAACTCCTTGGACTTTGCCCGCTAATTTGGCGATATCAGTTAATAATAGGCTCGATTATTCTTTCGCTCAAGATGATGCGGGAAGAATTTTAATTGTGGCATCGGATCTTCTTCAGTCATTGCAGGATAAATTGTTATTGAAGTTAAAAGATATAGCAACAGTTAAAGGAAGATATTTGGAAGGAATTGGCTATCAAAACCCTCTTTTTGAGCGTAAGAGTTATGTTTTGATTGGCGGTGATTACATAACAACTGAATCAGGTACTGGTTTGGTTCATACTGCGCCAGGACATGGGGTTGATGATTTCAATACTGGACGCAAAAATAACCTGCCTGTTCTTTGTCCAGTAGATGAATCTGGAGTTTTGACTAAAGAGGCAGGTGAATTTGCTGGTTTAAATGTTATTAAGGATGCAAATTCGGTAATTATTAAATCATTATCTGAACAAGGCTCTTTATTAAAAGAAGAGCCTTATTCACATCGTTACCCTTATGATTGGAGAACTAAACAGCCCACAATATTTCGTGCTACTGAACAATGGTTCGCTTCGGTTGAGGGTTTTCGAAAAGAAGCTATTGATGCTATTAATTCTGTTACATGGCTTCCATCTAGTGGTCGTAATCGAATTGATTCGATGGTTAAAGAAAGAGGAGATTGGTGCATTTCTAGACAAAGAACTTGGGGAGTACCTATCCCAGTATTCTTTGAACGTAAAACAGGAGAGGTTTTACTTACTGTAGAAACATTAGAACACATTTATGGTCTTATTTCTAAGTATGGAGCAGATATTTGGTGGGAGCTTAATGAGGTAGATCTTTTGCCGCCTTCGTATGCCAAAGAATCAGACCGTTGGAAGAAAGGGACAGATACGATGGATGTTTGGTTTGATTCTGGCTCTAGCTGGTCGGCAGTTTTGAATAATCGTGATGGAATTAATTATCCTGCTGATCTTTATCTTGAAGGTACTGATCAGCATCGAGGTTGGTTTCAATCATCTTTATTGACATCTGTTGCAGTTAATGGTTGCCCACCTTATAAAAGAGTCCTAACTCATGGATTTGCATTGGATGAGAAAGGACGTAAAATGAGTAAATCATTAGGAAATGTTGTTGATCCGTTAAAAATAATTGATGGAGGAGCGAATAAGAAACAAGATCCACCTTATGGTGCTGATGTGCTTAGGTTATGGGTTAGTTCAGTTGATTATTCTGTAGATGTTCCAATAGGTTCTAATATTCTTCGACAGCTTTCCGATGTTTATAGAAAGGTTCGAAATACGGCCAGATACTTATTAGGTAACTTGCATGATTTTGATCCCAAAAATGATTCTATTCCTATAGAAGACTTGCCTTTATTAGATCGTTGGATCCTTCATAGAACAGCAGAAGTTATAGACGAGATTTCTTTAGCATTTGAGAATTATGAGTTTTCACGCTTCTTTCAAGTTCTTCAAAGCTATTGTGTTGTTGACTTGTCTAACTTTTATTTAGATATTGCAAAAGATCGTCTTTATGTAAGTGCACCATCTGACCGTCGCCGTAAATCTTGCCAAACTGCATTGGCTGGAATTATTGAATCTTTGGCAGGGATCATCTCTCCTGTTTTGTGTCATATGGCAGAAGACATATGGCAAAATCTTCCCTATGAGTTAGAAGAAGAGTCTGTTTTTTTGAGAGGATGGCCTAAGGTTCCTTCTTCTTGGAAAGATGATTCATTAGTTAAGAATATGAGTTGTTTGAGAGATTTAAGGGGTGCAGTTAACCGTGTCTTAGAAGATTGTCGAAATAGACAAGAGCTTGGTGCTGCCTTAGAGGCTTCTATTCGCTTAGAGCCAAAGAGTCAGAGCCTTAGAGATGCAGTTAATTGGTTAAATACTCAAGGTGATCCAGAGGTGGATGGGTTGCGAGATTGGTTGCTGGTTTCACAATTGCAACTTGGGGGAGAACCTTGGGCAGAGGTGCTTGCTAATGAAGAGTGTGAAATAGCAATTATTGAGGTTGCTAGATCAAGAGGGACAAAATGTGAAAGATGCTGGCATTATGAATATGATATTGGATCTTCATCCTTGCATCCACTTTTGTGTGGTCGATGTGTGGAAGTGCTTAAGAGAACATAAATCTAATTTTTTTTAATTTGGTCTTTATGATTTAACTCCAGTTCTCTATGTCTGGAATTAGCGTTGATTGATCTGCTTAAAAAACTATAATTTCTTCCCCCCACCTTCTGTTGATAAGAAACCCTTTGCTTGAATAAGCTTATGCAGCTTTATCTTGCTAATTTTCTCGACTTTCCTTAGGAAAACTATATAGGCTTTTGAGAAAAATTTATTAAAATTCACCAGCAATTCTACCGTTTTTAGGCAAGCGAATTAGAAGCCATTGTAATAACCCTACTGTATAAGCAATTAAAGCAACATATCCAACAAAAGCAGCTATAGGTTCAGACCAGTTTGCTCCAAATAGAAAGTTAAACAAATTCTCTGATGATTCGTGAAGTAGCTTGGGTGCTTCTATCCAGGCCCTGCAATTATTTGAAGATATTAATTTTAGGCAACGTAGACTTAACAATGCAAGGGTTGAAGTTAATAGGCTAAATCCGCTAAGAGACCATCTCCAAATTCTTACTGTTAGAGGTAACGCTCGCCATGGGGGCAAATCAGCAAGTTCTTGATTTAGATCTACCCAAAACCAAATTGAAAACATCATTAGCAATGGAGAGATAAATAAAGTCATCAATCCAATAGGACGTTGATCAGCCAGAAGCATCATGCTGATAGCTAATAAGCTTGCAACTTTCCAATAAATTGATAAAAGTCTGACCATTGATGCTTGTTTCTTGAATGCAGCCCAAATAAGTAGAACTAAGGGAAGCCCCATTGCAAAAGTCCCTGCAAGGCGATAACTCAGCCAGACCAATGAACGATAGGAAATCTCTGCCACGACGGAAATGATGTATGTAGGTCATTATCAGTCCTCTTCGCTTATGGCACTGTTGTTAAGGTCGAAGCTATGGGGTCTTTCTCTCCTCTTGACTGGTTTCAGAGTCGTTCTCGGCAGCCTTACTGCAGAACGGCATTGTCAGAAAGCCCTTCTTTGGAGTCGGCAGTAAAGGAAGTTGCAGAGAGTTTGTCTAGATATGAAAGGGCAGATTTAGCTCTTGTCTTTGCTTCTACTGATTACGCAAGTGATTTACCTCGTTTATTACCTCTTTTGCGAGAGCGTATTGGAGCTAGGTATTGGATTGGATCCGTTGGAGGAGGAGTTATTGGTACTGATGTCAATGGAGAGGCATCAGAACTTGAACAAAAACCTGCTCTGAGTGTTTCCTTGCTTCACCTTCCAGGCTCTGTTTTGCAACCTTTCTGTCTAGACACAGATTCTTTGCCAGATCTAGATGGTTCTTCAATGTTGTGGCAGGACTGGGTGGGTGTTAATCCTTCTTTAAATAGAAGTATGGTCTTGTTTGTAGATCCAACCTCTGCCTCTATAAATGATTTAATTAGTGGTCTAGATTATGCCTATCCAAATACCAGCATTATAGGTGGTATTGCCTCTCCTCATAATGCTTCTCATGGATCACTTTTGTTTGATCAAGGGGTAAAGAATGGTGCTGTTGGTTTTGCAATTGGAGGTGATTGGACTTTTGAAGCTGTAGTTGCACAAGGATGCAAGCCTATTGGACCTGTTTTTGCTATTGAGCAAGTACAGAGAAATGTTTTACTTGAGCTCAGCCATGACAATCATCGAGATAGTCCAGTGGCATGTCTTCAAAGTGTTTTGGCAGAACTTTCTGAAGAAGATAGAGATCTTGTTAGGCATTCACTTTTCTTAGGCATTGAGAGAAGAGATTTAGTTATAGGTGGTGAAGGATTTCCAATGGCGCAAGCTGCATTTTTGGTTCGTAATTTAATTGGAGTTGATCCAACTAATGGGGCAGTAGCTGTTGCAGAAAGAATGCGAGTAGGTCAAAATGTACAATTTCAATTACGTGAAGAATCATCTTCACGTAGAGAGGCTGATCAATTATTAAGAGCTTCAATTGAGAATTTTGATGAACCACCTATTTTTGGACTTTTAATGGCTTGTTTAGGAAGAGGAAGCGGTCTTTATGGTGTAAAAAATGGAGATGTTGATATTGCGCGCAATGTCATCAATAGGTTGCCAATTTCTGGGTTCTTTTGTAATGGAGAGATTGGCCCACTAGGAGGAGCAACTCATGTACATGGATATACAGCTTGTTGGGGGCTTCTTAGATATGTTCCTTCTGATCCAAAAAAGAAGATAAATTGAAATCGTGCGTCAACATGTTAATCCTCTAAGTCGTTTTTTCCAGCTTCCTTTAAAGCTGCCTGAACCTAAAAACTTGTTTTCTAATCCATCACAGCCAATACACCTTGACATTGGATCTGCTAGAGGAAAATTTCTTTTAAGCATGGCTTCAATTTATTCTGATGTTAATTATTTGGGAGTAGAAATACGACGTCCTTTAGTTGAAGCATCCAGTCGAGAATGTAAAAGAATGGCATTAGATAATCTTTGTTTTTTATTCTGTAATGCAAATGTTAGTCTGCAAGATTGGTTGAATGAAATACCTAAGGATATTTTACATTTTGTATCCATACAATTTCCTGATCCATGGCTTAAGAGAAGACATCAAAAAAGGAGAGTGCTTCAGCCTGAGCTCTTGATCTCACTGGCAGAATCTTTGCAATCTGGACGTCAATTATTTATTCAAAGCGATTTGCTAGTATTAATTAAACCAATGGTCTTGTTGATTGAGTTAAGTAATTGTTTTGTGAGGCATGAAAGTTGTAGGGAAGGATGGTTGGCGAAAAGTCCTTTTATATTTTCAACTGAACGTGAAAATTATGTGCTAGAAAAAGGACTTCCAGTTTATAGGGTTTTGTACTGTAGGAATGATATGCCTGTGCCTGACTTGGTTTCCTTACAGAATAAATGGAATGAAGTTAAGTGCTTTGAAGAAAATAGAGGCCTCAATGATTTTTATAATGGCTAAATTTCTTTTTCTTTGTTTAAAGACTTGTTGGATTTAGCTATGGCTTTACGCGAATTGTCTAATGGAATAAAAATGATATTAACTAAAGGGAATTATTTGTTATTTGGGACCTCTGCTTTTACTTTGGCTGTAATTCTTGGTTCTCAAACACTTCTTAAATCTTTTCGTGTCAATCTTACACCATTAATACCTGAATCAAAACTTTGGAGTTTTTATCGTTGGTCAATCGACCCTTCTATAAGGAGAGAAGCTGCATTATTACTTGTCGCTAAGTCTAAAGATTCTCCATTAAGGGTTAAAGCCTTATTGCAGGGGCAGGGATGGGGAAAGGATCAGTTGGCAGGAATCTCTCTTAAACTTCAGGCCCAGACTTTTGAAAGTCTAGGGAAAACTCTTGAAGCAAATAATATTTGGAAGAGTCTTTTAAGGAAGTTCCCTAAAGACGAAGTTTCTGCAGATTCGTATTACAGCCTAGGCAGAGAAAATATTAATTATCGAAAAACACTTTTGCAATTACATCCTGCACATCCAGCAGCTTTAGCTAGTGCTATAGAAATGGATCAACCGCTAGGAATTGTTCACTTGGCTAGATGGGGCGTGCGTTGGCCTGGTGCAGAACAATTGTTTAGGAAAGAGTGTTTGAATCCTATTCAAGGGAGATTTACTTCAGATGAAAAGGAAATCATTGCTAGGGCATTAGCTACTCTTGGGGATGGCCAAGCAGCTTTGAATTGCCTGGATAACCATTTGATTTCTCTTGAAACTACTTTTGCAATAGGTAATTCCTTGCTTCAAGGGAACGAAAGTCAAAGGATTCGGGGCAGAGAATTACTCATAAAACTCATAGAAACTCAACCAGAATCACAAGAGAGTTCTAAGAGTATAAAAGCTTTAGCTAAGCATTATTCTCCAATAGATGAGCTAGTTAATCAACTATCAAAAGATGTAGTAGATAATTCGCCAGAACTTTCTGCCTTAAGAGTACGCTATGAAAAAATTATTGAAGTTCAAGAAATTTTTGATCGATGGCATGATCATCCTGCTATTTGGCACTTGCAGTGGCAAATAGCTAGAGAGGCTTTGTTAGAAAAGAAATGGTCTAAAGCTTATTTCTTTTTTAATCTTATTCCAACTAAAAAATTACCGGTTCCAATAGCTTCAAGAAAAGAGTTTTGGAAGGGATTTATTTTGTATAAACAAAATAAATCTGAAGAAGCAAGAAAAATCTGGGAAGATCTTGTCCGATTTTATCCAAATAATTATTATACTTGGCGAGCATCATTTAGACTTGGCATTGACTCGCTTTCGTTATTAAGAGAAAAAGAAAATACTGCTTTTAAATCTGAACCTTCTGTTTGGTATCCCCTTGCAAGTAAGGATGATTTTATTAACAAGCTTTGGAGACTTGGACTTTTTCAAGATGCATGGGAGATCTGGCGGAATAGAAATTTTAGTACAATTTTTGATAATGCAAGTTCTATTGAAGATTTAGTGGAAGGTCGTTTAAGAATGCAGGTTGGTGATGATTGGATGGGCCTTGTGAAATTACGAGAAACAAGTCTTAATTTATTAGGAGAAGGGTGTTTAATTAGAGAGCTTTTACATCGCAGTCAACATCCATATCGTTTTTGGACTGAAATTGAATTGGCTAGTATCAAAACTGGTCTGTCTTCAGAACTACTCTTAGCTATTGCAAAACAAGAATCACGTTTTTCTCCGAGTGTTAAATCTAATATGGGGGCATTAGGTTTAATGCAATTGATGTTATTCACTGCGAGAGAAGTAGATCAAAGTTCTTTAACTGAAAAATCTCTATTTAATGCCCAAAAGAATATCCTTTTGGGGGCAAAATACTTAATTACTCTTGTTGAGAAATGGAAGGGTAATCCTCTGCTGGTTATAGCTAGTTATAATGCTGGTCCTAACAAGGTTGAAGAATGGGTCTCTTTAGAACTTGCTTCAGACCCGGAACTTTGGGTAGAAAGAATTCCTTACCCTGAGACACGCTTCTATACTAAAAAAGTTTTAGGGAATCTTTGGGCATATTTAGGGCTTGATAAAAGATTATGTAAAGTTAGTTATTAGTAATAAAAATAATTGACTTAGTACACAATAGAAGTAAAACTGTAAATGTAAACCTCTGCGCAAATGACTTCTAGCCCCGGTCCATCTTCTTTGGGGAAGACGCAGAGACTAATTTTGCTCTTAGCGAGTTTAGTCTTTGCAGGACTGCTTTTTATTTTAAGAGGCGGCATTACTTCTCAAGCCCCACTAGATCAATTAGCAAGAAGATCTCTTGACCCTGATACTGCGCTTGTGAATGGTAGGCCAACAATATTTGAGTTTTATGCGGATTGGTGTGAAGCTTGTAGAGAGATGGCTCCTGCGATGCTAAAAATTGATATTCAAAATGAATCGAAAGTTGATTTCGTTCTGTTAAATGTAGATAATCCAATGTGGGAAGGTTTAATTTCTAAGTATGAAGTTACAGGGATACCCCAATTAAATTTCTTCAATACAAAAGGTGAGTTGATAGGTAGATCAATTGGTGTGCGCACAGAGCCAGAAATTCAACAATTAGTAGATGCTTTGGTGCAAGGTGTTTCTCTTCCTAAGTTAGTTGGAGTAGGTGCAACTAGTGGTTTGGATGGTTCTAAATTCTCTGATAAGGACGATCTTTTCAAGAGAGATTCTATATCACCTATGAGTCATGGTTAGCATAATTAGCTTCACTATTGAGTAACAATTATTGTTGCTCTATCCATTGTAAGGCTAAAGCAACAATTGGGAATTGAATACAAAATATTTTTTTGCATTCTTGCGCAATCAGCATATGCTCTTTCTGAGTGCCATGAGCTGATCTGAGATTTATATAATGTATCCAGGATCTACAGGATCCTGTCATGTAAATTCTTGTGGGAGTGGCTAGTGGTAGAACAAAACGTGCACATTCCTTTGCAATTCCAAACTCCAACATCTCTTCATATAATTTCTTGGATTGTAAAAATTGATATGCAATTCTTTCTTGGAACTTATCTACTAATTCATCCGAAAGATCAGATATTGAGTTCTGTCTATTTTTTTTATCTTGTCTTCTTAACTCGGGTACAGGAATTTCACCAAGTTGGGTGCTGTCAGCATATCTCTGCGAGAATTCTTGAAAAGTAAAAGATCTATGGCGAAGTATTTGAGCAGCAATTCCTCTATTTGTTTCGATCTGTAGGGTCATATAGGCCTGTTCGAATACACTCCAATGTTCATGGGTTATGCAATATTGAAGTAGTTTTGAAAAATCAGCATTGTCTTGATTACGAGGATTACTAACCCTGGCAATATATGCCATTGTTTTTTCAGCTTTAGGTGTTGAGGATATAAATTCAACTGTGTTCATTTTTATATCTTAGCCAAAGTCACTTGTTCTTTTTGATGTTGATACTTTCCTTGTCGATCACTATATGTAGTTTCACATGGATCACCTTCAAAAAAGAGTAGTTGACAGATCCCTTCGTTCGCATATATTCGGCAATCAGCACCTGAACTATTGCTAAACTCTAATGTGAGATGACCCTCCCATCCTGCCTCTGCTGGTGTTGTATTTACAATTATTCCTAATCTTGCATATGTACTTTTCCCCAGACAGATAACAGTAATATTTTCAGGTACTTTCATCTTTTCAAGTGCTACACCTAAGCCATAAGAATGTGCAGGTAATATGAAGTATTTTCCGTCTTGATCTTCTTGTATAGGTGTTGATTCTAGATTCGAAGGGTTGAATCTTTTTGGATTCATCACTGTCCCAGGTACGTGACGGAATATAAGAAATTCTTTTTGTGATAGTCGTAAGTCGTATCCATATGATGAGCACCCAAAACTCAATACAGGATGTTCATTAGAACCTGGTCCTAAATGTCTAACTAAACCAGTTTGAAATGGTTCAAGCATTCCTGCTTTTGCTTGTTCATTAATCCAGAGATCATTTTTAAGCATTAGAAGTAACAGCGCAATTCAGTAACTTGATCCGCCATGGCCATTACCCTAGTAGGAATTGAAGGACCCGTAAGGATGACATCCATTGCTACGGGTCTTTGTTCAAGTGTAGAAATTACATCGTCTTCGTTGAGATATCCCAAAGCAACAGCAAGTCCAATCTCATCTAGGACTAGTTGGTCTAGATTTTTGGAGAAGATATGTTCTTTGCAACTTTGCCAAACCTCTTGGACTGCTTTTTTCTGACTTGAGAAGTTGTCTATCTCCTGGGAGCTAAAAGTATCTTGTTGACCTATACAACAAGACACATTGGGCCTTAGCCATTCAAGTCTGCCGCAAAGCTTTACCGTCCCGGTGGGCCCTTGCTCTACTCCTCCCTTGAGGAATTGCGCAACGAGTACTTGGCTGCCTAACCCTGCTGACCGTAGGGCTTCACTTAGAACAACTGAAAAGCTTCCTCGATATGGGGCTGTATGTACTTGTAGTTGCCCTTCTGTGACTACTAAATGAATTGGAGGCCTCTGAGGGACATTTTCAAGAGGTCTTAAGTCTGCAATCCTTTCGCCTGCCTGCTGATTGCTAGATCGTTGAGTTGGGATTGGACTTGCTGTCATTAATATTTCGTGAGGCTTCTGAAAAGATGTCTTTTTAAATCTAGCGGCAGTATCTATTTGAACAAGGTTTATGACACTATCCATAGTGTGTAGCCCGTTGCCCTTTCAAGATTTATTCCTAGTCAGTTTTTGTGATTTAAAAATGTCTTCTCAAAAGCTTCAACGTTTTCAGGACCGCCCATTAGATGCTTTAAGGCCTTTCAAAGTGACAATGGATCCAATGGGTTTTTCATTGAGCTCATTGATTATTGAGACCGGTCAGACCTCCGTGCTTTGTAGCGTTTCTTTGGAGGAAGGCGTTCCTAGATGGCGTGAAGGTCAAGGCAAAGGATGGCTTAGTGCGGAATATCGCTTACTTCCCGGTTCTACGCCTCAAAGGCAAAAACGAGAACTTCTCAAGCTTTCAGGACGGACTCAGGAGGTTCAACGTTTAATTGGTCGCAGTCTTAGGGCAGTTATTGATATGAAATCTTTAGGAGAGAAGACCCTTTTGATTGATTGCGATGTGATTCAAGCGGATGCAGGTACCAGAACTGCTGCAATAACGGGTGCTTGGATAGCACTGAAGATGGCAACGAATCGTTTAATGAAGGAGGGTTTTTTAAATCAGGAGCCTTTAAAAGCACAAGTTGCTGCTGTTTCTGTAGGGATTTTGAAGGGCACTCCTTTACTTGATCTTGATTACAAAGAAGATTCTCAAGCGGATGTGGATTGCAATGTAGTGATGGATTCCAATGGTGGGTTGCTGGAAGTTCAAGGAACAGCAGAAAGAGCCCCATTTAATAAGGCTAGTTTTTATCAATTGATTGATTTGGCTGAGCAAGGGATTCAGCGTTTACATGCTGCTCAGATTGTTGCTTTAAGAGAGAAAGGTTAAAAACGTGTTTATTGCTACAAGGGGTTCTATATCCTCTCCTTAGCGTCTTGGAATCTGCTTCGCGGTCATGAAGGCCGGCGCAATTCGCGGCTTTAGCCGCTATGCCCCTCAACAGAATGGATCAGCTGGTGCTGGTCTTGTCAATGATCACAATGTCCCTAATAGGACTCTTCTCGACGTAATGCGAGCTCTTGATGGAGCTAGTAATGATGTAGTGGAGCGATCTAAAACTATATTTTTTCCTGGAGATCCAGCGGAAAGGGTCTATTTGATTAAAAGAGGTGCAGTCAAGCTTTCAAGAGTTTATGAATCAGGTGAGGAAATCACAGTTGCCTTGCTCAGGGAAAACAGTCTTTTTGGAGTTCTTTCGTTAATAACCGGACATCGTTCTGATCGCTTTTATCACGCTGTTGCATTCACAAAAGTGGAAATGATTAGCGCCCCAGCAATTTCTGTTAAAAAGTCTATTGAAGAAGATACATCAGTTGGATTGCTTTTACTGCAAGGCCTTTCTGGAAGGATTTTACAGACAGAAACGATGATTGAAACTCTTACTCATCGTGATATGTCCTCGCGATTAGTGAGCTTTCTCCTTGTACTGTGTAGGGATTTTGGAGTGCCAAGTGATATGGGTATAACGATTGATCTGCGCTTGTCACATCAAGCAATTGCTGAGGCCATAGGATCTACTCGTGTAACGATTACTCGATTATTAGGAGATTTACGAAATTCTGGATTGGTTCTGATTGATCGAAAGAAAATTACTGTTTTAGATCCAATCGCTCTTGCTAAGCGCTTTAACTGATTCTTTAAGGTTGATGATTGAATTAGGGGAGCTCACATAGCTTCTATAGCCCAAATATTCTTGTGACAGGTTGGTTGTTGATCATTTCCTTGCTTCTCCTAGGTGGCATTTTGTCCACTTTGGGGGATCGACTTGGTAGCAAGGTAGGGAAGGCTCGATTAACTATGTTTAATCTCAGGCCTAAAAAGACTGCTGTAGTTATCACAGTTCTTACAGGCAGTCTTATTAGTGCTCTTTCGCTTGGTTTAATGTTATTAGTTAGCCGGCAGTTAAGAGTTGGTTTGTTTAAACTTGATGATCTACAAAATAAGTTGAAAGAAAGTCGTATGGCTTTGGCTCCATTGCAAGAGGAAAGGAAGCTACTTGAAGCAAGAATTAATTCAGGAGAAAAGGAATTACAACAACTTGAGGAAAATCTAATTGCTTTAAGACGGGGTGATGTTGTTATTAGCAGTGGTCAGCTTTTGGCAAATGCGAAGATTAAATTAGAAAATCCTACTAATTCTAAAGAGGTGATTGATAGCTTGCTTCAAAAGGCAAACCTTGAGGCATATAGTAGGGTTAGGCCTGGAGAGAAGCCAAATAAACAGATACTTTTAGTTCCTCGTAATGATATTCAGCGCCTTGAAAAAATAATTATTAGAAAAGGAACATGGATTGTAAATATACGTTCAGCTGCAAATGTATTACTGGGGGAAAGACTGGTCTATGCGTTCCCTGAAGTGCGCCCTAATATTAGAGTAGTTAGTAGAAATGAAGTTATAACAAGTGCTTTGATTCAAGAGAATGAGTTTAATTCAGATGCAATAAGAAAACGCATTAGGTTATTGCTTGCATCAACACTTGCAGAGGTAAAACGACGTGGGTCATTAAGTTCTGGACTGCAATTTGATGCTAATTCAATTAATAAGTTAGGAAAGGAGTTATTGAGACGTAAGTCGGGAGATGTTGAATTGGAAGCTGTGGCCTTGCGTAACAGTGATACATCTGATCAAGTAGCAGTAAACCTGCGCTTTAAAGAATAAGCGTTTAAAGTTTTTTGTGCACACATTATGACCAGAGTATTATCAATTGATCCGGGCAATAATAAGTGTGGTTTGTTGTTGGCAGATATTTCTGAACAAGTTGTTTTGGAGGGTAAAGTTGTTAGAAAGGAATTGGTAATTAATATAATTAATTCTTGGTTGGAAAAAACTTCTTTTGAAAGAATATTTTTAGGCAATGGCACTTCAAGTGATTTTTGGAAGGACTATTTGACTAGCTTGATTGTAGTTCCAATTCAAATTGTAGAAGAGAAAGGTACTACAATACGAGCTAGAGAACGTTATTGGGAACTTTGGCCACCGAATAGATTTCTTAAAGTTTTGCCTAGAGGATTGCTTCTTCCACCGGATCAATTGGATGCGGTTGCAGCATTAGTCTTATTAGAAGATTGTCTAAATAGAAAATTTCAATGGCCTCAGAAACCTAATTTTAGAATTGAGCCCTAACTGTAAATATATAATCACCACCAGGTTCCAGATGATAATCAGCCTTTATAAGAAACCTCATAAGTGCATCTTCAATCAATGCTCTACCTAGTGAGGGCTCGATAGTTAATTCGCCACGATCGAATGACCATCTGAAATTCCATTCGAAGCCACCTGCTGTTACTTCTCCATCAAGACATTTGTCAGCAAAACTTTGGCGATGAACCATTACATGTGCTGTGGTTGTAGGTAAATTTCTCATTTATATTTATTTTGGCTTAAAAGTATTTAATCGAGTTCCTGCTTTTTCAATCCCAAGCGTTTGAACCATAATTAATCCAATAAGCACTTCGTTAAGGACTTCATCAACCAGATGAGATTCTTGGCTAGTAAAGGATCCTAGAACATGAGATATTGTCTTATCTTTTCGTTCTTGAGGGTCACAGGCTGGAGCACCAATGCCAATACGTAGACGGCAAAAATTTTGAGTGTTTAAATGCTGAATAGTGCTTTTAAGTCCATTATGACCTCCAGAACTTCCTTGGGTACGCAGTCTTAGACGTCCTAATGGTAAATCCATATCATCTACAACTACAAGTAGTTGGCTGATTCCTAAATCGAACCAATCCAAGGCAGCACGAATAGCTTTGCCACTTTCATTCATATATGTGTTTGGCATTAGTAATCGAAGAGAATTATCACCAACTCCTATCTCAGCCAACATTCCATGTAATTTCTTATTCTGTTTAAAAGTAGTTGATTGCTTTATAGCCAACCTTTCAAGTGCCATAAATCCAATATTGTGTCTAGTTTTATTGTATTTTTTCCCTGGATTGCCTAACCCTACAAAAAGGCGGAAATCTCCAGTGCTCATTGCACTTAATTATCAGAGGGGTCTTGAGATTTAGATTTTTTGGGGACGAGATTCAAATCACTAGAGCTTGAATCAGTGAGAGAATTTTCGTTTTGTGCTGCTTCAGAGGTGTCTTCTGAGGCTGGTTCTTTCATGGCTTTTTGAATTTCTTTCTCAAATTCATTGGAAGCTGCCTGAAAACCTTTCAAAGTCTTTCCAAGGGTTCGTCCCAATTCGGGTAAACGCTTGGGTCCAAAAACAATAAGTGCTAAGGCACCGATGACAGCTATCTCAGGCAAGCCAACGCCGAAGACGTTCATTGGTGTCCTTAGCTCTTTTTTCTTAGATGGATATCAGCTCAAACGCCATTCCAATCAACTGAGAAGCCTTCTAGAAGTAAGGATTGGTTATAAACCTGAAGCATGATCACCAAGAAAATGAGGAGTGAAACACCTACTAATGCCATGACAGGAACGGCTCCCCAGCCAGGTACTACTTTGCCTTGGCCAGAATTACCAATGGATTTGAGTAGGCTTCCGATCGCAGTTTTTTGTCCCATGGAGATGCTCGTGTCTCGGTTGATGTTGCGGTTTCGATATTGTATGGCTAATGCCCTTTAAATACTGATCTTGTAGACAGATTTGATGCAAACTTCTTCTCCAGCGCTTTCTTTGGCAATAGTTTTGTTGGTCGCTTTGTTTGGGCTAACAGGTTTTGGTATCTACACATCCTTTGGCCCGCCATCAAAGCAGCTCGACGATCCTTTTGATGAGCATGATGATTAAAGGGATTTTGCTTTGTAGAGCTAGAAACCCTTGATATTTCCCATTCATGTCCTTTGGGCTTTTGAAAAAATTATTGTTTTTAGTAATTCTTCATCTGGACTTATTGGTTGTAATGGATTGATGGGGAAAAGATGGTGAAATCCACAGAAATCGAGCCTAGCGACTGCAAAACATTTCAATCCACGCCAATAGAGGGGTGTGAACCCCCTTTTTGATGGTGGGTTGCCCTTAAAGCCCCATAAGATGTCTTTGCTTCCATAGACGTGGTTGGTATCTATGCTCGCTCTCAAGATTTCCGTATACACGGTCGTCTTCTTCTTTGTTGGGATTTTTCTGTTTGGCTTTTTGGCAAGCGACCCAACTAGAACACCTGCAAGAAAGGATTTAGAAAGTCCTCAGGACTAAAAAATCAATTGATTTTTTAGTCACACCACACACTGGACAGGCTTTGTCCAGTGTGGAACAACCTCATGTCAAGATCACAAGCCGAATGAGGTAGTTTTTGGTGGCTATAAGCCCCCACATTTGGCTTGCAGGACTTCTCACCTCTGGAGGGGTGACTGCTTTATATTTTCCTGCTTTAGCAGCTTCTGAAAAAGTTGCTGATTCTGTATTGGTTAAAGAAAATCCTTTAGTTCTTCCAACAAAAAAAGATCAATTAACTCCTCCAGCCGAATTAAAACTCAAAGCTGATAGACAGACTTACGATATTCGTCAAAAACTTTTTATTGCTGAAGGACAGGTAAAGGTTTTTTTTAACGGTTCAATATTGCAAGCAGATCGCATTGAATTTGATAATCAGTTTAAAACTCTTTTTGCTAGAGGAAGTGTACGTTATAAAAATCGCTATCAGTATTTACAGGCAAGTACATTTCGATATAGCTTTATTCAAAATGAAGGTGAATTAAAAGATGTATATGGAGTCATTGAGCTTAAAGATTTGACGAATGAAGTGAAGCCTAGATCTGTAGAGGAAAAAAAAAGTAATTTAACTAAACAGACGAGATCTTCTTCAGCTAAAAAACCAACTAATGGATTTCTGGAAAATGCTTTGCCCCCATTAAATTCTTGGTTATATCCTGCTAATAAATCACCACTTCTAGAGATAATAAGAAAAGGTAAGTTTGATTCGGACCGCATAGCGTGTCCTCCTGCTTTACCTCCAATCCCAGACTGGCGTCCATCTCCATGGGCTTTTACTGTTTGGGGTGGCCAGATGATTGACTCTAAATTTGGAGAGACTTTTTTATTTGAAGGCCAGTCTCGTCAAGAATATTTAATTGGTCTTGGTATAGGAAAAAGAATTTATAGGAATGGACCAATTGAAATTGAGTTAGAAGCAGATATCTTTCGACATGCAGCAACAAAACAGGCAGGTGGTGGTTTTAATCAGTCAGTTCCTTTTGCAGATACTTCTGCACAAAATTTTTTAGAGGGTGTTTTAGGTGTTGGATTACGACTTTGGCTACGCCCATGGTTGAGTGTGGCAGTGATTGAAGGTGTTAGTTATAATGATTCTTCTAGTAATTATGAAAAAACTTATAGAGATAAGTATGCCAAATTCTTAAATTATTTGAGCTTTGAAATAGAAGCAGCTATAGCTAAGAAACTGTCATTGGTTGGAAGGATTCATCATCGTTCAGGCGTATACGGTACTTTTGGTGGTGCTGAGGAAGGAAGTAATGCCTATTTATTAGGATTGAGAATGCGTTGGGGCGAGGATGAAAAGCCGCAAAAGATTGCTCTGCCAGCCCCTCTTGGATGTGATTTTCAGAATAAAAGAAGCGAACAGATAATTAGCCTTCCAAGTTCTTTTTACCAGAATTCTTCACCTTCAATTCAAGAATCAAATCGAAAAGCATTAATAAGTAAGATTGATCAAAGAATATCAAATGTTAAATTTGATGATGGAGTTAAAATTCAGGCGAAGGTTGGTTCATCTAGAAGTGTAAGGAATGATGGAATAGGTAATCAATTTAGTAGGCTTCAATCTAATAGGTTTATAACTGGTTCAATTACTCGATGGAGGATTCAAGCTTCAAAAGTCATTGTTAATTCAAGCGGATGGAAAGCTGATCGAGTAAGTTTTTCTAATGATCCTTTTACTCCAACTCAGACAAGAATTGATGCAAAAGATGTTGTTATAAGAGAGGATGAGAATGGCGATATCTTAATAGAAAGTGCAAGTAATAAATTAATAGTTGAAGAGAGGCTAAGTTTTCCAGTTACGCGAAAGAAGAAAATCAAGAGGGAAGAGGTGGAAAATAGATGGGTTTTAGGTGTAGATGAAAAAGATAGGGATGGTTTCTACATAGGACGTAATATGAAACCTTTTGCAATTGGCGATAGATATACTCTTTCTTTGCAGCCTCAATTTCTTGTTCAGCGATTTTTAAAAGGTAAAACAAATAGCTATCTTAAAAAAGGAGATTCAGCTAAAAGTAAAAAGAGCAATCAAAAAATCAATTTCAGTGATTGGTTGGGATTAAAAGCAGAATTGGGAGGGAGTACCTTTGGTTGGGATGTAATGATAAATGCCAATATAAGTACTTGGAACACCAATAGATTTGCTGATGGCTCGAGGTATTGGTCAAGGATAAAGAAGGCTTTTGATTTCCCTATTCTAAATGAAGTTGATATTAATTTGTTTGGTGCTTATAGATATCGAGCTTGGAATGGTTCTCTTGGAGAAACTGATATATATTCAGCTTATGGAGCTTTTCTCGAGAAGAAAGGTTCATGGAAATGGTCTAAATTAAGTAACAGTTATTTATTAAGACTAGGAGCTGGTAATTATCGAGCAGAAGAATTTGGCGAAGGAAACCTGGCTAGCCTCTGGAGAACTAACTTTTATGGTGTAATTAATAGTAGTTATCCTATATGGATTGGAAGCAAGGCAGACTTAACCCATAATTATGCCTTTCGTTATTCGCCGCGAGCTATTGTTCCTGGCCTAACATTAAATTCAAGAATTAGATCAATTTATTCGGCTTATGGAGATGGAAAAAGCTTAAATACTATTAGCTTTTCAGCAGGACCTACGTTGGTTCTTGGAACTTTTAGCAAGCCATATCTTGACTATACTAAAGTCTCAATCTTTGCTGGTGCAACTATCAAACAAGGCTCCAGCCCTTTCGATTTTGATGAGGCGATAGATCTCAAGACATTAGGAATAGACTTTACTCAGCAAATAGCAGGTCCTTTATTAATTAATACTGGTTTAGAGTTGAATATTGATAAAGAATCTAAATACTTTGCTAAAGCAACAAATTCAAAGGTTGAGTTGATTTGGCAAAGACGTTCATATGACTTTACTTTATATTATAGACCTTATGAGAGGGTTGGGGGATTTAAAGTTAATCTCAATAATTTTAATTTTGATGGACCTGGGCTACCTTTCATGCCTTATAAATTTGATCATCAAGATATTCATCTTGATGATCAAATAATGCCCTAGATTTCTTATTGTGAGAAGTTGCTTTCCTTAAGTTATTACTATTAACTCATTGACTTGAAATTATTGAGATAAGGCAATTTATTCATTGTAGTTATTAATTCATTCTTTTTTGATAAGAGTTGAGCGGTTGTATCCCATTGCCCCTTTAATAGCATCTCCTGAAAACCAGTTTCTATATTAACTTTCCATTCTCTAGATATATTTTTGATCAGGCAATTGGCAATATCAACCTTCCATACTTGGTTTGGTTGATTATGTATTTCTTTTTGAATGGCGCGTATTGAACTTGCTGAAGTTGTCATACATGGAATACCTAGTGCTAAACAGTTCCCAAAGAAAATTTCAGCAAAGCTTTGACCTATAATTGCTCTAATACCCCATCTCATTAGTGCTTGGGGTGCATGTTCTCTACTAGATCCACAGCCAAAGTTTTCATTAACTACAAGAATAGATGCATCTTTATTTGTAGTTTGATCAAATGGATGTGATCCGTTTTTTTCAATACGGTCATCAGCAAAAACTTGTTCACCTAGTGATTCAAAATTGATACATTTTAAGAATCGTGCAGGTATAATTCTATCTGTATCAATATCATCTCCTGGTAAAACAAGACAACTACCTGTTATTTTTTCTATACAGCCTTTTGGGAATGTGTCCTTAAGATTTTGTTGTTCCATGAAATTTTGAGAACTTGTTTTTATGATTGTTGAGTAAGTAAGTTTCTTACATCCGATACTTTTCCGGTTATAGCAGCTGCAGCTACCATTGCAGGGCTCATTAGAAGGGTTCTACCATTTGCAGAGCCTTGACGCCCTTTGAAATTTCTATTACTTGAGCTTGCGCTAATTTGACTGCCATTTAATCTATCTGGATTCATTGCTAGGCACATTGAACACCCAGGTTCTCTCCATTGAAAGCCTGCATCTTTGAAAACATTATCAAGTCCTTTTGATATTGCATCGTTAGCTACTTTTTCTGATCCTGGCACTACAAATGCTTTAACTCCTTTAGCAACTTTGTTCCCTTTTACAATATCTGCTGCAATTTCTAGATCACTTAAACGACCATTTGTGCAACTTCCTATAAAACAAACATCTATTTGCACATCTTTTATAGAACTACCTGGTTTTAGCTTCATATATTTGTAAGCTTCTTCAGCAATTTGCTTGTCTTTATCTTCAAGTGATTCTGGGTATGGTAGTAGTTCTTCTATTGAGATGCCTTGCCCAGGAGTAATTCCCCAAGTCACTGTTGGCGAGATTTTTGATGCATCAAACTTGATTTCATCGTCATAAACTGCATCTAAATCACTAGACAATTTTCGCCACCAATGAATTGCTTTGTCCCATGAAGAACCAACAGGAGAATGTATTCGACCCTGAAGATAATCAAAAGTAATTTCATCTGGATTGATATATCCGCATCGAGCCCCTCCTTCTATAGCCATATTGCATATTGTCATTCTTTCTTCCATTGAAAGAGCTTCTATTGCTGGACCCGCAAATTCATATGCGTATCCCACACCGCCTTTGACGCCTAATGTTTTGATTATGTGAAGGATTAGATCTTTCGCATAAACACCTTGGTTGAGTTGTCCATCTATCCATATTCGTCTGACTTTAAGTTTGTTCATTGTCAGGCTTTGAGTGGCCAGAACATCGCGCACTTGGCTAGTACCAATTCCAAAAGCAATTGCGCCAAACGCTCCATGAGTTGATGTATGTGAGTCGCCACAAACAACAGTCATTCCTGGTTGTGTAAGACCTAATTCGGGAGCAATTACATGGACTATTCCTTGATTTCCACTGCCTAGGCCATAAAGCTTGATATTGTGATTTTGACAGTTTTTCTCCAAAGTAAGGAGCATCTCTTCTGCTAGAGGGTCTGAAAAAGGACGACTTTGGTCAGTTGTAGGAACTATGTGATCAACTGTTGCCACTGTTCGATCAGGACAACGAACTTTCATTCCCAGCTCTTTTAAGGCTGCAAATGCCTGAGGACTAGTTACTTCATGTATGAGATGTAGCCCTACAAAAATTTGAGTGGCTCCTCCTGAAAGCACAGAAACCTTGTGAAGATCCCAGACCTTGTCATAGAGAGTTTTAGAACTCAATTTCTAAAAGCATGTAGTTGAAGACCCTAAACCCCACGCACTAGAAGCAAGCGCAAATAATCAAGTCCTCTTACAACACTCAATTTCTGGATAGCAATCCTTTCTCGATGTGCTCCGAATCTTTCCACAAATGATTCGCAGCCAAATGGGCCTGCTATAGCAAAGTGAACTAATCCCACAGGTTTTGTCTTAGTTCCTCCGCCTGGTCCTGCTACACCGCTAACGGCAATACTCCAATCAACATGAAGTTTCTGCAATGCAGCATTAGCCATTGCTTTTACTACGTGCTCTGAAACAGCACCATGCTTGTTAATTAATTCAGAAGGTATTCCAAGTATTTTTTGCTTGCTCAAGTTGCTGTAAACAACTAGGCCCCCTAAGAAAACATCTGACGCTCCTGGAGTTTCAGTCAAAGTTGCACAAATACCTCCACCAGTACATGATTCTGCTATGCCAAGAGTCTCTCCTCTTTGACGTAATTGATTAATTACTACTGAAGCCAATGTTTCATGATCTACCCCATAACAGTATGAGCCTGTTTTTTTACGTAAATTGGCTTCTAAAGGCCTAAGAAGAGATAGGGCTTCTTCAGTATTTTTTGCACGAGCAGTAAGACGTAATTTCACTTCTCCTGTTCCTGCATAGGGTGCTAATGTTGGATTTTCATTTGTTAGTAAATCAGCAACCTGTTCAGCAAGAGTCGACTCTTTAATGCCACTAAATCTCAATATCTTACTAACTATTGTGTGCTGATTGTCTGCATAGTTGCGAAGCCATGGGATAGCGGTTTCTTGCCACATCCTCTTAAGTTCGGAAGGAACTCCTGGGAAAGTTATTATTGTAAATTGATTGATTGGTGTCCATATCATTCCTGCAGCCGTTCCTGTTGGATTAGGAATTATTGTTGCTTTTTCTGGGAAAAAGATTTGTTTTTGATTGCTTAATGGCATGCCCTTCTCATTAGGGCTTAACTTCTTTTTTATATCCTCCCAAAGTTCAGGCCTTGCTTTTAATGGCGATTTAAATATTGAAGCTATAGTTTCAGTCGTTAAATCATCAGGTGTTGGCCCAAGTCCGCCTGTTGTAATAAGAATTCGACTCCGTTTAGAAGCTTCTAGAACCATCTCCTTAAGTCGTTTAGAATTATCTCCAACTACGCTTTGCCTGTAATGAGGTAATCCAATTGAAGCTAATTCTTCAGCTAAATACTTTGCATTACTATTTATAATATTGCCAAGTAAAAGTTCTGTTCCAATGCATAATATCTCGACACCATTTTTACTTATATTTTTATTCATAATAAAGGCTTCTGCTTAGTAATTTCTTTTGTATAAAGGAAACTCTTCGCATAGTTCTTTTACTGTATTAATGCAAGATTGAAGAATATGCTCATCTGTTGGAGCTAAAAGTCTATCTGCGATAACATTGGCAACTTTTAAGAAAGCTTTGTTGGTGAAACCACGTGTGGTTAGTGCTGCTGTGCCTATACGAAGTCCACTTGTGACGAATGGAGATTCTGGGTCAAAAGGTACAGTGTTTTTATTTGCAGTGATATTTACTTCGCTAAGTAATAAATCAGCGGTTTTTCCTGTCATTCCTATACTTCGTAGATCTAATAAGACAATGTGATTATCAGTGCCACCACTTACGACGGAAATGCCTCTTTCTTTTAAGCACTTAGCTAAAGCTTTTGCATTTTCAATGACTTTCTTACAGTAAACAATAAAGTCTGGATGGAGTGCTTCTCCCAAGGCAACTGCTTTTGCTGCGATTACATGTTCAAGAGGTCCTCCTTGTGAACCAGGGAAAACGGCTTTATCAAATTTTTTCCCAAACTCTGCATCTCTACAGAGAATAATTCCTCCTCTAGGTCCTCTAAGAGTTTTGTGAGTTGTTGTTGTTACAACATCGCAATGTGCTAAAGGATTGGGATGAAGTTTTGCTGCTACAAGTCCAGCTATATGAGCTATATCAGCAAGTAAATATGCACCTGTTTCATCTGCAATTGAACGGAATTTCTCAAAGTTGATTGTTCTTGGGTATGCAGAATATCCACAAATTATTAATTTCGGCCGATGTTTTATTGCTAATTCGCGAATGTTGGCCATGTCAAGTTGTTGAGACTCTTTATCAACTTCATAATTAATCACCTTGAACCATTTTCCGCTGACATTTACAGGAGATCCATGAGTCAGATGACCTCCATGTGAGAGGTTCATGCCCATGATGGTGTCCCCTGGCTTGAGAAGAGCTAGGAAGACAGCAAAGTTTGCTTGGGCACCGCTATGAGGCTGAACATTTGCCCATTCAGCATTAAAGAGTTTCTTTGCACGCTCAATAGCTATTTGTTCAATTGAATCGATGTATTCACATCCGCCGTAATAGCGTTTTTTGGGTAGTCCTTCTGCATATTTATTAGTAAGAACAGAGCCTTGAGCTTGCATTACTGCTTGAGATACAAAGTTCTCACTTGCAATTAGTTCTAGATGTGTCTCTTGCCTTTGTAATTCCTTGTCAATTAAAGAGGCTATGGAAGCATCGGTGTCCTCCAAATTCTTATTAATGGCTAATTGGGAGTAGTCCTCCATTTGGTTGGGGCAGAAGTTTTCGAATCGTAAGCAATGTTTGATCAGTCTTGGTCAAAGAGCAATGTTTGGATTGCAGATCAAAGCTTTCTTAAAAAAAACTGCCCTTTTGGGAAGTTGAAAGCGCGCCTGGAGAGATTCGAACTCCCGACCCTCTGATCCGTAGTCAGATGCTCTAATCCGCTGAGCTACAGGCGCAAGAAACAATTCATAAGACCCTATTACGGGGTCCTTCGTCAACCAATTCATCCATATAGCGCCACAATCGTATGGAGTGAAAAGTTTCTTATGCCCATTCGTTGGTATGGCACAGGGGATCCAACAGATCCGATCTACTTACATTTCTCTCGAATTGTGAACTTCACAATTCATTTCATGGCCTTTGCTGCGATTAACAGTGGTCTTTGGTTTTTTCAAAATCTGAATCATCCATGGACTCATTTGAATTGGTTTACTGATTTGTGGCTGGTTGGCTTGTGTTCACATCTCTTGATAGTGATTTGGCTCAGGCCAAAAAATCTCAGCAAATCTTCTTCAAGTGAGGACTGAGTCCACTTATCCAATTCTTTGTTCCCATCCCATGTCGCTTGATCAAAATGACCTCCAAGAGATTGGGTTTGCAATTGCTGATCGCCTCTATATCCAAATAGGTAGTTGGCATTTATATCTTGGTGATGCTGGCCTTGCAGAAACTTTGGCTATTGAATGCAATGCAAATCTCGATCAAGGTGCAACTATTGCCGCTAGGCAAGCTCTTGAGTCGGTTCAGGTTCAATTGGCCGGAGGTACCACTCGATTGCCTCTGGCTAGATTGATTCCTCCTGGACAGCTTCTCGATTTAGAGGAGATTTTGGACCCCTATTGCCGATAAGGTTGCAGGTATTAAGGGAGGCCCCGTGCTGATCATCGAGGTCACCAACGCTCGCCAGGTAGTGCGTCAACGCATTGGCAAATTGGGAGAGCGCCTTATAGGGAAAGTTGTCGATGCTGAAGCGCAGGTAGAAAAAGCTTTGATACAAGAAATGGAAACAGCATTTCAAGAATTTGGGATTGAGGCTCGTATCGTTTCAGTTCAAGGGCCGAAGTTTACAAATCGGAATCAATTGGAATTGCCACTTCAAGTACGTGAAGAAAGAGATGTTCATCTTAAGGAAGAGTAATTTTTCTCTTGATAGTTATTAGTAAATTATTTATGTCAGATACTCCTAATGCACTTGATGCAAGGCCAAAAAATCCAAGACTAATTGCGCTAGAAAGTCCTACTCCTGCAAATTTACCAATAACTCCTGGAGGCCAATTTATGCCAGTTTCAAGTCCCCAGGCAATCCATCCTGAAGAAATGCCAACGAAGATTAATTTCAGCCCATTAAAACTCCATTCTGTTAAAGGTAGTCCATTCAGTTTTTGATTTAACTTCCTTAAAAGAGCGAAACAAGTGAAGAGATTTACAGCAGCTGTTGCAAGAACAAGTCCTTGAGCTCCAAAATTGAAGGGGAGTTGATTACCCCATGGAGATGGTCCCCCTATCAAAAACCAATCAAAAATTATATTCGCTGCTATGCCTAGTGTTGAAATTTTGAAAGGGGTCTGCCCATCTCCTAATGCATAAAAAATTCTGATTAATAAATCTCTGCCAAGGTAAAATGGCATCCCTATACCATATGCAATAAGTAATCCTGCCACCAATTCTACGGCTGTCTTTTCAAATGCTCCCCGCTGATATATAAGGCTAACAATAGGGCCTCCTAAAGATATAAATAGTGCCCCTAGAGCAATCATGCTTGAAGAAGAGAATATAAGACCTTGACGAATTCTTTTGATTAGTTCAGATCTTTGTTCTATGTTTCTTAGCTTTGCGTAAGTGGGTAGGAGTGGTACTAATAAAGTATTAGAAATTAATCCTAAAGGAGCTTGAACTAATAGAGTTGCATAACTTAGTCCAGCTGCAGCTCCAACTATGCCTGAAGCAAAAAAGAGATCTGTAACGACATTGATTTGCAGCATTCCCGAAGCGAGAGATGCAGGTGCAATTATTTGGAAAACTTCTTTTACTCCAGGATGATTCAAATCCCATATAAATTTAATATTAGTTAGACCATTCTTTATAAGTGAGGGTAGTTGTATAAACCATTGAAGGAGTGAACCTGCTAGTGTCGCAATAGCCAAGATGATTCCACCCTTAATTGCAAGTTCTGTGGGAGTTGAATTATCTTTTATTAGAATCCAATAAAAAATTACTCCTGTAATCAGAGAAAAACTCGACATTAGAGGAGAAATTGCGGGAATCCAAAATTCTTCAGATGCATTTAAAACACCAAAACCGAGTCCTATAAGTCCTGCCAATAGCGCCATGGGAGACATTAATCTCAGTTGTATAACTGCAATTTGATGTAATTCTGGATTTAACCCCGGACCTATAAGATGAATAAGAGGATCAGCTGCAAAAAATAGAAATGCAGTTATTATTATCAGAATCAAACTAATTATGGTGTTTAGAGAGACTAAGATGTAATTAATTTCTTCTTTGGATCGTCTGCTCAGTGCGCTAACCATTGCAGTATGAAATGGACCATTAATTCCGCCAAGGAGTATTAAAAAGAATCCAGGAATGACATAGGCATAGTTGTAAGCATCATAAGCAGCGCCTACTCCAAAAGCTGCGGCAATTACTAGCTGTCTTATTAACCCGCCAGCTTTGCTTAGCAGTGTCCCAAGGCTGACAATTAGAGCAATTTGTTTAAGAGATTTTGTCATTATTTAATTCATTTGATTAAATATAGTTCTTAAAGATCTTTAGACTTTGAGAGGTCCATTGTGCACATAGTGATTGAACTCTGATGCTTGGCAAGCCTTTGCTCACATTTCCAGCCTTAGAAGAAGGCATCTTGTTAAAAAGATATAAACGCTTCATGGCAGATGTGGAGCTCAAAAGCGGAAAAATTGTAACGGCACATTGTGCAAATACTGGTCCTATGAAAGGTGTTCTCCACCCAGGAGGAAGAGTAAGGCTTAGATACGTACAGTCACCGACGAGGAAACTTTCATGGACATGGGAACAAGCTCAGGTCCCTTTGCCAAGTGGTGATTTTTGTTGGGTAGGAATAAATACAGGATTGTCAAATACTCTTGTTCAATTGGCTATACAGGCTGATTGCCTTAAGAAGGAATTTGGTCATATTGAAAAAATTAAAAAAGAAGTTGTTTATGGAGTGAATAAGCGCAGTCGTATTGACCTTCTTTTGATCCCAGAGCCAAAAGAAAGCGAGTTTAGAGAAATTTATGTGGAGGTCAAAAATACTACTTGGACTGAAGGTTCTACAGCTTTGTTCCCAGATACAGTTACTGAACGGGGGCAAAAGCACCTTAAAGAGTTAATTTCTGTTTTACCTAAATCAAGAGCGGCATTAGTACCTTGTCTAAGTCGGTCTGATGTAAAAGCTTTTGCTCCAGGTGATGTTGCAGACCCTAAATATGGAGAACTTTTTCGTAGCGCATCAAATTTAGGTGTAGAAGTGATTCCGTGTTGTTTCGGATTTCACTCTGATCACATTTCTTGGGAAGGTAAGAGGCCGGTAGTGGAAATTACTTAATCAGGGGTTGAAAAATGAAAAAAATAAAGATTTGACGTATTAACTGTCGGTTTTGTATCAACGACGACTAGGTGAATCGAAGACTTTAGTCATTTTGTATCTGTACGAACAGGGCTCATTGGTCCAGTATTCGACACTTAAATTAGCAGCTTCGCATTTTTTATGACCACTGCTTTTGCCTCTTCTTCTAGGCGACGAACAGCTCGTCTTCAAGAAGCCAATCTTCTTAACGGTCCAATGCTTCTATTTAGGAGTATCCGTGGATTTAGCTCACATCGTTCATTGATGTGGTTGGCTTGTGTTCCTATTGCTCTATTTGGTTTAGGCCTTTTCAATCTTTCAGCTCATGCTGCTGAAATGCCTGAATTAAATGCGGCTTTTCTTGCAAACAACCTCTGGTTATTAGTCGCCACAATTTTGGTGATTTTTATGAATGCTGGCTTTGCAATGGTCGAAGCTGGAATGTGCCGTCAAAAAAATGCAGTAAATATTCTTGCTAAAAACTTATTTGTTTTTGCCCTAGCAGTTACAGCCTATTGGTTTGTAGGGTATTCATTAATGTATGGAGATGCACTTGCAGCCGGATGGCTTTATTTTAATGGACTGTTCTTTGATCCGTCTGTTAGCCCCGAGCTTATAAGTGAAGCAGGATTAGTCCCTACTGTTGATTTCCTTTTTCAAGCAGCTTTTGCAGGTACTGCAGCAACGATTGTTTCTGGACTAGTAGCAGAGAGGGTCAAATTTGGAGAGTTTGTTGTTTTTTCTTTGATCCTTACTGCTTTTATTTACCCAATTGCTGGAAGTTGGCAATGGAATGGTGGTTGGTTAAGTGATTTAGGTTTTGTTGACTTTGCAGGCTCTTCAATTGTTCATTCAGTTGGAGCTTGGGCAGGTCTCGTTGGTGCAATGTTGCTTGGACCTCGTATTGGCAAATTTGTTGATGGCAAGCCACAAGCAATGCCTGGACACAATATGGCCATTGCAACTCTTGGGGCATTAATCCTTTGGATTGGTTGGTATGGCTTTAATCCAGGATCTCAGTTGGCTATGGATCAATGGGTTCCATACGTAGCTGTTACAACAACTCTTGCTGCTGCCGGTGGGGCCATCGGGGCAACAGTGATTTCAACAATGACTTCTGGGAAGCCAGATTTGACAATGATCATTAATGGCATTTTGGCTGGTTTGGTCAGCGTCACTGCAGGTTGTGGAAACTTGACTATGGCTGGAGCTTGGTTGGCTGGATTAGTGGGTGGGGTGATTGTTGTTTTTTCTGTTTCGGCTCTTGATTCATTAGGTGTTGATGATCCTGTTGGAGCTTTTTCTGTTCATGGAGTTTGTGGAATTTGGGGAACTCTCGTTGTTGGTCTTTGGGGTTTTGACATTCAAGGAGATGGATCAGCGCTTGGTCTCTTTGTTGGTGGTGGGTTTAATCAGTTATGGGTTCAGTTCGTAGGCTGCGCTGCCTATGCAATATGGACCTTGGTAACTTGTTGGATAGCTTGGAAAATCATTGCAAGCTTCTTTGGTGGCATAAGGGTTTCTGAAAGCGAAGAGATTGCAGGATTAGATATCGGAGAACATGGGATGGAGGCTTATCCAGACTTTGCTTCTGCAGGAAATTAATCAATTTATTTTTAATCTCATTAAAGCCTGGCTCAATTGCCGGGCTTTTTTTTACGTTTTTTTTGCTTGCTAATAGAGTTAGTGGATTATTGCAGCTTCTAGATATGGATACTCAGGCCTTCAAACGTTCGCTGCATCATTCTGATCGTTATAACCGTCGTGGATTTGGATCTCCTGCTAAACGTGCCCAGGAACTTGAGAAGGCATACCAAAGTAGCTTGATAGCTTCTATACGTGATAACGGTTATCTCTTGGAGCATGGACGATTGCGAGTCAAGTTGGCTGAAGCATTTGGCTTTTGCTGGGGAGTTGAGCGTGCAGTGGCAATGGCATATGAAACTCGCAGACATTATCCAAATGAAAGTATTTGGATAACAAATGAGATTATTCATAATCCTTCAGTAAATGATCATTTGCGTAATATGAATGTTCGATTTATTGCTGCAATTGAGGGAGAGAAAGATTTCTCAGGTGTAAAGGAGGGAGATGTTGTGATATTGCCTGCATTTGGAGCAACTGTTCAGGAGATGCAGCTTTTACATGAACGAGGATGTCACATTATTGATACAACTTGTCCTTGGGTTTCTAAGGTTTGGCATACAGTTGAAAAGCATAAAAAACATACTTTTACTTCTATAATTCATGGCAAAGTAAAGCATGAAGAGACTCTTGCGACGAGTTCATTTGCAGGTACCTATTTAGTTGTTCTTGATCTTGATGAAGCTCAGTATGTATCAGATTACATATTAGGGAAAGGTGAGCGTGATGACTTCCTTCAGCGATTTGCTAGAGCTTCTTCTCCAGGTTTTGACCCAGATAAAGATCTTCAACGATTAGGGGTAGCGAATCAGACCACTATGTTGAAAAGTGAAACAGAGGAAATTGGCCGTTTGTTTGAAAGAACAATGCTATCTAGATATGGGCCAAAAGCTTTAAGTGAGCATTTTCTTGCTTTTAATACTATATGTGATGCAACTGAAGAAAGGCAGGATGCAATGTTTTCTTTAGTTGATGAACCCCTTGATCTTTTAGTCGTAATAGGTGGGTTTAATTCTTCAAATACAACTCATTTGCAAGAAATAGCAGTTAGTAGAGGGATTCGTTCTTTTCATATAGATACACCTGAGCGAATTGGGGATGAAAATAATACGATTACGCACAAGCCATTAGGCCAAGATCTGATGGTGGAAGAAAATTTTCTACCAGATGGAGAGGTAAGTGTTGGTATTACGTCAGGTGCTTCTACTCCTGATCGAGTAGTTGAGCATGTGATTCAAAAGCTTATGAAGCTATCTGAGAGAGAAGTGCCCATTAATTGAATTGTTCTAAGCATTTGCGCTTTCAGAGGACTCCAAACTGATAAACAACTAAGATGAGATTGCTAATACTTAGTAAATATGGCTGACGTAGGAACACCAAAGCCTCAAGGATCGCAATCTGGATCAATGCCTCAGCTCAATGCTTCGAAGGCACCACAGAAGGTTGAAGTGGTTGTTGAGAGTCCATCCTCTCAGGGAGAAATAAATATCACGGCGGAGCTTGCGATTTTTCTTCTCCGTGTTGGTTTTAGCATCATGATGGTTCACCATGGGCTGGAAAAATTTCAAGATCCACAAGGTTTTTCTGAATTTGTGGTTGCTAAATATTTTGATTTTCTTCCAGGAGATCCAATTGTATGGACCTTTACAGCAGCTGCGACACAAATCATATGCCCTATAGCTTTGGCTCTAGGTGTATTTTCAAGGTTGTCTGCTTTAGGACTTTTATCAACTATGTTGTTTGCTACTTATTTCCATATTATTGATACAGGATTAGAAGGGTTCCCTTTCTCTGTTGTAGAAAATCACAATTATGCATTTGAGTTGTCAGCAATATATGCTGCAATTGCATTTTACTTTTTGTGCGCAGGGCCAGGACGACTTTCTGCGTTTAGAAAAACCAATAGAATTACTTATTATCCAAAAGGTTAACTCATATATTAAACAGTGACTGATAATCAATTCTATGAATTGTCGACATAATTTTTTTTAAATTCTTACTTAATAGTTTAATTAACGTCTTTAATGAAGAAAATGTCTTTTATTGGTGATTACCATAGAAATGCCTAGTTCGTTGCAGGCATTTATTGAATCTTGATCACGAATACTTCCACCTGGTTGAACAATAGATTTGATTTTATGCTTTGCTGCAAGCCTAACAGTGTCGTCAAAAGGGAAAAAACCATCACTTGCAAGCACTGCCCCTTCGGCATTTCCCCCTGCAGATTCTAGTGCCAATTTTGCTGCGCCAATACGATTCATTTGTCCAGCCCCAATTCCTAAGCTTTGTTCATTAGATGCCACAACTATTGCGTTTGAACGTACATGTCTAACTAGTTTCCAAGAGAATTCAATGTCTGCCATTTCTTTTTTATTAGGCTTACATTCTGTAGGTATATTCCAGTCTTTAGGATTGCTTTCTCCATCATCTATCTCTTGGATTAGTAGTCCACCCAGAATGCTCCTAATATTAACCCTATCAGCTGCTTTAATTGCTTTTTGAGTTAATTCTAAAAGACGCAGATTTTTCTTTGAAGAAAGAATTTTGATTGCATCTTCATTGAATCCAGGTGCTACTACGCATTCAATGAAAAGATTTGTCAGAACCTTTGCTGCCTCAACTCCAATGATTGAGTTGACAGCAATAATTCCTCCAAAAGAACTGACTTGGTCCGCATTAATTGCTTTGTTCAATGCCTCTGCTGGATTGTTGTGAACTGCTACTCCGCAAGGGTTTGTATGTTTAACAACTACAGCTGCAGGTTTATTAGAAGTATTGGAAATTTTATTGCTATAACCAAATTCACGGATAGTTGCAATTGCTGCTTCGAGGTCTAGTAAATTGTTAGTACTTAGCTCTTTCCCTTGTAATTGTTTTGCATTGCCCCATCCTTTTGATGGTGAGCTGTACCAAGTAGCTTTTTGATGAGGATTTTCTCCATAACGTAAGGATTGCTTATGAGGTAAAACTTTTAGCCAAGGAGAATTTGTTGTTGGGATTTCCCTTCCCATCCATTTGCTGATTGCAATGTCATATGAGGAAGTGCATTCAAAAGCTTCAACAGCTAATCTTTTTCGAGTTTCTTCTAGCAAATTCTTATCATCTTTACTCAAGACTTCTAAAAAACTTTCGTATTGGTTTGGATTAGTAAGCACAGATACATTTGCATGGTTTTTAGCTGCTGCGCGAATCATTGCAGGTCCACCAATATCAATATTTTCAATTGCTTTATCCCATTGGACATTTGGATCATCAATTGTTTTTTGGAATGGATATAGATTTACTACTACTAGATCGATCAGGGAAAGATTATGTTCTTTTAATTCTGCTTTATGACTTTGGTCATTTCTTTTTGCCAAGATCCCTCCATGGATTTTTGGATGGAGAGTTTTGACTCGCCCCCCGAGAATTTCTGGTGAATTAGTGAAATCTGCTACTCGAGTAACTTGTAATCCATGTTCTTCAAGTAATTTTGCAGTACCACCACTTGAAAGGATTTGGAAACCGTGATCCTTTAAAAGGGCTTTTGCTAGAGGTAGCAAACCCTCTTTATTGGAAACACTTAACAGGGCTATAGGAGCCATCGCAGAACAGATGAGAAAGATTCTTTTGGCCCAACCTACGAAGCAGCGCACCAAATTGCTCAAATGAAGGCTGATTTTCTTTGTGTCACCTCTCCCAATGCTTCTCACAGATTGGTTTTGCTCCATGGTTGGGGAGCTGATGCAGAAGATTTGATGCCTTTAGGTGAAGAGTTAATTAGTCAAATGCAAAGAAAAATAGAACTGTTGTCTTTTCGAGCTCCTGATGAGCATCCTTTAGGTCAAGGGCGTCAATGGTATGAACTCTTCCCTGCTAAATGGGATTCTGTGCCGAATTCAGTGAAAAAACTACGCTCACGGCTAACTGCTCTTTCAAATTCTCAAATTCCTCTCCAAAGAACTGTTGTCTTTGGATTTTCTCAAGGTGGTGCTATGGCTATTGCTAGTGGCTGTGATTTGCCAATAGCTGGAATAATTGGATGTAGTGCTTACCCGCATCCCAATTGGATTCCACCAGAAAATTCGCCAAGCGTACTTTTAACTCATGGGAAAAATGATGAAATTGTTCCTTTTTCCGGATCTGAAAAACTTTTTAAATCTTTAAAGCTAAAAAATACCGAAGTTGAACTTATTCCTTTTGAAGGTGCCCATGAAATACCTTTAAAAGTAATACCCTCTTTGCAAAAAACTTTGAATAGATGGTTTTCTAATTAGATAAAACTATTTAGACAAAAGCATATTCATACTCTTCAATTTCCTCCCAATCATCTGAAGTAAGCTCAAGACCTTCAAACATTGTATCTTCTCCTACAGAATCAACGATTGTACGAAGTGAAGGGAATAAAAAGTGGTTCTCTTCTGCATATTGAGCACTAAATAGTCCCTTCTCACCCCAAAAGAAACGATCGGTTGTGTGTTCGTTTCGACGAACATTAAGGATGGCTGGTGAACGTAAACCTGCTTCTGCGATATATCGCCTAGCAGCTGTTACAGGCTTGTGTTCTCCTGTTTCGAGATGAAATGTTGGAACATGGGCCAAGACTCTTTGCCCAGCTAGGCGTCTGCGGCTGATCCGCTTGCGCTTCTTAGACATGAATAAAACTCCTTTTGGAGTGAGTTGGGAAAACGGAAGTGTCTTAAGGCACTTCTTATGAAATCTCGAGCTATTGCACGAGTATGTAGACGCACCAACTGCGGCAAGCCGTGAGACATAACTGCCGCAGTAAAACCACGACTTAATATCAAGCTCAAAATCAACTCAGCCGGTTTTTAGGCAGGGGACTCATCTACCTCTGCTGTAGCCTTGGTTGCCTTTATATGCAACCCTGCTTAGTCGACTTACAGAGCACTTCACGGAGAAGAATTGCGCTGGTCGATAAAAAACATCTTAAGACTTTTTTTTGAATTTTCAAGCTTCAAGCTCTCTTGATTTGCTCTTTCTTTTCTTGCAAATCTTTCACTATGCAGTTGTCGGAACGATTCCTGAATCTTTTGCAGCAACAGTTGGGAAGCTTTGAGGCCGAACCTGCAATTGCCAATCTTGTTGTTTATGTGGCTCAGTCAGGAGATGGTCAGGCTCCAAGTTTAGAGGCAATTGGTCAGTGGCCTAAAGCAGTTTCATCTTTGCCGCCTGTTGAGTCAGACCCTGCTTTGCGCGCACCCTCTCCAGATAGGCGTTGGTATCCCTTGCAGGAAGGCACGATCTTGCTTGGAGTTTTGCGGGCTGAGCGATTTGAGTCCAACCAAGCTTGGCCAGAAAGTCTTGATCACAGATTGCAGTTGACAGCAGCTGCATTAGCTCAGTTTCTTGGCATGGAACTTGAACGTTCGCGGCTTTTTGATGAGTTAACACAGCAGCGCGAACAAATTAGTTTGATGGTGCATCAGTTGAGGAATCCTCTTGCTGCATTGAGGACTTATGCAAAGTTGTTAATGCGCAAACTTGGACCAGAGAGTACTCATCAGCCTCTTTTGGATGGACTATTAACAGAACAAGATCAATTAAACAAATATATTTCTGCCCTAGACCAATTGAGTCAGGTCAAATTACCTCCTCCTGATATCTCTACTTCTCCTCTTCTTTTGCCTCCAGTTAATCCAAAAGCATCTTGTTTAAGTATTCGAGCATTGTTAGAGCCTTTGATTGATCGTGCTTCAGCAACTGCTAACTTTCAAGATCGTAAATGGTTTGGTCCTTTGGACTGGCCAACTTGGGTTGATTTGCCAAGACCACTTGAAGTTGGAGCAGTTGCAGAAATTGTGGCTAATTTGCTTGAAAATGCGTTTAGATATAGTTCTCCAAAGAGTTCTATAGGACTTCATTTAAGTAAAGAGGGCCTTTGTGTTTGGGATGGAGGAAGCCCAATTCCAAAGGAAGAACGAGAGGAGATTTTTCAAAAGGGTATGAGAGGTACAAGTAGTCTTGAATTAGCAGGAAGTGGTCTTGGTTTGGCACTTGGACGTCAATTAGCTGAACAATTAGGAAGTCAACTGCAACTTATTATTCCTCCTAAGAATTTTGACCGAGTACTGCCTGATCAAGGTAATGCTTTTGTTCTGACTCCTCCTATAAAAGCATTGCCAATGAAAGAAGAATAACTGTTTCCACAATTACTAGTGAAGCACCATATGTATCTCCACTATGCCCCCCAAGACGTATGCCTAAATAATGAGGAATTAGAATTGTAGGAATTATCCCAATTATTGTGAAAAATATTAATTTGATATTTTGATTGATGAAAAAAGGTAATAAATATATTGTGCTTATGGATCCCATTAGAACAATAGATGCTGGAATTATCTCATTTAATCCTTTCCAATTCTTGAGATGAAAAGACTCCTTTGTTTGCTTATGAAGATAAGGAAAATTTCCTATAGCCCATAGAGGAGCACAGCGACCCCAGAAGGCCGCAATTAGTAATGCAATAGGAGAGTAAGAGTCGAGTTTGAGCAGTGCAGAAATCTGTAAGCCTAAAATAATAAAGAGGGCTTGCACGCCACTTGAACCAACTCTGCTGTCTTGCATTGCTGATAGACATTTTTTCCTCCCAGCAGCTAACCCGTCTGCTGTATCCATTAGGCCATCAATATGAAGCCCACCTGTTAAAAATAGCCCTAAAGTTAAGATTGAAAGAGATATAGATGCTTTTGGCCATCCTAATAAATCTAAAAGGAGCCATGCAAACGCTTGAATACAGCCTATTAACAAGCCAATTAAAGGAGCAAATCTCGCAATACGTTCGAATTTAGGTTTTGGCCATGGCAAAGCGGGAAGAATTGAGTAAAAAATCCAAGCTCCTGCAAAACTTTGCAGCCAGGCTGGTGGACGCAGATTTGGTGGACTGATATTTCTCAACGTAGGGTCAGAAAGGTCTTACAAGGCTTGAACACCCTTGAACATTTTGCAACTTTGACTGTGTTTAGCTTTCGGATAGATGCGCAGTGCTGTAACACTCGCGCAAGAGTGGGAAGTTTTCAAACTCCTCACGGTGCTGTAATTACACCAACCTTTATGCCTGTAGGTACCCTTGGCACAGTTAAGGGTGTGTCCGCAAGTCAGTTGGTTAGTACTAGGGCTGAAATGGTTTTAGCAAATACTTATCACTTGCATTTACAACCAGGAGAGGAAATAGTTTCAAAGGCAGGAGGTCTTCATAAATTTATGGGTTGGAATGGCCCAATTCTTACTGATTCAGGGGGTTTTCAAGTTTTTAGTCTGGCGAAACTAAATCGCATTGACGATAAAGGTGTGTCTTTTTCCAATCCTCGTAATGGAAGTCAAATTGAATTAACTCCTGAGAAAGCAATAGAGATTCAGATGGCCTTAGGTGCTGATGTGGCAATGGCTTTTGATCATTGTGCTCCTTATCCTGCTAGTGAAAATGAAGTTGCAGAAGCATGTCACCGTACTCATTTTTGGCTTGAGAGATGTGTAAATGTTCATCAAAAATCTGATCAGGCTTTATTTGGCATTATTCAAGGAGGATGTTTTTCCTATCTAAGGAAACAAAGTGCGATGGCTGTATCTAGTTTCAATCTTCCAGGTATAGCTATTGGGGGTGTGAGTGTTGGAGAGCCTTCGAATGAAATGCACAAGGTGGTTAGAGAAGTCAGTCCTCTTTTGCCAGAGTTATGTCCGAGATATCTGATGGGGATTGGAACTCTCAAAGAAATGTCGATTGCTGTTGCAAATGGAATTGATCTTTTTGATTGTGTGCTTCCCACTCGTTTAGGAAGACATGGGACAGCCTTAGTACGCGACGAAAGATGGAATATGCGAAATGCTTGCTTTAGAGAGGACTATCAGCCTTTAGATGAAAGCTGTGGTTGCGAGACATGTCTCAATTACACGCGGGCTTATTTACATCACCTCATACGCAGTGAGGAGCTACTAGGACTAACGCTTTTGAGCCTTCATAACCTCACTAATTTGATTCGTTTTACCAATTCGATGGGGCAAGCAATCCGTGAGGGATGTTTTTCAGAGGATTTCGCTCCCTGGCTGACAAGCTCCGAAGCTCATCACACGTGGTAGCGTCCTTGAAACAAACGCAAATTAATTACTAGGGATGGCAGCCTTCACTCTCGATTTGCTGGCTCAACTGCCTGAGGCATATCAGGCCTTTGCTCCAACTGTGGATGTGCTTCCACTGATTCCTCTTTTCTTCTTCCTGCTTGTTTTTGTTTGGCAAGCTGCAGTTGGATTTCGCTAAAGCCTTTAATTAACTGCTTTAGCGCGATTTAATAATCGCCCAAGCGAAAGAAGGTAAGACGAGCACTCTTCGCCAACGGCTTGGTTCTGTCACTAGCCTGTAGAGCCATTCTGCCCATAGCATCCTGACTATTTTGGGTGCTCTATTTTTCGTGCCTGCCCATATATCGAAAGCTCCTCCAACACCTATCCATAGTCCTTTGAAAAGTTTGCTTCCTTTCATAGCCATGATTTCTTGATCAGGTGTTCCAAGAGCAATTAGTACAAGATCTGGTTCAATATCTAGCAAATCATTTTCCAACTTTTGCCACAAACTTTCTTTTTGATATCCATCAAGAGTAAAGATTAGATTTAAATTGGGAAATTGCTTATGAAGATTTTGTTTTAAAAGAGCCAATACCTTTGGGGTCCCTCCAATTAGCACAACTTTCCAGCTATTCTTTTCAGCATGATTAAGTAATTCTTCTGCTATTTCAATCCCTGGCGTTCTTGTCGTTGAAATCCCTTGAAGAAATAATCCGAAAACTATGCCTATGCTATCTGGAATTATTAGTTTAGAGTTGAATATTGCTTTTTTGAGGGTATCATTCTTCAGGGCTCTCATTAACATTTCTGTATTTAGTGTCGTTATATGTCCACCTCCTTCTGCATGAAGCTTGATTGACTCCTCAAGGAAATTATAGTTTGTATTTACTGGTATCTTAAGGATGTATCTTGTGTGAATTAGACTCGAACTCCTTAAGTTATCGCTTTGGAGATTTTTTGATTTATTTTTTTTATTTAATATCCATTTAGTGAAGAATTTTTTTTTAAGAGTGCACATTAAAGCCTAGGTTTCCCATTCTTTTATATTGATTTTTCTAGGCAAAGACCACTGCCGGGATGCTCTACTGCATGTTCAATTAAATCTGCTAGATGTAAGGCCCTTGAAGCTTGTTGGCCATCAACGGCTGGTTTTTCTCTCCCGCGCACACACTGAAGAAAGTGTTCTAGTTCTGCATACAAAGGCTCTATAGATGTAGTACTGACCTCTTCAATAAAACCATCATTTCTATATAACAATTCGCCGTGATCTGCTGAATACCACTCATGAGCACGACGATGTATGTGAAGTGTGTGATTGAGGAAATCGGTTTCTACAAGACTGCCCCGACAATGTGCACTTAGGCTTCTTATTTTTCTGTGGCTCATTTTGCTTGCTGTCAAGCTTGCAATGACACCATTGCTAAAGCCAAGAGTTGCGTTGACGTAATCGATTGGCCCTTCTGATGTTCTGCCACCAACAGCTGCTAGTCGAACTACTGGTGCATTAGCTAGTTCCAGTACAAGATCAAGATCATGAATCATTAGGTCTAGAACTACAGAAACATCATTTGCGCGATCTGCGTGAGGACTATGACGACGAGCTTCTAAAACAACAACTTCTTCATTGGCTACTACTTTGATTAGCTCACGAAAAGCTGGATTGAATCTTTCAATATGCCCAACTTGAAGTAAGCGGCCGGCTTTATTTGCTGCTTTAATTAGTGCAGAGGCTTCGTCTTGGCTTGCTGCTATTGGCTTTTCGATCAAAACATGTTGTCCAGCCTCCAGGCAGTCCAGTCCAACCTGATGATGTAAGAGAGTTGGCACGGCAATGCATACTGCCTCTACTTCAGCCAACAAGGCTTTGTAATCGCTAAACCATTTGCATCCAAATTGTTCGGTAGCTAGATGACCACGTTCTGAATCTGGATCAGCAACACCTACTAATTCAGCATCCTTTAGGAGGCTAAGGACTCTGGCGTGATGCCAACCCATGTTGCCTATTCCTATCACCCCAACTTTCACTGGAACCATGGGGGTGTTCATTGGAGAGTTAGGAGGTTTCCGAGTCGCTTATCGATTATCACTCTTCCTCGGGAGTATTAGGTTTCAAACTTAGCTTTACTCTCTCAATTCTTGGGCCTTTCATCATTGTGATTTCAAATTTTATTTTTTCGTAAAACAGTGATTCTCCCGTATTGGGGACATGTTGAAGGTTCTCCAATAGAAAGCCTGCCAGTGTGTGGTGATCATCAGCTTCAGGTAATTCAAGATTAAGTTGGCGATTTAATTCAATGATCTCTAGGTTCCCTGCCACCAACCATTTGCCAGGTTGTCCTTCAAGCGGTTCCAGTTCAGGTTGATTACTTGTTAATTGCATTTCGTCACCAACAATTTCGCCAGTGAGGTCAGCGGCTGTCACTAATCCTTCAGTGCCTCCATGTTCGTCCACAACTAGTAGCAAAGGTTGTCCACTTCTTATAAGAGGTAAGAGTTCTGCGAGAGTGCTTGTTTCAAGAACTGTTGGAGCTGGTTGTATGTATGGGGCAAGAGGAGTTTCTGCTTGCATAGATCCCTTAGAGATAGATTCAGCTAATTGCCGCAAATCAAGTACACCTCTTACATCATCCAGTGATTCTCCTATTACTGGGAAACGAGCATGACGCGTTTGATGAACTGCTTTCATTAGTTCTGCAAAAGATACTTCTATGGGCAAAGTCACCATTCCTGAACGAGGAACCATGACTTCTCTTGCCTGTGTATCGCGCAGAGCAAAAACACCTTCGAGAATGTTCCTTTCATCCGGACCAAGTCCAGTTACTCCACCAGACTCGATAAGAGTTTCTAATTCTTCAGCTGACAAAGCAGGTACTAAAGCGTCCCAATGAGTATTGAGACCTAGTAAACGAAGTAAAAAAGAAGCAATTGTTTCTAATACTCCTAATAAGGGGCCCAATGCTTTCATGACTGCTTCAAGGAGAGGAGCTAGTCGAAGAGCTGCAATTTCTGGGCGATTGAGAACTAAAGCTTTTGGGAGTAGGCCAGCGAGGAAAGTTGCTAGTAAAACAATTGCAAGGAAAAGAAACCCATCAAATAACCGGCTAAATGTTTGCTCGTTTGCCCACCATCGTTGCCCAATACCATTTCCAATCCATCCGAGAGCAATTAAAGCTAGTGTCCCACCTAATTGAGAAACCATTAAAGCTCGACGAAGACGCCGTTGTAAGCGATGTATGGCTTGTGCTCCAAGTTGACCTTCTTCGACTAAACCTTGAACTCTGCTAGGTCGCAGTCGTAATAGAGCCACTTCACCAGCAGAGAAAAAAGCTGGTAGTGCAAGCAAAATGCCAATAATCAGCAGTCGCATTAATGGAGAGATTTGTAGGGTAAAAAGCTTGAGATGGTTAGAACTAGATCATGAGTCTCAAAAGGTTGTCAGGAGAAAGTTCCTTAAATGAATAACTGGCAACTTCTTGGAGTCGCTAGCAATTTGGGATTTACTTAAAAGAACCTTATTCATGGGGGATGCGAGGATCGAACTCGCCTGAAGCCGATTATGAGTCGGATGCTCTCACCAGATAGCTAATCCCCCTCTTGGATGGATTCCTCAAAGAATTCGAATCATAGGGAATGCCTTAAGAAGGAATAATAATTAAGCCCATTCAATTTCAGTTAGGTAATGCATCGATGGTCATTCAACCATTATGAGTTCTTTCAATACATCAAAAAATTCTCCTGAAAGCAAGGTTTTAACAATGCTTGCTAAGAATGCCTATCGGAAAGGAATGTTTACGCTTGCCTCTGGCAGGCAAAGTCAGCATTACGTGAATTGCAAGCCAGTCACTTTGAGTGGATTAGGCCTTTCTCTATTGAGTTTGTTGCTACTTAAGCATGTAGATAAAGATGCTTCTGCTGTTGCAGGCTTAACTCTTGGGGCAGACCCTTTGGTTAGTGCCGTTGTGATTGCTGGAGCTCAGGCGGGGTTTTCTTTGGATGCCTTGATAGTAAGGAAAGAGGCTAAAGATCACGGAACAGGCTCATGGTTAGAAGGGCCATTGCCAGAGAAAGGAGCATTAGTCACAGTCCTGGAAGACGTTGTTACTTCAGGAGGTTCATCTTTAAAGGCGGTTAATCAGCTTCGTCAAGCTGGATACTTAGTTAGACAAGTTGTAGCAATTGTCGATCGACAAGAAGGAGCGGACATTGCAATGAAAGAAGCAGATATTGAATTAACTAGTCTTTATTTACTTGAGGATGTTATTGCTCGTGCAGAGGATCTTGTCTGATGACACAATCTAAAAGACTTTATTGGGAAGAACATTTCCCTGCTTTGCGTATTAATGGCGCAGGATATAAGAGGTTTCTTCAAGGACAAACAACTGTAGATATATTTAGTTATAAAAATGGAGTTATCTTTCAAAGTTGTTGGTTAACTTCTACTGGAAGATTACGTGGATTATTAGAGATAAAGCTTGACAATCTCGGCGCAAATATAATTTTATTGGCTGGTCATATTGATGACCTTGTTGCAGGATTTGAACAAGTCATCTTCCCTTCTGATCAAGTGCAACTTGAACCGGTCAAGAATATTCGTAGGGTTCAAATGATGACTTTTAAAGCTTTCAATGATTCTCAAGAAATAATTTGGTTAAGCAATAAAGAGATTTTACCCGAATCTTTTGCTGACCATGCATCTGCTAGCACTAATGAAGTTGAATATTGGAGGTTAACTCAAGGATTGCCTGTTTGGCCTAATGAAATAAATGGAGAAACTAATCCTTTTGAATTAGGGCTTTCTCATCTCATTAGTTTAGATAAGGGTTGTTATTTAGGGCAAGAAACTATGGCTAAATTAAGTAGAGTTTCGACTTTAAAACAAAAGCTTAGATGTTGGAGTTCTTCTTCGTTTATAAATGTAGGCCAAAATATCTTTAAGTCTAGACAAGTTGTTGATAGTGAAAAAAAAGTGGGGACAATTACTTCTGTAATTAAAGATCCAATGGGTCAGGGAAGTATTGGGTTAGCGATTATTCGGAAAACTGCTTTAAATGAGTCAAAGCTTTATAGCTATAATGATTCAAAAAGTGTGAAAATATCAGTCCCAAATCGTTTTGTTGATATTGAAGCTTCTGATTTATAGGGAGGTGTCAAAGTGATTATTTTTGGTTGATAATCCATTTCGCAACAGCCCATGTTGCAAGACAGTCATCTTTATTATATTGGAAAATCTTATTTAATTTGTTTACTCCTTTCTTAGACTTGTATTTTGTGTTTTTCCATTGGCGCCACCAGAGAAGCGCTCTAGGTCCATCTGCACCAATTTCTGTCCACTTAAAATTCATCCAGTTTGCTATTGTTTTTAGACTATAATTATTCAATGGGAGCCTCCAATATTTGCGTAGACGTGCATGCACGTCAATCAATCGCTTTTGCAATTCTTTTAGTTCAACTTGAGTCGCTCCTTGACTCTTCGCCATTCTGTATATTGCCAGTGATTCGGTTTCTCCATAATGCAATATTGGCCATTTTGGATAATTATTTAATTTATGTTTTAATCTTTGCCAAGACTTAGCTTCACCTTGTTCTAAAATCATTAAAAGAGGGTGGTATTTGGCATTTCTTAAATCCCATTCACCGTCATCTTTATGTTTGATTCTTAGGAATCCATGTAAAAAATTATCTTTTGCATCTGGGTCAGATTCAATATCATAAATTAATACTCCTGGCGCAGAAATTATTTCTGGCAAAGCATTTCCTTCCTCTAATTTCTCACAGGTTCCATCGCGCTGAACAATAGCTTGAGCTATAAGTTGTTTTGCTACTCCTACATGTTGCTCTCCAAATTGTTCCAGTTCCTTACTAAATTTAATCGGATCAAGATCTGCTAATTCATTAAGCTTTTGAACGCCAATTTCTTGCAATATTTGATCTCTTCTGGCTCCAATTCCGCTTACTTCACTTAGATGACCTGCTGCAGAGGCTTCTGAATTGCATATTCCTCTCCATGAACATAGTGAGCATTTACGGCGATCTGAAATGATCGGAGGAACAACATCTTGATTAAGCTCATTATTTATTTTCTTTATCGCATCAATTAATTGATTATTTAGACCATCATTGAGCTTTATTTCTTCAACTGTGAGTTTGCCTGCATTTTCAGAAATACATATTCCAGTTTTCACTTTTGTTTGCTGAATAGGTTCCAATAGCATTCCAGTAAGAGCCAAAGCAAACCGATGCTCTTTGGTGACTCTGCGTCCTTGGCGAGCTAATACCGGTCGATAAGAAAAATTCCCCCAACAGCTCTGGCCAGAAATTTTTTGGAGTAATGGCGGGTGAGCTTCAATTGGATGGCCAAAATGAGTTCTACCTTTTAGTCTGATTCCGACAACTCCAGAAATACCTTCTTTGCATGCCTTTAGGCCTCTTCCTGGTTTGCTAGGTATTAGAGAAACAAAAGTACGTTGTTGGTAATCCAAAAATAAAGTTCGATGAGCTGTCCAAATTCGTTTTTTACTATCTCCGTATTTGTCAAGCCAGGCTTTTCGGCGGCAGCGAATCCAGCTTCGCAGTAATCGATCCGTGAGTACTTTTGTTTGTAGAGGCTTTGTACCCATCATTCGACCTTAAGGTGTTTTCCTTTTAAATCCAGTTCTTCTATCTACTTTTCGTTGTGTTGAATTCATTATCCCTTTATCCAGCTCCTATTCAATTTGGAACTGATGGCTGGCGAGGAGTTCTTGGAGTAGATGTGACTATTGAAAGGCTTCTAAATGTGGCTATTGCTGCTGCTCAGGAATTGGTTTACTCCGCCCCTAAACACATAGAGAACCGGGAAATTATTATTGGTTTTGACAGAAGATTTCTTGCTCCAGAACTTGCCGAAGCTATTGCTGCTGCAATAAAAGGTTGTGGACTTGAACCACTATTAACGGAAACTGCTGTTCCTACGCCAGCATGTAGTTGGGCAGTTGTTCAAAGAAGCGCTATAGGGGCATTAGTGATAACAGCTAGTCACAATCCGCCTGAATGGATTGGATTAAAGATTAAAGGACCTTCAGGAGCATCAGTTGATGGATGTTTTACTAAAGCCGTCGAGAAAAGGTTGCAAGTCTGTGGCGTTAATAAACCTGTTAAGAAGCCTATTAAGAGATTCGATTGTAGGAAAGAGCATTTAAATGCTTTAAAGATGAAATTTGATTTACCTTATTTATTAAAAAGGATTAGAGAAATGGGGTTAAAAGTAGTAGTTGATCCGATGCATGGTTCGGCTGCAGGTTGTATGCAAGAACTTTTTGGTGAGAATTGCAAAGAGTGCATTCAAGAAATACGTGGCAACCGTGATGCGTTCTTTGGAGGGAATCCACCTGAGCCACTTGCTTGTTACTTAAAGGAAGTCATTGCTTCTGTGAAGACCTCTTCTCTTGAAGGTAAACCAGCCATAGGAATTGTTTTTGATGGAGATGGAGATCGACTTGCTGCAATTGATGAAAAAGGTAGGCATTGCAGTACTCAATTGCTTATGCCGTTATTAATTGATCATTTGGCACGAGTTAGAAAGTTGCCAGGATGTATAGTTAAGACTGTAAGTGGCTCGGATTTGATGCATTTAATGGCAGATAGTCTAGGAAGAGAAATAGTTGAATTGCCTGTAGGATTTAAATATATAGCAGCAGAAATGGCTTCTCGTAAAGTTCTTATAGGTGGCGAAGAATCAGGAGGTATTGGATTTGGGATGCATTTGCCAGAACGGGACGCACTGTTCACTGCTTTACTTGTCTTAGAAGCACTGGTTGAACGCAATCAGTTGCTTGGAGAGCGTCTCGATGAAATCAAGAAAAGTTTTGCTGATATTAAATATGACAGAATAGATATTCGACTTCCTGATATGTCTTTAAGGCAACATTTAGAGTCGTTGCTCATAAAAACTCCCCCATCTTTAGTTGCGGGGATAAAAGTAAAAGAAGTTACCTTAATTGATGGAGTTAAACTTCGACTTGGGAAAAATCACTGGCTAATGATGCGTTTTTCTGGTACTGAACCTCTTTTAAGAATCTATTGTGAGGCGCCAGATAAAGAAACATTGAATATAACTTTGCAATGGGCAAAAACCTTCGCTGAGCAAAAATGATTAAAAATAATATTAATTCTTTTCTGATAGTTATTGCCAGTAGTAATGCTGGAAAGATTAAAGAATTTCAGAGATTTTTATATGATTTACCTATAAAAATAGATGTCATGCCAAAGGGCATTGAAATTGAAGAAACCGGAAAAACTTTTAGGGAAAATGCTCGTATTAAAGCTCTTGCTGTAGCAAAATTAACTGGTAATTTTGCACTGGCTGATGACTCTGGGCTGCAAGTTGAAGCATTAGGCGGTGCTCCCGGTGTTCATTCTGCACGTTATGGAATAAATGATTCTGAACGCATATTGCGCTTGCTTCGGGAATTACAATGTAAAACTAATAGAAGTGCAAGTTTTATTTCTTCTCTTTGTATTGCCTCTCCGCAAGGAGAGGTTTTATTAGAAGTTGAAGGCTCTTGCGATGGTTTTATTACAAAGAAGCCTAGAGGAGAGAGAGGATTTGGTTATGATCCAATCTTTGAAGCTGATGGAATAGGCTTAACATTTGCAGAAATGTCTATTGATCAAAAACAAAAGATTGGTCATAGAGGTATTGCATTGTCTTTATTAAAGCCCGCTCTGAAAGAATTATTGAATTTTTATGAATAATTTTGATCTTAAATCATATATAGGATACCCAGCTTCCATGCAAACCATGAGGAATTGCAAGAGGTAATTCTATAGTTGTCTTCAGTTTTAGATTATGGGAATCTAGAATAATTAGATCAGTTTTACGACGTTCACCATTCCACACTAAAACAATAATCCATCCCTCATCTTCGATCATAGAGTGAGGCTTGGGAACCATTATTGGCTCACTTACAAAGCCTCTAGGTGCAGCACTCCAAATAATATGATCTCCACTTATTAAATCAAGCTTTTTAATCCCCTGAAGGGGGCCATTTCCTCTTGCACGATGAGCAATTGCCATCCAACTAAATCTAGCAATATGACCTTGAAAATTAGGATTTACCATGGCAAACTCACAACATTGTTGACTTATAGTTTTAGTAGAGATTTTATTTTCTAATATATTAATCTTGCATCTTTTCAATATACCTTCTGGGAATAAATCAAAGTTGATCTTCAGAAAATTCTCGTTAGGCTTGATTGAAGGAAAGTCTTTATAATGAATACTGTCTATAGTAATTTCTTCGTCTTTTTCTGAAGCATTTAGGTGATGAAATACAAAACCTTTTGGCGCATCAATTGTTTTCGGTGGTTCTCCTGCAAATTTTCCAGATTCTCGTGGAATTAGCCAAAATTTCCCATTTTTTTTAGATGAAGATGAAAGACATTGTGCAGCACCTTTTTGGCCAAGAATGAATGGGAGAGGATTGAATTCGATTGCGTTCTGAAGAAATACAGCCCAATTAGGTGTTATTGCAAAATCATGCAAAAAGGCAAAACCTTTAAAATTATCTTTTCGATCATTAATTAATTGACCAGCATTTTTACCTTTTGTGGCAAACTCCATAAGTCTAATAGTACTAGTTGGACCAGTTTTAACTCCAAAAGTTACCATTCTAGGAGAATGAAAGTTTCCATGATCAAACCTAGGATGGGCACTGAAAGCTTCATTCTTTGAGAGACTCCCATTCAGAGAAGTTATCCCATATGTTTCTAAATTATTTGGATTGAGAGCATAAGGGTTTGATGCTTCCCATAGTGCCAAGAGTTGATTTCCTAGTTTGACAACATTTGTATTAGCAATATTTTTAAGTCGTAAATCAAAGGCATTTGCAAAAAAACCTCCTGATTTTTGAGTTCCAAATACACCTCTATAGGTAAATTTTTTAGCTTTTTCCTCTTCTATCCATGCTTTTGTTCTTACGAAACGATTGCTAAATCTGACTTCACTATTTTTGAATTCAAGAGCAATAATCATTCCATCACCATCAAAAGGATGATGCACCCATTGGCCTGCTCTTTCAAAACGACCAGGGCCATTCCGGAAAAAAGTTCCGTTAAGTTCTGCCGGAACACTCCCAGTAATGGGGAGCACTACTTCATTAGTTAATTCTTGATTGACATTGCAATAAGAACTTGCCCAATCTTCTCTATTGAAATCCGCACAAGACTCTGTTGAGGAATTATTTAATGCAGAGAAGCTCACAACAAAGGATTAGATGGTTTGTAATGATCGCGAAAAAATTGCCCCATTGTGGATATAAATAGTTGTTGGGGCTTATTCATTTGGATACCCAGCTTGTTCAAGCATGCCTTTGCTACTTGGAATAGTATCTGATCTTCTTGGATCTACTTCTGTAGCCATGCGAAGTGCTCTTGCGAAAGCCTTAAAACAGGCTTCCACAATATGGTGAGAATTAATTCCATTCAATTGGTTGATGTGTAAAGTCAGGCCACTGTTATTGACTAAAGCAATGAAAAATTCTTTTACTAATTCTGTTTCATAAGTCCCAATTCGTTGAGATGGTATTTCTAGACCATAACTAAGATGAGGACGCCCAGAACAATCCAGAACAACTTGGACTATTGCTTCATCTAACGGTGCTACAAAATGTCCAAAGCGATTAATGCCTTTCCTATTACCCAAGGCTTTTGATAACGCTTGACCTAGGGCAATTCCTACATCTTCATTTGTGTGATGGTCATCTATATGAGTATCTCCTTTGGCACTAATTTTCAAGTCAAATAAACCATGACTAGATAATTGGTGAACCATATGATCTAAGAAAGGTACGCCGGTGGAAACGTCACATTTTCCCGTTCCGTCGAGTCCGAATCGAATTTGAACATCCGTTTCGTTAGTAATGCGATGAATTTCTCCTTGCCTTGGGGATGTCATGGCATCGATCCAATTAGGGTCATAATTCTCGTTAAATCACATTCCATTAATGCAATAACCAGCATCTACGTAAATAGTTTGGCCAGAAATTCCACTTGAGAGATTGCTTAGCAAGAAAGCTGCTGTATTACCTACTTCAGTTTGAGTAACGGTCCTGCGCAAAGGGGCTTTTTCTTCAACATTGTGGATCATGTCCAAAATCCCTCCAATCGCTGAACTGGCGAGAGTTCTAATAGGACCTGCACTTATTGCATTTACGCGAACTTCATTCTCTGGTCCTAGTTCTGCAGAAAGATATCTAACAGAGGCTTCTAATGCGGCTTTCGCTACACCCATGACGTTGTAGTTAGGTATTGCTCTTTCAGAACCTAAATAAGTAAGAGTAACTACACCTGCGCCTTTGCTAAACAGCGGTTTTGCATGCCTACATAGAGGTGCTAAAGAGTATGCACTGATTTCAAGAGCACGAGAGAACCCCTCTGCTGTTGTCGCACTGAAGTCACCAATTAATTCTTCTTTGCCAGCAAAGGCAAGACAATGAATCAATCCATCTAGGCGTCCCCAGTCATTGTTAATGGTCTCAAAGACAGATTCCATTTGAGAGTTGTCTTGCACGTTTAAGGGCAAGAAAAGACTTGGTTTTAAAGGATTAGTTAGTTCTCGGACTTTCGTTTCAAAGCGTCCTTTTTCATCTGGTAGGTAAGTGATTCCTAGTTCAGCACCTGCAGCATGTAGTTGTTGGGCTATGCCCCACGCTATTGAGCGGTTGTTGGCGATACCTGTGACGAGTATCTTTTTGCCGCTTAGATCGAGAAGCATCTGAACAAAGTACTTGAGGACGTTTTCATAATTCTCACCCATGCCATGCAAAATCTTTAAATATGGGGCTTTCGCTCCAATCGAGTTTTGCTAGGTCTGCTTTAAGGGGAGTTAAATAATGAAGGTTGAGGTGCAACCATCATTTTCTTCAATTGGGATTTTACAAATTCATGGTTATTAAATCTCAGGCATTATTAAATTGGGTAATTAGTTTATGACGCTTACTGAATCAAATATGTTGCCACTTGGCACAAAATTGCCTTTTTTTGAGCTTGAAGTGGTTCCAGGGACTGGCTTTTCACTAGATACTGGCGAGCTTTCTCCTGTCAAAATTAAGAGCCTTGATCTCAGCATCAAGCCAGTTCTATTGATGCTTCTATGTACTCATTGTCCCTTTGTAAGGCATATTGAAGTTGAGATTTCACGATTGACTAATGATTATGGTGAATTGATTCAGTTTTTAGGGATAGCAAGTAATAGTTTGATTACCCATCCACAAGATGGACCTAAAGAGTTAGCTCAACAAGCTAGGAATAGAGATTGGCGATTCCCATATTTATTAGATCAAGATCAAAGTCTTGCGAAGGACCTTCAAGCAGCTTGCACTCCTGATTTCTTTTTATTTGCTCCTATGGAGAATGGAGAACAACAACTGAAATATAGGGGTCAGTTGGATAGCAGCAGACCAAGCAACAATTTTCCATCAAACGGGGAGGATCTGCGTTCTGCTTTGGATTTAGTCATCAATGGAAAGACTGTTTTTTCAAACCAGAAGCCCTCTATAGGCTGCAATATCAAATGGCATCCGGGTCAAGAGCCCCTTTGGTTCTCTCATCCTTCATAGTCTTGAAGTTGTAATGCTTCCATCTGGGACGCTTAAGGTGCCTTCTATGCAAGTGCCTCCATTTAGCCTTTCTCAACAAATTGCCGAATTGGGATCTGACCTGGATTCAGCAGTTTTGAATGTCCTTCACAGTGGACAATACATAGGTGGGATTGAAATTGAGAACTTTGAAACTGCTTTTGCTAGCAGTATCGAAGTCCCGTATGCAGTTGGCTGTAATAGTGGAACTGATGCATTGATATTGGCTCTAAGAGCTTTAGAGATTGGTATTGGTGATGAAGTAATAACCTCTTCATTTAGTTTTTTTGCAACTGCAGAGGCAATTAGTGCTGTAGGGGCTAAGCCAGTTTTTGTAGATGTTGATCCAGATACTTACCTCATCGATATTCAATTAGTAGAAGCTGCAATTACATCTTCTACTAAAGCGCTTCTTCCAGTGCATTTGTTTGGATGTCCAGTAGATATGGATCAGATAATTACCTTGGCAAAGAAATATAAATTGAAAGTAATAGAAGACTGTGCTCAAGCTGCGGGTGCAGTTTGGAATGGTCGTCCAGTAGGCAGTTGGGGAGATATCGGTTGTTATAGTTTTTTCCCTACCAAAAACTTAGGGGCTGCCGGCGATGCAGGAGCAATAACTACTCATGACCAAAACATTGCAAAACTTATTCGTGAATTAGCTGTTCATGGAATGCCTAAGAGATATATACATACAAATCTGGGTTACAATAGTAGATTAGATGCTTTGCAGGCTGCTGTTTTAAATGTAAAATTACCAAAGCTAAAAAAATGGATTCAACAGCGCAAGAAAATATCTGAGTATTATCAAAAAATGTTAAATAATTTATCCTGCTTAAAACTCCCTTCAAATAGTAGTCAAATTAATAGTTTGCATGCATGGAATCAATTTGTAATTAGGATAATAGATTTTCCTGATAAAACCTTTCATTCAAATAAAGAATTTAGTTTAGAGGTGAATGAATATGGATTAAAAGTTGGAGTGGGAAGAGATTGGCTTAAAGAGAATCTTAGTAAGGCAGGGGTTAATACTATTATTTATTATCCAATACCTATACATCTTCAGCCTGCGTATAAATCATTTGGATATAAGCCTGGGCACTTGCCTGTGACAGAAAAACTATGTGGAGAAGTTTTAAGCCTTCCTATCTTCCCAGAGTTGACAATCGACCATCAAGATAAAGTAGTTAATGAAATTACAACATTATTGAAAGAGACTAGTTATGATGAGGTGAAAGTAGTTGTTTGATCTGTGTTTTCAAAAGCTCTTTTAGAAATTAAGAAATTGACGAGTTCTGTACCAGGCTGTAATGCTTTTTCCATCAAGTGCTTCATTGCCACTTGACAGGCAATTATCTAATTCATTTGGGGTCATATGTAAGACTTCAAGATCTTCATCTTCGTCTCCTTCTGGCCTGTCTGTCATCTCGCTAAGGCCTCTTGCCAGGAAAATGTGTATTACTTCATTAGAATAGCCAGGGCAAGGAAGCATCTCGCCTAAAGCATCCCATTTAGTTGCTATATAACCAGCTTCTTCTGCTAGTTCTCTTTTCATAGATGTAAGAGGATCTTCGCCTTGCTCAAGAGTCCCTGCTGGAAATTCAAGAATTCTGCGAGCTACAGCAAAACGGTATTGTCTAAGGACCACAATATGTCCATCGTTTGTTATTGGAACAGCTAAAGAAGCTCCTGGGTGTTTAATTACTCCAAAAGTTCCTTTGATGCCAATTGGTAATTCAATTTTGTTTATTTCAAAACGTATTTTGCGAGCATTTAGAAAAGCTTTGGTTTCTAAAACTAAAGAAGGCTCAGGAGGGGGTAAGGGCACGATAGAGAGCGGATTTAGTGGATTTACAGGATGACTCTTTAATGTGTTTTTGGAAGTTAATAGCGAAAATAATTTACTCAGGCCAATCAAGTTGGGGTGCAATTCGTTTAGGGACAACTCCTGTAGTAGTTAAAGCTGCTGCAAGTGGAACTACTACAAATTTACGTTCAATTAATCTTGGATGAGGAAGTGTGAGCTGTTTATGTTGCAAGTGAAATGCGCCCCAAGCAAGTATGTCAAGGTCGAGGGACCTCGGACCCCATCTAATTAAAGAGGATTGACGGTCTCTTCCAAATTCCTTCTCTAAAGCAAGCAATTTATTTAGTAATTCCAATCCAGCTTTTTCAGAAGGTTCTATTGCACAAATTTTTTTGCCATCCACTACTAGCACTGCATTTAAATATTTGGGTTGTTGGTCAGGTCCGCCCTCAGGTTCAGTCTCAAATAATGGCGACCAACGTAAACGTAGGTCCTCAGGCATATAGGTTTTGTTATTCCTTCTTTCTAAGGAGGATTCAATCCAATCTTTGAGCAATCTTTCCAATTTTGGTCTTACTGCTTTTAGGGTGGAGGCAGGAGATCCAAATTTGCTAGGTAGATTTGAACCAAGTGCTATGGCCAGGGTGCTTGGAGTTGGGATTTTCGAGAAAGTGATGGGATTATCAGCGAGACTGGCGGAAAGGTAATCGGGAGGCTGTCACTAAATGATTGCAGGAGGATCCATCAACAAACCCACAGACTCAAAAACTTCCGGTCAAGTCTCTCAAGAAATGGCCAACAGAGCATTTCCTTTGGCGGCGATCACTGGACATGGAACATTAAAATTGGCCTTGATGCTTGCAGCTGTTGATCCAGGCTTAGGTGGTGTAATTATTGCTGGTGGTCGTGGAACAGGAAAGTCAGTTTTAGCAAGAGCTTTGCACGCTCTTTTACCTCCTATAGATATTCTTGATACTTCTAAGCTTGAACAAGATCAAAACAATACTTCTCAAGTTCGCTCTGTTGGGAGAAATCTTGACCCTAATTTTCCAGATGAATGGGATGAAGGGACAAGACTTTTAATTGATAAGACCAATGAATTCTCTATTAAGGAAAAATCTCGACAATCTTTACCGTCTCGAGTAATTCCCGCTCCTTTTGTACAAGTTCCTCTTGGAATTACTGAAGATAGGCTTGTAGGAGCAGTAGATGTGACTGCTTCATTAGTTAGCGGGAGTCCAGTTTTTCAACCTGGATTATTAGCAGAGGCACATAGAGGTGTTCTTTATGTTGATGAGTTGAACTTGCTTGAAGATGGCATTGTCAATCTTTTATTGGCGGCTGTGGGAGCTGGTGAAAATAGAATTGAACGCGAAGGTTTAAGTCTTAGTCATCCCTGCCGACCGTTATTGCTTGCCACATACAACCCAGAAGAGGGTGCGGTTAGGGATCATTTATTAGATCGGTTTGCAATTGTGTTGTCTGCTGATCAATTAATAACTAATGAGCAGAGAGTTGAAATTACACAAGCTGCTATTGCTCATGGAGAATCTAGTGGAAGTTTTACGGCAAAGTGGGCTGATGAGACAGAGGCGTTGGCCACACAACTGCTTTTAGCTCGTCAATGGCTACCTGATGTACAGATAACTAAAGAACAAATTCAGTATTTAGTAACTGAAGCTATTCGTGGTGGAGTTGAAGGACATCGTTCTGAGTTATATGCAGTTCGAGTAGCCAAGGCAAATGCGGCTTTATGTGGGAGAGACAAAGTTGAAGCAGATGATTTAAAAGTTGCAGTGCGATTGGTTATTGCACCAAGAGCTTTGCAATTGCCACCTCAAGAAGAAGAGCTGGAACCACCTCCACCAGAAGATCAACAACAGCCCCCTCCTCCTGATCAACCTCAAGATGAAAATCAAGAAGATGAAAAAGATGAAGATGAAGATGAAGATGATTTAGAGGACCAATCTTCACCACCTATTCCAGAAGAATTTATGCTTGATCCAGAAGCTATAGCAATTGACCCAGATCTTTTATTGTTTTCAGCAGCCAAGTCCAAAAGTGGTAATAGTGGCAGTAGATCTACGGTTTTAAGTGATAGTCGTGGTAGATATGTGAAGCCTATCCTCCCTCGTGGACCAGTTCGCAGGATTGCTGTAGATGCAACCCTTAGAGCAGCTGCTCCTTATCAAAAAGCCCGTAGATCTCGAGAGCCTGATCGGACGGTGATTGTTGAAGAAGGTGATTTAAGAGCGAAATTATTGCAAAGGAAGGCAGGTTCTTTAGTCGTTTTTTTAGTAGATGCCAGTGGATCAATGGCTTTAAACCGGATGCAAGGTGCAAAAGGAGCTGTAATTCGATTATTAACTGAGGCATATGAAAATAGAGATGAGGTTTCTTTGATTCCTTTTAGAGGAGAACAGGCAGAGGTCTTGTTGCCGCCTACTCGATCTATTACGGCAGCGAAAAGACGATTGGAAGTTATGCCATGTGGCGGCGGTTCTCCTCTAGCTCATGGATTAACTCAAGCTGCCAGAGTTGGAGCGAATGCATTAGCTACTGGAGATCTTGGTCAAGTTGTTGTGGTTGCAATAACTGATGGGAGAGGAAATGTTCCTTTAAGTAAATCTCTTGGACAGCCTGAATTAGAAGGAGAGGAGACAGTTGATTTAAAGCAAGAAGTTCTTGATGTAGCTACTAGATATAGGACTTTAGGAATCAAATTATTAGTGATAGATACTGAACGTAAGTTTATTGGTAGCGGCATGGGAAAAGATTTAGCCGAAGCTGCAGGAGGTAAATATGTTCAATTGCCAAAGGCTACTGATCAAGCAATAGCTGCAATTGCAATGGATGCAATACAAGCAGTAAGTTAATGGATTAATTTTAACGCTTTAATTCACTCGTTTGGACTGGATATAGTTCATTAAAGAATTCTCCAAGGCCTATGGTTACACTCCTTATAGCACTCATTAATTCTTCGTCTTCCATTATCTTGCCCATATCACTTCCTAGATTATCCACTTTTTTGGTAATAGATCTTGTAGATTTCGCGGTTTGAATAATATCGTTGAGAGTATTTGGATTGTCTATTGCAGCAAGAATATTATTTACATGCTCAGTAGCTTGATTTAGATGTGTAATTATTGGTTCAGCTCTGGCAACTTCATCTTTTACTTGAAGAATTAATTCGTCCAGATTTTTTTGAGTTAAATCAAATTGCTTTGTTGATTGAACTAGATTGGAAACGATATCTTTTTTGTCTGCCTTTTGTAGCATTCGTTCTAGCTCTTCTGTAAGAGTGGAGATGCTCATTAATGGTTTTCCTTTGATTTTTGCTCCATGACATAACACTTTGCTTTCAAGGCAATCTTTGGATCTAGGGAGTGGAGCTTTCTCTGTAAGTGGGCTTCCTAAACTTAATAATGAAACCTGAACATCTCCACCTAATAGAGAGCTATTAGAGACTTTTGCTATAACTGGAATAGGCAGGCTAAGTTCAGCATCATTGATGTCTAGGGTTGCTTCTATTGCATTTGGAGTAACTTTTATTTTTCCAATTGATCCAACAAGGATGCCTCTATAAGTCACAGGAGATCTCTCTGCTAGCCCAGCCGCATTTTCAAAACTTGCGGTTATGTTCCAAGTCGATCGACTGAGTTTGACTCCGCGAAGCCAAAGCATTGATCCTGCAAGAGCGACTATTCCTCCAAGAATGGAGAAGCCGACAATGGCATCACGAAAACTGCGACGCATGGCAATTAATTATCAGCAGGTTGCATAGGTCCGTGAAGACTACCTGTGCGGAACTGTTCAACATAATGATTATCACTTTGCCGGAACTCTTCAATAGAGCCATCCCATCGAAACTTTCCTCCATAAAGCATTAAGACTCTGCTGGCTGAACGTTCAATGGTGCTACGGACATGGCTAACAATTATTGAACAGCCCTTAGCAACTTTAGTTGTTTTTACAATTAGATCTTCTATTCTTGTGCAAGCCATAGGATCTAGACCAGCAGTTGGTTCATCATATAAAAGTAAAGGCATTTCATCGTTTTTTTTATATGGATCATTAATTAGTGCCCTTGCAAAACTAACTCTTTTTTGCATGCCACCACTAAGTTGACCGGGAAATTTATCTGCTACATCGTAAAGTCCAACTTCTTCAAGGCAAGTCGATACAAGGTTTTGGATATTTTTGTGACTTAGTTCCCCAGATCTCATTAGTAGAAAACCTACATTTTCTTCAACAGTTAAAGAAGCTAAAAGTGCAGGATTTTGGAAAACCAAACGGACGTCTGGTGGATAACTCTGATCTAGCCTCAAATAAACTTGATTTTTTCCAAATAAATTTAAGTCGCCGCTTGTAGGCAATATTAGACCTGCCAAAAGTCTTAGAACGGTCGATTTCCCGCAGCCGGAAGGGCCAACAATTGCGAGCCTTTCCCCTGGCTGCATTTTTAGGTTGACCTTATTCAATACTGGGACGGAGCCCCATTGCATTGTTAGATCTTGCATCTCGACCACAGGCGTGGTTTGAGGCACGATTGCTCCGAAAATGACGAGGACAATCACATCTTGCCCAGGATGTGCAACTTGGGAAGTTTCCGTAGAGTTCCTCAACGAACTAAGGTCAAGTTGTTCTTGCAGGTTTGACCTCGCCGAAGCCGTCCTCTTCAAATTCAACTAGACGCTCTAGGAAATTCTCCAGGCGTCGTTTCAGGACTGGGAAGGTCTCTCAGCAGAGGGATTTGATTACGCGGTCAAGAAGAGCAATCCGTTGGCTTTTGCCTGGATTGGTAGTTAAGCGCTGGATGCTGACTTCTGGGTTGGGATTATTAATGGCCCTATTGGGGGGTGCAATTTGGGCTGATTTAAAGCCAATTTATTGGACTATTGAAACTCTTACTTGGCTTCTTAGTGCAATTACTACGGTTTTGCCGAGAAGTATTACTGGTCCATTGGTGTTAATTCTTGGCGCTGGACTTTTGTTATGGGGACAAAGTCGAAGTTTTGGATCTATTCAGCAAGCGCTTGCTCCAGATAAAGATACTGTTTTGGTTGATGCACTGCGAGCAAAAAGCAAACTTAATCGTGGTCCAAATATTGTTGCTATTGGAGGAGGCACTGGTTTAGCCACACTTTTAAGTGGATTAAAACGCTATAGCAGTCGAATTACTGCCATTGTCACTGTGGCTGATGATGGAGGAAGTAGCGGAATTCTTCGACGAGAATTAGGTGTACAACCTCCAGGAGATATTCGAAATTGTCTTGCGGCACTTTCAACAGAAGAACCTTTACTGACCAGACTTTTTCAATATCGTTTTTCTGCAGGGAGTGGACTTGAAGGACATAGTTTTGGCAATCTTTTTCTTTCGGCATTAACTGCTATTACTGGCAATCTAGAAACAGCAATTACAGCTTCAAGTAGGGTTCTTGCTGTACAAGGTCAGGTCGTACCAGCAACAAATGTAGATGTTCGTTTATGGGCAGAGTTAGAAAATGGACAAAGGATTGAAGGAGAGTCTGCAATAGGAAAGGCACCTAGTCCTATTGTCAGAATGGGTTGTTTGCCTGAAAAACCACCTGCGTTACCTCGTGCTCTTGAAGCGATTGCCAATGCAGATTTGATTTTGCTTGGTCCGGGTAGTCTTTATACATCTTTATTGCCTAATTTGCTTGTACCAGAATTAGTAACTGCGATAGAGCGTAGTAATTCTCCTAAGCTATATATATGTAATCTAATGACCCAACCAGGTGAAACTGATGGCCTTGATGTTGGTGGACATTTGAGAGCTATAGAAGCTCAATTGGCAAGTTTAGGAATTGGTAAAAGACTTTTTAGCTCTGTATTAGCTCAAGATGATATGGAACCTTCTCCATTAATTGAATACTATCGAGCTAGAGGTGCTGAACCTGTGCTTTGTGATGAGGAAGCCTTGGAATCTTTAGGTTATGAAGTCATGCAGGCTCCCCTACAAGGAGGCAGGCCAACAGCTACTTTGCGGCATGACCCTAGAAGTCTTTCATTGGCAATAATGCGGTTTTATAGAAAGCAAAAGAGGGATCTTTAGGGAACTTAATTACTTAATTAATATGCGTCTTGCATTTCATAAAAATCCGGCTGAATGTAATCTTTCCTTAGTGGCCAACCTTTCCAGTCTTCTGGCATAAGTAAACGTTTTGGATGAGGGTGACCTTCAAAAGAGATGCCAAACATGTCGTAAGTTTCTCTTTCTTGCCAGTCAGAACCTCTAAATAGTCCATATAAGCTTGGAACCTTGAGCTCCCCGTCACGAGGTAAAAATATTTTGAGGCGTACTTCTCTGGGTTTTTTATCTATTGATTTTGTGGAATTTGTAGTTATTATTTCGTTCATTGCAATTAAGTGATAGAAACAAACTAATTTTGCCCCTGCCCCTTCGTCATAACCTCCTTGGCATTGCAAATAATCGAAACCATTATCTTTTAGTACGCAAGCAATATTGTTGAGACAAGTTGGCTCTATGCTAATAATTTCAACTCCAAGATGATCTGGTTCGAGCGATTCATTTGAAAAGCCTTTACTTGTAAGCCATTGACTAATTGGCCCTGCTTCTTGGGCTTGTTGTTCGTCGTTTTTTAGAGGTGTTTCATTATTCATGATTTTGACTTTTCGGGGGGAATCGCCATTGGATCTAAGATAGATTCTTTGGGCTCTAATTTGCTTGGGAAAGGGAATTCAGTGCTTTCATTTAAAGCTGCTTTCTGTGTATCTGCATTTAAATAAGCCCCAGTAATTTTTGATGGAATTATTTTCATTTTATGGGAGATTGTGAAGTAACGATGAGATTGCTGCATCTTTGGTCGTTCAGTTATTGATTCGTTTCCTACTTTCTTTCTTAGTTTGATAACAGCATCAAAAATTGCTTCTGGTCTTGGAGGACAGCCTGGAAGGTAAAGATCGACGGGAATTAATTTATCAACACCTCTTACTGCTGTTGTTGAGTCGGCGCTGAACATTCCACCTGTAATTGTGCAAGCACCCATGGCAATCACATATTTTGGCTCTGGCATTTGCTCATAAAGCCTTACTAAGGCTGGTGCCATTTTCATTGTGACTGTGCCAGCAACTATTAGAAGGTCTGCTTGCCTTGGGGAGCTTCGTGGTACTAGTCCGAAACGATCAAAATCAAATCTTGAACCAATTAAAGCGGCAAATTCAATAAAACAACATGCAGTTCCATAAAGCAGAGGCCAAAGACTGCTTAATCTTGCCCAATTGTGAAGGTCATCCAAGCTTGTAAGAATTATGTTCTCACTTAAGTCAGAGGTAACAGTTGGGATTTCTAGTGGACCGCAACTCGCAGCACGTAGATCTCGAATGGCATTAATGGAGGGATGTTCTTTCAAGGGTTTAGCTCCATTCAAGGGCACCTTTGCGCCATGCATAGGCAAGGGCAACAACCAGGATTGCAATAAAAATAACTGCTTCTATGAATGCCAATAAACCAAGTCGATGAAATGCTACTGCCCATGGATAAAGGAAAACTGTTTCTACGTCAAAGATGACAAACACAAGTGCAAACATGTAGTAGCGAATGTTGAATTGAATCCATGCACCACCTATTGGCTCCATTCCTGATTCGTATGTCAGCTCTCGCTCACCTGACCTACTTCGAGGCGAAATCAATTTGTTGGTAACTAAAGCGAGCGTAGGTACAGCTGTTGCTATTAGCAGAAACCCCAGAAAGGCGTCGTAACCTGGCAGGGCAAACATATTAAAAGGCAATTCATCACTCAGTCTGGCATTCACTGACCAAAGTTCGTCGATAGAGTTGTATTGAATGGGAGAGCAGAGGTGAGCAACGACACCAAAACTGCAGAAAATGATGCAGAAGCCAATCAATTGGGTCAGGGTCCCGATGGGGGCGATCAGTCCTCAGAAAATACCTTCGCTGAGGCACAAGTCATTGACTTAAGCACTCATAGATTTGAGTGCAGGAGTTGTGGCTATGTTTACGATTCAAAAGAAGGAGTTAAGAAGTTTGGAATTCCAAGCGGGACTCCTTTTTCGGAATTAGATCAGACAAGTTTCCGGTGTCCCGTTTGTCGAGCGGGTAAGGAAACTTTTAAAGATATTGGGCCAAGATCAAGACCTAGTGGATTCGAGGAGAATTTGAATTATGGCTTTGGAGTGAATAGCTTGACCTCTGGTCAGAAGAATGTATTGATCTTTGGAGGACTGGCTTTTGTAGTCGCGTGTTTCCTATCCCTTTATTCATTGAATTGATCTCAAGGATTTTTATGAAACCTTTATTTTCTTCCCTATTGAATTTGGTTTTGATACTTTCTTTAGGCTTAGGGCTTGGAGGTTGTGTCACTACCAGGCTTCCAGTTGCAACGAGTAGTCCTTGGCAAAAAGTAGATCTAGAGACTCAAGCTAATCCACTCGATTTGGGCTTTGTTGATAAAGATCGTGGTTTTTTGATTGGTACTAATCGCTTAATTCTTGAAACAGATGATGGTGGTGCAACTTGGGAGGAAAGAAATCTGGACCTGCCTTCAGATGAGAATTTTCGTCTTATAAGTATTGATTTTCAAGGTAATGAGGGCTGGATAGCTGGACAGCCTGGTCTGGTAATGCATTCAAGTGATGCAGGTAAAAATTGGACGCGTCTTTTATTAGGCAATAAATTGCCAGGCGATCCGTATTTAATAACTACAGCAGGTAGGGACTCTGCAGAGCTGGCAACTACTGCTGGGGCGGTTTATTTGACTAAAGATGGAGGGGCTACATGGGAAGGCAAAGTTAGTGATGCTTCTGGCGGGGTTCGTGATCTTCGAAGAGGGGGCGATGGAAGGTATGTAAGTGTGAGCAGTCTTGGCAACTTTTTTGCAACATTGAATCCTGGAGATGACGCATGGGAGCCACATCAAAGGGCAAGTTCCAAGCGGGTTCAAAGTTTAGGGTTCAAGCCAGATGGTGAATTGTGGATGCTTTCTAGAGGAGCTGAGATTCGATTTAATGACCAACCAGGAGAAATAGAAAGTTGGAGTAAGCCAATTATTCCAATCACAAATGGATACAACTATTTGGATTTGGCTTGGGATCCAAATGGCAATATTTGGGCGGCAGGTGGAAACGGCACACTTTTAGTAAGTGAAGATGCCGGTAAAACTTGGAAGGTTGACCCAGTAGGTGACCAGCAGCCATCAAATCTCATTCGAATCTTGTTTGATCAAAAAAATGACAATGATCAAGTCAGGGCCTTTGTTCTCGGAGAGCGAGGAAACTTGCTTCGTTGGGTTGGATAAATTACTGAATTAATTCCAATGCACAACGCTCTGTAACCATGCGACCTAAGCATGGGCAGAGTTTATCTCGAGTCTTGATAGGATCATGCTGCTGATACGCGTGAGGCTATGGCTGCCGGCTCCACAGGGGAACGCCCGTTTTTTGAAATCATCACAAGTGTCCGCTATTGGATTATCCATGCAGTAACTCTGCCTGCGATTTTTGTAGCTGGATTCTTGTTTGTGTCTACGGGTCTTGCCTATGACACCTTCGGGACCCCAAGACCAGATGCTTATTTCCAGGCATCTGAAACTAAAGCTCCAGTTGTGAGCCAGCGTTTCGAATCCAAGTCCCAACTCGACCTGCGCCTGAAATAAGCCATGTCTCAATCTTCTGCTCCAATTCAAGCTGCTGAAGTACGCACCTATCCGATCTTTACCGTTCGGTGGCTTGCAGTACATGCTTTGGCTATTCCAACTGTGTTTTTCTTAGGCGCTATTGCAGCTATGCAGTTCATTCGCCGCTGATTGATCCTTATTACTAGTCATGCAAGTCAATCCGAACCCAAACAAACTGCCTGTTGAATTAAACCGCACAAGCCTTTATTTGGGCTTATTGCTGGTTTTTGTCATGGGTGTTTTGTTTTCCAGCTATTTCTTTAACTGAGCTTTCTAAACCATGAGCACAAAACTAAAGGGACCTGACGGACGTATTCCGGATCGCCTTCCTGATGGCCGCCCAGCGGTTTCATGGGAACGACGTTGGACAGAGGGTTCTCTGCCCCTATGGCTAGTTGCTACAGCAGGTGGAATTGCTCTGATTTTTGTTCTTGGTATTTTCTTCTATGGCTCCTATACAGGAGTTGGCTCCGCCTGAAGTGTTTACAAAGACCTAAGACATTTTGCTTGATTCATTAGGCAAAATCAGAGTCAAGTTTCTTTTTTATAAAAACACCTATAAAATCGAGCATTTTAATTTTCATGCTTGATTTTTAGGTGTTTTTATAATGCCCCCAATAAGGAGAAGTGAATAGATTGATTTTTTTTCTTGTATGAGAAGGTACTTTTTCTTTTGAAGTCATCAGAGCATTCTTTAAAGCACTATGGGATTTGCTAGATGGTCTTATCTCTCCAATTTTCTTAGCAGTTAATTCGATAATCTCAGTAGCAATTCTTGCGTTGTCGTAGAGATTCTCTAAAACCATTTCTACTGAGACATTTTCGTGTTCTTCATGCCAACAATCATAATCAGTAGCCATCGATAATGATGAATAAGCGATTTCAGCTTCTCTAGCTAATCTGGCTTCAGTATGATTGGTCATGCCAATTACCGTGCATCCCCAGGTTCGATATAAGTTTGATTCGGCACGAGTTGAAAATGCTGGACCTTCCATTGCTAGGTAGGTCCCCCCACGATGCAATTGTCTACCTTCAGGTATAAGATTTTCTCCTGCATCAGCAAGAATCCTAGAAAGGATAGGGCAAAAAGGATCTGCCATTGTGATATGAGCAACAGCACCATCTGAGAAGAAAGTTAGAGGTCTTTGATGAGTCCTGTCTATAAATTGATCAGGAACTACCATGTCAAGTGGACGTACTTGTTCTTGGAGCGATCCCACAGCTGACGGAGAAATAATCCAACGAACTCCTAAAGAACGAAGAGCCCAAATGTTTGCTTGGTAAGGTATTTCTGTGGGCGTTAATGTGTGATGTCGACCATGGCGGGCAAGAAAAACAACTTGCATACCTCCTAATTTCCCGAGCCTTAATTTGTCAGAAGGCTTGCCATAGGGAGTGTCTATATTTATTTCTTGAAGGTCTTCGATTCCACTTATTTCATAGAGGCCACTTCCGCCCATAACCCCTAAGAGGGCATTGTTAAGAGAGAAGGTGTTAGAAGGTTCCAAATAGAGATCTGAATATACTAAATATGATAGCTTCTCAATGATTAGGTTTGATTTTACGATTTAGCAGCCTAATTACCTCTTGCCTCTTGAGGCCAATTGATTCAGTGTAGCTATTAATATTTTTTTTAGGTTACCTTATCTCAAGTTAGAATGTTGTTAGATCAACTTTTAATTAGATTTAATCCCTTGTTTATTTGTAGAGATAGATCATGAAAATCAATGGACAGAATTGGCGTTCAATATGGCTTGAGGAAGATACTCTTTCCATAGGGATTATTGATCAGAGAAAGCTTCCCCATTGCTTCGTTACTACCTCGTTGCATACATATAGGGATGTTGTAAATGCTATCAATAAAATGCTAGTTCGAGGTGCTCCTTTGATTGGGGTTGCAGGTGCATATGGCTTGATGCTAGCCCTCAAAGAAGATTCTAGTGACTTGGCTTTAGATAATGCCTTTAATGAACTTATTTCCACTCGACCAACAGCTGTTAACCTCCGCTGGGCATTAAACAGGGTTTTTGAAAAAGTAAAAAAAATGCCAAAAGGTGACCGAGTATTTGGTGCAAAAAATGAAGCAACTTTAATTGTTGAGGAAGATTTGTTAATGTGTGAATCTATAGGTAATTATGGAGTAGAGGTTTTTAAAAGGATTGATCAGAATAGACCTAGCAAATATCAATATAAACCATTAAATATTTTGACCCATTGCAATGCGGGTTGGCTTGCTACTGTTGATTGGGGTACAGCTCTTTCTCCAATATATAAAGCACATAGGCAGGGTTTAGACGTTCATGTTTGGGTTGATGAGACTAGACCAAGAAATCAAGGCGCTAGTTTGACAGCTTATGAATTGAGTAATGAAGGGATTCCAAATACTTTAATTGTTGATAATGCAGGTGGATTTTTAATGCAAAATAAAGAAATAGATGTTGTTATTGTTGGAGCAGATCGAGTCACTAGATCTGGCGATGTTTGTAATAAAATAGGAACATATTTAAAGGCTTTAGCTGCCAAAGATAATGGGATACCTTTCTATGTAGCTATGCCTTCTTCTACACTTGACTGGGCACTCAATAATGGAATTTCTGAAATTCCTATTGAGATGCGTTCCTCTTCTGAAGTTACACAAGTAAGTGGTCGACTTATTAGCAATTCTTTTAAATCTGAAATTGTTGCTGTAGAAATCTTGGCTAAAGGAACTAATGTTATAAACCCGGCCTTTGATATAACCCCTGCAAAGTTAGTTACATCATGTATTACTGAACGAGGTATTGCTCCATGTTCCGAAGATGGATTCAGGAGTCTTTTCCCTGAATTAGAATAAGCATTAATCATAATAAAAATATTTGTACCATTCAGAGAACTTTTTTAAACCTTCTTCGATTTTGATTGACGGACGAAAGTTTATCCAGGCTTCAAGGGCGGATGTATCTGCGGCAGTAGCAACTACATCACCATCTTGCATAGGGTGAAAACTTTTTTCAGCTTTTTTGCCAAGTGTATTCTCAAGTACTTCTATAAATTTCATTAGTTCAGTGGGATTTGAATTCCCGATATTAAATATTCTATGTGGGGCAGCTGCTGTAGATGGATCAGGATTTAATGGATCAAAGTTTTGGTTTTCAGTGGCTGGTTTGTAGCAACAACGAAAGACCCCTTCAATGATGTCATCAATATAAGTAAAATCTCTTTTCATATCACCATTATTAAAAACTTTTATTGGCTTTCCATCTAATATTGCTTTAGCAAAAAGCATTGGAGCCATATCAGGTCTTCCCCAGGGACCATAAACTGTGAAAAATCGCAATCCTGTACAAGGTAATTTATAAAGATGACTGTAGGTATGTGCCATTAGTTCATTTGCTTTTTTTGTGGCAGCATAAAGACTTACGGGGTGATTAACTGCTTGTTTTTCATGGAAAGGTAAATTTCTATTACCACCATATACTGAACTGCTTGAAGCATAAACCAAATTTTCAATTTGATTCTGTTGACAACTTTCGAGAATATTGTTGAAACCAACAATATTTGCTTGTATATAAGCTGAAGGGTTTTCTATTGAATATCTAACACCTGCTTGGGCTGCTAGGTTAATAACAACCTTAGGTTTTTCTTGTTTAAATAGTTCTTCTATGCAGTCTTTATTTTCTATAGAAAATTGATGGAAATTCCAATTAGAATATTTTGTAATCGAATTGATCTCCTCTAATCGTGCTTTTTTTAGGCCAGGATCATAATAATTATTTAGATTATCAATCCCAATTACTCTTTCTCCATTTTTTATCAGTTTTTTGACTAGTGCTGCACCTATAAAACCCGCAGCTCCAGTAATTAAAAAAGAGTCTTTCATTTAAGTTCCATCTCCAACTCGCCAAAGTTTTAAGCCTGCTAATTTCACTGTATTAGGGTCAACAACAGATCTTGCGTCAAATATCCAAGCAGGCTTTCTCATTAAAGGAGCAATCTCGGACCAATTTAGTTCTTTAAATTGACTCCATTCTGTGAGAATGACAACTGCATCAGCGCCATTGACGGCATCATTTATATTTTGCGAAGACCACCAACTACCTTCTCCACTTAGAGCAGATCTTGTAGGTCCAGCTTTTGCATCAGGTGGAGAGCTGGCAGGCATATTTAGATCAAGGCTGATTTGTTTGGCATTTACTTTTGGATCATAAATTGCAAGTTGAGCCCCTTCATCAAGTAAGTCTTTCGCAATTGATATTGCAGGAGCTTCGCGAGTATCATTTGTATTAGCTTTGAAAGCAAAGCCAAACACTGCAAGTTTTTTTCCGGTAACGGTACCAAAAAGTTTTTCTACAATTAGACGCGCAATTCTTGTTTGCTGCCAATTATTTAATGTCACAACATTTTGCCAGTATTGTGCGACTTCATGCAAGCCAAAATGCTTGCAAAGATAGACTAAATTTAGGATGTCTTTTTTAAAACAACTGCCGCCAAATCCTGGGCCAGAGTTTAAGAACCTCTGTCCAATTCTTGAATCAGTGCCAATAGCTTTTGCTACTTCACGAACATCAGCACCAGTTACTTCACAAAGCTCTGCGACGGCATTTATTGAGCTTATTCGTTGCGCTAGAAAAGCATTTGCAGTTAATTTTGAAAGTTCACTGCTCCATAAATTTGTACATAGTATTTTCTCTTTGGGTACCCATTGTTCATAGATCTTAGATAGTGACTTTATTGCTTTAGCGTCTTCTCCGCCAATAAGAACCCTGTCAGGAGATATCAAGTCTTTAATTGCAGTTCCTTCTGCTAGAAATTCAGGATTAGATAAAACAACAAAACTTTTTTCTTGTTGATCTCTTGAGTCACATTTTTGTGCGGCCTGCAAAATCACTTGTATTGTTTTTGCTGTCCTTACAGGAAGAGTGCTTTTTTCAACAACAATGGTATGACCTTTTGCACATTCTGCGACTTGCCTAGCGCATGCCTCAACCCATCTTAAGTCGCTAGCTTCACCAGACCCAAGACCCTTTGTCTTGGTAGGTGTGTTTACTGATATGAAAACTATGTCAGCAGATGCGATGGCATTGACTACGTCTGTTGAGAAATGCAAGTTGCGTCCACGAGTTCTGGCTACTACTTCATCTAATCCAGGTTCATAAATAGGAAGCTTGCTGAGATCAGCATCATTCCATGCCGCAATTCGGGTTTCATTGAGGTCAACTACTGTTACTTCGATGTTTGGGCATCGATCTGCAATGACAGCCATGGTTGGGCCACCGACGTAGCCGGCGCCAATACAGCAGATTTTACTGATGTCAATTGTCGACGTGATCACACAAAAAAACCATTTCTTCATTCAGCAACTTACTTAAGCGAATCGATTTAACAAAATTTCTTCTGTTATTAGCTCTTCTTTTGAAATCTCTGCATTAGAACACCTCATGTCTTTGAGGATCATCTTTCTTTGCTCTGCTTCGCTATCTCCAATAATAATTGCCCATTTTGCTCCACTTTTATCTGCTCTTTTAAGTTGTTTGCTGAAGGCAGCTCTGGTTAAATCAATTTCAACAATATGCTTCTTCAGTCGTAAATTGCGGGCAATAGTCAAGGCATTAGTTTCTGCTTTTTTCCCTCGACTTACAACATAGAATTTTGCTCTTTCATTTTCGGAAGTTGGTTTTATTGTAGAAATCAGAAGAGCTAGACGTTCCATCCCCAAAGCCCAGCCCACGCCTGATGAAGAAGGTCCTCCAAGTTGTTCTACTAAACCGTCATACCTTCCCCCTCCGCAGATAGTGGCTTGAGCTCCTAGTTCATTAGAAGTGATTTCAAAAGCAGTATGACTGTAATAATCCAATCCTCTGACTAGGCAAGGATTTAACTGAAAAGGAATTCCCATTTGATTTAAACCTGCTTGCACAACATCAAACCGTTCTTTGCTTTTGCTTGATAAAGCCTCATTCAGAGTTGGGGCTTCTTTTAGGAGAAGTTGGGTTTTTGGATTTTTGCTATCAAGAATCCGCAAAGGATTTTTGTTTAGTCGATCTTTTGAATCTTCATCTAGTAGATCAACTCTTTCACTAAGCCAGTTCACCAAACTTTTTCGAAAGAGTATTCTGTCCTCTAGATCTCCTAATGAATTCAATTCAAGATTTATTTTCTTTAAACCAAGGTCCTGTAATAGATCCCAGGCAAGAGCAATTGTTTCAATGTCGCTTCGTGGGTCGTCAAAACCAAGGAATTCAACTCCAATTTGGTGAAACTGGCGCTGTCGTCCAGCCTGGGGGCGTTCATATCGAAACATTGGCCCTGAATACCAGAACTTTTGAGAACCTTGGCTTAAAAGACCATGTTGGATGCATGCACGAACTACTGATGCAGTCCCTTCTGGCCTGAGTGTGCAATTTCGTTGACCTCTATCTAGAAAGGAATACATTTCTTTCCCCACCACGTCAGTTGCCTCTCCTATACCTCTAGAGAAAAGTTCAGTGGCTTCAAGAAGCGGAGTTCGAATTTCATTAACTGCTCCTCGTTTGAAGTGACTTTGGGCAGTTTTTTCAATCCTCTGCCAAAGAGCTGTTTGCTCTGGCAGAAGATCCACCATTCCGCGTAAAGCTTGTAATTTCTCCACATCATTGCTAGAAGCTGCTGCCATATTGCGGGATAACGGACAAAAACCCTTATCGTTGGTTTAAAACATAATTAGTTTTTATGGCTCAGCTGTTGATCACCGGCGGTGCCGGTTTCATCGGCAGTCATACATGTTTGGCCCTTTTAAAAGAAGGACATAACCTGTTTGCACTTGATAATTATTGCAATAGTTCCCCTAGGTCTCTAGAAAGAGTTTCGGTTTTGGCTGGGATTGATGGAAGAGATCGTATAAAGGTTGTAAAAGGCGACATACGAAATAAAGATGTTTTAAGAAAGGTTTTTGGAGGACAGGATCAGCCTATTGACGCAGTTGTTCATTTTGCGGGTTTAAAGGCAGTGGGAGAATCCTTTCTTTATCCTCTCTCTTATTGGGATGTAAATGTAAATGGGACCCTATGCTTGCTAGAAGTTATGAAAACCTATGGATGTAGGACAATTGTTTTTAGTAGTAGCGCTACGGTTTATGGATTTCCTCAAAAAATTCCAACCTCAGAGACTTCTAATGTTCAGCCTATAAATCCTTATGGATCTACCAAAGCAGCAGTTGAACAATTATTGGCGCATTTAGCTGATAGTGAACCGGGTTGGAGAATCGCCTGTTTAAGGTATTTCAATCCTGTTGGTGCTCATCCAAGTGGTTCTATAGGGGAAGCTCCAATAGGCATCCCAAATAATTTATTTCCTTTTGTAAGCCAAGTCGCTGTAGGCATAAGAAAGGAGCTTGAAATCTTTGGTGCAGACTGGCCAACACCAGATGGAACACCGGTCCGTGATTACATTCATGTGATGGATCTTGCTGAAGGTCACTGTGCTGCTCTCCAAGCTTTATTAAGAGAACCCCCACAGTTGATAACTACTAATCTAGGCAGTGGTCAAGGCTATTCAGTTCTACAAATAGTTAAATCCTTTGAAGAGGCAACTGGTCGACATATTCCATACAAAATTACCCCTCGTCGTCAAGGTGATGCAGCTTTTTCAATTGCTGATCCAACCTTTGCTAAAAATAGATTGGGCTGGGCTACTAAACGCACTTTGTTAGATATGTGTAGGGATTCATGGGTTTGGCAGCAATTAAACCCATTTGGTTATGGAGATCAAAAAGATGATGATTCTAATTAAAAAATCCAGCTCTTTTTGGTTGTATTAATGAAGATTTCCTGGCGCAACCCTCGTCAAAACTTGTTAATTTGTGCAGCTTTAGATCTGTGTGGGATGCTTATCTTGCTAGTGCTTTTAGCAAGCATTTGGTCTAATTCTCTATATGATCAGTTGACTTGGATTGTTATTACAATTACGTCTTATTTGCTGTTTGGATGGCTTCTTGGTACTTATACAGTTCTGGGCTGGCCCCGCCTATCTAGATGGATTCTGATTCAACGTTTAGGGCTTTGTTTTTTTGCTACTTTGATGCTTGTGGCTATTCTGCGTTGGGTTTTAAATCCTTCACTAGATATTTGGCTTGTTTTTCGTAGTAGTCAACTTTCTTGGTTGATTCCAACAACTTTTTGGTCTCTTTTTGTAAGAGTGGGACTTCGGCTAGGAGCATTACAAGCTGATGAACCAAAGCTTGTTTTAGTGGCACCTGAAGACGAGGCAATTAAAGCTCTTCAGGCTTGGCAGCTAACACCTACTCGAATAATGCCCAAATGGTTATCTTTGGATGATGCATCTTTGGAACAGAGTCCATTGATTCTTGCAGTGTCACCAACTATTCGAGTTAAGCATGAATATCTCAATTTGCTTAAAGAATTTGAGCAAAGAGATCCTCGGGAGTGCAACTTAACTACACCAATCGCTCTTGCTGAAAGAGAATTAGAGCGTATCCCTCCAAGCTTGTTACCTCAATCATGGTTGAGTTATTCAGAAATTCCTTGGAATGCTTTGTTTAGCCTCCAAAGACAATTGAAACGCGTGGCAGATTTTGTTGTTGCAATAATGCTTTTAGCAGTGACATCTCCTTTGGTAGTTATTGCTGCAATTTTGATTTGGATAGAAGATGGTGGATCTATTTTTTATGTTCAAGAAAGGACTGGTTGGCTTGGTCAACCATTTAAAGTTTTGAAACTTCGAACCATGAAGGTTTCTTCTCCTAAAGATCCTGTTACTTGGACTGTGCCTGGTGATCAACGAATCACTCGTGTTGGGAATTGGTTAAGGAAATCTCGTCTTGATGAATTGCCTCAGTTAGTAAATGTTGTTCTAGGGGATATGAGCCTTATCGGACCAAGGCCTGAATGTCCTGAGATAGAACTTCAATTAGAAACAAGAATCCCTCATTATAGAAAGAGACATTGGATGCGTCCTGGGTTAAGTGGATGGGCACAAGTTTGCGCTCCTTATGCATCAAGTGTTGAGGATTCTGAAACTAAATTATCGTATGATCTTTATTATCTCAAATATTTTAGTACTTGGTTAGATATTCTTATCTTGTTTAGAACAATTAAGACAGTCTTGAAAGTCGCAGGTCGTTAGTAACAATGGCTTTATTCAATTGTCCTATATGATTAAGTTGTAAATAATGTTTAACATCTTTTTGCTTATGGAGAAAGTTATCTGTTTAACAAGAATAACTATCTTCTCTTGGCCCAAAATTGAATTGCAATGATAGCTAATCATCTAGTACTTGCTGGCGGAGGACATACTCATGCATTGCTTTTGCTCCGATGGGCAATGTACCCCAAATTAAGGCCAAAAGGTTTAATTACTTTGATAAGTAGAAAAAGCACAACTTTTTATTCGGGAATGGTGCCTGGGCTTATTGCAGGATATTATTTACCGGATGAAGCTATTATTGACTTAGCTTTTTTAGCAAATCAAGCAGGTGCAGCTTTTGTTTCAGCAGAAATTATTGGAATTAGTTCTAACAGTAAATTACTTTTACTAAAAGATCGGCCCTCTATTAACTTTGATATAATAAGCATTAATGTCGGAGCTGAAACTCCTCAATTAAATAATGTTCTTCTTTATAAGAATCGATTAGATTTAATTATTCCAATAAAACCTCTTGAAACTTCTCTTGCTTGGATTAAGAAGCAGGATTCTAAAAACTCTGAGTCAATTCAAAATACACTTACTATTGTTGGTGCTGGTCATACAGGAGTAGAAGTCGCACTTGCTTTGCGAAAAAGATGGCCTAGGCGTAAGATTCAAATCAAGGTAAATGATGGACAGCCTAAATTAACCTTTAGACGTGCACTTTTGAAAGCTAACATTGAAATCATTACTAGTGAAACTTGTGCTAATGGGCCAATCCTTTTGTGTACTGGGAGCAGACCAGCTAAATGGATTCAAGAGAGTTCATTACCAGTAGATAATCAAGGACGTTTATTGACAACTAGAACACTTCAAGTTGTCAATCATCCAGATTTATTTGCAGCAGGTGATTGCGCAGTTCTTTGTAAAGATATTCGGCCTCCATCAGGAGTTTGGGCAGTTCGTGCGGCGACTCCTTTAGCAAAAAACTTAGAAGCTTATGCTTATAAACAAACCTTAGTTGATTGGCGACCTCAAAGAAGAGCATTACAGTTAATTGGAGGATGTATTAATTCAAATAAATCAGTTGCATGGGCTGTTTGGGGAAAATGGATAATTGGACCTTTCAGGTTGCTTTGGTTTTGGAAAGAATTAATAGATAGGAAATTTATCTCTCGTTTTGATTTGACTTTGCCAATGCAAAAGACTAAGAACCTTCCTCAAGAGATGATGTTTTGTAAAGGTTGTGCAGCAAAAGTTGCCGCACTACCTTTACAAAAAGCTTTAAAAAAAGCAAATCTTTTTGAATTAGGAGAATACCCTGTAGATGCAAGTTTTGTAGATCCAATATCAAAATATGGTCGGATTATTCAAAGTGTTGATGGCTTCCCTGCATTAGTTAGTGACCCTTGGCTGAATGGCCGTATAACCGCACTCCATGCATGTTCAGATATTTGGGCTAGAGGTGGAACTGTAATTTCTGCGCAAGCAGTAATTACAGTTCCAGCTGTATCTACAACCCTTCAGCAGGAACTTTTGGCCCAAACTTTGGAAGGAATTCAATCAGCTTTAAAGCCACAAGGTGCTGAACTTCTCGGTGGACATACACTTGAAGCAAGACATCCTTCACCTTCTCCAATTAGTCTTGGAGTGCAAATTGCAATTACTGTAAATGGTCTATTAAGAGAAGGACGAGCAGCCTGGTCAAAGGGTGGAATGGAGCCTGGAGATATTTTATTACTAAGTAGAAAACTTGGAAGTGGGGTGATATTTGCAGCAGCAATGGTTGGAAGCATTCATCCAAAGGATTTAGAAGCTGTTAGAGATGAATTAGAAACAAGTCAATATGATAGCTTCATGTTATTACAAGAACTTCAAGAAAAGTATCCAGAAAAGAAATTGATAAATGCGTGTACTGATGTTACAGGTTTTGGTTTATTAGGCCATTTAGGAGAAATGATAAAAACGACTAATTTCCAACGTAAGTTTAATAGGGAACCATCTATTTTTGTACAGCTTTATGGTAACTTAATCCCTGCTTACAATGGTTCTTTGGAGCTATTAAATAATGGATTCTATAGTACACTTTCACCTTCAAATAGAGTGTCTTTAGAATTGCTTGGGTCATATGAGAATGATTCGAAAGTTGTCGAATTAATTACAGGAAAATCTTGTAATGGATTTTATAATCGCAAATCATTAATTGAATTAATAGTTGATCCACAAACCTGTGGTCCTTTGCTTATTTCTTGCCCATCAGAAATTGCTGAGGAATTAATTAACACCCATTTATGGCATAAAATTGGCGAAATCTATCAGGTCAAAGATTGACAACACTCTGATTACAAAGTGTTATTTACATCTTTTATCTAAAAGTTCCCTCCTAAGTCTCTTTAATTCTTTACCTATTTCTGGACCTTCAACCCAACCCTGATTTAAAAGATCTTTTGCAGAAAGAGGAGGAGTGACTTTTCGCCATTTTTTATACCATCTTAAGAAGAACCTCCAATTTGGATGACGCATACAGATGCATATTCCTACTGCGTCAGGATGCCACTTCTTATTTTCGAGTTCTTCGGCCCAATGAGAAGGCTGCCAACTTAAATAGTTTTCATTGGGATTATTCAAATTAAAGAATCTATTTATATCAATGCTATTTATGATTAATTCTTGCTGATGCTTGGCTAATTGCAATCTCTTAGCGAGATTAATAGGATCTTTTCCGCTAGAGATTAATACTGTAAGTGGTTCAATTCTTAATTTAATTGCCCATTTCAATCTTTGAATCAAATGCCTTTCAAATTGTATTTGTTCATCAAGTAATGACATTGCCCCCCAATTTTGTAAGAGTAAAATTGCCTTCTCCCAAGGTTCATTATTCAATAAGAGATAGAATTCTTCTCTCAATCGAGTTGATAATGCCGGGGGAGCAAGTTCAGGGGGGTCTTCAGGATGCCATTCCCAAGGCCAATCATTAATTGAAGATTCTATTTGCTTTAATGAATTTTCAGAAATTTGGAAGTTAAGCCTAGCGGCATAGCGTGCCCCCCTTATTATGCGAGTCGGGTCTTCAGAAACACTTTTAGAATGAAGGAATTCTAGATGTTTTTTGATTAATGCAGAAACACCATTAAATGGGTCGATTATTTTAAATTCTCTTAAATCAATTGCTATTGCATTTACACTAAAGTCTCTTCTAAGGAGATCATTCTCTAAACGACACGCTCTGATAAGAGGATTTTCTCCTGGAGCTTTATAATTTTCAACCCTTGCAGTTGCTAAATCAAATTTAGAGCCATCGATCTCTACTTCTGCGGTGTTATATGTTTTATAGACCCTTAGATTACTGACTCTTCCTGTTCCCAACTTTACTTGCAATATTTTAGCCAAGTCAGAGGCAGAGCCTTCTACTATCAAATCAATATCTAAAATAAAATGAGAGTTTGATGGGTCAATTTGTTCTAGTAAAGTATCTCTTACTGCGCCTCCAATTAATGCTATTCGAGTAGCTCCTTCTTCGTAAAAGATTGTTGCTATTTCCTTTAGCAAGTCAAGAGGTAAACGTGATAATTTAATTTCAATATTTGACTCTAAAGTGCTCATCTGATTTTTAAGATAGTTAGGAGCTCTCTCATGGTTTAAGGTTTTAGACTAATTACTCTTTATTTTGATTGATATATTCAATTGGTGCCAGCCTAGGATCAAGAATTTTGGGTCCACCAAGTCCTTTGAATTTAACAGCAATAGATACTTTCTCTCCAGATCCAAAGATGTGCGTAATTTCACCTTCTCCAAAATTTGTATGCATAACTAAATCACCTACAATCCAATTTTTTCCTGGAGATGGACCAGGATTACGTCTCCTTACGGCATTTTTAGGAGTTGTTCCTTGATAGTTATTACTTAATGCTTCCATTTCATGTCTATCTATACGAGTAATTCGCTCTAAATGCTTGTCTCGTCTAATTGAGGCGCCTCCACTTAACGGAATATCTCCTTGTAGAAGCTCACTTGGTATTTCAGATAAAAATCGTGAAGGTAAAGCTGGCTCTCTTGCTCCCCCCCATAATCTTCTTTCAGTGGCATGTGAAAGAAATAGTTTCTCTTTTGCTCTAGTAATACCTACATAACAAAGTCGCCTTTCTTCTTCTAACGATGCAGGATCATCTAATGCTCTATAGCTAGGGAATAAACCTTGTTCCATACCTACTAATGAGACTATGGGGAATTCCAATCCTTTGCTGCTATGCAAGGTCATTAAGGTTAGGCGATCAGCGTGGGTATCTTTTTTGTCTGCATCACTGGCTAATGCAGCTGATGCAAGAAACCCTTCAATATCAGATGTTTCATTTTCTTCTTGATATTGGAGTGCGGCATTTATTAATTCTTGGAGATTCCTGCGACGTTCATCATCTTCATCAGTAGCATTAATTATTAGTTCATTTATATAACCACTTTTTTCCATGACTTTTTGAATTAGTGTAGAAGGACTTGAGTTTGTTAGATCTGTTTTTAAGTTATTAATTAACTCACAGAATTGAATAATACCTCGAGATGACCTACCCCCTAATGAACGCGCTGCTTCATCATCACTAATAATATCCCATAAGGGTATCCCCAGCTGATTAGCTGCATCTGTGAGCCTTTGGATAGTAGTTTTACCTATGCCCCTTTTAGGTACGTTAATTACTCTCAAAAGACTTATAGTATCGGCAGGATTAATTAGTAAACGTAAGTATGCCAATATGTCTTTAATCTCTCTTCTATCATAGAAGCGTAAGCCACCTATTACTACATATGGAATACTCCACCTAACTAGAGATTCTTCTATTGCTCTAGATTGTGCATTTGTTCTATAAAGTACAGCCATATCACTCCATTTAATATTTGTATCTGAAGTCAGTATTGATCTCAGTCTATGAACTACTGCCTCAGCTTCTGCTATTTCATCATCGCAGCGAATAAGTTTAATTAAATCACCCTCACTTCTTGTTGGCCGCAGTATTTTTTCAATGCGCTCTTTGTTGTTTAAAATTAATGAATTTGCGGCTTCTAAAATAGTTGATGTGGACCTATAATTTTCTTCTAGTTTGATCATTGTGCATGTACTTGAATCAGGTGCCTTATCTCCAAAATCGGTTTGGAAGCCCATCAATATTCTGAAATCAGCAGCTCTAAAACTATATATACTTTGATCAGCATCACCGACTACAAAGACCGATCTATTATTCCATTCATTAAATGATTCAGGCTTTTTACCATTGGTAACTATTAGTTTAATTAATTCGTACTGGGTGTGGTTAGTGTCTTGATATTCATCTACTAATAAATGTCTAAAACGTCTATGCCAGTAATGTCTAATTTGTTCATTTTTTTGTAAAATCTCTACAGGTAATAATAATAGATCATCAAAATCAAGAGAATTATTTGCAGCTAATGCTTGTCGATAGAGTTGATAAGTTTTAGCAATTAATTTTTCTCGATGGCCTTCAGCTCTCTCTTCTAATTGATGGGGTAAAAGGCCTTGATTTTTGGCATGACTTATTGCCCAGCGAATTTTCTTGGGTTCAAATCTTTTTGGGTCTAGTTGTAGCTCCTGTGTGATAATTTCTTTTACGAGATTTTGTGAATCTGATTCATCATATATTGAGAATTGACGAGTCCAGCTAAGGCCCTCCGCATCCCGAAACTTGTCAATGTCAAATCTAAGAAGACGCGCAAAAATTGAGTGGAATGTACCAATCCAAAGCTCTTTTGTGATTTCTCTATATATTCGATCTCGTAATTGACGTTGATCTACAGTTGGGAGTGTTCTTAATGGTTGTCCATATTGATTTTCTGCAAGTCTTTCTGTTAATAAGAGTTCAAGCCTTTCTTTCATCTCTTTGGCTGCTTTGTTTGTAAACGTAACCGCAAGGATTTCACTTGGGTCGACGCCATGAGCAACGATTAGATGAGCTATTCGATGTGTCAGAGCACGTGTTTTGCCACTTCCTGCTCCTGCAACAACCAACAAAGGTCCATTGAGGTGATTGACCGCAAGACTTTGCGCATTATTCAAACCAGTCAAAAAACTCATCTTCGAAAATGGTTATAACTCGAGTGGGTAATTACCTGCAGTCTTGCGAAAAGAACGACTGATGAGCTTTTTATGTCGTCTTAGAAACAAGTGCTTGTGGCCTAATTTTTGATGTCATATTAGTGAAAAGCGGTCAGTATCTATGTTTAATGGGGGTTTTGTGAACTTGTGAGTGACATCCAAGATGGTCTTGTAGTTTTGACAGTGGCTTATGACTCAAAAAGGGCATTGCTTGATTTAGCTAAGACTCTTGGGGGTCAGATAGTTAAACCAGCCCTTTGGTTGATAGTCAATAATGGTTCTTGCGATGTAGATCCATTAGAGATTGAAAGTGAGTTGAACTTTGTTGTTATTTCAGGTAAAGAAGGTGCTGGCTTTGCTTATGGTTGCAATTGTGGATTGGATTATCTTTCTCATCAAGGATGGATGAATTGGGTTTGGCTACTTAATCCTGATACATTACTCTTAGATCAAGAATGTCTGCAGAATCTTTTGATCAAATTAAAGACAATCCCTTCTTATTCCATAGTTGGCACTGGAGTTATAGCAAAAGATGGTCTTTTTGAACAAACAGCAGGTTGGATAGAACATGGATTTAATTTCCGTAGTAGAAGAGTAAATAGAAGGCGACATCAGGTTGATAATATTTCTGTTGATTGGGTCAGTGGATGTAGTTTATTATTGAAGCCTTCTGCTCATGACATTCAACCGGAATTTGACACTTCTTTCCCTCTTTATTATGAAGATATAGACTTTTGTTTAAGACTTTCTAGTCAAGGTAGCCCAATCCTTTGGCTTCCTTCAATAACTGTTGAACATAAAAAAGGAGAAGGTAGTACTACTTCGATGTCCAGAAGATTGCGCTTATCAAGTTGTAGTTATACACGTTTTCTGCAGCGTCATCTTCCTTCATGGGTATTCTTGTTACGTAGTGCTCGTATGGTTTTATATGCAATATTGAGACTACCAATAACTCCACTTAGAAGTCTTGGTGTCCTGCAAGGTTGGATTGAAGCTTTGAGGAAACCTATCCAGTGACTTCTTCCCCTCTCGCCCTTTTTAATGGAAGCTATTTAGGTAAAAAACCTACTGGGATAGGTGTTGTTGCAAAGGAGTTAATTAAAGCTCTTGACCCTAATCGATTTCCTTTGCTTGATCCATTGGGAGGGTCTCGGGAAGGAAGTATCTCGATCCCAAATGATTTAATGCCTGAGTGTGGGCGAATGGGACATATTCGTCGTTTGATGTGGACACAGAAAAAGCTGCCTAATTTATTAAAGAAAACAGATGCAAAGTTCCTTCTCTCTCCTTTACCTGAGGCTCCTATATTTGTTGGATGCCGTTCAGTCGTTCTTGCACATGATTTGTTGCCTTTACGTTATCCCCAGCTGACGCCTTTACTTGCTTACCATTTAATTTATGTGCCTATTGTTTTACATAATGCAGAAATTATTCTTTGTAATTCAGTGGCAACAGCAAAGGAAGTTCATAGTCGTTTAAAGGTTCCTATTAAGAAAATAGTGACTATTCCACTTGGATTTGATCAAGGGAATTTATATCCATTAGGGATTGAGAGAGAAGCATTTTTTCTGGTTTTAGGAAGACATGATCCGCATAAGAACTTGGGTAGAGTTCTAAAAGCATTTGCTTTATTTAAGTCAGGTGATATGCAATTATGGTTTGTTGGTCCACATGATTATAGATACACTCCAAGATTAAAAGCTTTGGCAGAAGAACTAAGGATTGCTGATCGTGTTCGCTGGATTCCATGGGTTTCGGATAAAGAGAGACTTCAATTATTGAATAAGTGTCAAGCATTGGTAATTGCAAGCCTATGGGAAGGCTTTGGTTTGCCAGCATTGGAGGCTATGGCTTGCAATACTCCTGTAATTGCATCTAATGCTGGAGCCTTGCCGGAAGTTGTTGCTGATGGCGGCATACTTGTTGATCCAATAAATATCACTGAGATCTTTGAGGCTATGAGAGAAGTCCTTTTAGATGGATCATTAAGAGAAAGGCTTATCTCTAATGGAAAAGAAAGACTGAAAATTTATAGATGGGATTTAGCTGCAAATCAAATTGATACTCTATTGGCTTCTTTATAGTTATGATAGATTGATTTCTAGTTATAATCATTGCAATTACTCAACTTCTCTCCTAAGAGGAAATCGGATTTGATTCAGACTACCTCTAGGGCTAGTTCTCTTGATTGGAAATTCCCAATAGTGATTTTCCTTATTTATACAATTAGCTGTATATTGTTTGAATTATTATATCCGGTCCCAGGAACTATTTCATTTCAAGCAATAACCGTATTTTTTCTACCTTATTTAGGTGTCTCAACGGCTTTGTGCATATTTAGATCAGGCTCCATAGGAATTAATTCACCCCCTCTTAGAAATTGTGCCGAAGAATATTATTTTTTAGAGAAATGTGTTAAAATATTAGTTCCATTTACTTTAAGTCTTCAATTAATTACATGGATATTTATTTGGAATAATTTTAGTAATAAGACAACGATTGCAGATTTTTTTGCCCAGTTGAGATTTGCAGCCGTAGAATTAAAAAGTATTGTTCCTATATGGTTAAGCTATCCAAATGGTCTTTGTTTCGCAGCCTTTTGCTTGTCTTTAGGTCTATTTAGGACTATTAGGAATCAATCTTCATTGACTTTATTAGCAATATCAGTTCTTACTGTTTTCTTTAATGACTTGCAGACTTCTGGTCGAGCAGGCATGGCTTTTGTCGTTTTTATATTCCTGGCAATCACTTTCTGGGATTGGAGAGTCAGTAATAAGCAGCCTTTGCCTTTCTTGGTTTCAACTCTTGGAATATCTATCTTTAGTCAAATGCCAAAGGTTTTAAGGGATGAATATAAGTCCATATCTGAATTTTTTACACTTATGGAAGGTGTTTTGAGATATTCTTTTTCATACTTAAATACTTTAACTGAACTACTCGGTCGATTACCTGAACCAAACTGGATAGGATTGCGTTCTTTCTTGCCTTTATTTAACATCTTCTCAAGAATAAATCCTGCAATAAGTAGATCTTCTATTCATGCTATTGAGAACAGTCAAGTCTGGGGTTTTAATAATTATACTATTGCAGGAGAATTAATCAGAGATTTTTCTTTTATTGGATGCTTCCTCTTACCATTTTTGATAACTACTCTGATTATAGTGTTTAGTTCAATGTCCTCTGGTCCAATTAAAATTGCCATTGGACTCTATTTCTCGGGTTGGCTTGTTTTTGGAGGAATTACTAATATTTTAATGATGGGAGGCTTTTTCATTTCTCTTATATTCTTATTTTCACTATCTTGTATTTATAAATTTAGTTATAATAGTGTTTGAACGAAGGTCCCTTTATTCTTAAATAATAGGATGATTAATTTAAATTTCTTTTTGATTAGATCCTTTTACTGTCATGCCTAATGGATGAGATGAATCACAAAGATCATTATAAGTTCCTGATGAAATCACGAGCCCATCTTTGATTTCGTAGATATGATCGCATTTTGACAAGGTATTAAGTCTATGCGCAATAACTACTGTTGTACATCTACGACCAATTATTTCCAAAGAATTAATAACATCAGTTTCTGTCTTTTCATCTAATGAGCTTGTTGCTTCGTCTAAAACAAGAAATTTTGTTTTTCTATAAAAAGCTCTTGCCAAAGCTAATCTTTGACGTTGGCCGCCTGATAAATTAAAGCCATTTTCTCCAATACATGTATATAATCCATGGGGCATTTCCGTGATTAATTCATAGAGTTGAGCAGCACTAATTGCCTCCCATACTTCATCATAATTGATTTCTTCTTCATATTCTCCGAAGGCAATATTTTCAAGAATACTTGAATCTAAAAGATGTATATTTTGTGGAACCTCTGAACAACATCTTTGCCAGGCTGACACATCTGATGTTGCTAATGGAATTCCATCCAAAAGCATTTGACCTGTGGTTGGCTCTAAGTGGGCCAGCAGAATGCTAGATAGAGTTGTTTTGCCGCTTCCTGTAGGTCCCATTAGAGCAACTCTTGAACCAACAGGTACGTTTATAGAAATAGATCTAAGAGCAGCTTGGTCTGACTCAGGATATCTATAACCTACTTTGAATAATGAGATCTCTCTTCTAGGAAAAACTCCTTCAGGAGATAGACTTTCTCTAGAGATAAAAGCACGTTTTGGGGTTGGAAGTTCAAGATAACCCAATGCTGAATCTACTTCAGGAAGGGCGCCTCTTAAGCGTGTTATAGCTTTGAATAGATCTTGTAATGGTGGTGTAATTTTTACAGATGCAACTACGAAGGTGCTAACAAAGGGTATTAGTGTGACTGCTAAATTCTCACCACCAGGATTAGTAATAGTTGGGATTAATGCTGCTGAAAATATGAAAGTAATTGCCAATGGTTCAATTATAAATCTTGGTACATCAGGTAGAAGCTTTAGCATCCATTCAAATGACTTTGCTGCTTCTCCAGCTTTGACGAATCTAGATTCAAAGTAGTGACCAGTTTGAGTTAAATGTAAATCACGAATAGAATAAAAAATTTGGTTTAGTAGAGAATTGGCTAGAATATCTAATCTTACTCTTTGCTTGGATGCATGACGTAGGTAAGGAACAACTATAGATGATATTGTAAGGAAAGCGATACCTAAAAGTACAAGTAAAATAATTGCCTTTACTCCTAAAGTTAAACCTAGAGCAATTGCAAGAAATACAAGTACAATAAAACTAGAAGTAATTGTAAGGATAGGTGCAATAATTAGATCAGAAACCCTCTGCATGTTAGCCATTATTTGTGCTGAAATAGCAGAGCTCTTGGCTGTTAAATAATACTCATATGGTTGACCTATAACTCTCCCAAGTATTCGATCAGATATGTCTCTCCATACCTCTGCAGTTAATTTTTCTTGAAAAATTTTAAGTAGAAGTTTTGTTGTTGAACCTAGCCAACTAAGAACTATGAAAATTAGTACTAGCCATAAGGCTTGATCCCCAAGTGAGCCTCCAAATACTTTAATTCCAGGGATTGAGTCGTTGAGTTTTTGGCCAACGAGACTGCCTGCAAGGCGCGCAGCAACAGCAACTGTGCCTAGATCAAGTACTCCTGTAAGTGCGGACAATGGCAGGACGGCCATTAATGATCTGGCACGTTCTCGGGGAATAACCCGAAACAATCGTCTAAGCCGCAGAACCGTCTGGCCTTTTAGAAGAGGCACTCCGGTAGGCCCATAACTTGTTTGAATTTATTCCTATTGGTGACTTATGTGACGTTAAGACAGCCAGTCTTAAAACCGATCACCTTAATTTTAGCAACATAGAAGAAAATGAAATATTCGATGAGAATGTGTGTTAGCGACCTCTTTACTTTATGTTAGCTATCTATTTATTAATTGGAATCATATTTTACAGGATCTTGCCCCTTTTTTTGGAATATTTGATTTTAGGAGTTTTGGATAATGAAAAGTTGGTTCTAAACAATTAAGTATATTAAATGAATATACAAAGTTAAATCAAGTCTCGCTGTGAAACCAATACAGATATGATTTGCTGAAGTTTTTTGAGTTCCGAATTTTCCTCGAGCGTTATTTCTATTTTCTTTTTTGGCATTTTTAGCTTTTCAGCAATAGTAATGACCTCTTGTTTTAGTCTGTCGCGGTAAGCAGATAGGTCTTTAATAGATTCATTGAGTTCTTCTAAGGAAGGTTTTGACATAGAGGCTTGTCAATAATTGAAATTTTAGCCTGTTGGTCTAAATATCTTTGGCTTCGAAAACTTTCATAGAGGATCTGCTTTTGCGTGTTGAGAAGAAAGTGCATTGGAATTCATAGGATTTCTCCAGGGCCTTAGGGAAAAGCCTTCCTTTCTTCTTGGGACAGTTCAGTTACGAACCGTTGCGGACTCATGTTGCTTTTGCCAGGCGCATAACTTGTAGGCGTAGGTTAGGAGTTGGTGCTTTTCCTTACGGATTGGAAGCACTTCGATCACATAACTAGTTCCGGCCTGTCCGACTTCCCAATGCTTGATGCATTTTCCCGAGCTGTAGTAAGCGCTGATGCTAAAGGTGCTCCGATCGGGAGTGGCGATTTATTAGCACTTCGGAAATACGTTTCTGACGCTAATAAGCGGATCGATGCAACACTTGCTATTACACAAAATGTTTCCTGCATTGCCGCTGATGCGGTAGCTGGAATGGTTTGTGAGAACACTGGTATGACTCAGCCTGGTGGGAACTGTTACCCCACACGTCGCATGGCTGCATGTTTAAGAGATGGTGAGATTATTCTTAGATATGTGAGCTATGCCCTCCTTGCTGGAGACCCTTCAGTATTAGATGATCGTTGTCTCAATGGGTTGAAAGAAACATATATGGCACTTGGGGTACCTATTGCTAATGCAGTCAGAGCCGTAGAGATCATGAAGATAGCAACAGTTGCAATTATGACTGAAACAAATTCTGGTCGTAAGATGTTCGAGGGTATTAATTCTGGATCAGGTGCCCAATGCAAAGAGATAGCTGCAGAAGCGGCATCTTATTTTGATCGAGTTATCAGTGCTCTTAGCTGAATCATTTCAGTTTACCTTTGTTAAATACTTTTCCTTAATAGGAAGCTCTCAATGAAATCTGCAGTCACAACCGTAGTGGCATCAGCTGATGCAGCAGGACGATTCCCAACTCTTAGTGATATAGAGGCTGTAAAAGGCTCTTTTGACAGAGCCCCTGCTCGCATGGAGGCAGCTGAAAAGATCGCTGCAAATATAGAAAAAGTTACGGCAGATGCTGTAGATGCTATTTATAGAAATGGTTCATACAATCAGGAAAACAAAGATAAATGTGCGCGTGACATCAATCATTATTTGAGGTTAATTAATTATTGTTTAGTTACAGGAGGTACTGGTCCACTTGATGAGTGGGGTATTGCTGGAATGAGAGAAGTTATTAGAGCGCAAATGTTGCCAACTGCGGCTTATGTAGAAGCTTTTACTCATATTAGAGATAGAGTCTGTATTCCTAGGGATATGGAACAACAGGCTGCAACTGAGTTCAAGGGTTTGCTTGATTATTTAATTAATGCCCTTGCTTGATCTTAAAATCCATTAGAGTCGTTTGTTATACCTTTAAGTGTTAGGAAATCATGAGTCAATCAAAGTCTAAAAAAAGAGAGATTGAGACTTTATTTAAGGATTTCTATCATCCTAATCCATATATAAATAAAAAAGCCTATTTGGATATGGCTACTCTTTGGCCGGAAGAATCAATTTCCAAGTTGATAGATAATTTAAATCATAAGGATATCGTGATTAGAAGAAAAACTGTAGATGCACTTGGCTTCTTTGGGTATAGACCAGTATCTTCGCTTGTGGATTTGTATTTAAAAAGTGAAGATAGAGTCGTTCGTACTAGTTGTTTAAAAGTATTTGTATTAATTGCTGCAAGGAATCGCGGTGAGTTATTCCCAGAGGAAATATTTGAGGTGATTAATAAAGCTATTAATGATAAAGCTCCAGAAATTATTCTGACAGTGGTTTCATTATTAAGACAACTTGGAGAACAAGGCCTTCCAATTTTGGTCAGAATATGTAAGGGTGAGAATTTGCTCATGACAGCAGCAGCTATAACTGCTCTTGGCGAAATAGATCATCCATTGGCAAAAAATTGTTTGAATGAGATATTAAATGATAAAACTAAAGATAGTTTGATTATTGATAGTGCCAATGATGCTCTAAACACTTTTACTTAGAAGAGTATTTGAGTTTAAAAAACTCATGATTTGGATGAATTGTTCTTCTTCATTGGTGTTTTTTTGATAGCTAGCTTTAATACTGCCATTACCAAAGGATCCTTTTCTTTTGATGCTCTTTCTTTAAGAGCATAGATTGAATCTGGATCTTTTAGTTTCATAAGTGATAGAGAGGCTTTTTTCCTGACATCAGAATCTGAATCTGACAATCTTTCAATTAAAAGAGGTTTAACCAAATTTGGGTCATGTATTTTCCCAAGTAATATTGTTGCTTCTGCTCTGACCTCTGCAGATTGATCGTATAAAGCATCCAGCAGGAGTTTTTTTGCTTCGATATCATTTAAAGACTGAATTTGATCCTCAAGTGCTCCAATAGCTGCAGCTCTAATCCTTGGATTTTTAGATTTGGCTGCATTTTTAAGTTCTTTAGGTGCTTTCGCTCCAATAAATGCAAGGCCCCAACTGGCTAAACCGCATTGCAAAGCAGTGCTTTTTGGATTAATTAGGACTTTAAGTAAAGCGAGGACTGCTTTTTCTCCGAAAACCGCCATTGCCCCAACTGAAGATCCTTGGACCACTGGATCTGGATCATTAATTAGTGCTTCTAGAAGTGCTGGCAGAGCATTGGGATTACCTACTAAACGAAGGGTTTTAGCTGCAGCTCTTCTAACCGTCACGTTTTGACTTTTAAGGAGTGCTTTTTCGAGACCTGGTATTGCATCATCCCCAATTTTCCCAAGGCTTTCTACAAATGTACGTCTCAGTAGACCTCTACTATCACCAAGTCCTGCAATCATGAGCTTAATTTGTTGAGCATCGGCTTTATGTATCTTTCCAAGCTGAAGCTGAAGCTTTAATTCTTTAGCCAAGTTTTCCGCCTCTTCTTGAGTTAGTTGTAACTCGTGATTTGTATTGGGAATAGTTTGATGCTCTTCCAAACTTGATAATTCCATTTAGTTATATTATCTATGGATTCTAATATTCTTGGTAAACTTTAAATTAAAATATTTACATCAATTTTTGATATCTGTTGCAATTTAATGCTAAACAAGTAATTATATATCTAAGACTTATTTAGGTTTCTTTTTGATTAAGTGAATATAAGCCCTTTTGACAATCTTCCGTCTCTAAGTCAAATGGAGGCTCTAGATATTCTTTCTAGGCCTGTCAATGAGCTTGACCTTTCAAGTGATTATTATAAAGCAGTCTTTCATTTGTTGAAATATCCTGGCTTACAAACTGAACAGGCTCTTTTTCGCTTGATTGAATCTGATTCAAATGAACAAGCGGTTTTGATAGCAAAGAGAAAGGCAGTAGAAGTTCTGGCACGTTTAAATTGTATTCGAGCTATTCCTTATATTGGACATTGCCTCCATAGTGATGATCCTTACCTTGTTGAGAATGCTGCTTGGGCTCTTAATGAACTTGGATGTGAAGACAAAAATATACATCAATTAATTGGATCTTTATTGGATGATTCTAACCAAAACCGAAGAGCTTTGATTAGAGCGCTTTCAGGTCTTGGTGTTGTTTCAGAAGTTCCCAAGATTCTTTCTATTATTAATGAACCTAATGTCTCTCCGAGTTTGAGAGGCGCTTGTATTGCTGCAGTGGCTGTATTAGGTGAGAAAAAAGACTTAATAAATCAACTTGAAAATCACTTATTGTTGTCAAATCAGAATGACAGACATTGCGCGATTCAGGATATTATTGATGCGGGTGCCAATGATTTGCTACCCTCGGTATTAAAGACACCTGTAGCTCCTTATTTTCGGTTTAAAGCAGTAGAGGCTCTTTGGCCGAACAAGGACATCACATTTAAAAAATCAACATTGGTAGAAACTGTTGATTCAATTTTAATAGATGACCCGAACAAATTAACTCTTTTACATCGTTATGAGGATATGCCAAGTGATGAGTTTTTAATAGAGGAATTGTTTGGAACTGATTTTAGTCGTTGCTATTTAGCATTAAAAACTATTAGAGAAAGAGACTTAAAAGCTATACAAAAAATATTACTTCGGAATTTAAATAAAGCACAAAAAGATTATGGAGCATTATATTTCTTTATTAACTTATTTCGATTTATTCCTGGATGGGATGATATTGCATTAAAGAAGATTGAAGACTTTCTTTTGTCTGCTCTTAATGATAATTGGCCGCAATATATGAAGTTTAGGCCAGCAGCAATTATTGCTTTAGGGAAATTTAATCCTGATTTCTGTCTTGAGAATATGAAAAACTGGTTAGATGAGAAGAGTACTCCTTTTTGGGCGAGTCGATATGCCGCATTGATGTCTTTTGAATCTTTATTGAAAGAAGGTATTGGCGAGATATATTTAGAAAAATTACTCCCTGGATATATTGATAGCAACATTTTTGTTAGTAAAAAGAAAAATGATATTTTAAGTCGATTTCCTTCAGAATAGAATTATCTGCATAATGCTATTAATCAATCAATTAACTTTTTGATGATTGTACTTTAGACTCAGATTTATTTTTTTCAAACACTAGAGGACCATGTTCTGAACCCCAAATATGTTTGTCTGTTTCAATATCTAATCCCTCGTCAAGACAGATCCATTTATGATTATAAATCTCTACAGTACTTTTTAAATATGTATTTTTCCCCCTCCATAGGACTTTACATTTATTTCCTGGCTCTATCGTTCCTTGGTAATAAGTTTCTTGGATTTTTTTAAAATACATAGCACAACCTTTTCTTGGAAGTAAATTATCAAGTCTTATCTCGTTTAGGAATTCTGGGTGAAAGCCTGCACCAGCTAATCGTTTTGGATTATGAGGTAAATAGTTCTTTAGTATGAATAAGTCATTGACTTTGAATAGATGTTGAATGCTTTGTCTATAGGGTGACCAAGGATCATAATCATAACTTTGTTCTGAATAAAATCCAAATCCATTAAATATTGACCACTTTATAGGTATGCAGTATATGTTTATATGAGCAAAATAATTTGGGTTTTTGCTCGCTTGTTTTTTATTGCTATAACTACCAGCAATTATATTGGCAAAAGTTTGAAGGGACTTATCTTCCACTTTCTCCTTTTGAAATTTCTCCTATGACTTTAGTTTACGTACTTCTGAAGCATATGAAGTTTGAAGAACTGCGTTACTTTGTTTAGCTCTAAGAATGGATGATCTACAGCGAACATGATCAGCTATAAACCAAATACGTTCTTCAGCAATTACTTGTTCATACTTTGTGCTGAGTTGTAATGTGCCATCGCTAAGAAACTTGTAAGTTGAAATTGCTTTAATTGGCTCTATATATCCAACACTTCTCAACATGATACCGTCTTTTTTTGAGCATGGAATTGGTATTTGGATGGAGCTCCCTGATGCAATAGGAGATGAATCTTTTCGTTCCCAGTCGCTCTCTGATTCCCAATCGATCTTAAAAGGTGAAATGGCTTTATGCTTTTGATTTGGATTTGATTGCAAAATATCTGAAACTTCTTTATTTTCTAAACTAAGTATATTGATTTTGATTTGACTTAGTACTTCCTCAAATTGTTGAAATGCAAGTGAATGGCTACTTCTCATTGATCGCCACTCCCCTTCACTTTGAGCAACAAACTGCTCAATTTCCATCTAGATTTTCAGTGCTTTCGTCATGATTTAAATTTGAATTATCACTACTACCTTTCTGAATCATTCTTACCATAGAGTCAACCATCATTGACATTGCCATAGGTATCTTTTTTCCTGAAGGAGTTTTGGATGATTGATCACCTGGCCGATCATTGGAAGTAGGGCGCAGCATAGACATGGATTTAGAAAGGTGTTGAAGTTAGGGATTTAGTTCTTGAGCACTGATTTTGGGGGACTCTGAAGAGGCATTTCAGGAAATAGGTGATTCTCTCTATTTAGCATGCTATAGACCATTTTAAAAAAACTATAAGGGTTGTTGCTTCTTAATTATTTTATGTTGTTGAGGATATAGGGACATTCTTTTTTGATTGTGAGATCAAAAAAAGAAAATGAGATGGAATCTCGATTTCTTTATTGATTTCATTTGCAAGTTCATTTAATAATAGACTCTTCCCTCCCAATGCATCTTCAGATGTTGTCCTTTGATGAATAGCATTATCACTTGTTGCAAAACCTTTGGTGAGTTTGGCTGTATTATTGAAACTAGATGTTCTATAACCACACGGTGACTCCCAGCATCTTTGATAAGGAACTGTATCTTCTCCAAAGGCCATTTCGTATTCGCAAGAATCTATAAGTGTGTCAATTTGAAATTCAATTCCTTCTTCCCATATCAGTTTGATGTTATTGATTATTTCTATTTGATTTAACGGAGGTCTTCCTAGAAGGTGTTTAAAGTTTAGCTCAACACTACGCTGTTGATTCACACTTTCAAAGTAATGTTTAAGGTAAAAGCAAGATTTAGCTAATCCTCTTACGAATTCTTTGATAGAAATATCTCCATTCCTCAATCTTCTCTCTAACTCTATTGGGCGCTCACTCTCCATGGCATGTAAATTCCCATAAACTTGTTGATATGCAGCTTGAATCGAAATGTTTAGGGTTTCATCATCAATCGGTGCAAATCGATCAAAGGTGAAATCATTTTGGGAAGTACTTATAAATCTAGTCCCTATAGGTTGATTTTCGCCTTTCAAGCATTTTCGTTTAAAGGCATTTGTAAATGTATTGTTTTCTAGTGCTGTGTTTAAAGAGGGTTTGGTTAAGGAATTTTTTGTGAATACATCTTTTTGCCCTGGCATACATCCTGCTCTGCAATGCATTATGTATGTCATTTCTATGTTTCCTGCGACTCGGGACTTGCCATAAGACAAGTTAGAGTCAGTTTTTCTCTCAGCGCCAAAGCTAAGAGCGGTTAATGGAATCCAGTTCATGATTGAGTTGACGCATGTAATGATGAGGAATCGATAGAGACAGGTTCAAGAATCTGATTTGAATAAGTTGATTTTATATGCAGATAGCTGAGGTTTTCATTTTTATATTTGTTGATATAACAATTTGAAGTGTAATCAATTTTCTTTGTTAACGACTTAGTCTAATGTGGAATATAAATATTATATCCTATGTTAACTGGATTCAAGAGGAATGATTGGGGAGGCGCTTAAAGTTCCGTGTCTATCAAGATAAAAGGCCCAGGCAATTTCATCGCCAAGGCCAGGGCAATGATTCTTTAATTTACAAGCAAGATTATTACTTATACCTAATGATTCAAGAATTTGGGATGCTTCATGTGCGCTCTTTACATTTATAGCTCTAATCGCTGACCCAACAACCCATGTCAGTTTTGTTTTGTTAAGGTTACAATCATTACTTTCACAGGCTAATAGTAAATTGTATGATTCTTTGTACCTTTTTAGAGTGCCTCTCCAAAGGCGGATATTATCTAAATCTAAGTCTAATCTAAAAAACTCATCAGAGCACTTTATTTTTACTTCTTTGCTTTCATGAATTAATTCATAAATTTTCTCTTGATTAGAAAAGGCCATTAGTCCAGTTCCGCCATTATTAGAGTTTCCATTTTTGTCGCTGTATCTCTTTTGAAGCGATTTATGCTTAGTTCTTTTAAAACAATAATAGCTGATAACATTATGCAAATCTCAAGTAAAAATACAAATCCAAATGCAATTAGTGGATTATCTGGCCCGCTAATTATACGACCTATATCTAGCAATCCTCCTCCAAAAACTTTCCCCATTGCTCTAGAAAGTGCTTGAGCGAGTCCCCAAATACCTACAAAAGTACCTGCCACTTCAGGTAGTGTTAGGTCTAGCATTAAAGACAGTGCACTATTTGTTGCAATCCCAGCAGATAGACCAAATAAAATCATGATTAAGTTTAATAGGTTACTGTCTTTTGATAAACCGCTAAATATTAAAAGTATTAGTGATCCCGTTATCATCCAACAACCCATTCTAGCTGTTGATAGTTTTCCCAAGCGAGGTGTAATCCAAAGCCCACCAATTAGTAGCCCTATTAATGTGCCTATTCCCCAATATGCATTAAGTAAGGTTGTTTTTGAAATTGGCAACGAAAAAACTTCAGCTCCATAGCTTTCAAGTATTGGATCTTGTAGGAATAATCCAAGAGTATATAGAACCAGGAAGACAAAAAAAACAATTATTTGTCTACTAGAAGTTACTATCTCCCATGATTTCTTAAGACCAATTTGTTTAGATGAAGCTTTTAAGCTTATTCTTTTTTGACTACGATTTGGTTCTATGCCCCAACAAGCAATTAATGAAAGTGTTAATACTATGCCAGCAACCCATATCATGAACTTTTGAAGTATTGGTTGAAGCAGGGATGGATCTGTTACTCCATCAAGACCTTTTGTAGTTATTGAAATTGCGATAGCTCCAACCACTATTCCAATTGTGAGCATGCACCAAATAATTCCTACTGCTTTTGGCCTTTCTTCTTCAGTTGTTAGATCGATTACTAGTGCTAGATAGGGTGTGGTGGCCATTGAAATTGCTAATCCATATAAAGAAAATAGTAAACAAAGTAAGATTGAGCATGCTGTTATAGCTATCCATTCCCCTTGAGCAAATGCTTTTTCAGTAAGGAAAATAAGTGGAATAGATATAACAGCCATTAAACAAAAACCAGCTGTTCCAATCCAGATATAAGGAGTCCGCTTTCTTCCACGAATTGGCCAAGTGTCAGAAAGATTTCCAAATAGAACTCTAGAAGGAGCCATAAGTTGTTCGAAAGCAAGTCCTCCTCCGACCAAGATTGCTGGGAATGCAAGTTCTGAAATCATTACTCTGTTGAGCATTCCTGCAAAAATCACAGCTAAACAGCCTAAGCAACCTTGAAAAAGGCTCAATCTTGCAAGGTTTATGGGTGTCAATCTTCCAGAGGATTGCAAAACGAGATCATCGCGATTGTTTTGTTCCATGTGAGGTGATGTCATGTGATCAATCTTGCCTGATTTGTCTAGGCAATATGGACAGTTGGCGAGACACCGATACCATCGGCAAGACTACTTATTTGAGGCCATGCTCTATGGCATTCAGCGAGCAAAACTTCTCTTTTGGGCAGCGACTCAGCCAGCAGCTTCATTGTTTTAGTGAATTGAGTGAGGCTCTGACGTTGAGAATTCTTGAATTGGATGAAAGGATACACACTCTTGAAAAGAGTAATGCCTTTAGTGGCATTGACACAAATGAGTCCACTAAGAAACTTCTTGCTCAAAGTGAGCAACGTGTGAAATATCTGCAGAGCTTGCTTGATCATGATTTTAATAAGGAAGCTCGTATACATGCCTTGCCTGATATCCAAAATGAGGAAAAGCCACTTGATGAGGACATCATTTCCGATTCAATCCTCAGTAATAAAGACGAGTCATTAGACGAACAGCCTGTTGAAGCAAAAGAGAACTTTGGTGGAAATTCTGACAAAGAAGGTTTGGCAGATGAAAATCATTTAGTTGATACAAAATATGAGGATGATTCGGAAATGCCTTTACTTTCTGCTTAAACACTTTATGGAAGTTTTAAAAGCCTAAGGCGGAATAGAGCTGTTTCAACGGCTCTTTGTGGGGAATCTTTTAGAAATGGATGCTCTTTGATTTCTTCAAGGACCAAGTTCAATTTTTGATCTTGAGTGCATTCTTTTATTTCATTTTTGAGATTCACTTTTTTCCATGCTTCATCAAATGCCATAGCAAAACTGTCAGCGTTATTGAAGGAGCGTTGACTATCTTGATTTGGGTTTGAGAAAGACATAGTGAATTGCCTCTCATATCAATGCCGGTACCCAGATTTGAACAGGGTACGAAGCGTGAATAAACTAGACTATAACTGGCTACTGGTTGTCCTGGTAAGCCAACTTGCCGACTGCTTAACGACCAGAAGTCCTAATTTAAGACACTTGAATGGAGTTTGGAATAAAGACAAGAATGGTTGGGATGTTGAATGTCGTTTCTGTCCTACGCATGAGAAACCAAGACAAAACAAGAGACTTAGAAAACAAGCAATTATTCGTTAAGGTAAGAGTTCACAAAAGATCAGGTGGATGCTCATGTGTCCTATTTGTTAGTGCGATGGCAGAAGCACTGCTGGAGTAGCGCTAAGCAAACTCTTGAAACTCCATCATGACTTGCATAAAGAATGGGAAGAATCTTGGGAAGGGGTGATGTATCAAAGAGCTACACAAGAAAGACCAAGAGAAAAACCTTTACTAATCAAGAACAGAAGGACTGATGAGAGAACTGAATACAAGAAGAGATCATTTTTTAAGTATTCGCTTACTTAAGGAGTAAAATCGGAAGAACCACAAGAGAGAAAAGATAAGAGAAGATGGATGGTTCTTGTCAAGAAGGTGGAGGAAAGAAGAAAATCACTGAAGTGAAAACATACTTAGTCCCATATGAGTTAGAAGAAATCAAAGAAAATATTACTGTTAATACCAATACTTCTTCTAAACCTTCTAAAGAGCAAATAATTAATCAAGCATTTAAGTTTCATTCACAAGGAAACATTTCAGAAGCAGCAAAATTTTATCAATATTTCATAGATCAAGGTTTTAAAGATTACAGGGTTTTTTCTAATTATGCAGTCATATTGAAAAAACTAGACAAA
>QCFZ01000003.1 GCA_003278255.1 Prochlorococcus sp. AG-363-O15
TTACGTCTTGACTTTGGAGGGGGGAGAGGCTCACCGATACGAATATGAACTGGAATTATTCGAGGCCATAAAGATCCAGTTCCCAAAGCTCTATGACTATTAATTATGGCAACTGGTAATAAAGGTGCTCCAGCTCTAGCAGCCAATAAAGCTGCACCAGCCATCGGTTTATTTACTCGACCATTAGATTGTCTAGTTCCATCCAAAAAGACCCCTATAGCACTACCTTCTAATAAAGAATTTGTGGCTACCCTTATAGCCTCACGATCACTTGCTCCTCTTTTAACTGGATATGCGTGACAAGCACGAATAATTGCCCCTAATAAAGGAACTTTAAAAAGCTCCGCTTTTGCCATAAAAGCAACAGGCCGACCCAAAGCATGACCTATAAAGGGAGGATCTAAGTGTGAGCCATGATTTGCAACTACAACCAATGGGCCATTTAAAGGAACATGACTATTGCCATAAGTACAGCCTCTAAAAAGAACACGAAAAATAGGAAAAACAATTAAATAGCTAACCAAAAGATAAACTAAACTTGGTCGCTGTTTAGTTTCAGAAGAAGAGCTATCTAGAGAAAAACGTTCCAAATCAATCAAAACATTTAATACCCCAGGTCACTAGAAGTTGAGATCTGATTGATTGTCACTCCTTCAAGAGAACGCTTGATCAAACCGCTAAGAACATTACCAGGACCAATTTCCACAAAAATTTCAATCCCATGGCTTTTCATTAAATCCATGCTTTCACGCCAACGGACTCCAGTTGTCATTTGCTCTTTCAAGCGCTGCTTCAAAACACTTGCATTGATACTTGGTGTTGGATCAGCGTTACTAACAACAGGAATAATTGGATCATTAAAATGAATCTGATCCAGTTCTTTAGCAAATTCCTCTGCAGCTGATTCCATAAAGGGCGAATGAAAAGCTCCAGAAACTTGTAAGGGGATAGCCCTCTTACAACGAAGTTTGTTAGAAACAGCAAGAACACCTTCTGGATCACCGGACAAGACAACTTGCGATGAACTGTTGTCATTGGCAATTACAACCCCTTGAGTCACTTCCACTAGATCATCTAGCTCTTTACGATCAAAACCCAATACAGCTGTCATAGCTCCGCCACCAGCAGAAGCCATGAGCTCTGATCTTCGCTTTAGCAGACTGATAGCAGTTTCTGCATCAAAAACTTCAGAAGCATAAAGAGCAACAATCTCACCAAGGCTATGACCAGCAACTAAAGATGGTTTTCGTCCTTGTCTAAGCAATTCATCTACCAGTAATGATTCAACTACAAATAATGCTGGTTGGGTATTTCGAGTGTCATTAATATCAAAAAGCGAATCATTTGATTGGTCACTCTCTCCTTTACAGATTGCTAATAAATCCCGACCAAGAATTTGAGAAACTATTGAAAATCGCTCTTTCGCTCCAGGCAAATCAAGAATTCCATCTGCCATGCCCAATTTTTGTGATCCTTGACCAGGAAAAACCCAGGCAATAGTCATACCAAAACTCTTAAAAACACTTCAAAGCCTAAGCCGGACCTTGCCACCTCATTAATGCTGCGCCCCAACTCAAACCTGCTCCAAAACCACTAGTTGCAATTAAATGACCAGGCTTAATCCGCCCATCTTGAACCGCTTCATCTAGCATTAAAGGAATAGTTGCAGCTGATGTATTCCCATAATTAGATAAATTACTAAGTACTTTCTCATAAGGGATTGCAAATCGATCTGCAACTGCATCAAGTATGCGCTGATTTGCTTGATGAAGAAGCAGCCAATCCAAAGATTCAGGGGAAATTTTGTTACTTTCTAAAAGATTCTCAAGAATAGATGGGACCTCTCTCACTGCGAACTTGTACACCTCTTGTCCATTCATCTGAATAGTAGAAAAACCGCCTTGTTGATACGTAATCCCATCTACTAAAGGAAGATTGTCCTGAATCTTCGGCAAATTCAAACAACCACCTCTTTGTCCATCAGATTTCAAATGAAAACCAATTAATCCGTCGTTTTTTGAACTAGAAACTTCCAAAGCTATAGCTCCTGCACCATCTCCAAAAAGAACACAACTTCTTCGATCATCCCAATTAACCCATCTAGATAGCTGATCAGCTCCAACAACTAAAGCTCGTTTAAATGAACCATTTTGCAGAAATTGTGCTGCAGTAACTAAAGCAAATAAAAAACCACTGCAAGCAGCTGTTAGATCAAACGCAACTGCATTAGAAGCACCTAATTTTGCTTGTACCTGAGGAGCAGATCCAAAAAGATCATCAGGTGTAGAAGTTGCTAACAAGATTAAATCAACACTTTCTGGATCCCAATTAGCCATCTTCAAGGCTTTTAAACAGGCTCTCCCTGCTAAGTCAGTAATACTTTCATCAGAACCAATTATTCGTCTAGAACAAATTCCTGTTCGACTTCTAATCCATGAATCATTTGTATCAACTCTCAAGCTGAGCTGATCATTGGAAAGGCTTTGATCAGGAGTAGCACTGCCACTCCCAACAAATGCCACTCCTAAATCGTTTTGGGGCGATCCGTTCAAGGAGCAAGTCTATTCAGATTGGCTAAGTCAATCACAGCCCTTGACTAACTTGAAATCAAACAGTTATCGAAGAGGCTTTCTCAAGCTGAGCTAGATCATCCATAACTCCATGGCTTGCAGCAGAATGGGCAAGGCGAAGAGCACTTACAACCGATAGAGCCTTGCTACTTCCATGGCCAATAACGCATATCCCATTCACCCCTAACAAAAGCGCTCCTCCATGCTCAGCATGATCAAGTCGTTTCTTAATTCTCTTAAGATTGCTCCTAAGAAAAGCAGATCCAACTTTGCCTCGTCTTCCTCTTGGCAACTCAGCACGTAAAACATCTAACAAAACACTGCCCACTGACTCGAGAAACTTAAGTAAAACATTGCCAGTAAAGCCATCACAAACAACTACATCAAATTCTCCAGAAAGAACATCTCGACCTTCACAATTTCCTGCAAAATGAAAACGACCTTCTTTGTTTAATAATTCATAAGTTTGAAGTGATAACTCATTGCCTTTACAAGCTTCCTCTCCAATATTTAATAAGCCAATACGAGGTTTCGCTATTTGTAGAACATCACGAGAATAAATATTTCCAAGTAAAGCAAATTGATGTAAATATTGTGGCTTGCAATCCATATTTGCACCTACATCTAAAACTAAAACTGGTTGTCCTGGATCTTTAGTCGGAAATAAAGCTCCAATAGCAGGTCGATCAATTCCTTTAAGGCGACCTAATCTGAAAATTGCTGAAGCCATTAATGCACCTGAATTTCCAGCTGAGTAAACAGCTAAAGCCTCTCCTTTCTTAACAAGGTCCATTGCAACATTTACACTTGCGTCTTTTTTGCGACGTACAACAGTTGCTTCTTCATCCATCCCTACAGAAGGGCCACTAGCTATTAACTCGAGATATCCATTAGAGATAGTTTCTTCAAGCAATTCTTCCAATCCCATTGCGTGAGCCGCTTCTAAAACTTTCTCAGACTCACCTACAAATTTGATACGAAGAGGAAGCCTTTGAACAGCTTGAAGGCAGCCTTCCAAAATAGGGCCAGGGGCATAATCCCCTCCCATGCCATCTACTGCTACCCACAAACGATCCCGATCTTGAATATCAAGATCTTCATTACCAATTCCACCACCTTGCAAACGTCTTAAAGGATCAAAAACCAATGGTTGTAAAACACTCCCTGCCATTGATCCTGCATTAGTCATTACCGAACCAGCACTGGAAACAACCGTCCCAGCAACATTTCCAGCTACGGAACCAGCACTAGAAACAACCGTCCCAGCAACATTTCCAGCTGCAGTTGCAGAACTAGTCGCACTATCTACAAGGCTTGTGACCGCCGCATTACGGCGATACCAAATAACCAAACGCCTAATAGCTCTTGGGCGATTGGTTTTGCTTCTCGGCTCTAAAGCCTTAGAGCTATCAGGGTCCTTCAGAGCCAATGGAATCAACTATGCGCTGGAACAAATAACCTGTACCCCTAGCTGTCAAAATTAACTCTGGGTTAGCAGGATCGTCTTCCAGTTTGGAGCGCAACCGGGAAATATGTACATCAACGACTCTGGTATCCACATGACGTTCTGGGGTATAACCCCAAACCTCTTTCAAAATTTCCCCTCTACTAAAAGGTTCTCCCGATCTACTAACTAAAAGTTCCAACAAACTAAATTCCATTCCTGTTAAACGAATACGTTCATCTGCGCGGAAAACCTGTCGCTTATTAGTGTCAATGCGCAGGTTAGTTACCTGAATAACGCCAGTATTTGGTATTCCTGCAATATGTTCCTTTTCTACTCGTCGCAGAACACATCGAATACGAGCTTCCAGTTCCTTAGGACTAAATGGTTTAACTACATAATCATCAGCACCTAACTCCAATCCTGTAATTCTGTCTGCCACATCACCAAGTGCGGTCAGCATCACAATGGGCACATCTGACTCCTTACGGAGCTCTTGACATACCCCATAGCCATCTAATTTAGGCATCATCACGTCAAGAACAACTAAATCTGGCTCACAACTTCTAAACAGATCAAGCGCTTCATTGCCATCACAAGCTGTGACCACTTGATATCCGATCATCGATAGGCGAGTTTCCAGTATTCGACGAATGCTTGCCTCATCATCCGCAACGAGGATCGTTTCTTTAGATGGACTTGTGGCCGTCATGTCGTATTTAGCTTTGGCGGCAAGAAGAATTAGATCTTAGATAAGACCCTTGCGGGTCCACAAAGATCATTCTTATTTAACCAAACCTTACTTTCTTTATCGCTCAACGTGGCCAGGAATGTCTCTATCTATGTCTGCCAAAGCTGTGGCGCTCAAACCAAACAATTTTTCGGGCGCTGTACAAGCTGTGGATCTTGGAACTCAATTATTGAAGAAAGTAATCCTGCAACTAAAAATCGACTAAATAGAAAAAATACAAATCCTCATTCAAAAGTATCGGTCATTCGCTCAGAAGCAATTGGTTCTATCAAAGAACATAATCTAGAAAGATTAACCAGTGGATTCAAGGAATTAGACCGGGTACTTGGCGGAGGATTGGTGCCTGGATCTCTTGTTCTAGTTGGAGGTGACCCTGGGATAGGCAAGAGCACACTTCTGCTACAAAGCGCAACATATATGGCTTCTGAGAGATCAATTCTTTATGTGAGCGCAGAAGAATCTGCTCAACAAGTAAGATTACGTTGGTCCAGACTTGATGAAAGTAAATCAGATTTAAATCTATTAGCAGAAACTAACTTAGAAACTGTCTTAAATGAAATCGAATCACTAAAACCTTCTGTAGCGATTATTGACAGCATCCAAGCTTTACAAGACGACAATCTTTCAAGTACTCCAGGTTCAGTTTCTCAAGTACGTGAATGCTCTGCGGCGTTACAGCACCTTGCTAAACATCAAGGGACAGCATTAATCCTTGTCGGACATGTCACGAAAGAAGGCATGCTGGCAGGGCCAAAGGTTCTGGAGCATCTTGTTGATGCTGTCCTAACTTTTGAAGGTGATCGCTTTGCTAGTCATCGATTGCTCCGAGCTGTAAAGAACCGTTACGGAGCAACACATGAACTTGGGGTTTTTGAAATGAGAGGACAAGGACTCAAAGAAGTTGAAAATCCAAGTGAATTATTCCTAAATGGTGAATCAGCATCAGGAGTAGCAACAATAGTTGCTTGTGAGGGCACCAGATCCTTAGTCGTAGATCTACAAGCCCTAGTAAGCACAACTACATATACCAGCCCTCGGCGAACTGCAACTGGTGTAGGAGCAAATAGGCTTCATCAAATCATTGCTGTTTTAGAAAAACATATGTCTTTAGCCTTGTCTCGGTACGACTGCTATTTAGCGGTTGCGGGGGGCCTGGAAGTAGAAGAACCCGCCGCAGATTTAGGCATAGCTGTTGCTCTTGTATCAAGTTTTAGAGACCTAATACTGCCGTCAGGAACAGTACTAATTGGCGAGCTTGGTCTTGGAGGACAATTACGTCCTGTTGGACAACTAGCACAAAGATTGCAAGAAGCCTGCCGATTAGGTTTTCAACGCGCTGTAATCCCTCAAAACAGTGGCATTGAGTCTATAGAAAAAGAAATTAACTTAGAAATTTTAAAAGCAACTAACGTCAAAGAAGCAATTATTCTTGCATTAAATATTGACTTTTAAGGCTATAAGAAAGAAAAATCTCATCTAGAAATAGACATCAACATTACTTCTACCAGTTGTTTTGAGCCAATTTTCTATATCTAAATATCCTCCTGGATAGAGCCTAACTGCCTTACCCCATACTTCAGCAGCACGATCAAACCAAATATCACATTCGTCTTGATTACCGGCTTGCTGGGCCATTCGTCCACGCTTTTCATAGATCAAACCCATATTTTTCAAGCAAGAAGGCTGCTTAGGATTCTCTTCTAATGCCTTCCTATAGGTATCAAGAGCACGATCTTCATCACCATTACTCATATAGATGATGGCCATATTCTTCAGAGTTTCTCCTCTATCAATTGCATTCTCCTCAAGTTTCAAGCTTTCTTCGTAATTCTCTAAAGCCTCTGAGTAGTCTCCATCGTTCTGAGCTGACAACCCATCTCTGTAATAGATATAGGCCTGCTTCTCATTTGAATCGATAGGCATCATCTTCACTATCATTTCAGCTATGACCGTGAAGGCCTTGTCAATGAAATTGTCTTTGTTTTGACTACGAGGCACGACTGTTTAACGCAAAAATATCCTCAACCATCCTGCCCGCATTCTGAGATCTTGACTGCAAATGAAAAAATTGAAATTTAACGTCTCCTATTTAATGGGCTTTAGGCAGAATTGATCATTAACGTAAGAGTACCCTTAATCGATCCTTGAGCAAAAACGAAAATCCTCCTCAATTTCACTCTGTATTACTTGACATAGAAGGGATGAAATGTGGCGGGTGTGTGAGAGCAGTAGAACAAACGTTGCTTGATCAACCCAATGTGGCCCAAGCAGGCGTCAATCTTGTCGCTCGCACTGCTTCGGTTTATCTAAAAAATGCAGATCAACCACTCGATGACATTCTGCTTGCATTAAGAGAGCGTGGATTCCCTGCAAAAACTAGAAATAATGACCCTTTAGAAAACAAAAGGTCATCAAATCTAAACAAAGAAGAAGAAGGATGGTGGAATCAATGGCAGCAATTAATGATTGCACTGGTTTTACTTCTTGTTTCTGTTCTTGGACATCTCAGTGAAAGCGGCCAATTAGATCTACTGCCAATACTTGGCACTCTTCCATTTCATGCAATTATTGCCACTTTGGCCTTAATAGGACCTGGTCAACCCATCCTCAGAAATGGAGCAAAAGCAGCTTTTGCTTTAACTCCAAGCATGGATACTCTTGTGGGGTTAGGAGTAGGGAGTGCTTACTTAGCAAGCATTGTTGCATTGATATGGCCCCAGGTTGGTTGGCCTTGTTTTTTTAATGAACCAGTAATGCTTTTAGGGTTTGTATTACTAGGTAGATTCTTAGAAGAACGAGCACGTTTCCGCACAGGGCGCGCAATAAAAGAATTAGCTCAGCTTCAACCCAATACAGCGCGGCTTTTTAGCAAAGACAACGCAATCAAGATAGTCAAAGTTTCATCCCTTAAACCTGGCGACAGAATTGAATTACTTGCTGGAGATCGTATTCCAGTAGATGGATTGGTTCTTCAAGGTCATTCAGCTGTAGATATTTCTAGTCTTACTGGAGAACCTATACCTTTAGAAGCTACATCAGGCACAGAACTTTCAGCAGGTAGTCTTAATTTAGAAGCAAACTTGATTTTAGAAGTTCAAAATGTTGGAGCTCAAACAGCTTTAGCGAGAATCATTGGATTAGTGGAAGAAGCTCAATCGCGAAAAGCACCGATTCAAGGATTAGCTGATCGAGTTGCAGGATATTTCTGCTATGGAGTCGTAACACTTTCATTAGCAACATTTCTCTTTTGGTGGCAAATAGGATGCAAGTTATGGCCGAATGTTCTTAATGTCACAAGTCATGGATTTCTAAACAGTCATCAACATCATTTACATGTTTCTCTTGGTGTTGGTGCTGAAACTTCTTTAGGTCTAGCTTTGCAACTTTCAATTGCAGTTCTTGTAGTTGCTTGCCCATGTGCTCTTGGCTTAGCAACACCAACAGTAATTACTGTTGCATCAGGAAAAGCAGCTAAACGCGGCTTATTATTTCGGGGTGGAGATGTAATTGAAACAGCTGCATCTCTAAAACAAATAATTTTTGATAAAACAGGAACCTTAACTATAGGGAAGCCTTTAGTAGTAGGAATTAACGAGATAAAAGATTCAAAACGCATATTACAATTAGCAGCCAGTTTAGAACAAAGCAGTCGGCATCCAATTGCTCACGCAATTTTACAAGAGGCACAAAGAAATAAACTATCCCTTATTAAATCAATTCATACAAAAACCTTCCCAGGACAAGGCCTAGAAGGAGAATTAGTTGGAACAAACGGCACAATTAGAGTAGGAAATCCAGAATGGCTTCAAACAAAAGGTGTTAATTGGTCTCCTAATTTAGATAAAGATGTTGAAAATGCCGCCTTACAGGGACAATCCGTTTTAGCAGTATCCCAAGAAAAAGAATTAGTTGGTCTTGTAATGATTGATGATCAATTACGCAATGATGCTGATATTTCACTTAATCGATTACGTGAACAAGGTTTATCTTTAAGCATACTTAGTGGTGACAGAAAACAAAATGTTCAACGTTTGGGGAGGCAATTAGGATTTCAAGCCGATCAACTTGGATGGCAACTTCTACCAATAGAAAAGTTAACAATGTTAGAAAAACTGAAAAGAATCTCTAAGCCAATAGCAATGGTTGGGGATGGAATCAACGATGCTCCTGCTCTGGCTGCAGCAGATTTGGGTATAGCAATTGGGACTGGGACCCAAATTGCTCAAGAGTCTGCAGATCTTGTATTACTAGGCGACCGATTAGAAGGATTACCTGAAGCACTTTTATTAGCCAAAAGAACAATGGGAAAGGTTCGACAAAATCTTGCGTGGGCTTTTGGTTACAACATGATTGCTCTGCCTCTTGCTGCTGGGTTTTTACTACCTAAATTTGGATTATTGTTGTCTCCACCAATTGCAGCACTATTAATGGCCATCAGCTCAATCACTGTTGTTTTAAATGCATTGTCTCTACGTACAACATGAGGGGTAATTTTATAGTTCTAGAAGGCATTGATGGCTGTGGAAAGAGCACACAAATTGAGCGCTTATCTAATTGGCTGCCTAAAAGTGGTTTGATGCCAAAGGATGCAAACTTATTTGTAACTCGTGAGCCAGGGGGAACAGCATTGGGCTTAGCTCTTCGAGCTCTACTCCTGCATCCTCCAGGCAAGGAAGAACCAGAACCAATAACCGAATTACTACTCTACGCAGCTGATCGAGCCCAACATGTATCACAATTCATAAGACCAAAACTAGAACAAGGCCACTGGATCCTTAGTGATCGATTCAGTGGATCAACAATTGCTTATCAGGGTTATGGAAGGGAAATTAATCTTGAATTAATTCAACAATTAGAAAGTATTGCCACTTCGGGACTATCACCTGATATCACTCTTTGGCTAGATCTTCCTGTAAAAGAAAGTCTAAGTAGAAGAGGCACAATGCCTCAGGACCGAATAGAAGCTGAAGGAGCAAATTTCTTAGAAAGAGTTGCTAATGGTTTTGCAATACTTTCAAAAGAGAGAAATTGGGTTCAAATGAAAGCAGACATAGATATCTCAGATTTAAGTAGGGAAATAGAATGCAAATTGATAATGCATTTACAGAAGAGTGAATCAATGATTCCATGAATTCTGAAAAAATACAGGGAATACTCTTCGAAGATTTAGTAGGACAAGACTCAGCTATATCTTTTTTAAATTCAGCGATACAAAACAATAGATTAGCCAATGCATATTTATTTGTCGGCCCTGATGGTGTAGGCCGTCAATTAGCTGCTCTCCGTTTCCTAGAAGGAATACTTGCAAGCGGATCCTCATCTCAAAAAGAAAGACGTCGCTTAAAAGCCCGAAATCATCCTGACATGCTGTGGATCGAACCCACATATAACAATCAAGGTAAATTCATCCCTCAATCACTTGCAAAACAAGAAGGTTTAATTTCTAGAAATCCACCACAAATTAGACTGGAACAAATTCGTGAAGTAACTAACTTTTTAGGGAAGAGACCTTTAGAGGCCTTTAAAAATATGGTAATAATCGAATCAATTGAACTAATGTCTGAAACTGGAGCTAATGCACTTTTAAAAACTCTAGAAGAACCTGGTCAAGGGATGTTTATCCTAATTTCTACAAGGCCTGAAAAACTTCTCCCTACCATTAGATCTCGATGTCAGCAAATTCAATTCTCTCGTTTAGATTCAAAAGATCTTCAAAAAGTTCTCTATGAATCTAAACACAAAGAATTACAGGAAAATATGACAGATTGCATTCAGGAAGATCTACTTAAACTTGCAAATGGCTCTCCAGGAGCCTTAATCGAACACATCAAAATGTGGCAAGAAATACCTAAAGAATTATGGCCTAGATTAAATCAAATGCCTGAAAATCCTATTGGAGCATTAAATCTAGCAAAAGATATAACTGAAACACTCACAGGAGAACAACAGCTTTGGCTAATTCAATGGTTAGAGCAAAATTTTTGGTACAAAGATGCTATGCCACATCAATTAATTCGCCTAAATAAATTACGTGTTCAATTACTTGGATTTGTTCATCCAAGGCTAGCCTGGGAAATTACTTTATTAGAGCTCCTACCAAATAATTAATTAGGCACTAGCTCTCTCTTTTGAACTACTTTCTATAGCTCTTGCTTCTCGAGCTTGAGCCAAAATATCCTGAAAATCTTTTATCTGAGCCCCTGTAGGTAATTCGAGACAATATCCGGCTCCATATACTGTTTTTATAAATCTAGGTTTGCGCGGATCTGGTTCCAATTTAGTGCGCAAATGTCGAACATGTACTCGAATAGTCTCAATGTCATCATCTGGTTCATAACCCCAAACTTCTTTGAGAATCAAAGAAGGAGCTACTGTCTGACCATGTCTCTGTAATAAACAATGAAGTAGTTCAAATTCTAAATGAGTTAATCGAACAGGCCGATCGAACCAAATGACTTCAAAGCGTTCTGGCACAAGTGTTAATGGACCATAACTAAGTATCTCTTGATGACTGCTAGATCCCAAAGGAGCCCTATCAGTTCTTCTCAACAATGCTTTGACTCTCACCTGCAATTCTTCTAAATCAAAAGGTTTAGTCAAGTAATCATCAGCACCTGAATTAAACCCTGTAACTTTATCTTTAGTCCCACCTAACGCAGTAACCATAAGGATTGGGATACCTGAAGTTCGCTCATCCCTTCGAAGCCTTTGGCAAAGAGTCAATCCATCCACCTTTGGAAGCATTAAATCAAGGACTATTAAATCTGGGGTGTACTGAAGAGCAAGGGCTTGGCCTTTGATCCCATCTTCAGCTCGCTGCACATCAAAGCCATTGTGCTCCAAGTGGTTACCCACAAGGTCACGCATGTCCTGGTCGTCTTCGATCAGCAAAATGCAAGGCTTCATTAGATCGGAGTCGGAGAAAAGAGATAAACAGCCAAAAGCTGTTAGTTGTGGTTTTGCAAGATTCTCTCAAGATTTGCTTTGGATTGCATTAAGCATTTGAAATATGAGCTTTCGCCCAAACCCGCTAAACCTCAAATACAACAAGGGATTTGCCTAATACTGATGCCTTAACGGGCTCAGCTCTCTTTAGAAAGTCTTCCAATTCACGCCATGGTCTGTTGTGGATTACCACAGATAAGCAACAAGAACTACTGCCTTAGGCAGTAGTTCTTAAAACTCCCCGGGCGGGATTCGAACCTGCGACCAATCGATTAACAGTCGACCGCTCTACCGCTGAGCTACCGAGGATTGCAACTCGACGAACTTACCCTTCATACCCTCCTAACTGCAAGTGGCCTTAGGCGCTTTCTCAAATGATCACCAGATTCCCAAGCTGCAACATGCCCTTTTTCCATCCTTGCAGCTCCATCCCCATGAGCTAACTCCTCAAGACGATGAGTTATCCAAATTGCAGTAAGAGGATCTTTGGGACGATGACAAAGTCTCTTTACTGTTTCCAAAATTGATTGTTGACTCAAAGGATCCAAAAGCGCAGTCGGCTCATCCAAAAGCAAAAGATTTGCCTCGCTTACTAAGGCACCAGCAAGAGCTAATCGCTGTTTCTGTCCTCCGCTAAGGGTATGAATTGGCCTTGATTCCATACCTTCCAAACGTACTTCTGCAAGAGCACGTTTTATCGCCTTAATCCGTTCTCCAAATACCAAGTTCTTGGAAAGACTTAGCAGTAAATCACTCCCACAACTTGGCATAAGAAGTTGATGGTCTGGATTTTGAAACATCAAAGCTGGCTTAAATTCACAAACAATTCGACCAGCTTGTGGTTTAAGCATCCCACTGATTAATTTAAAAAGAGTACTTTTTCCACTGCCATTACTACCAACAATCATCCACAATCCAGGAGAATTGATGGAAAAACTGCAATTATTTAATGCTTTATTTCCAGAAGGCCAAGCAAAGGAGACCTTATCCACAATCAACCGAGATGAATCTTGATTAAATGTAGGAGAGTCCCTTTTTTCAATGTTCATCTAAATTAATTATCAAAAGAAAAACCAGGCCTTTTACTACCTCCAGATGCTGCTGTTTTCTCATAAAGCTGTACAGCCAAAATTTCACTAACTAAAACAGCAATTTTTTTATCATCTACTTTTTCACAAGTCATTTCTAATAAGCGAGGATGCCCCTTTTCCATGGATTGACGTACTTGCCTATACAGAGACTCTGCATCTCTAAGTTCTTTTCGCTGAACCGATAGGGGCAAAGGGCTCAACTTAAGTGCCAATTCAATTACGTACACAGAAAGTTCATGCAGGATTAATCCATTCTTGCGAATTACGTCGCTTTAGCTTAATGGCGAAGGCAATCGAGCTTGATTTAAAACAAAACCTAGTGACCTCTCCAAATAAACCAAACAACATCAAAGCCAAATAACAGCTAACATCTTGATGGTCTGACAATAGTGAAGTGACTGCTGTCTTTATCGACAAAAGTCGAATGCCTCGCGAATTGTCGTTATCCCTTCAGGAGGAGGTGTCCATGATTGACAGTTGTTGTATTCAGGGTCGGCTGATCGCGGAGAAAGCCGTCTGATTTCGGCGCCTTTTCTTAGATCTAACGGTTCCGTGCAGTAGCGGACCCGGCGAGAGCCCCCAGCCTTTAATTAGGTTGGGGGCATTGTTTTGAACAAGATTAATTACGACTACACATTTCAAGTCCATTTTTCCAGCTCTTACACGACCACCTCAATTCCTTTGCTTTATCAAGAAATTTTTCTTGTACATTTGCATGAGAACCCCAACCAGGATCTTTAGGATTCAAAAGCAGAGTGTCAAAATTATCAATATCAGATAATTGATCATCAATCTTAGGGAAACTAATATTCAAACGTTGACTTAAATGAGGCACTAAATAACTTGTTGTTGAAACACGACTAGCTTCTGATATCTCAGAAAAGGCTTGATATGTATATGGCAAAGAAGTAATTCTAGTTAAATAAGGACCAGTGAAAAACCAAGGTTTGGCTAGTGCAGCCCAACAAAGTGCACTCCAGCCAAGCATTTTCCATGGCACAAATTTAATAGAACTTGAAGCAACACTATCGATTAATGCTACAACTACTATTAGAGCAATAGGTAAACTATAATGATGTATTAAAGTTCGTTGTGGAGCCTCTTCAGATAATAAATTAACGACTACTAAGGGTAGACAGCCTAATAAAACAGGTAGAGAAGATTTACGTAGGAATGGAGCTACTGCAATGCTAATTAACAAAAGATAAATAATGCCACCGACCCAATCAACATTTTTCACTAATAATCCAGGTCGAGTAATTAGATTGAGTATTACTTCATCCAAAGTATTGCCTAAATACGAGAAAAGATTAGCTACGGCCCTAGGTCCAGAAGAGTGGCCAGTCAACATTGGATATAGCCAACGATTTAACATTGCCAACCAACCAAGAGATAACCCTATTGCCGCTACAGCCCAAATCCATTTTCTTCTGCAAATCTGTTCCAAACCTAGCCCAAAAATAATAAGGACTAAGCCATCACGACAACCCAGAAATATAAAAAGAGAAATAAACCATAGAAGTGGTCTATTTGATCTGCTTGCTAAATAAGTTAAAGCCAAGAATGGCATCCCATAAACTTCAGGATGAAAATCAAATATGTTCACATTGAAAACAACAGGCTGAAGCCACCAAAAACCGCATATAACCCAACAAAATTTTGAGTCCAAACCAGCTTGACGACCAATTAACCAAATAGGCAATGCAGTAATAGATAATGCAAAAGCCTGACTAGCAAGAAGCCAATGAATACTAGAATAAAATTTATATGGAATTGCGACTAAATATAAGATCCAGGCACCATGGTCTGCCAATAAATGAACACCTTCCATCGTTGAATATGGAGGGAAGCCATTACTAACAAGCCAAACCCATTGATCAAATAAACCAAGATCATATGCATTGCTCATTAGGAGGGCATGTCTTATCGCAGAGCAACCCCAAAAAAAGACAAAAATCCCGAGTGAGACAATATAAAATTTTGAATTAGGCAGTGATTTAGCAAGCACTTGAGCAGACCATAAGCCTTTCTTTTTCAATATAGTATCCATTTAACTAATTCATTGAAGATCAAGTTTTCATTTATTCTTAGAAATATTAAACTAAGCATTAAAATTTCAAATTTCCCACTAAAGCTATGCAAGCACTCTAAAAAAGATTCTATGCTTTAAGCTTTTGTAGAGTTAGGCGGGATTTTTGTACTTCTTTTGAGAAACAAGTTACAAGTTCTTTATTACTATTAAAATCTCTTTTCAATACAATGGAAGAATCATTGCATTGGAAAACACCATAAATTTCATTTGCAACTAATTCCTCTATCTCGCTCACACTTCGATCCAACCATTGCCTTGAGGAATTAAAGGCTGCTGCATAAACAGCATGATATGTTGGTTGAGTTATAATATAATCTACTTTTTTGATACTACCTTCTTCATCCTTATAGCGATAATTTTCTGGAAATCTAAATAATAAACGTCTTTGAGCTAATTGAGGAATTAATTGAGTATCGGCAGCGATTGAAGCATCAGAAGGCAAAGAATTAATCAAAGGTCTTATTTTAATCCCCCGCTCCCATGCCTGACTAATTGGCACATGAACCCAAGGCTCTACGCTGTCTGGAATCAACGCAGAAAGAGATCTATGAGGGTTACCTGCAATAGCAAAGCCTAAAGCAAAAAATAAACACACTTGCCAAAATAAACGAAATGATTTCTTTCTAAATAAATCAATATGATTTCTCCACCAAAATACAGTGCCAGAAAATATTCCAGGTACTAGATAAAGCATAAATCTAAGACTTACAGACAGTGCGTTACCACCTTTTGAGCTAAGAGCAACAAAAAGCGGAAAAGCAATTAAAATCCATGCATCTTTAGCTATCCAAGGAATAAATGCTAGCGGGAGTGCAAGCGTCAGTAGAAACCTAAAAGTACTACTTGGAGGAGATATAATTTCTTTTATAAGAAGCACTGGTTGTCTTAAAATAGCTAGAAGAACATCCAACGTTCCTCCTTCCTGACCGTTGAGATATTGACTAAAACGTTCTTGCAAAAATCGTCTTGATAATTCTGAACCAAATAAAGGCATTATCAAATTAGTAATTATTAATATATATGCCATAGAATATGCACAAAGTCCTAAACCAAAAACTCTCCATTTAGGACAGCAAAAAATCATCCAAATACCTATCCCAAAGGAAACAAGTCCAACATCTTCTCGTACTAATGGTAATAGTAAGGCAGGGATAATGTATAACAGCTTTTGATTTCTACTGATTCCTAATAATAAAGAAAAAATCAATAATGGTACAATGCATAAATCATGAAAATTCTCTAAAGCAGGGCCAATAACAGTAACAGTTGTAAAAAAGCTGCAAGCTATCCATCCAGAAATTCTTGCAGGCAAATATTGTTTTCCTAATAGAAAAAGGATCCAACCAGAAGTTGTAATTAAAGCAACTTGTATAAATGGGAGAGCCCAAACCCCAAACAAACCAACAAAAGGGATCCATAAAACAAGTAAAGGAGTAAAATGTTGTGCTAAGTGTCTGTAGCCAACCTCAGGCAATCCTCCGTCTAATAAGACCGGCGCAGAAAGTTCTGATGCAAGAGTGCTTTCAAAATATCGTCCATGCAAACCATTCCATATCTCTTGTAAAAATAGGCCTTGATCATAAGTTGCATTTAAACTAAATATTCTCCAAACATGTAATAAGAATGTAATTGCACAAAAAGTGAATACCCAGCGCTGAACTATCTTATCGGCATTATCATCGCTTGTTGGGAGCAATCGAATAGTCATGGTTTCAAATAATTAAAAACAAAGGTTTAATTGGTACAAAAAAGAAGGTTCCATTCACCTTGATTAGAAATTGACCTACATTTTCGGTTATGAATTAGTTTTAGGATTTCTTCTGGATTTTGAGTGACAATCCATTTTGCATCTGGAAAAGATTGAAGAGTACGGATACGTTTTTTCGCATACCAATTAAGGCTTGGACGCTCAAAAGGTTCGTCAATAGCAATTTCAGAAGCAGAAGATCTTCCTAACAACTCGGCTAAGGGAAGAACTGACCAGTGTTCATTTAATTCCCACAACCAAAATGAAGATCCCATTAGAAAAAGCAAAGAAGCCAAGCTTCCTACAACCATTATGGTTAGCCCCAAAGCACGCGTACCAACCAACAATCGATTCAGCAGCAAGCCTCCCAGCCCCCAACCCGTTCCAGCCGCTATAGCTATATAGGCATAAGGAATAAAAGCATTGATAACCTCATAAAAACCCAATAATCCACAAAGGAAAAGAACTAATCCCAATCCAACCCAAATAAAAGGAATCAATTTAAGAATAATTTTTCCAGGAAAACTGATTTGTCGTTCTCTACGAATCAACCATGACAATGGCACCCCACAAAGCAATGCAAAAGGTAGCCATAGAGGATGGCTATACCAAGGAAGTTGTGTTTTTAAAGGGAAAATAGTCAAGACAAAAACCAATTGTGTCCCTAAGACCCAACTACCCCATTGAGAGTGACGTTCTTTCCATGCCCAAGAAATCGCAATTGGTAACAGCAATAACCAAGGCCATCCCCCTTCAACCAGTTCTATTAAAGGAACTCTCCACGCAAGATCACTGCCAGAACCTGGATAAAAAAGTACTCGACCTGCACCATCCCCCCACCACAACCAAAAAGCACCACTACCTCTATGAATTGCATTCCATAAATGCCAAGCACAACCAGGGAGCAAACCTATACAAACCCAGAAAACAACTGGCCTGCGAAAATAATTTCTTAATTCACCACGCCAAACAATAGGCAATCCCGCTGCGCATATGGCCGGCAGCAGAAGAGGTGCTTTCATCAAAAGCATGCTGCTAGAAGCTAGCCCTGCTAATAAAGCTCGCCATCTATCCATTCTTGTTCCATCTATAGCCAACAACATCAACCACAAAAGAGCTATTGCTGTTAATTGAGGTCCATCAAGCATTGCCAATCGTCCATGACGAGAAATAGGCATCAATGTCAAAAGAATTACTGATGTAGAAATGCTGGCAATATGATCCCTAGGACGCAGTTGCCATTGAATTAGTCCCCCCAAAGGTACAACTAATGTAGATATCAATGCCGGGCCTAAACGAAGAGAAAATTCTGATGGCAAATGATTATCAACTCCTCCATTAAGATCAATTATTAAAGAGATAATCCAATGAATTCCTGGAGGTTTATTTAAATAAGGGCTTTGCCAAAGGGTTGGCAATAAAAACTCTTCCTTTGTTTTCTCATTCAACTCAAGGGCTACTCGCGCAACTGTTGCTTCATCAAAATCTCTCAAAGGCACTTCCCCCAATCCCCAAAGCGCAATTAAGCAAGAAATTACCCATAAAAGGAATAATCCCAAAAAGAGATTTTTATCAGGAGAAAAATTCTTTTCAAATATCGACAAATTCCATAATCTTCGTTTTAGATCAGACATATAAAATTCCTATAGCTTTATTTGTATGTAATGTCCATTGTCATCAAAACCCCGAATCTTTGTTGAAATAGCCAAAAAATTAGATGAGAAAACTAATAATTGCTCAAAAGGGCACTCTCCTAGGACTAAGTAAAACAAGGAATAATTATCCAAATCTTGTGCAACCAAAAAAATCAGCCCTTCCCAAGAACCAAAAATCCCAGTGACTGTCTACTTTAGCGAAGGTCATTGATCAATCTGTCACATCTTCATGTGACTAAAAACACATTGCAGATGATGATGAGTGTGGCGTATAACGCCTACTTGTGTGAGGAATTCAATGAAACTTTTCCAGCAATTGCTGGTAGCACCTGCTGCTTTAGGGCTTATAGCTCCTATGGCTGCAAATGCTGCTGAGCTAAACATCAATGGTGTTTCTAACTACTCCGCTTCTAGCGAAGAAGTAAAGAGCATCTCTCAATTTTCTGATGTATACCCAACTGATTGGGCATATCAGGCTTTAACAAAACTAGCTGAGCGTCACGGCTGTGCAGCTGCTAACCCTAATGGCAGCATGACTCGCTATGAAGCTGCTGCCCTACTTAATACTTGCCTTGGCAAAGTAGCTCAAGTAACTGCAGAAGAGCGTCTTCTTATTAATGAATTCGGTCCAGAACTTGCAATAATCAAGGGACGTGTTGATGCTCTTGAAGCCGGTTTTGGCGAATTCGAAGCTGGGTTGTTCTCAACAACCACCAAGCTTTCAGGTGACACCACATTTGTTATGGGTGGTGTTGATGGCATAAGTGACAAAGAATCACTTACCTTCAACTACGACACCAAACTCACCTTAGATACTAGTTTCACAGGTGAGGATTTACTTAAAACAAGAATCCGCTCTGGAAACTTCAGCAGTGCTGATCCATTTACAAGTGGAGCAGCTCTTGAAGTCGCATCAAGCGATTCATCTCTAACAATTGACAGGAACTATTACCAGTTCCCTGTTGGAGAGAACTTGACTGCAACTGTTGGTGCTGTTGTTCGTCAGGATGACATGTTGGCTGTTTGGCCAAGTGCATATCCAAGCGATTCAGTGTTAGATGTGTTGACTTATGCAGGTGCTAATGCTGCTTACAGCTTGGCAACTGGTGCAGGTGCTGGTATCAGCTACTCAAAAGACAACCTCAATGCAAGTCTCGCGTTTGTGTCAGACGAAGGTTCTGATGCTTCTCAAGGTGTTTTAACCGAGCAAGGTTCAGATGATGTAACAGCTCAAGTTGCTTGGGTTGGAGACAACTTCACAGTAGCCGCGGCTTACACCACTTCTGATGGTGGCAACACTACAGATACTGCAGACGCAAATGACTATGACGCCTGGGGTATCAGTGGAGTCTTCAACCTAGATAACGGCATTTCTCTAAATGCTGGCATGGGTTGGAAAACACCTGAGAATGAAAGTGATGCCAGCAACATTGAAGATGAAACCACATGGTCCTTCGGTGTTGTTTGGAGTGATTTTGGTGCCGACGGCAATGACCTTGGTTTCGCTATAGGTACAGCAGAAGGCCACAGAGATGACTCTGGCTACGACGACCCACTGGCATACGAGGTTTATTACTCAATGGCAGTCAGTGATTACATCACCGTTACCCCTTCATTCTTCTCAATTGAAAAAGATGGAGCTGATGATGTAACTGGTGGTTTAGTTAAAACCACTTTCCGCTTCTAAATCTGAAGCATTTTCTAAGCCAACTGGGCTTATTCAAAGCCTCCGCCTAGATAGGCGGAGGCTTTTTTAAATCAAAAATTGTAGACAATGCAAGCAGCAAAACATACTTAATCTCATGCAAAGTAATCTCTTTGTTGAAAAAGTAATGGGATTCTGTATCCGTCAAAATTAATGCCAATTGCGACTGACATAACAGCACTAGTAGGCAAGACCCCGCTAGTGCGACTAAACCGCATACCAAAGGCCTTTAATTGCAAAGCCGAATTGATCGCCAAATTAGAAAGTTTTAATCCAACAGCATCAGTAAAAGATCGTATTGCTGGTGCAATGGTTCAACAAGCCGAATTGTCAGCAACCATTACTCCTGGCAAAACTGTTTTAGTAGAACCCACAAGTGGAAATACAGGCATCGCCTTGGCCATGGTTGCGGCAGCGAAAGGTTATCGGTTAATTCTCACAATGCCAGACACAATGAGTATTGAAAGACGCTCAATGCTCAGAGCATATGGTGCAGAGCTGCAACTCACTCCAGGAGAGGAAGGGATTCAAGGTGCAATTGATTTAGCTCAAGAACTTGTGAGATCAATACCTGATGCATATTTACTCCAACAATTTGATAATCCTTCTAATCCTGCAATCCACGCACAAACTACTGCTGAAGAAATTTGGAGGGACTGTGAAGGCAAATTAGATGGTCTGGTCTCTGGAGTAGGCACAGGCGGCACTATTACTGGATGTGCAGGCTTACTCAAACAAAAAAATCCAAAGCTATTAGCTTTTGCCGTTGAACCAGCATCCAGTCCAGTGTTATCTGGAGGTCATCCAGGTCCCCATCACATTCAAGGTATAGGGGCTGGATTTATACCAAGCGTTCTAGATGAACAATTAATAGACGAAATTATTGGGATATCTGACGAAAATGCTATGGAAATTGGACGCAGACTAGCCAAAGAAGAGGGCTTACTTAGTGGTATCAGTAGTGGTGCTGCAGTAGCTGCTGCTCTTGAAATAGGGAAAAGAGAAGAAATGGAAAACAAAAGACTTGTTGTCGTATTACCTAGTTTTGGTGAAAGATACCTCTCAACCTCTATGTTTAATGCTGTTTCATCAATGCCAGCGAGGCGAGATGGACATCTTTAGACAAAGGAAGCATCTATGGCTTCTATCCCTGCAAATCCTTACGAAGTTCTTGGAGTGAGCAATCACGCAAGCTTAATTGAAATTAAATCTGCTTATCGCGAATTAGCAAAAAAGCATCATCCTGATGCAGGTGGAAATGAAGAAAAAATACTTTTAATTAATGCTGCTTGGGAAATCTTGAAAGATGCAGATCATCGTAAAGAATATGACCGAAGAATAAATGAAACCCCTTTCTTTAAAAAGGAAGCTAAACAAAGAGAGGTCCGCAATACACGTGCAAGTGTTGCTGCAAAAGTAGCTCAAGGACAAGCAGCAGCAGCAGATAATGCTATAGCTATTTGGTTAGAACAAGTATATCTACCAATAGATCGATTGATAGGTCAAATAATCAATCCATTTTCTGCTGAATTAAAGGCTTTATCGGCAGATCCATATGATGACTATCTTATGGATAGCTTTTGTTATTTTATTGAAAATAGTAAAAAGAAGATGCTCAAAATTAAAAAGATTTACAGTTCAATACCCACACCTCAATCTGCCTCAGGATTTAGCTTAAGCCTCTATCACTGTCTTTCGCAAGTGGAAGACGCTTTAAATGAACTAGAAAGATACACAATGGGCTACGTAGATGATTATTTGCATGATGGACAAGAAATGCTTAGGACAGCCAAGCAATGGCGTTTACGTCTAAAAGAAGAAAGGGTAAAACTAATTATCATATGAAAATTAATTTAAGATTCTGGGTATATATCTTTTTTATATGGATAGTTTCTACATATCTAGATCGTCTTTGGTGGGCACATCAAACTGGCCTCCCTTCCTGGGATCAAGCTGATTATTTAAATAGTGCATTAGGACACGGACGCGCTCTTGGGTTATTGCCAGGTGGAGAATGGCAAGGATGGAAGAATTTATTAGATCTTTCGCCTAAAATACCTCCCTTAGCCTCCTTGGTTAATGGAGTAATAATTGCATTAGTTGGTGACGATCCTCAACAAGCAGCATGGAGTTTGAGTATTTGGCACGGTATTCTTATTGTCGCAGTTGCTGGATGGGGAGTACATCTAAGAAATGAAAAATTAGGCTTGCTAGGTTCATTTTTTATAGCCATTTCACCTGCATTACTCCAACTCAGATCAGACTATGTATTAGAAATGCCTTTAACTGCCTTTGTGACTCTTACACTTTGGCAATTAGGGTGTTGGTCGGACCCTAATAATAATAATACTTGGAAAAATAGTTTACTTGGATCAATTACCTTTCTGGGAGCTATTTTAATTAAGCAAAGTGCACTTTTAGTACTTTTACCAGCAGGAGTATGGGCCACCTTATCGAATCATAAAAAAGAATCAAAGCTACAATCATTGACAGCAATATGTATAATCTTATCGGGGATTATGCCCTGGCTACATCACAATTGGATTACGACATTAAGTGGAACTAATAGAGCAGTCATTGAATCAGCGGCAAAAGAAGGGGATCCTTCACTTTTCACTATTGAGAATTGGACCTGGTATCCGAAACTATTACCAGAGCAAATAGGCTCGTTGCTCCTAATAATTGGAATTAGCGGTTGTTTGCTATGGATTGCAAGTAGAAAACAAAATCATCAGAAAGTAAATTCTACTATTGACAACTATTCGGCATGGAAATGGTTAATTGTAACATTTATCTTAGGCTGGATAGTAACAAGCATTATTCCAAATAAAGATAATCGTTATATAGCTCCTTTATTACCATCTCTTCTTCTTTTAATAGGAAGGGGTTTCATACAATGGGAGATATTGGCAAAAAAAATTTGGCCTGAACACTCACGATCAAGAATCATTTTAAGCCTCATTACAACTGTTTCAGTGACTTTTCCAACAGCTTGGAAATCACAAGTTTCCTATCTAAAGAAAAGTCATCATGGTCCGTTAAAAGATATTGTAGAAGAAATAAAAAAATCTGAAGAAAATGACTCCAAAATCACAGTTATAGTAGTTCCAAGTACTCCAGACTTAAATCAACATAATATCAGTTATTTTGGGAGAAGAAAAGCAGGACAATTAATTGGACGTCAACTAGGTAACAATGAAAAAGATATTAAACCAGTACTTAAACAAGCGACGTGGGTTATTTTAGCTGAAGGAAATCAAGGATCAATCAGGCCTTCTGCACTAAAACTTGACCAAGCTATTAGAAACAGCAAGATCTTTAAGGAAATTCGCCAGTTTCCTCGTAAATACGGAGGCAGCTATAGTTTATGGAGACGTCGAAGCAACGTTTTTCCTATAGAAAGTTTTGTCGACAAGTTTCCTAAACTTGCAAGAGGTTTAGAACAAGGGCCAAGAGGATTGGAAATAGTTTTTGATGAAATAGCAATTCAACATATGTTAGATGGTCATTTCATGTATCAAAATCAAGTGAGAATAAATGCACTTGAAAACCTAAAGAGAAATCCAAAAGATATAAATTCAAGATGGAGCTTAGGACTTTTATCAATTCTGACTAATAGACCTAAAGAAGCTGCAAATCATTTTTCAAAACTAGAAGAGCTCCTTCCAGCCAACCCATGGCCCAGTATTTACTTAAGCATAGTTAATCTTGCAGACTGGAATCCTTGGGAAGGTGCAAGTGTTGCTAATAAAGCCCAAGCAAAACATAACCATTTAATTTTAGCCGCTCTTGCTGATCTTAATTATGTAATAGGAGGAGCTGTGTGGCATCTTCCCTCAGCAATCAATTCTATTCCAAAAGCTTCTGAAACAATTGAAAAAGAACTGTCTCCAATATCCAAAAGCCTTAAGCCTGATCAAAAAGCCTCTAATTGATCAAGCTTCAACCAAACGTCAGGAACTGGCAACCTCCAACGAACTTGGCCATATTCCCCTTTGATCATGGTTAGTTCTCCAGGGCCTTCAAAAATGTATGTAGGAACAGATTGATCACTAGCTTTTGACTCAAGACTATTTTCAAAAGCTTGACGCTTGACCTTTACTAAAGCTCCTTTTCTAAAGGCCTTAGGAGGATTTGTGGGGGCAAGGTTCTCTGCCATCATTAACAGCTTTTGCGGATTAGGTTAAATCCTTTCAGAAAGAACTGAACCCATGAAAAAGTCGAAAAGAAGCTAAATTTCAAAATTTCTTCCATGAAGTCTATGCATTCAAGGAATTAAAGGAATTAATCTCACCCCAATAGCTTTGTGATTCGATGCGTCTATTACTTATAGGTTGCACAGGGTTCATAGGACAAGAGTTAGTTCCTCAACTATTGCGAGCGAATCACCAGTTGATTTTGGTTAGTAGGAACTTTGATAAAAAATCCAAACAAGCTTTTACAAATAAAAAATTATCTTGCCTAGAACTAGACCCTACAGATAAATCCAATTGGCAAAAAGGACCTCTCCTTGAAGCATTAACTACAGTCGATGGAGTGGTGAATCTAGCTGGTGAACCTATAGCAGAAAAACGTTGGAGTTCTATGCATTGCCAAACAATTAAAGATAGTCGTCTCAAGACAACACATGAATTAGTCCATGCAATGAACAACCTAAAAAAACCTCCACACCTTCTTATTAATGCATCAGCTATAGGGTTTTATGGAACAAGTTCGGAAGAAATCTTTACAGAAGAGAGTCACAATGGTGATGATTTTCTGGGAAATTTATGTAAAGAATGGGAATCAAAAGCAAGTCAGAAACCAAGATCTACAAGATTAGTAATTTTTCGTATAGGAATTGTCTTGGGACCAAATGGAGGGGCATTAAGAAAAATGCTCCCTATTTTTAAAGCCGGTTTTGGCGGACCTATTGGAAACGGGCAGCAATGGATGAGCTGGATCCACCGAAACGATATTTGTCGAATGATTGAGATCTCACTAACAAATAAATCTTGGTCAGGAGTCATTAATGCTGTTGCACCTAAACCTGTACAGATGGAAAATTTTGCTCGCACTCTTGGAAAAACATTAAATAGGCCTAGCCTCTTACCAGTACCAGGTCCAATACTGAAACTATTGCTAGGAGATGGGGCAAAAGTTGTTCTCGAAGGTCAAAAAGTTACCTCCAAACGATTGGAAGCTCTGAAATTCACATTTACTCATCCGGATCTGACCAAAGCTCTTGTCGCTGCAACCAACCCATCAAGCCACTAATCAACGCAGCCCCAATCAAAAGACTGATGGCAGGAGTAAAAAAAGGAATCCAAAGTCTTTGAAAAAGATTCAAAGGTGCCATTACCCCATTTGAACTCGCAAATATACCGATCACAAACCAAAAAGAACCTGCAATAACAAGAAAGAAGTCCAAAACCAATATTTTGTCCAGCCAAATTTTCCAAGTAGGGGTTTCTGAGTTAGATGACATTTGGTAGTTACTCGATCAAATGTGTAATTGCTTGAGCAATTCTCTTTGCACCTCCCGCTTCACCTAACCTACTAAGTGCTTGAAATTTGCACTCATTTTGGAAATCTACATCCATTTCACTTAGATCCATTACTTTCAGAATCAACCGAGAAGTATTTATAAACAATTTCTTATTTCCAGGACGGCCTTCTGCACAAAATACAGTTGGTCCCAACAGTCTGCGCTGAGCTTCTGCAAAAGATGCAGTAAATTGAGGCCCAAAACCAGGCATTTGAATAACTGGTTTAGCTAAACCTATTGCTTGCTCAGAAGCCGTTCCGGCCATAGACAACAAAAGATCACTACTCTGCAAAACTTTGGCAAAGGAATTTCTAAAAATATTGATTTTGCAATTGCCTTTTGTTAATTGATACGAAATATCATTATTGATATTAGACATTAGCTGCCAACCTTGAGTTGCAACTAATGTCTCAAGATTTTTGTTGTCCAAAGCATTAACTAATGCCATATTAAAAGATAAGGTTCTATTAGATAAAGTCTTATTTGGCAAAAGCTCTATGACCCGAATTAATTGAAGTAGATTATTATCTAACTCAGGTCTCCTGCTGCCAGGTAAAAGACCCAAGCATACATTTTCTTTATTGAAAGAAAATTCTTGGTTAAACACCGAGTCCATAAATGGATTACCCAAAAAATCAACTGCTCGAGACAATTGGAATCTCAAATCATCGGCTGTTAATTGATCTCTGCTATAGATTCCAAGAAATTGCTCACTAGACAAACATTGCTTACAAGGCCAAGGTAAACGCAATTTTCCTTCATAGTGGCTAGAATAAGCAACTAAATAACTCACCACTGCATTACCTGTTAACCAAGTTGCACAAATAGGAATAATGTCTCCTATCGCAACTAAGAGATCATAGTTTTTACCAACAAGAATTAGCTTGAAAAGTCGCCTAAGTAAATAAAGCAATTGACCCTGAAAAAACTCAGTCAACCTTCCCTTTAAACTTGTATATCCAAGTCCACCTGTACTGAATTCCTGAGTATTTCCAATAATTTCTATACCCTCATCAGAATAAGAATAGCCATTTCCTACCAAAGGTAAAGAGCATACTTCATGTCCATATTTCCTAAGGCACTTTCCTATCAAAGACCCTGAAAGATCTTCTCCATGACCATTACTTACAAGAAGTATTTTGGCCAATTCAAAACCCCAGCCATTGTTGAATTTTCTGTAAAGATTCCCAATGGGGTTTGCGATCTAAACCATCAGCTATTGAACTTATCAATTCTTTCTTGATTTCTGGAACTGCTATTGCAACTCTTTTAACAAATTCGATCTGATCTCTAACACCTTTTGAATTTGTCTCTAACAATGCCAAGCTCAAATTAATTCTGGCTTGAGGATCCTGTCCATTAAGTCTCACGGCCGTACGAGCTGATCGAAGAGCCTCTTCTGGCTTGTCACAAAGCAATTGCAGCCAAGCCAGACAAGTCCAACCAGCTGATTGAGTTGGTGCTGAAGCGGTTATTGCTTCGAAGTCCTTAATCAGTTCATGGGCTTCGACCCCAGACTGATAACGAGACATAGCCTTGTCAAAAACACTCTCTTCTGTGGACTCCATCGGATAAGACAAAAAAACTCAGCAACATTCAGATTCCCATGCTGTGGAATTTTTTCAATTCAGACGGCAAAAGAACTTCCACACCCACATGTTTGTGTTGCATTGGGATTGGTGAAATTAAATCCCCCACCAATCAGTTCAGTACTGAAATCCAACTGCATTCCATAGATGTAAAGAAGACTCTTAGGATCACAAACAACTTTGAATGAATCTCCTCCAGGAGCTTTGTATTCATAAACTTCATCATCTTTTTGCTTGTCCGAGGAGTCGACAAAATCCATTGTGTAACTCATTCCACTACATCCACCTGAGCGAACACCCACGCGTAAGACCTGATCTTGGCCCTGCTCCCTACAAAGCTTGGCTAATTGCTTCATAGCATTGTCGGTAATCAAAATCCCCTTACCGTCTCTTGCAGTATGGGTAATAGCAGTGGAGATGGGGCTAGTCATGAATCAAGGCAAAGCCTGCAGCCACTTTATTCAGACTTATTGAATTTTGTCTTAAGCAATAATGAGCGAATTATTTATAGAGTCAGAAAGTTCTACTCTTCTAAGCGAGTGAAGGTTGCAATAGTTGGAGCTGGATTGGCTGGGTTAACGGCAGCGGTCGACCTGGTTGATGCAGGACATTCAGTTGATCTATATGAAGCCAGACCATTTCTAGGCGGAAAAGTTGGTAGTTGGGAAGATTCCGAAGGAAACCATATTGAAATGGGGTTGCATGTTTTCTTTTTTAATTACGCAAATTTGTTTGCACTGATGCGCAAAGTTGGTGCAATAGACAATTTACTCTCCAAAGAACATACACATTTATTCGTTAATAATGGAGGAGATTTGAGATCTCTAGATTTTCGATTTGCATTAGGAGCACCATTTAATGGGCTAAAAGCTTTTTTTACAACTCCTCAATTAAATTGGATTGACAAACTAAGAAATGCTCTAGCACTTGGCACAAGTCCAATAGTTCGAGGACTTGTAGATTACGAAGGAGCGATGAAAATAATCAGAGAACTTGATGCAATAAGTTTTCAAGAATGGTTCCTTAGTCACGGTGGCAGCATGCACAGTATTAAAAGAATGTGGAATCCAATTGCTTATGCACTTGGATTTATTGATTGTGAGGCAATTTCTGCAAGATGCATGCTTACGATCTTCATGATGTTTGCAGCTCGTACTGAAGCTTCAAAATTAAATTTACTCAAAGGCTCTCCACATCGTTGGCTAACAAAACCAATTTTGGATTACATTCAAGCCAAAGGAGGAAAACTGCATCTTCGCCATCGTGTAAAAGAAATTCATTACGAAGACACTGAATCACCATTAGTAACTGGAATCACACTAAAAACACCTGAGGGGGAAGTGACAATCAAAGCAGATAAATATCTAGCTGCTTGCGACGTTCCAGGTATTCAAAAATTAATACCAAAAGGATGGAGACGCTTTGATCAGTTTGAAGCAATTTATAAACTAAAAGCTGTTCCAGTTGCCACCGTTCAACTTAGATACAATGGATGGGTTACCGAACTGAAAGATCAAACTTCATGCAAAAACACTGAATCACCCTGTGGGCTGGACAATCTTCTATATACAGCAGATGCAGACTTTAGTTGCTTTGCAGATTTAGCGCTAACTAGTCCCGAAGATTATAGGAAGAACGGATTAGGTTCTTTACTTCAATGTGTACTTACTCCAGGAGATCCATGGATTACAAAATCTGTAGAGCAAATTGTTACTCATACAGATAAGCAAGTTCGAGAACTTTTTCCATCTTCTCGGTCGCTAAACTTGATTTGGAGCAATGTAGTTAAGCTTGCTCAGTCGCTATACGAAGAAGCTCCTGGCATGGAGGTGTTTAGGCCTAACCAATCCACACCAATAAACAATTTCTTCTTGGCAGGGAGTTATACAAGACAAGATTATATTGATTCTATGGAAGGTGCCACAATGAGTGGTCATCTAGCAGCTGCAGCAATCCTTAAAAGGAGTGCTTCTCTAGCAATTAATTCATCAGTCGCTTAAAACATGGGACGCTGGCTTGAACACACGGTCATTAGTAATATCCAAGCTCCTGTTGATCAGGTTTGGAAAGTATGGAGTGACTTAGAAGCAATGCCACTCTGGATGAGTTGGATAGAGTCTGTTAGACCAATAGATGAATCAACCAAAACACTTCCTGATTTAACGGAATGGACTTTGGCTGCTAATGGATTTCGATTTAAATGGAAAGCAAAAATTCTTGAACGTATAGAAGCACAAAAACTTAATTGGGAATCAGTCGGAGGTCTTCCTACAAAAGGATGTGTACGCTTTTACCCAGAAACAGAAACAAAGACAACGGTCAAATTAATTGTTAGCTATGAATTACCAAAAGTCATAGCACCACTAATGGAAGCTAATATTTTGGGAGGCATGGTTACCAATGAACTGCAAGCCAATCTCAATAGATTTAAAGATCTAGTCGAAAGTGGTTACGCCAATACAAAAACTTAGATCTGAAATGATCAATATAGACACTACTAGAAAATGGATTTACCCTATAGTTGAACAATTAAAAGTCAATCTTTTTTGCCAATTGCTAACAAACAAGCTTTGATCAGACCTTGGACATCATGAGTAACAGCTTCGTTATCTACTCGTGAAAAATACTTAGTACAACTAATACTTGTCTGAGGTCCGATAGAGACCAATTTCACGCCAGTTAGTTTTAATAACCAATCACTACCAAAGCGTTTCTGCATCAATTTTGCAGTATGTGCTGCTGTTTTACCACTAGCAAAAGCAATAGCATTTACTGTTCCATTATCTAAAGCAATTGCTGTACGCTCTGGTATCTCTTGGGGACACGAAGATTCATAAGCAGCGACTTCCACTACATGTGCTCCTGCTTTACCAAAAGCTTCTGCCAAGATCGTACGGCCTCCACTCTGAACTCTGGGCACAAGCATCTTCAAACCCCATCCAGATACTGGGAAATTCTTAATAAGGCTATCTGCAACAAATTGCGGAGGAACAAAATCTAATTTTGCCCCAAGTTGTTCAAGATGCATTGCTGTTTTATGGCCTACTGCAGCAATCTTGAGACTATTTGGAAGAGATGCCAAAGTCTTTCCTAGTAGTTTCAATCTTTTTTCAACAGCAGATACACCATTACTACTAGAGAAAATTAACCAATGAAATGTTTCTATGTCTCGCAAAGCATCATCAAGAGGTCCCCATTCATCAGGCGGACCAATTACTAATGCAGGCAGATCTAACACAGATACTCCTTCTTTATTTAATAACAGATGAGCCTCACTCTGTTTATCCTGAGAACGAGTGACAACAACAGTCTTTCCAGCGAAGCACAATTTTTCATCATCACTATTAGTACTTTTCATGGCTAATCTAGTTTAACCATTCCATTCAGTTGAAGTTTCAATTCATTCACCTCTGAGATACGACCTTGTTTTTTTAACAACCTAATTGTATAATTAAAATCTTTCCTTGCCTCTGTAATATTTCCTAGCAAGAATCTTGTTAATGCCAAATTCTGATATGACTCGACATGATTTGGGTTTAATTCTATAGCCTTCAAATAAGCACTCAAAGCTAAATCAAGATCGTCTGATCGACGATACATTAGGCCAAGATTGTACCAAATCAAGGGAACCTCAGGAGCCTTATCTGCGGCAGCTTTATTTAAAGCAATCGCTTGCTTTAAATCTCCTCTCTGCATTAACAAAGAAGCTAAGTTAAGAACAGCACCTAAAGTTGCTCTACCATCTATCGGAACCGTCAAAGCTTCTGAATAAGCTCTAATTGCTGCCTCGGGTTCAGATGGAGTCAATGCTATGCCTAGATGAAAAAGAAGTTCATATTTCTCATTCGTATGAGTATCTTGCAAATGATTCAAACCAACGTTAAGAAGTTCTAGACCACAATTAACATTTCCTTCTAAAATTTCTAGAGCACCTAATTTGGCACATGCATAAGGATCTCCAGGATGGGACTTGAGCCAATCTTCCATTGCATTTCTAAGCCGTTCAGCCTTATGCTTTTTATCTAGAAATTCTTGTCGATATCCTTCATGTGTAAGAGCGGGTTTAGAACAATCAACAACTCTCCATTTAGGTTCGAAATTAAGCAGATCATTCACACTATCATCAATAATAGAATGATAAGGTCTATTCCATTTTATTTTGGGGTGGCTCCTAAAAAGACGACTCACACTTGAATAGGGAGCCATACTTGCACCATGTTCATAACGCAACAAATTAATCAGGATTACATCTTCAAGTGACATCAATGCATTTAATTCAGGTATGCATTGATGATTTAGTTTTTCATCTGCATCAAGTACCAATATCCAATCCCCTTTAACAAATTTCATTGCTTCATTGCGAGCCGGGGCAAAATCACCAGGCCAAGACAAATTCTCAACTCTTGCTCCAGCAGCTTTAGCAATATCAACTGTTAAGTCAGTGGAACCAGTATCTACAACAACCATTTCATCAACAAAATCTTTTACTGAATCCAAACAAGCTCCTAAAAAGGCCTCCTCATTACGAACAATCATCGAAAGACTTAGCATTCAACAGAGCAATGTCTTAATAAATTCTATATGACTTAATCCGTGAACGCCTGAAAGAAATTATCCTTAATTGATATCAATGAATTGTTATTTCCAAATAAAGTTGATATTGCTTTTGTTTGTGCTTCATAAATCTGACCAGGTGTATAGGCAGAAGGGATAGAACTGTGTAGAACTTCGATGATTTTTTGCCATAAATAAGGGTTTCCATAAACCACCAAACCTGCCAAAAGCTGTGCTTTTTGAAGTTGCTGAATGGCTTTAACCCAAGGTTCTTGATTATCTCTTGTACCCTTAAAAGGATTACCTCTCATAAAAATTTGGAGAAAAATAGGACCTTTTTGAAATCTATCTAAATCCAACGGTTCATCTGAATTATTTCGCCATGGAGAAATGCCGAAATAATGAACGATAGTAGTCTTATATCCAAAGTTTTCTGGTAAAAATAATGATGGAGATTTATTCCCTAATAATGAATTAGGCATAATGCTATCAATTCTAATAAGATTAACCCCTTCTTCAACTTTTTCCACAGGCCCTGGATTACGTATAACCAAAGATTGCTTTACAAGTTCATTAACAAGTCTTCGATCTTCTTTCTCTTCAATGACAGATAAGTCTAGTTGAGATCTAATTAATTGTTGTTTTTTATCAGTGAATTCTTTTGCTCCAATCTTTGCAAGTGCATTAGTTCTACGCTCGAGTGATTCTTGAAGTCTTTGAATTGGAATCTTTTCAGAAATCAATGCCTGGCAAATCGCATCAATTGCCTTTTCTACATCGCTAGGCATAAGAATCAAGTCAGCACCAGCAGCAAAAGCCATAATAGAAGCTTTCTCAATTCCATAATTTTTAGTAATTGCCTTCATAGAGAGTGCATCTGTTACCACTAACCCTTTGAAACCAAGCTGATTACGTAACAACTCTGTGGTCAGAGAAAAAGAAAGTGTGGCGGGATTATATGCATCTATATTCGTTAATAATAAATGCCCTGTCATTACACTATCAACACCTTCATCAATTAAATCTTTAAAAGGAATCAACTCAAACTCCTTCAATAGTGATAATTCAGAATCAATAATTGGTAATTGAAGATGTGAATCTACACTAGTATTACCATGGCCTGGGAAATGCTTCGCACAAGTTAAAACTTTCTGAGAAGAAATACCGCGTTGAAATGCCTTCGCAAGAACAGATACTGACAATGAGTCTTCTCCCCATGCCCTAACATTTATCACAGGATTATTTATATTATTGTTAATATCACAAACAGGTGCTAAAACCCAATTTAGCCCACAGATTTTAGCTTGCCTACCAATACAACGTCCGTAATTCTCAGCTAGTTCAATAGCATCATCAGGATTATTCTTATAAATTTGGCCAACAGACATTGGTGGCAATAGTGTTGTCCCGCCAGAGAATCTCTGGCCGATCCCTTCTTCAACATCAGCACAAAAAAGAAGAGGCTTATTCGACCATTGTTGAATCAAATTAGTTCTATGTTCTAATTCAATTGTTGTACCTCCAAAGAGAATCACACCCCCTACACCCTCTTCCATACATCTCCTTAATTCTAAATTCGTTAACTCCCACTGTGGATATTCTCTTTGTGAATCAGTTGCATGACCACTAGCTCGGACAATAATTAATTCCGCAACTTTATTTTTCAGACCAACAAGGTCTTTTTCTATCATAAGTCTTCATCCTTATCCAACTGATTATCTTGCATATCTTTTCTTTCTGTTTCAAGTTTAGTTAATAGGCTTAATACTGAATGGCCTCTTTCGATGCCTCGATCTAATTGAAAAACTAATTCAGGAGATCGACGCATTTTTAATCTCCTTCCTATCTCACCACGAATATATTTACTTGCACCATTTAAACCAGCAACAACTTCATCTTTTTCTATTTGTTCTCCATAAACACTTACAAATATTTTGCAATGTTGCAAATCTCCAGAGACCTCTACTTCAGTAATGCTGGTCATTCCTTGATGAACCCTTTCATCACGAATGCCATTAATCAACAAATCACTAATTTCGCGACGAATTAATGCCGCAACTCTTGCCACTCTTCGTCCTTGTGCCATACCTATGTCATTGCAGTTGGAAACACCATTGCTCGCAGCACAAGAAAAAGAGTAATCAACCCGCTAACCAAAGCTGAAACCAAGAAAACTGCCGTCACTGGATTTTTACTTCGCCTAACTAAAGGTTCCAGTACAGCTGCAAACACTCCCAAGACAATGGTAATCAGGTATTTGGGATACCGAGACACATTGGCAAAAAATTCACCCATTGAATTCACTAAAAGTTCACTTTGCTAGCTACTCTGCCTGTCTTTTGGCGAAGCATGCCATGTTGGAGTTACATCAATTCCGTCATTCATCATTCTGCCTAAAGGTAAGAATGGTTCTTAAAGCCAAAAGGCTTAGTTACAAAGTTGTCGAAATCACACCTGGCTTGGGTCAATTTGCCATTTTTCGCATGACAGGCCAAAAACAAGTGCCTGTCTTAGTTGATGGAGAAAACGTCATCCCAGACTCAAGCGCGATAATTAGACACTTAGAAACCCTCTACCCTCACCCACAGCTAATCCCAGAGGACCCCAAGCAAGTTGCTCAAGTTCATCTGATAGAAGATTGGGCCGATACAACAATGGCCAATGGTGCTCGAACGGCTCTTCTGCAAGCAGCGGCAGTGGATTCAGAATTACGTAAAGCTCTTTTACCTGAAGAATTACCAATCCCAATTCGTGGAGTAATTGCTGACATCCCATGCGGATTTGTCAATGGGATGTCAGAACTGATTAGTCAAAATGACCAATCCCAATTAATGGAAAGCCTCATAAAATTATCCAAATCAATTTCATGCAGCAACTGGCTTGTGGGCAATGAAATGTCATTTGCAGACTTAGCTGTTGCAGCACAACTTTCTTTACTAAAGTTCCCATCATCATCAGGGTCAGATTTATCAGGCAAAGGATGTCCAGGTTTCATAGACAATCCTCAACTTGAAACTCTGTTTAATTGGCGTGATTCTATTGAACTTTCTCTACTCAAGAATTCTCCTTCTGAACATTAAGTAATGATACATCCAATCATTCATGCTTGTGATCATTATGTAGTTCTTGAACCGGGGGAAAAAGATCAAATCTTGACTGCTGATGAAACATTAAAATGGTTAGTATATTGGTTAACTAAGCTTGATAAACCACCTAAAGATTTAGAAGTTTATTCATCATTTAATGATGCTGCTCAACACTTACTTGACACTGCATGCTCTTTAGAAATCAAATCTGGTTTTAATATTGAGTGGTTTGCTGTTCGTTTAAATCCTTGCTAGGAACTAATTATTGAAGGCAATTTTTCTAAAATTTTAGAAGCAACTTCTTCTGGAGACTCTTCCTCAACTGTCACATGAAGATCAGCTTCTTTATAAAAAGAATTTCTTTCAGTCAATAACTTCTCAAATGCTTCTAAAGAATTATTTTTTGTTAGTAAAGGTCGCTTGACTTCATCTAATTGCAATCTTTGCCAAAGCCTGTCAGGACCGGGATCAATCCAAATCACAATTCCATGATGAAGAATGCCCCAATTCTCAAAATTTGTAACCACCCCTCCTCCTGTAGCCACTACAAGTGAATGGTGTTGACCAATGTTGTTCAAAACTTGTTTTTCTATCTCTCTAAAAGCAATTTCTCCATCTTCTTCAAAGATCCTAGGTATAGATTTTCTGGCCAACTTTTCAACAACTACATCTAGATCGACAAAGCCATAAGACAATTGCTTTGCTAGTGGAGGGCCCGTTCGTGTCTTCCCAGATCCCATCATTCCAACTAGATAAAGATTGCTACCTGACAAAATTTGTCTGATTGAATCTGGGGCATGCAAGTCATTCATAAAACAAAAATGATTAGGGCTCATTAGGATGGCTCGGGGTATGAGCTTCCATGACTGAGATCATCTCTAGTGCTCATCACGGCCAAGGCCGCACCTGTGTTATCACAAGGCGTGCATGTTTTAGCTCTAGCCACCAGTATTGGTTACCAGAACTATCGGCCGCAGAAAACGAAGCTTCCTTTGGTCGCTGTGCATTGTCACCAGGACATGGACACAACTACGAATTAATTGTGTCCATGAGTGGAGAAATTAATGAAAACGGAATGGTTCTCAACCTCTCAAATGTGAAACATGCAATCAAAAGTGAGATTACAAATCACCTTGATTTTCACTTTCTAAATGAGACTTGGCCAGAATTTGATCTCACAACACCTGAAGGGTGCCTCCCAACCACAGAAGCTCTTATTCGCATCATTTGGAGCCGACTAAAGCCACATTTGCCAATTGTGGCTCTCAGGCTCTATGAACAAACTGACCTATGGGCCGATTATCTCGGAAATGACATGGATGCCTTTTTAACTATTCGGTCACATTTTGCTGCTGCGCATCGTTTAGCCAGAGCTGAACTTAGTCCGACCGAAAACAATGAGATATACGGCAAGTGTGCCCGACCTCATGGTCATGGCCACAATTATCTTCTAGATGTCACTGTGAGGGGATCTATTGACCGAAGGACAGGCATGCTTTGCGACCTTGAAGGATTAAAGCGACTAGTAGATGATTTAATTGTTGAACCTTTTGATCACACTTTCCTCAATAAAGATATTCCCTACTTTGCAGATTGTGTCCCAACAGCAGAAAATATTGCTTTATATATTTCCGATACACTCAAAGATCCTATTAAAAAACTTGGTGCGCAGCTCCATAAGATTAAGCTCCAAGAAAGTCCAAATAACGCCGCTGAGGTATATGCAGAAGCTCCTCTTCTGGAAACCATGCCATCCACTCCCACATAAAAGGGTGCAGCTAAAAGTTTGCTTAAAATATCTCTCAAACTTGTTCTGGCTATAAGTATTGATGGTCGACTTGCATTCCCTAGAGGGGAGAAAACCAACCTCGGAAATAAAGGAGATCGCAAAGTTTTAGAAGAAGCACTTGCCTGGAGTGATGCAACACTTATGGGCAGTAAAACACTTAGTATCCATAAAAGTACTTGCCTAATACATAATGCAAGACTAATTAAAATGCGCCTTCATGAAGGACGTCCTAAGCAACCAATATGTATTGTTGTAGGTCAAGGTAAAAATCAAGATCTTGATTGGCCTTTCTTTAATCAACCAATAAAACGATGGCTACTTAGCCCAAAAAAACTTTCAAGTGAAACCTCTCCGCCTGAAGGATATGAGAGTCAATTCATAATGCAAAATGAATGGAATAAAACTCTTTTATCACTCAAGAAAGAAGGTATATCTAAACTTGTAATATTAGGTGGCACTGAATTAACCACATCACTCTTAAAAGCTGACGTAGTGAATGAGTTGCAACTAACCATCACTCCTAAAGTTATTGGTGGGAAAAAAACCTGGATTTCAGCCAATGAAGATGGCTTACCATTACAACTATCAGACAAAAACTCATGGCAACTTCAAACAGTAAGGACTCTTGAAGAAAACGAAATCATGCTTAGGTATGTGCGCAGGTGCCAAAGAAATAATTAAACAAATACTTCGATAATTGAGCCTTATAAATTGATAACAAAATACGAATAAGGATTTTTTGATTAGATTTCATAATATCCAAGAGTCTTTTTTGAGGGTTGCATGGGATGAGAAGCCTCCATGCGCGATGGCACCATTCCATCAAAGAAATTCCTAACAGTCATTGGAAGGCCTTAGAAGGTCAACAAAAAAACCCCTTCTACCAACTGAAATGGCTGGCGGCACTTGAAGAAACAGGCAATATTTCCATAAATAAAGGTTGGCAACCATTACATCTAGCCCTTTGGCGCAATCACAATCCTGTCGCATTGGCGCCCTTATATCTCAAAATTCACAGCTATGGAGAATTTGTCTTCGATCATACTTTTGCTCAACTTGCAGGTGATCTAGGCCTTCACTACTACCCAAAACTAATAGGAATGAGTCCTTTTAGCCCAATACAAGGCTACCGTTTCTTTATAGTGAAAGAAGAAGATTCGTTTACTATTACAGAATTAATGCTTAAAACTATTGATGATTTTGCAATCAAAAATAATATACTCAGTTGCAATTTACTTTATGTTGACCCTCTTTGGAGAAAAATTGTAGAAAAATTAGGTTGGAATTCGTGGATCAATAAACAAAGTATTTGGCAAGCAAATGGTAAGCAAAACTTTTCAGACTATCTATCCACTTTTAATTCAAATCAAAGAAGAAATATTAAAAGAGAAAGAAATTCAATTAAAGAAAAAGGAATAAAAGTTACTGCTATCACTGCAGCTGATATTGATGTAAAAATCATGAAGGAGATGCACTCATTTTATAAAGAACATTGCGAAAAATGGGGTATCTGGGGCAGCAAATATCTTTCAGAATCTTTTTTCATAGAACTATCTGAGAAAAAACACCGAGACCAAATCATTTTATTTAGTGCTCATCGTGAGCATCCAAAGCATCCAATCGCAATGTCACTATGCATAACCAATAATCACATGCTTTGGGGAAGATATTGGGGCAGCAAAGAAGAAATTGAAAACCTTCATTTTGAAGTTTGTTATTACTCACCAATTGACTGGGCCTTAAACAATGGAATACAAAGCTTTGATCCTGGTGCAGGGGGCAGTCATAAAGGAAGACGAGGCTTTCATTTAAAAGGTCATGCAAGCGTCCACCGTTGGTATGACCAAAGAATGGAAAGTCTTATTCAAGGCTGGCTCCCAAAAGCAAACAAAATTATGATTGATGAAATAAAAACTGCAAACAATGAACTGCCATTTAAAATTAGTAATAATCAAACACCTTTTCAGGATTAATAGATGATGTCTTACATCATCAACCAAAAAGCCTTTGAGGCAATACATGAGTTAGACAAGCAGCTCTCGGACAGGTTCATAGATCTTGACCCTAGCGGCTACTTTCTAATCAAACTGGATTGGCAATTGTCTGAAATTGTATTAGAACACTTCAGCAATGACATCAATGAAAGTGGGCAAGCAATTGATCCAGATACTGGTCAACCAATTAGTTGTAATGATAATAATCAAAGAAAGCCAATTGCAATTTATAAGGGCAGAAGTGCTAAAGAAATAGGAATTAAAATCACTGAAGGCAAGAACCAATATCCATTGAGCCGCTTAGACCATGCCCTTTATCTTGGTAGAGAACTCCAAAAAGCAGAGTTGTGCCTCATCACAGGAAAATCATATATTCAAGATTAACTACAATTAAGTTGTTTTTTTTGTAGCCAAAGTCTGATCTAATAGATAAGTCCTTGATCGATTCATGTCCAAATGGGAATCCTTTTCTACTTAGCCATTGTCTTCGCAGGAATCCTCACTGCCTTTCTACTCAACAAGGTCTTAAGAGCTGTCAATTTGATTTGAGCTCATATAAGACACTTTTTCCAGCTCTAAAAAACCCAAAAAAAGCAAGTGCAAGTCCTAAAAAGCCTGCAAATGCAAAAGTGGTTGGCAAGTCAAAAAGAAGAACAAGAATGGCGGCAAACAACCCACTTAGTCCTCCACCGCCCAAAAATGCTATTTGACTTAAACCTGCCATCCGACCACGAAATGCCTGAGGAGCTCCAATCTGAGTAATCAAATTGCAACTACTGAGTAACCCTGCAGTACCAAATCCAATAAAGATAGATAGCAACAAGAACAATTCTTTAGTTGTAACAGTTGCCATACAAAGTTGGGCAATAGAAGTTACAAGAACGAAGCTACTTAAAGTTAAAAAAGGCCTTTGAAAACATGTCTTACTATTCTTTTGCAAAACCAATCCACCAGCAATACTACCTAAAGCAATAAATCCTGTATAAACACCTAGATCTCTAGGATCAGAACCCAAAAAATGATCAGCAATTAAAGGCGCAAGTCCAGGATGAAAAAAACCAACTAAACAACACATAAAAGTAAATTTTAAAACAAATTTTAGAGTAAAGTTACTAAGTATCCATGCATTCATAAGACTTGCCTGTTGACCAGGTTTACTAAGACACTCCTTTTCAAGCTTTGGCTTTAAAATATAAAGAGTACAAAAAATCGGTAATAGATAGGTAGCAGAATCAATAGTCAATGCAACTGCTGGTCCTTTGAGTGCAACCAACCAACCTCCTAAAGGAGGACCAATTAACTTCCCTACATTAAATACAACTGAGAAACTAGACAAAAAGGGTGCTAATTCATCTGTTGTGTTGACCAAAAGAGCACAATATTTATTACGTGAGGTCAACTCAAAGGAACCTGCTATCCCAATAATTAATGTACTTAATAGCAACAAAAGTAGTTGTAGTTGATCTTCAAACAAAGGTATGCATACTGCTCCAAGTAAACTACCAACTACCAAAGCACATTGAGATTTAATCAAAATAAATTTGCTTCCTAATCTATCAGTCAGCTCTCCAGCTAAACCACTGAAAAATATAGCTGGTAAAGCTAGTAATGCAAAGTTAAGTGCAAGCAGGAATGGACTTTTCGTCCCATCCAAAAGTATCCAGCTTTTAGCAGTTAAGCCCGCAAAAGTACCTGAGATACTAATTCCAGATGCTATTAAAAAAACACTCCGTTGATTAAACCTACAAAGAGCAATAATCGAACTCACGACATCTTTCTTAAAGAAGAAACCATGTCTTGGGCCCCAACCAATTCTGCTCTCATGTCATACATATCTGCTCCTACAATCTTTGCAGGAACCATCATTCCTGGCTTTACATCTAAACCATTTAAGCTTGGTTGAATAAAAACTTCACCATCAACTTCAGGAGAAAAACGGGAACATCTACCAACCATTTCGCCAGTATCTGGATTATTTTTTTCAACTAAAACATCTACAGTACGTCCTATCCAAGCTCGATTCCTTGCTTCCGAAATAGGTTGCTGAATCATCATCAGCTTATCTTTCCTAGCCTGAGCAATAGCTATTGGAACCTGATTAGGCAATTGAGCAGCAGGTGTACCTTCTTCAGGCGAAAATGTAAACACACCAACATGATCAAAAGATTGCTCTTGGAGAAATGAGACCAAATGATTAAATTGTTTTTCTGTTTCACCAGGAAATCCAACTATTAATGTAGTCCTAAGGACTGCATCAGGCAGTTGATCCCTAATGCGATCAAGTATTATATTATTCACATCTGATTGCCATGGACGATTCATCGACTTCAAAACATCGGGATGACTATGTTGCAACGGAAGATCTAGATAAGGTAAAATATTAGGGACATCTCTATAGGCAGAAAGCACCTCATTAGTAAGACCTGTAGGATAAGCATAATGAACACGTATCCATGGAATATTTACTTCACCAAGAGCTCTTAACAATTCTGCTAAGCGTGGTTCACCATAAACATCCGATCCATAATTAGTTGTTATTTGGCTTATTAAGATCAATTCCTTAACCCCTTGAAGCGCCAACTGTTTTGCTTCTGCAACTATTGATTCTATTTTTCTACTACGTTGATCACCTCTGAGTGAAGGAATGATACAAAAAGCACAACGATAATTACATCCCTCCGCAACTTTTAAATAAGCAACTGAATTGCCTGTAGATATTCGTCTTGGGAGATTCTCATCTCCAACAAAATTAGGTTTAGAACTTACTTGATTAATTCTTTCACCAGCTTCAACACGATGCAAAACCTCCACAATGTGATGATAATCACCAGTGCCAACAATTGCCTTAGCTTCTGGCAATGACTCCATCAATTGATTCTGAAAATGTTGTGCTAAGCAACCAGCAATGATTAGCTCCTTACCTTGGTCAGCAAGCCTCACCAAAGTGCGTACTGACTCTTCTCTAGCTTCCTGAATAAAGCTACATGTATTGACAACTACTAATGCAGCCTCTGACTCATCTGTGCTAATTGAATAACCGGCTTCATCTAACAATCCAATCATATGTTCAGTATCAACCAGATTTTTCTCACACCCAAGATGGACAAAAGCCACAGAGGGCTTGGAAGTATTCAAGTTGGTTCTAGTTCTTTGGATATCAGACATTTTCAAAATTTGATAAATAAATCATTGAAGACTGTTTGCTCGGAAAAATAGTTAAAAGCATTTTTTCCTGTTTAGAGAAGACTGCTCACAAAAAAACTGTCAAAATCAGAAAATCAATTATGAACCAATGGGCAAAACTCGCCTAAAAAGTCGACGTCGCCAGGATCAAGGGATCAAATGGGCCCGCATTGCTATAGCAATAATTTCCACAATAGGAGTCATCGATACTGGCTCTATCACTCTAAGTAGATGGGGCTTACTAGGTTCGCTGGCATGTCCAGGGAATGCAGAAGGCTGCGACAAAGTTCTCAACAGTCCATGGGGGACAATCTTTCAAGGAAATGGATTCTCAATTCCACTTTCATTTATTGGCTTGATTAGCTATTTCTCAGTACTAGTGCTGGCAATACTTCCTTTTTTGCCAGCACTAGTCGAAAACAAAGCAGAGCTATATAGAAAAACATGGGTTGGATTAATTGGATCATCCTGTGTGATGACTGTCTTTAGCTTGATTCTGATAGGGCTAATGGTTTTCAAAATCAAAGCCTTTTGTTTCTTTTGCGTACTTTCTGCTTCTCTTTCAGTATCAATCTTGATTTTGAGTTTTATAGGTGGTAGTTGGGATAATTATGGACAATTGATTTTTCGAGGAATTTTGCTCTCTATCGGTGTTCTTCTAAGTGGTTTGATTTGGGCTTCTTCCGTAGATCCCAGTCAATCCAAAATAGTTGCTAGCTCAGAAGGAGTGCCTCCTGCAGTAATCACTAGAAGCACTCAAGCCCAAATTTCTTTAGCCAAACACTTGACTGCCATAGGTGCCGTGCAATACAGCGCATATTGGTGTCCGCATTGCCACGATCAAAAAGAATTATTTGGGAAGGAAGCAGCTGACGAACTTGTAATAGTTGAATGTGCAATTGATGGAAAAGACAATCAACGTTCTTTATGTCAAAGCAAAGGAATTACTGGATTTCCTTCATGGGAAATAAATGGAATTATAGAGTCAGGAGTAAAACCTTTAAATGAGCTGGCAGATTTAAGTAGATATAATGGCTCTCGAGATTTTAAATAAATCTTTTGATTCTTTCTATTTCTTAACTGGCCTAGTAAAGATTCCATCTGAGATAGTTTGTCGTGAGTGACATTTCCAAAAAGGCATTGATTTTGGAGCATCTGTTCTAAAATGACCACCTCTACTTTCTTTACGAAATAAGCACGCCTTAAATAACAAAGAACTAGCTAATTGACGATGGCTAAGATCTAAAAGCAAATTAACATTTCTACGGGCACTGTCTTCAAAATGATACGAAATTTCTTTGGGTTGTTCGTTAACTAAACGGACGAGAGGTTGCCTCATTATCTCATCAGAACTCTTTCGTATTGCATGCAAAGCAGTTTGCATGCCCTTTTTTGTCCTAGAAACTCCTCCCTCAAGCCAACATAGTTCTCTCAAATCTTCTATAGCCCTAATCAGTTCATCAGCATTTAGCCCGCCTTCAAGCTCTAAAGAACAATCCAACGAAATTTCATTTACAGGTTCAATGCATTTTGGGAAGGGTTCCAGTTCAATTGAAGAAAGCTGCCTTGCAAAAACAAGACATTCCATTAATGAATTACTAGCAAGCCTATTTGCTCCATGTAAACCCGTACAAGCAACTTCTCCTACCGCATATAAACCAGAAACTGATGTAGCCGCTTTCAAATCAGTAGCTACACCTCCCATCCAATAATGAGCTGCCGGCGCTACGGGGATACCTTGACGCAAAGGATCCAAACCAAATTCTCTACACCGCTGAAGAATCGTTGGGAAGCGAGTCTCTATTTTCTCAGGAGGAATTTTCTGGAGTTGAAGCATTAAATGCTCAAGTCCTTGGGATTGCATCGCTTGTACTAATGCTCGACTGACCTGATCTCTTGAAGCAAGATCACGTCCTTTCAAATACCTAACAGGACTTCTGCCTTGTTGATCAAATAATTGAGCACCTTCACCACGTAATGCCTCAGAAATCAAAAAACATGGAGCTCCAGACAGTTTTAAAGCAGTTGGATGAAACTGCACAAATTCAAGATCCTCTACTGCAGCGCCCGCATACCAAGCCAAAACAAGACCTTCTCCACATGCTTGCGCAGGATTAGTGGTATTTGCATACAAATGGCCACCCCCACCAGTTGCAAGAACTATTGCCTTGGCAGGGATCCAATGCAAAAAAGCTCCATCAAGGACCTGAACTCCTAAACAACGATTGTTCTCAACCCAAAGTTGAGTAACCCTTACACCTCTTTTATGTAGAAGATTTGGTCGTTTCTCTATTCGATCTTGTAAAACTTCGATTAATGCTCGTCCAGTTTGATCCTGTACATGTAAAACACGCTTAAAGGTATGCGCTGCTTCAAGCGTTGTTGCTAATTGATCTAAATCTCTATCAAACTCCATTCCAAGACTTTGAAGTCGCCGAACACATGCCGGTGCTTCATGAACCAACAGTTCAACAGCATCCGCGTCACAAATACCAGCTCCTGCATTAATAGTGTCTTCAAAATGACTATCAAAACTATCTTCAGGCCTAGTAACCGCTGCAATACCTCCTTGCGCCCATCTACTTGAAGATCTCCTACTCGTGTTGCGATTTAAAAGGAGAACATTTAATTGAGGGGGAAGTTCAAGACAAGCCATCAAGCCTGCAGCCCCTGCACCTATTACAACTACATCCCATGGTCCAGAAATATTGTTATCTGAAAATTTGGGACGCCTCATGGATACAGCAAAGAAGTCGCCGGATTAACCGGCGACTTGCAAATGAACTTTGACAGAAAGCAATAAAGGCTTATCTGTATTGACCGTCATTAAGACGATCAAAACCCTCATTCAATTCAATGGAAGGTGCAGTGACAGTGAAATTATCTTTGTATTTGTCAAATACCTCCCTCTGACGACCACTTAGGTCAGACCCAGCATCATTGACACTGTTGTAGGGACCACCAACAATGATTTTCCCTGCAATCGTTGGATACATACCAGGGAATTGCTTGAAGGCACGTACTGATGAATTGTTTAAATCTACCTTCCCAGCTCTCTCACCAAGTTTTTGGTCAGAGACATTGGCATTTGCTGTCTGGGGGAAAATCAGGACCACAAGCAGGCCAGTCATTACCAAGAGGCCAGTAAGCAAGGACAACAACCGCTTCATCTAATTCTCCGCAGGAAATCGGATCGGAAATACCGGCTAAGCCGGTCTACAGACTTTACAAGCGAGAAGCGGACCTATAGCCAAGACTGTGATCAGCTTTTGCACTTCTTTTCAGATCAATCCACTTAATTTTGGTTGAAGAAGAGCTGATAAGAGGAAAAGTCCGTCTATCCAAAGGGTTGTCGTCAATGCTGCACTAGCGACTAACCATGCACTACCACTTGGTTTATGCAGAATTGCTCTTTGTCGTAACAGCCTAGAAACCATCGCTATCAAGGTGGCAGCACAAATCAACAAAACAAGAGGTGTTGGATTAATAAGTTGTTGAGCAGTTTCATTAAGTAGTCGTGGAGCTTCATCAAAAGAAGCCTGAACAACTGCCGGCCATCGATTCATCACACCAGTAATTACCATCATGAGATCAGTACAAGCTGTACCAAGCAAACAAGCCAAATAAAAGGAAGCACCTACACGCCATCTTGTATTCAGCCCAACACAAGCAAGAGGTAACGCAATTGCTTCAACAGGTAAATGCAGTACAGGATGCATTCGTAACCATCCCCAAAAAAGACATCCTCCTAACCAACTTCCACTAACTCCGACTAAAAGTGAACCAGCTTGAGCCCACTTCTCTCCTAAAAAATGCGTTAATCCAACACCAAACCCCAAAATAAAAAAAGTAAAAAGACAAGCGGTCAATGGCTGCAAACGAACCCATGGTGCCTGCAGAAATACTGGCAGGACAACCATGGCACTGGCCCAGAATTGCAATGTCCGAGGACGTGAAAGATATTCCAAGGCAACTTCTGAGGGATTTTGATCTAGGAGTGAATTGCTCAGAATTAGATCATTGCAAAGTTTGTTTGATGAACAACCCATTTGGATTAATGAACTCCATCAAGCTCAAATCAAAATGGATAGCAAATCCCATGAACCATAGAAGACTGGCCGATGTGTTCTTGACTAATGACTTGACTACATCTTGGGACATAACGTCAATCTGTTCATGGCTCTAATAAATGACTGATATTGATACAGCAAGTGAACTCGTAGAAACCTGCTGGCATTACTTAGTTCTTGGAATAGTTCAAGGTTTAACAGAATTTTTGCCTATTAGCAGTACTGCACATCTCAAAGTGATCCCAATGGTTTTGGGCTGGGGAGACCCAGGCGTTTCAACCACAGCAGTAATACAACTAGGCAGCATCCTTGCTGTAATTACTTATTTCAGGAATGATCTACATCAGGCAAGCCAAGGAATCAAAGTTGCTATTCAGCGTGGACAATGGAGAGAACCAAATGCTCGGCTGGGTATTGCCATTGGTCTAGGAACTTTGCCAATCGTTGTGGCAGGTTTTTTAATTAAGTTTTTTTGGGCAGATTTTGATACATCTCCAATACGTGAAGTTCCATCTATTGCATTTATTTCGATTGTGATGGCACTTTTTCTAGCTCTTGCAGAGCGAAAGGGAAGACGCCTCAAAGTTTTATCAGCAGTTTCTGGAAAAGATGGACTGTTAATCGGATTAAGCCAGGCTCTTGCATTAATTCCAGGAGTATCTCGATCGGGAATCACCCTAACCACCTCACTTTTAAACGACTGGAAAAGACAAGATGCAGCGAGGTTTTCATTCTTACTGGGAATACCAGCAATCTCGCTCGCCGGAATAGTCGAACTAAAAAATGGCTTTAATAATCAAAATCCAAGTGTTTTCCTACCAATCGTAATAGGTATAACTAGTGCGGCAATTGTGTCATGGCTATCAATAGATTGGCTAATGAAATATCTTCAAAGTCATCGCACTTGGCTATTTGTTTGTTATCGACTGATATTTGGCTGCCTCTTACTATTCTGGTGGTTGCAATTCCAATCAAACTAAAACAAGAGAGGACCTCTGTCAGTGTGGAATGAGTCATCCTCAGATATTGCAGTATCTGCTCTTAGCAATCAATCATCGTCACCTAGAATTCTGCCAGCTGAAATTGCTTCAGTTGAAAGAGGCTCCATAGGAGAATTACTAGGATTTCAAGCAGGAGACAAATTAATAAGCATTAATGGAGTCAAACCTAGAGATCTAATTGATTACCGCTTTTTGGTCGTCGAAGAGGAGTTACAGCTTGAAGTATTAGATCAAAATGGAAAAACTCATTTTGTCAATTTAGAAAAAGACGCAGATGATGGACTAGGACTTGCATTTACTGAAGCCCTCTTTGATGGACTAAAACAATGTAATAACAAATGTCCTTTTTGTTTTATAGATCAACAACCTCCTGGAAAAAGAGAGAGTTTATATCTCAAAGATGATGACTATCGACTTAGTTTTCTTTACGGTTCTTATTTAACACTAACCAACCTTAAAGAAACTGATTGGAAACGTATAGAAGAACAACGCCTTTCTCCTTTATACGTCTCAGTACATGCAACAGATCCTGAATTGAGATCAAAACTCTTGGTAAATCCGCGCGCAGGTTATCTCATGAAGCAACTGAACTGGCTAGCTGAACGCAATCTTCAAATCCATGCACAAGTTGTTGTCTGTCCTGGCATTAACGACGGTCCAGCATTAGAAAAAACACTGCAAGATCTCGCACAAAAAAGACTAAAAGATTGGCCAGTCGTTATTTCAACGGCTGTAGTACCAGTTGGATTAACGCGTTTTCGACCAGTCGAAGATGGATTAATCCCGGTTGATGCACCTTGCGCAAAGCGAGTCATCAAACAAGTAGAAACTCTTCAAGATCAATTTCAGTCTGCCTTTGGTTCTCGTTTCGCTTGGCTATCAGATGAGTGGTATCTAATAGCTGGTGAACCTCTTCCACCAAGAAATGATTACGAAGATCTCCCTCAACAAGAAAATGGAGTAGGCAGCATTAGAGCCTTTTTGGAAAAAATTGAACTAGCTACAACTAATCTTCCAAAAAAAATAATTTCACCACGAAGTTGTAGTTGGGTAGTAGGCCGACTAGTACATGAAGCCCTAGCCTCTGCCCATCATCGATTGAATTCAATTGAAAATCTAAAGGTTTACTTATATGGGCTTCCTAGCCCTTACTGGGGACAAGATCAGGTCGTCACTGGGTTACTTACAGGTCAAGATCTTATAAAAGGATTAAATGGCTTAGAACTAGGAGATGAACTACTACTTCCAGAAGTGATGTTGAGAACTGGGGAAGAAGTGTTTTTAGATGACATGACAATCAAAGAAGTCAGCAAAGTTCTTGATATACCGATCAGAATTGTGCATGGAGCTGATGAAATCGTGGCTTCAGCGATAGGAATTCGATAAGGTCCGTTCAGTTTTAAAAATGCTGTGCGGGGGATTACTTCCAAACTTATTTTTCTAGTAGGCGTTCTTTCGCAAAGCGTCTATGGAGTTCAAGCAACTGAAAGTTGGCTTGGCAATAGAGAAAACTCTCTTTTATTAGCAGGAGGGGCTTATGGATCAGCCCTAGCAAAAGAGGCAGAAAAACATAGCAACAGAGATGTCAGCAAACCTTCATCAGCCGGCAATTCGTCAGCGCCGACACTTAATAAAAACCACGACAAACAGCAAAAGGCTGCCAAACGCCGATTTACTGGCCTTGAACTACCTCAAAAACCCAGTCAAGTCGAAGTTAAAGAATTGCGGCCAATAACCATTGCAGAGTTAGCAGATTTAGTTCAGAAGAGAAATCCACAATTGAAGGCATCAGCCAAACAAGTTGATCAAGCTAAATCTCTACTGCTGTCTTCAATTGCAAGTTGGTATCCAACAATCAATTTGTCTGCAAACGGCCTACCTCAATATCTAGACAGTGAAACCTTTAGGAATCCTGATTTCTCTGGCTCTAATAGAACAAGAACTAGCCAATGGAAAACAGCAGTTTCCATAACAGTTCAATGGAATCTAATTGATCCAAAAAGAGTTCCTGAAATTGCTGCTGCTAGAGATACTTATGAAAAAGCGAAAAAATCATACTTAATCACATTAAGAGATCTTAAATTAGACGCTCTAAGTAAATATTTTCTACTACAAAGAGCTGATGAAGGAGTTCGTATAGGCAAACAATCTATGCGAGCTTCTTTAGTCAGCCTACGTGATGCTAAAGCCAGATATGAAGCTGGTGTAGCCACTAGGCTTGATGTGCTCGAAGCAGAAACTCAGCTTGCCCGCGACAAACAACTTTTAACAAATAGATTGGGTGACCAACAAAGAACTCGAAGAGTGCTGGCTGTGATATTAAATCTGGATCAAAAAACAACACCAATTGCAGCTTCACCTGCACAAGTTATTGGCCTATGGAAAGCTTCCTTACAAGAAAGTATTATCGCGGCTTACGCCTTTAGAGAAGAATTAGAAGCTGCAGAACTTGATATATCAATTAGGAATAGCAATGCCAATTCAGCATTAGCTACACAACAACCAACTATCAGCATAGTCAACACCTTATCTTCTTCACGTTATCAAGGGCAAGCCAATATTCCAACTTCAAGCAAGATTGACAGAGCTGATTATGGATGGACTGTTAGTAATTCAATTGGATTAAATGCTAATTGGAATATTTTTGACGGCGGGAAAGCTAAAGCAATCTATCGATATAATAAGCAAAGAGCAGAAGAAGCAGAATCTCTTTTCGCGAGTCAACAAGATTTAATTAGAAATGAAGTGGAAGAAAGTTTCTTTAATTTACAAACTGCAAATCAAAATATAGCTACCACAGCAAGGGAAGTAATTGCTTCTCGTGAATCACTAAGATTAGCCCGCTTACGTTTTAAAGCAGGAGTCACCACTCAAAGAGAAGTTGTAAATAATCAACGAGACCTGACACAATCTGAGGTTAGATATTCAGATGCAATTACGACATACAATACAAGTCTAGCTCAGCTAAAAAGAAGAACTGGAATTGATCATAGCCAGGCATGTAAGCCTCAAGCAATTCCTAAGAAAAAAACACAGTCAGAAGAAATGATTGAGGTGCCAATTGAGCCTTTCCCATTAGTACCTGCATGCCAAGCTTCAACTATATCAAATAAAAAATGAGTTTCAATAATTCACCTGAAAGATTAAGCGATGGGCAATTAAATGCATTAAATGCTCTTCTGGACAATGTATCTAATCGACAAAGAGAAGACTTTGGTAATATAAATTCTCAGATAAAGCCAGATGGCACTTTGATTACTTCTTGTGATCGATGGAGTGACAAGACAATTGTCAAAGAGTTATCAAATATAGCTGCTGGTGAAGGAGTTCTAAGTGAGGAAGGATCACAAATAGTACCTACATCTAAGGCATATTGGATAGTTGATCCTCTTGATGGAACAACTAACTTTGCAGCTGGAATTCCTTATTGGGCAATTTCTATGGCTCGTTTTATTAACGGTAAACCAGAAACTGCTTTTCTAGATATTCCTGCTCTTAAAAAAAGAATTCTTGCCGTACGTGGAAAAGGTGTTTGGATCAATGGCAAACTATTAACTGCTGAAACTCGTGCTGCATCAAGTAGTGCTTGTGTATCTCTCTGTAGTCGTTCAATACGTGTATTACAACAAAAACCAAATAAACCATTCCCGGGCAAAATTCGTCTACTTGGAGTAGCAAGCCTAAACATGGTTAGTGTTGGAATAGGGCAAACAGTTGCTGCTTTAGAAGCTACTCCTAAAATCTGGGATCTTGCATCAGCTTGGCTTGTACTCTCAGAACTAAATTGTCCAATAAAGTGGCTTGATTTAGACCCATCAAATCTTTCGCCAGGAAAAGATTTGAGTGCTATAAGTTTCCCTGTCCTAATAGCTGGTTCAGAAAAAGAACTGCACCGGCTACTCCCTTGGGGCAAAGCTCTCATAGAAGATTGAATTGAAAGCCATTTTTCCTACATATAACTTAAAGATTTTGAGCAATATCATCTCTTATGAACTTTCAATTACAAGTGAAATCTTTCTAATTTACGGGATAGCGTTATCCTTATTAGCAGAGAATAATTAAACGTGAGATCTCGTTGGAATCGCAAAGCAAGTTGGTTTATTAAAAGCCTCTGGAGCGCATATGAGCGCTGGACACGATGTGATTGTGTTGACTTAAGCGCTGCTTTTGCTTATTACACTCTTCAATCATTTTTCCCAATATTATTAATCTCATTATCAGTAGCCTCTTGGTTCCTAGGTCGACAAAACGGATTAGATCAACAAATTATTAATTTCACAGCCCAAGTATTGCCACCATCAGTAGTTGGTCTTGTGGATACAACCTTAGTTAAACTAGTCAATCAAGGCTTTGGAGCAGGATTATTAGGAGCGATGTTTCTAATGATAACTGCAGGGAATGCCTACCTAACATTACAAAGAGGTACAGATCGTCTTTGGGAAGATGCTCTTCCAATTCAATCGTCTCCTCAACCTTGGAGAAGACAGGCTTTTCAATTTATCAGGACTCGAATAGAAGCTTTTCTTGTTGTTCTTTTAATTGGTTTACTAGTAGTTGTCGATCAAATAAGTGCCAATATTCGAATGATTCCTGGTGCAGTATTCGAGGACCTTACTAAAACATCACCATGGTTAGCTAATTCATTAGGAAAGGTTCCTGTTTTGCAAGTAGGACAATTCATAATCCCGTTGCTTGGTCTTTCAGCCATGGCATTATTGCTTCAAGCTCTTTTACCTAGTAGACGTGTCCCATTACGGCCATTAATACCGGGAGCACTACTCATTGGAACGCTTTTAACTATTCTCAATTTAACTGTAAGCCGAAGCATTCTTTCTCTTGGAACCCGTTTCCAAGCATATGGATTTATTGGAGGAGTTTTAGTGTTAACCCTGTGGGTATGGATGGTAGGTGTAATTCTTTACTTTGGACAATGTTGGAGTGTTGTTTTAGCAAGCATGCCAAGAAATCAACGTGTAAATACCTACCAAACAAAAGCACTAGAATAAAAAATTAAATTATCATGGAAATATTTTCAAAAGCAGTGAGATGACCAGATCTTCTCCTTTGCTCTGGTTTTCTTTGTTAATGATCGTCCTTTTGCCCACTGCAGCAGGAAGATTATTGATAGATATTGCAGGTGGATTAATGCTGTTTTTATTTACTTTGCCAATCATTTTAGGAGGAATTGGCTGGCTTGGATGGCGAGCACTTAAAACAAAGATGGTTCAATGTGAAGTTTGTGGAATTAGTACTATCAATAGTTCCGGAATTTGCCCTGTGTGTGGTTCTGAAATCAAACAGAATACTATATCTAATTCAGAAGATTTAATACCAGCAAGTGAGGTTACTATTGATATAAAAGCTGAAAATCCTAACTCTGATGATCAGGTGTAAATAGTCAAGCTTACAATTATTTCAAAGGATATCAAGATGACAAAAAACTATTCTATCAATTCATCAAAAGCCTGTGCATCAATTTCAATCACCTCCTGTTCAATGACTTCTAGTAGATTCTCACAATGTTCAAGGTATAACTTACCCTGAAGATAACTTAATTCCAACTGTTCTAGCAAGACATTGTCATTTTGTAATTCCAAAATTATTGCATCTAATTCAGACAAAGACTTCTCATAGCTGAGTTTTTGAATCTCTTCTTTCTTTATTTTTAGAGTATCTTTCAATTGAGATCTAATTATCTTACTATCTATTGGCTTGGTAGATTTTGATCTCTTACCAGACAAATTAATTGGTTCTGAATCTTTCAAGTCTATAACCTCTCTAGATGGACATCTTCAACAACAGAGTTAATTTGTCCATCATTTAAATGAATAGTCAACTTATCTCCTAACGAGATATGTTTAGCTTTTGGAATAGTCTGACCATATTCATCTCTAACTATTGCAAATCCCCTTTTTAATAATGTGTCTGGCGAAAGGGCGATTAATAATTCCTTCTTCTGTGCCAATAGCTTTTGCATGCGCTCAATGAAAGCGAATGGGGTTTGAAATTGCAACAAATTACTTTTTTCTTGTAATCGCTGACGTTCTTTTCTAATGAGCCATAAACAAGAATCATTTAACCTTTGCCTCCTCTGACAGCATTGCTCCACAGCTGATTCCCTACTAATTAACAAATCTACAATCGCAGCTGTAGGTGTAGCAGCTCTGTGATCTGCTACCAAATCAGCTACTGTTAAATCATCTTCATGACCTAAGCCAGTCACAATAGGAATAACAAAATTTGCAAGATCCCTGCACAACTCTTCGTTATCAAAAACCATCAAATCTTCTCGGTTACCACCTCCTCGAGCTAAAACAACTACTTCTACATCTAATTTCTTATACAATTTAGCTAATTTTTTCAAAGCACCTCGAATATCACCTGCTACATTACCTTGGACAGGTATAGGAAAAATTAATAATTTAGTCAAAGGCCATCTTTCTTTTGCAGTGCGTAGAATATCTGCCAGGGCTGAACTAGGGGCACTAGTTAATATAGCTAAAGCCTTTGGATAAGAAGGTAATTGTCTACGCCTTGCTTCAGAGATTAGTCCCTCTTTAATCAATAAATCTCGAACAATTTCAAATTTACGTTGAACAGTTGAAATTGTAGGGCGTATATCTAACACCTGAACAACAAGACTTGCTCTCAATTCCCAAAAATTCAATTTACCAACAATAAGAACACCATCAGAATCATCGATATTGAACTTTAAATCTTTTAATTTTGACGCCCAAATAACTGCTGTAATACTTGCTTGACCATCAGTAAGCGTTAGCCAAAGATGTCCTTTCTTAAGTTGAGATTTTGAAATAGTGGCCTTGAGCAAAAAACGTGGGGCAAAACCACGCTCTAATAGCTTGCCAATAGCCTCATTCAGCTCTCGTACTGAATATTGTGGAAAATTATCAGTGGTCAAGGCGACGGAATGCCAAACCCCAATAAATGCAGATCAACATACTGACTAAAGCAACGACCTGTCCCCAAGTTTGGTCTAGCTGGGTAGCCCCAATTGTAAAAACAATCAAGGCACTGCTAAGCATCCGAGCGCCATCTCGTCGATTATTTACGAAGAACCGAGACAAACCAGTAAAAAAATCTTTACCCACTTTGACGCACAACAATCAACATTTCCAAAAAGGAATGCAATTAAACATGGTTGACTCAAGAAAATGAAAAAACTATCGATCTATTAATCAACCTCATCCAAGTCCCATCTGAACAAGAATTCCCTGCCCAGTTAGAAGTTCGGTACTAAGACCAATCACAATCCCCAGCATTGCCAAACGTCCATTCCATGTCTCTGCAAAATTCACAAAACCAAACCGCGGTTGAAATTGGTCACTCATGTCAACACCCTAAAGTCACAACAATTTCATAAAGCGTAGAGATCTATTCGCAAAAAGTCATTGCTTATGAGGTTTGCACAAGGGTTTTAACAATCCAGACATCTACGACTAATCGTTTTAGTAATAGATACCTGCTCAATTTTGCTATTGATCTAGTCCCTCAAAAAAATACTTACTTATTTTCAGCTCTGTTTAACGGACATGCCTCGCACCATCTACAGGGTGATAATCCTCACCTGTGAGCTCTTCGTAAATAATTGCTGGTAATCCAGTTTCAAACATAGTTTGTAAGGCTTCTTTCAAATAAGGATTCCATCCCCCTGTACTTACGTCACCATGACGAACAGTCCAATCCCAAGTCCCTTGTAGATCTCTTGGAATCCTGCCTTCTCTATCTCTCCTTGCTACCAAATCGAGCGATTCAACTAAGCCAACTTGAATTGGTTTTTTGCCATAAGCAGGCGTAAGGCTGAGCTCAAGCCTGACCGGATCTTCCTTCAATAGTTTCAAGCGAAACCTTGGAGGCAATTTCACAGCCCTTATGACTGCTGCAACTATGCGAGTTCTTTGATCCACCAATCACTCTCCCTATGAGTCATAACAGTGTCGCGCCGACACATCCTTCTAACTTATTCAGCAGAGGTTTCAGCTGAATGCGGTGGATCAATATCCTCAGAAAAACGCACAGTCAAAAGCTCCTCATCTGTAATACGACCTTCTTGATCCAATAATTCAGGATGAATGGTTAATCGACCAGTTCGATCTTCCTCAAGTTGTTTTGCTTTCGATCCCATATTTTTCAAGGTCTGATTTGCAGCAAAACCCCTACTCATTACCTTGAAGGCTTGCCATAACAAGAGAAGCACTACAAAGCTGTAAAACAGTGGGAACAAAAAGCTCAACATGACAGGGATGCAAGCGATGGGAAATCTGATTGGACTGCCAAAGGACTTCTATCCACAATTAGTTTGCTAGTTAAATCGTTTCCTTTGGAGGATCTATCAAAAGTGGAAGGCATCAAAACTCAAAACCCACTTGAAATAGCTAATAAAACAAGCCTAGCTTTGTAGCAATAATTAATTGTGAAGGAGCTTTCATGATTTGCCTCACAGACCTCACAGACCTCACAGGCCTCACAGGCCTCACAGGCCTCATCAAGACAAACTTCAATTCATCAAGTAGAAACTTGAAATGCCCCTACCAGCCCTCCTAAATAAAATGGAACTACAAGTAAATACTAACTACTTCTAGTCGCCAATGACTTCTGATAAAACAAATGAATTTATTACCTCAACAAAATCGTAAACTGATTAAATCAGACATTAACGTCGCAAGAATCAAAAGATCGTGTTATGCCCTTTTAATAGGTATTACAAGCATCATTTGCTTACCCTTAGTTGAAATAATCCCTATAAAAACTCTAAAGGCATCACCGTTAAATAAATTAACTAGCCAATCTTTTGTAGCTGATGCAGTTGGACGATCAGGTCCAGCAGTGGTGACATTAGAAACTCAGCGAACAGTTATTTCACAAAGAAATAGAGGCTTACCTGATCGACTCTTGATGGATCCAGATTTGCAATTTTTTTTCGGAGCCCCAAGGATGGGTTTTCCCAGATCCAGAGTTGAACGTGGACAAGGTAGTGGTGTCATTTTTACTGAAGATGGTCTGGTCCTTACAAACGCACATGTCGTGGAAAAAACTGATCAAGTAATGATTGGCATGTCAGATGGTCGAAGAGTGAGAGGTCAAGTAATAGGGCAAGATTCTCTGACTGATATTGCGGTAATACGCCTCAATGGATCCGGACCCTGGCCTACGGCCCCTCTCGGTGATTCAGACAAGGTCTTAGTTGGGGATTGGGCAATCGCTGTTGGCAACCCTTATGGCCTTGAAAATACTGTGACTCTTGGCATTATCAGCAATCTGAATCGAAATCTCGCTCAACTAGGTATCTCAGGCAAAAGAGTAGATCTTATTCAAACTGATGCTGCAATTAATCCTGGTAATTCTGGCGGGCCTTTACTCAACGCAAAGGGCGAGGTAATAGGTATTAATACACTAGTGCGATCTGGCCCAGGCGCAGGACTAGGTTTTGCAATACCAATCAATCGCGCAAGAGGAATAGCAAAACAACTTGTTGAGAAAGGTCAAGTCAGTCATCCAGTGATTGGGATCAGTCTTGCCGCTGTCTCAGCTACAAGTTTAGAACAAAAAATACAAGCCAATAAAGGGGCTTTAGTCCGATACGTAATACCAAATAGTCCTGCCGATATTGGCAAGATGCAAACTGACGATATCATTCTCTCAGTGGGAAAAGAAAAAATAAATAGTCCTGGAAATGTTGTTACTGCAATAAATTCCCATGGAGTCAACAATCCACTTCGCTTTAAAATAAAAAGAAAAGGAAAAATTATCTTCTTGCTAATTACTCCAATAGAAATGAATATGCTTAATCGCAATTAGGACAATTACAGTGAAACTCTGATGGTTATAAAGAAGATATACATAGACAACTTATTTAGCATCAATCATCAGCATCTCTAAGTTGCTCTACGCAACGAGTTATACATTCACCATCATCAAGAGAACAAGTAGTGATGCATTCAAAGTAGGTTTCTACAGGATCCCAACTATGCATATGAGCCTTGCCTTGATCACCTGAAAAACTGGAGGCATTACTGCTCATTTGCTCTAATCACTACTTTTGTCACCTTATGCACATCTTTATCTGCAGTAAAGAAAAATAAGTCTTCCTGCCTAAACGTTTGTAAAGTTTTTGTGGTATTTCAGTAAAAAGGCGCTTTAACTCAACTTTTTCTTCTTGCTTTTCGCTTGCGCTGCCGATCTTTGTTCGCCAATCTTTTTGCCTCCTGTGCAGCTAAAGCCAATGCCTTCTCTGCAGCCAACTTTTCTTCAGCCTTTTTTTCAAGAAAATAATTGTAATCACCTCGATAAAGGATTAGTTCACCATCCCTCAATTCAACAATCCGATTAGCAACCCGAGAAATGAAATATCTATCATGAGAGATAATTAATGCTGAACCTTCAAAAGCGCTTAGTGCATCTTCTAACATTTGCTTGGCAGGAATATCTAAATGATTTGTTGGCTCATCAAGTACCAACAAATTACAAGGTTTTACAAGCATCAATGCTAAAGCAAGTCTGGCTTTTTCTCCCCCGCTAAGTTGAGCGACTTCTTTAAAGACTGAGTCATTGCTCAAGCAAAAGTTTCCCAATAAAGAGCGAACTTTAGTCTGTGTCCAATCTGGTACTACTTCAAACATAGTATCTAGAACAGTTTTATCAAGATCCAAAGCCTCGGCTTGATTCTGTTCAAAATAACCAGCTATAACATTATGTTTACCAATAGAGGCATTGCCTTCGTCAGGCTTCTCTATACCCATAATCAAACGCAAAAGAGTTGACTTACCTGAACCATTAGGGCCAACAAAAGCAACCTTGTTTCCAGATTCAATTTCAAGATTTGCCCCTAAAAATAATATATTATCTCCATAACTGTGTGTCAAATCGCCAACTATAGCCACCTGACTACCAGATCTGATGGCAGGTGGAAATTGGAAATTAGGCTTACTTTCACTAATTATAGGGGCTTCAATTCTATCTATTTTTTCTAGCAATTTTTCTCTACTTTTGGCTTGAGTACTCCTAGTTGCACTTGCACGGAATCTATCTACATATGCCTGTTGTAGAGATAATTCTTTTTGTTGCCTTTCGAAAGCAGATCGAATAGCTTCTTCTTCTAATCTTTTTTGTTCAATATAAGTAGAGTAGTTTCCTAAGTAAGTTCTAGAAACTCCTCTCTCTGTGCTAACAATCTGGGTGCAGGTCTTATCTAAAAATGCTCTATCATGACTAATTAATACCATTGCCGCTGTCTGTTCAAGCAAATAGCTTTCAAGCCATTGAATAGTATCTATGTCTAAATGATTAGTAGGTTCATCTAATAAAAGAAGATCAGGCTCTTGTAAAAGAATCTTGCCTAGGCCAATTCTCATTTGCCAACCACCTGAATAATCTCCAACTAGCCGGTCTGCATCTGATGAAGAAAATCCAATAGAAGGTAGAAGTTTTTCAATTTGAGCCTCAAGCTCATAACCATGCAAAGCCTCAAATTGACTTTGCAATATGCCTAAATCTTTAATCAGATTGTCTAGATAATTTGGATCCATATTCGCTTTATCTGATTCCATAGCCTTCTCAACTGCTTGTTGTTTACTCAGTACTGCTGCAGCTTCACAAAAAGCCTGAAAAAGCTCTTCTCTAACAGTTCTATTTACATCCACATCAAACTCTTGCCGCAAGTAGGCAATGCGAGGGTTTCCCTGGCGCAAGATCTTTCCAGTACTAGCTTCTTCTAGCCCAGCAATAATCTTCAACTGAGTGGATTTACCTGCACCATTGACCCCAACTAGACCGATTCGATCTCCAGGCTTAATTTCCCAAGTGATATCTCTGAGGACTTCGCCAGTGGGATAAATTTTGCTAATTCGCTCTAGTCGAAGCACCTGTTCAGGCCGGCATCATGTCCATCATCCAACCTTGCCCAAGAGCAGACTGGAAATTCTTCAAAAGTAATTAACCTCATGTTGAGACTAGAACAAGTAACTGCTCTGGTTTTAGCTGCAGGCTTAGCAATTCCTAGCTATTGGTTTTTTTGGAGTATGGCTGGAGGTGGAGGTTACGACCGCAGAAAAGAGCAATCAATTCCTATGGTTCTTCCCAAAAAGCAACCAAATCAAATACCCAACTCTTCTATAGCCCCCCACGAGCCTTAATCACCCATTGCTTTGTATCCGCATCATCCAATTTCGCCAAATGTGCTTTCACTTCTGAAACTGTTACGGGCAAACCAAGATTCTCTCCAAATTCACATATTGCCTTCAAAGCACCTTGAGGATCTTGGAGTGCTTGCCGAAAGAGAGCTTGTGTATGTTCAGGGTTCTCCTGAATGCGCTTATAAAGCTTTTCCGCATTACTAGCCATTGGAGATTGAGTAAGTATCCAAACACTATTGAGTCATGCAGCTTTTGACTCGATTTGTGGCTGATAAGTTTTATCGATTTCTGCTTCTCGCATTCCAGTCGCAGAAGCATCCTCCATACTTCTAGCGTCCATACATAAAACTTTTCTTAATTGGGCAAAATTGGCAGCATGAGATGCTCTCCCCTGCTGAACTGCACCATATTCCGCGCGTTGCAAGACTTGATGCAAATGAGTTAGCAAATAGCTACTAATCACTGCAGATATCAATACATCACTTGTGTCTTTACTCTTCTGAACTCTTCTCTTCCGATTGCTTTGAGAAACACGATTCCTAACCTTGCGCGAAACAGGAGACTTTGAAGAAGACGTAAGAGTGGGTTTAGTCATTGAAAAATCCTTTGAACGAACTGACCCCCGCAAGGAACATAGGGGTCATTTACTAAAAAGCATACTCCTGGATACTACCCTTGCACACCTCTGTACACTAATTATTAACCGTTACTTTTTGTGGGTAGTGGCAACACGACAACAATCATCGAACGGAAGACCCAAGTCTCCAAGAGTTCAGGTAGTTCTGCCAGAAGATTTGTGTGAGCGCCTGACATCACTTGCAAACAAAGAATCTAGAACCATTAGTAATATGGCAAAAGTTCTTATTCAGGAAGGCGTCACAAGATATGAACAAAGTCATATGACATCTAATAATCAATCATCTTCTTTAGATATTCCAGAAGGATTTCGGTCTGCCTTAGAAGCACAACAAACCAAACGATTAAGAGGAGCCCCTAAACGAATTCGTTTTTATCGACCTTCCTAATACAACACTTTCATGATAATCAATCAGAATAGATGTCATCAATTATTAACCATTACACCAAGAACTGCTGCTTTTTTCGCTCCAGTCACAGAAGGATAGTTACCAGGATATTTTAAAACATGCCACCAAGATAGAAGCGCAAAAGCTAAAGGCTCTCGAGCCTCTACAGGTATGCCTTTTTCTTGAATACTTATAACCCGCATTCCTCGACATCTAGATCTTATTTGACTTAGCAGTATTGGATTACGACAACCACCACCAGCTACTAAAAGTTCAATAGGGTTAATCAACTGATGTTCGCGTACTTTAGATAATTCATTTGCAACTACTGCAGCAGTAAATGCTGTAAGTGTTGCCACTATATCTTCACTTGAAAACTCGGACATCTCGACAAGTCTTTGCTCCAAATCTTTAGAGCCAAATTGTTCTCTACCGGTTGATTTTGGAGGTTGAATCTTAAAGAAATCCTCTTCCAACCAATTTTCAATTATAAGTTCATTGACCACACCCCTTTCAGCAAATGATCCATCATGGTCATATAAATTCTTGCCATTAGTGAAGTTCTGAATTGAAAGGTCAATCAAGCTATTACCAGGACCACAATCCCATCCTTTAACAAAGCTAAAGCGTTGATAACCACAATTTGGCGGTATTAAAGTTAAATTAGCTATACCACCAATATTTAAAACTGCTCGCCAACCTTTATCCCGTCCAAGAATAGCTTCATCTAATAATGGAACCAACGGAGCTCCATGACCTCCGTGGGCTAAATCTTTTGATCTGAAGTCATAGATAACAGGTCGATTAACAAGCTTTGCAAGCAAAGGTGCTTGAAGAATCTGCCAACTAGCTCCACGAAGACTTTGAGAAGGTGGACGATGCCAAAGAGTTTGACCATGACAACCAACTATTTCTGCTTTAGCTTTTGGATCACATGCAAAAACTGCCTGAGCATAAACTTCAGTAATATTTTCGGCCAGTTCAAGATAATCTTTACTACTTAATTGGAGACCTTGACCGACATTAATAATCGTCTTTTGAAGACTTGGTAGATATGGAATAGAAGCAAGGTTTAGTAGTTGCCATTTAGGTCGTTTAGGGTTTCCATAAAACTTTGCCAAAACTGCATCGACCCCATCGGCACTAGTGCCACTCATGAGTCCTAGCACAAGCATAAGTTCAGATCTTGGGGAGCTTTTGTAAGTCCTCCATCAAACCCATAACCACAAGAACATACTCAGGTTGTAAGACATATGTAGCAGGAGGATTAACAGTCAGTTGTTCTTTTGGGCCCGCAGCTAAAACATTCACTAAATAATTTTTACGTAAATTTAAATCTCTAAGAGAACGTCCAACAAATACCTCAGGAACCTTTATTTCATCAATACCTGTCTGATCATCTAATTCCAGCCTTTCAATCAAATTTGGACGTACAAGTTCAAGTCCTAATCTTTCTCCTTGCATCCTAGATGGAAAAACAACTCGATCTGCACCCACTCTTTTCAACATTTTTTCATGTAGATCACTAGTGGCTCTTGCTATTACATGCTCAACTCGACTGCCTTCACTATCTTTTGCAATCAAAGTAGTTGTGATGCTTGCTTCAATCGGTTCACTTATACCAACAACAACAGTTCCCATCTCAAGTACACCAGCCGCTCGCATAGATTCCTCATCAGTTGAATCAACAACTCGAGCTTCAATGGAAGGTTCCAATTGACGTAATTCCTCAATAGCTTTTTCAGAAGAATCGACTGCCAAAACATCTACACCATTGCGAATCAACTCTCTACAAACAGCACTGCCAAAACGTCCAATGCCAACAACAGCAAATCCGAGCTCGTCAGTTGACTGTCTAGGTAACCAATGCCACCAATCACTCATACCTTTTCCTCAACATTAGAAGAATTAAACATAGAGATCCTCACGGGGATAACCAATTCGATTCTGATGGTGCAACTTACCCCGATTTAAAACTTCCCAGATAGCACTCAAAAGCAGAAGAATACCTAATCTTCCAACAAACATACCTATGATCAACACAAACTGACCAAAATGATTCAATTGTTCTGTAACTCCCACATCAAATCCAACAGTTGCGAATGCAGAAATACAAGTAAAAAGCATTGCCAAAAATGAAAAAGACTGTTGTCCCCCTTGATTACTCGTCATGCTTAGGATTAAAGCCATAAACAAAACAAAAAGTAAAGACCCCACAGTTATGCCAACGGCTTTTAAAACCACCTTGTCAGAAATTTGACGATTGCGAATTACTACATCATCTTGCCCACGCAAAGTAGAGCGCGTGGCTGCCATCAAAGCTGCCAAAGTAGTTGTTTTAATACCACCACCAGTTCCCCCAGGACTAGCTCCTATAAACATAAGTGTCATTAGGAGCAATAAACCTGAATCAGAAATAGCTTGAGTTGATATTTCCATATTGGTAAAACCAGCAGTTCTTGCACTAATTGATTGAAATAAAGCGGTAGTAATTCTCTCACCCCAACCCACTACTGATAGAGAGGTTCCATGACCTAAAGTCTCAGTAATCAACAAGCCAAATGTTCCGACGAGAATAAGCAGTAGAGATGTACGTAAGACCAAGCGTGTATGCAAGCTCAGATTCTTACGACTCAAATCATTGCGGTTACTCCATAAATCACTTGTAACTCTCCACCCTAATCCCCCTAATAAAATCAATGAAATAATTACTGCATTAACTACCCAATTCATCTGATAATCTTCCATACTATTTGCCCAAAGACCAAAACCTGCATTGTTATAAGCAGAGATACTATGAAATAAAGATGCCCAAAGCCTTTCACCTGGAGGACCTATATTATTAAAGCCAAAGAAATATAAAATTATTGCACCAATAATAATTAAAACTGTCGCTGTAAAGGCAATGCCTCGAAAAGTTCTTCCAACTCCACCAACTCCAAACTCATCAAGGGTCTTCCCTCGATCAAGACGGCATCTCAATTCAGTTCCTCGAACCACAAATCCTTGCAGAAAAGTAGTAATTGCCATCAAGCCAAGACCACCTATTAATAACATTGATGCCAAGCAAATTTGACCTAAGAATGTCAAATCTTCTCTGATATCGATAACGGTTAATCCAGTGACAGTTATAGCAGAAGTTGCTGTAAAGAAAGCCTCCCATAATCCAACTTTTGCTGAAGAACAAATTGGATTAGAGATCAAAATTGTACCAAGAGAGATTATTAATAATCCAGTTACTACAGTAAACTGTGGTACCGTCATTTTGCGGTACCACTCTTGTGGGCGATGAATAGCTTTAGGAAATTTCACTGAAAAGTGCTAAGTCAGAAAATTAAAATCCATAGAAGGAAATCCTTGTTTCAATTAAATACTTAGATACTTAAATACTTCATATCTATTATGAACCTGCATATCGCAGAAGAATTAAGCCAGGAATCAAAAATGTCATAAGGAGAGTTAAACCTGCTCCATAACGTGTCACATCTAAAAAACGATACCGCCCCGGCCCAAAAACCATAAGATTTGTTTGATATCCCATAGGAGTGAGAAAAGATTGACTCGCCCCGAACAATACAGTGATTATTAAAGCCATTGGTGGAAGATTCATACCTGGAGCAAGTTGTATGGCAACAGGTGCAAGAAGAACAACAGATGCTGCATTGCTAATCACCTGAGTAAAAATCGTCGTTGCAAGAAAAATTATTAACAAAGCTGTATAGGTAGGCAAATCTGCTAATAAATACTCAAGGCTTCGAGCCAAGGCATCTGCCAAACCAGTGTTCTGCATAGCCACACTAAAACTTGAAAGCGAACCCAATAAAAGAATTACATCTAATCGAATAGACCGCTGCACTTCTCCTGCACGTATACAGCCTCCTACCACCATTGCAATAACAGCTAGAAGTACTGATGAAACAAGTGGTAAAGAGGTCACAGTTGGGATAATCAACATTAAAATAGCGATTGCAATAGCAATTGGCTTGCGCCTAACATTTGGAAGGTCATTCTCTAATTGATCAAGTACAAGCAAGTCATTACTAGCTTGTAATCCACGAATCGAATCAATAGGAGCCTGAACAAGCAATACATCACCTTCTCTTAAAATTGCTTGGCCAAGACGTTCTTGAATTGTCTGTTGCCCACGTCTAAAAGCCAAAACTGTTGCATTATGACGCTGCCTAAAACGTAATTCACGTAAACTAGCTCCTGCCAAAGTTGATCCTGCCGGAAGCAATGCTTCAACTATCTTTTGGCAATCAATATCTGAATAAGATGGAGAAATATTCATTTCTCTCTTGGCTAATTGAACAGTGTGTTCCTGTTGCAAGCGAAGTAAATCTAAACGAGTAACTCTAAGTAATAAGCGATCTCCTGGCTCAATTTTCCTATCTGCAAGCGGTGGCAAGAATCTTTCTTTGCCTCTTTGTAGTTCAAGCACATCTACATCGAACCTTCTTTGCAAACGACTATTATGCAAAGATTGTCCTACTAATTCAGAGTTATCAGGTATTTTTACTTCCGTAAAATAACCAATCTGTTGAATATTTTCACCAAACTCATTTGCATCTCTTCCTCTATCAGGTAAAAGTGCTTGAGGTGCGAATAATAAATAAGTTGTCCCAACTAACCAAATAGGTATTCCAATCGCTGTAAAGCTAAATAACTCTAAAGAGCCATAACCTAACTGTTCACTAATATCACTAACCAAAAGATTTACTGAACTCCCTAATAGAGTTAACGTACCTCCTAAAACAGTTGCGAAAGACAATGGCAATAAAACTCTAGAAGGAGAAAGTTTTCTCCTGTGACACCATGATTCTATGACTGGCAATAAAGAAGCGACAACAGGAGTATTTGGAACAACTCCAGAAATCGGACCAACCACTAATCCCAATATTGCTATTAATCTTCTAGGTGTTCGAATACGTTCTGATGCAATAAGTTCACGTAAACGATCTAAAGCACCACTTTTAAATAGAGCTGCAGAAACCGCAAACAAACCCATCAAAGTGATCAATGCTGGGCTACCAAAACCTGCCAAAGCTTTTTGCGGTGTAAGTACACCAGTGGCAATTAACAAAGCCATGCTCAGCAACCCAGTCAGTTCAGGAGCCAAAAATCCGCTTATAAAAAGCACTATGGCCAACAAAAGAACTGCCAAGGTAATAAGAGCCTGCGGGTTCTGAAGAACAGCGCTTAGCTCATTCATATTTTCCCTTTTTGGAATTGCCTATAGTCAATTCTGCACTGTGGTGATCCCAAAAGTGTTCATACAAGCACTTCTTAAGTCCTTTAAGTCCAGAACCAGATGTTGCAGAGACATAAATGACATGAGGATTCACTCGGTTCATTAATTCTAAAGAGTTTCTGTCACATCGATCAATTTGATTGGCAACTACTTTCCGTAATGACTTCGCACCAATTATATCAAGTAAATTATTAACTGCATCCAGTTGTAGTTGCCAGTCTGGGTTCGAAAGGTCTACCACTAAAAGCAAAAGATCTGCTGCAATAGTTTCCTCAAGAGTAGCTCTAAATGCCTCAATCAAAGAATTAGGTAATTCTCTAATAAAGCCTACTGTATCTGTAATCAAAATCTCTTCAGGTGCTTTGCCTGGCTGAGGAAATCTCAAGCGTCTTGTCGCAGGATCTAAAGTTGCAAACAATTTATCTTCTGCAAGGACTCTACCTTTAGGAGTTAATGAGCATAAAGAGTTTAACAACGAAGATTTACCTACATTTGTATAACCGACTAAAGCCACTCTAGGGATTCCACCTCGATTCGAGCGAATCAACGCTCTGTGGTTTTCAAGCTGTTTTAAATCTCTCATCAAACGATCTATTCTCCTCAGAATTGCGCGACGATCTTTCTCTAACTGCGTTTCACCTGGACCCCGAGTACCAATACCACCCCCCTGGCGAGAAAGACTTTGGCCGCGACCAATAAGCCTGGGAATGCGATAACGAAGTTGTGCCAGTTCAACTTGCAGTCGACCAGCAGAACTTGACGCTCTTTGAGCAAAAATGTCCAATATTAATTCACTTCTATCCATAACTGGACAAACAAGTAAACGCTCTAGATTTCTTGCTTGTGATGGTGTTAATTCACGATCTGTAATCACCAAAGTAGCGTCATATCTTCTTATCAAAAAAGCGGTTTCTTGAAGTTTTCCTTTGCCCCATATTGTTTGTGGATTATGTAATTTGTTTTTTTGAGATGCAACTGCCACTGGACATCCTCCGGCACTTCGCACTAAGGCCTCTAATTCTGCAAGATTCCTTTCACTAACCTTCTTGTCAGAATCTACAATGGTTAATAATAATATTCTTTCTTTGATATTCAGTGCATTTATTTCTTCATGGTCTAAAGGAAGGCAGGAATCAGAAAATTCACAAATTTGTTGTAATTTACCTTTCTTAAGTAAACTCCAACCATTTTTCATGGCAGAATTAATTTGCCACAAAGAAGCAGCTCTCATACCTAAAGAGTCTTCTGATGAGGAAAATCTCAACCAAAAAGTTGGATGCAAATCCAATGCTGCCACGGCATTATGGCTATCTGGCATACAATCATGATTCTGTACATTTAACAAGCAACTAATTAAACGCAAATATTTTTTATTAGGTCTAGACAAGTCTGATAAATAACTCCAAATTTGACCTGGTTTATCAAAATGGCCTACCCATAGCAAGCGACATAAACCTCTACCATCCAAAACCATATGAAGAGGTTGGTTTAGGTTCACAGATTCACAGCCTAATTTTTCCAAAGTTTGTTGATCTGCTCCCTTAAGCTCTGGATGTCTAACATGACATAAAACTTCCAAATTTCTCTGTTGAGATGGTCTTAAACCTTTTGTCTGTCCTGCTAAATGAGCTTGTTTCAATTGCCTAACAACCAAGATCCTGCTGCTTTAATACCTAAAGCAATATCTGGCAATCTCGTTAAATAAGTCATCCTTCTAATTTTAAAAGCTAAAGGTCCAGAAAGAGTGAAGCCCAGGCCAGTAATGGTTGCTTCACCTAGACCTAAACTAAGCATCTCCCCTAAATCATAAAATTTAAATGCTTTAAGTTTTTTATTAGCTCGACTAGCTAACAAATTATTAGCCACTAATTCTCCTTGTTGCATTGCAACCTGCGCATTTGATGAATATTGAATTGACTCAGAATTCGCAATATCTCCAAGAGCAAAAACATCTTTCAGACCAATCACTTGCAAACAATCATTGACAGGTAATTTTGAACCTTTTAACAAGATTTCTCGATCAAAATCAGGAATCACAGGCTTTGAGCCTGCAGCCCAAACTAATCCATTATGTGATAAGAAAGAAGATTGAGATTCTTCGTCTTTTAGTTGATGAAGTTGAACATTATCTTCTTGAATACAAACTACACGAGTATTCAAATGGATTCTGATATTTCTTTTATTTAATGCCATTTCTGCCTGTTCTTGATTGAATGATGTCCCTTGTGGCAATATACAATCCCCAAGTTCAATTAAATGAACTTGAACATTATTATCTAACAGATCATAAAACTTACAAGCAAGTTCTATGCCTGTAGGGCCTGCTCCTACTATCACGAAATTTTTTTCCGAAGAGGCAGAACAGTTGAAATCCTGTATCTTTTGTCTTAAGGGTTCTACATCTTCCAATTTCTGAAACAGATAAGCATATTCTTTCACCCCAGGCACCCCATAATCCTGTGACTCAGATCCAGTACTAAGGACAAGTTGAGCAAAATCAATATTTAAGCCTGAAGAAGTAATTACTCTGTAATTACTTATATCAACCTTAACGACGAATTCTTCTATTAAGACTATACCTTTTTGATTTAAGAAAGATTTATATTGAGGGGCTACTTCCCAAAGGTTAAGCTCTCGACTAAATAGCTCATACAACAAAGGTAAAAAAACAAACCTTTGACGTGGCTCTATTAAAATGATTGGTGGCCGAGGATACTTGCGGCTTAAAACCAAGGCTGTTGTGAGCCCGCCAAACCCGCCCCCGACTATGACCACAGCACCTGAGTTATCCATAAATAGAGCCATGCTCTAGCAAAATGGGATGGATTCTGAAACCCTAAACAACCTTAAGGAAAATGCGACATTAAAAGATGGAATAATGAATCCTGAATCAATCGCTACTACTTCCAAAGCGGTAAAACTCAATGATGAGGTACAGGTGAACTCACAACTTGGCTCCTCACTCAATGAAATTCAAACTCAGCTTGGAACCTTATCGCCTCAAGAGCGACTTAAATGGGCATATGAAAAGTTTGGTCCAGGGTTTGCAGTAACCACCAGTTTTGGGATTCAATCAGCAGTATTACTGCACATGATCCACACCTTTGAGAAAGGTTCGGAAATACCCGTCATCTGGATTGACACTGGTTACTTACCTTCAGAGACATATCTCTACGCAGATCTACTGACAAAAAAACTCTCTCTTAACTTAAAAGTGACCCAAAGTGAAATTTCACCAGCAAGAATGGAAGCATTGCATGGCAAACTTTGGGAAACAAACTCTTTACAGGACATAGAAAAGTATCACTTAATTCGTAAAATTGAACCACTTGAAAATTCACTACAAAAACACAATGTTGCCTGTTGGGCAAGTGGGGTTAGAGGTATGCAAACGGATCATCGTCGATCTATGAGTTGGCTAGATCAAATTCGAGGAAGATTTTCACTTAGGCCTTTGCTCAACTGGACAAAGAAAGATATTTTTTACTACATGCAAGAAAATGGTTTGCCACAACATCCTCTTTTTGATAAAGGCTATTCAACCGTTGGTGACTGGCATTCAAGTGGTCCAGATGGTGCTGAATCAAATGGAAGGAATACTCGTTTTGGCGGACTTAAACAAGAATGTGGAATTCATCTTCCTGGATTGATGGGAGAAGGTATCTGAAACAAAAAGCTCTTAAATGTTGCCTACTAATAGGAAATAGTCGATGGCACTGGGCCTTGAAGAATGATGAGCGTTGGCATTTCTTTCATACAGATCCTGATCTTAAAGAACTTGAATTCATTGAATCCCCTCTATTCTCTTGGGCAGCAGTGGGAAAAATCCCTACTACAACTCTGTTAGATCCTATTTGTAGAATGTCGATAAAAGATATTCCATTGATAGGACTACCTTCATGGCTAGGCATTGATAGAGCCTTAGGAGCTTGGGGAGCATTTAAACGAGCTCAAAAATTTAAATCTAAGACCAATAACAATGGATTACTTATCGCTGATGCAGGTACTGTATTAAGTCTGACAAGAATTAAAGCAAATGGCGAGTTTGGTGGGGGACAACTAATAGCTGGCATGCGATTACAACTTCAAGCTATGTCAGAAGGCACTAAACAATTAAAAAATCCAGGTTTAAGTCCTTTATCTCAAGAAGTATTCCCCTATGCAACAGATGAAGCGATGATAAGGGGTAGCTTTCAAGCATTACTTGGTGCTCTGGTTGAAGCAGAACGAGAAGCAAAAACCTCTCTCTGGTTATGCGGAGGAGATGGACCAATATTTTTAGAAAATCTGATCAAACGTAAAATTCAAGTCTTCCACCATCCCAACCTTGTCATGGAAGGAATGGTAGATATACAAAATATACTCAATCAAAACCAAGATCAGCTAAAATCTGATTTGCCATAATTTCTGCTTTAACCTTGCGATAAATTATTTCAATGTTTCCTGCTTCATCAAGCACAAAAGTATGGCGCATCATCCCCATATATTCGCGACCCATAAACTTTTTTAACCCATAACTCTCATAAGCACTTGCCACTGCGCAAGGCTCTTCATCAGTCAAAAGCGTAAAAGGAAGGTCATACTTATTTTTAAACTTAACGTGAGAAGCTGCGCCATCTTTACTAATTCCAAGCACCTGAATTCCTTTATTCTCAAGGTCAGTCCACCGATCACGAAAATTACAAGCCTCCTTTGTACAGCCAGGGGTATCGTCTTTGGGATAGAAATAGAGGACAACCCGTTGTCCTCTAAGTGATGAAAGCTTTACAAGCACGCCCTCCTGGTTTGGGAGTGTGAAATCTGGTGCTCGATCACCAATTTGCAAAGACATCTTCTATGCCTGAAATGACTAGCTCAAGACTAATGGCGCTTTGGCTATTTCCAAAGCATTTCAAACCTAAACAAATCACTAGAGAAGAGAAAGAATGGTCAAATCAACTCCCTGATAAGCGTTCAATAGGATACAAACATTCTAGAGGGTGTTTAAGAGAAGCATTGTCAAATTTTTGGAAAGTAGATGCTTTAGAAATTCCTTTAATAGCGAGTCCAGGAAAGCCGCCAAAATTAGCCAATGGCTGGGGATATGTGAGTATTAGTCATTGCGATGATGCACTACTTATCGGATGGTCAAAATACCGATTAGGACTAGATATAGAAAGAGCAGATAGACAATTTGCAGCTAGATCTCTGAGTCAACGGTACTTTACTGAATTAGAGCAAATAGAATTAAAACAGTTGAACAAGAAAAAACTTTATACCTATACCTTACAAAAATGGGTAAAAAAAGAAGCTGCGATTAAATGGCAAAGAGGCAAACTAGCAAAAGATCTACGCCAATGGGAAGTCAGTATTGATTCCAAGCTGGCTGTACATAGAAGACTAGGTTATAAAGTAAATGTCTTCAGTTTAAATTATCAAGCATGGATAATTGGGATAGCATCTTATAATCATATAAACAACATAAGCAAGTTAATTTGCTTATATTAGAGAGAGCCGATTAATCGTTGATGAATAACATTTTGAGGTATTGTTTGACCATAAAGACGTTTTAATATTGACTGGAAACACTTCAAGTTATCTGACGATGTAAATTGATTTACTAATTTTGCATACATTCCTTGAGAGTCTAACCATCTATTCTCTAGTTCCTCACCAATTCTTAAGCTCAAAGATTCTTCCCAGTGCTCATGTTGAATCTTCCAATTATTTTGCCGAAGAACATCTACAAGCAAATTCTCCTGACGTTGAGATTGCAAATAAACTTCTTCTATCTCCACAAGAAGATTAAGACAGCGATCTTCTTCTGTGCTAATTAAATTTGATGGCAAAATAGACTTAACAGATTCTGCAGGGCCAATAGAAGGATTACTAATTAATATCCTCAAGCCAGAATTAAAGCTACATTTGCGAGTAATCACTTCCCATATGTCAAATAAATTTTTATTTTTTAATTCACTGTTACCTATGCGTCCACCAATCCACTCAAATGTATGTTGATCTGGCAGATTTTCTAATTGCTCCATACTTTCTTTCATGATTTGAGGGCGTAGTATATAATCAATATATTCAATTTGATCTGATAGTTTTTTGCAATCATCTTTAGATTGACTTAAAATAATCACACCACCTTCTGAAACAGATTTCAATGGCTCTAAAGCCCAAAATATCGAGTTAATACCTATAATTAATACTCTATCATTACGCTTCCAAGTCACTCCTGACCATAACTTGTGAAGTAATTTCTGTAATCTTTCTTCTTCTTGATTTAACTTAGATTGCATCCATCTCTCAAAATTAGGGCTGATAGATGGACTGATCATTTGCAACGCATCTGCTTCGTTTAATGCGTTTGCAGCTGCAAGTTGCAAGGCTCTTCTTTCACACATCTTTTGCCGACAATTGCCTTCCCAACCGTGTACGGTTGGGTGCCAGAAAACCTCACGTTGTAATTGCTTAGGAAGATATTGTTGTGACACCCAATTATCTGGATATGTATGTGGATACTTATAACCAACACCATCACTAAATGCATTGCTATCTCGATGAGAGTCTCGCAGATGACTAGGAACATCCTGTTTCTGACTAGACCGTACTAGATTTTGCGCTTTAAAATAAGCATTTACACTATTACTTTTCTCAGCAGCTGCTAAATATAAAACTGCTTGAGCAAGAAAATAAAGCCCTTCTGGCAATCCAACTCTTTCAAAGGATGCTGCACAAGCTTCAACAACTACAATGGCTTGTGGATCTGCTAATCCAACATCTTCACTTGCTGCAATCAACATACGCCGAAAAATATATCTAGGACTCTCACCTGCTTCAACCATCCGTGCCAACCAAAACAAAGCTGCATCGGGATCTGAACCTCGCAATGATTTAATAAAAGCGCTAATTGTGTCAAAATGTGCATCTCCCTGCTTGTCGTACAAAATCGCCCGCTCTTGAATCGACTCTTCTGCAATTGATAAATCAATCTCGATAATTCCAGATTCATTTTTTGGAGTACTTTCTACAGCAAGTTCAATCGCATTTAATAAACTTCTTGCGTCACCATTAGCTACATCAACTAAATGATTAACGGCTTCTTCACTAATGCTAATAGAACGCTCACCAAAGCCCCTGGTTTTATCTTTAAGAGCTCTATATAGAAGAGATTCTAAATGCTCTGGCTCTAGAGGTAACAGTCTAAAAACTCTCGTGCGACTAATCAGTGCTTTATTAACTTCAAAATATGGATTTTCAGTAGTCGCACCTATTAATATGAGTGTGCCATTTTCAACCCAAGGCAAAAGTGCGTCTTGCTGGGCAGTATTAAATCGATGAACTTCGTCAATAAAAACAATAGATCGCAAACCATATTGATCTAAACGTTTTTTGGAAGAGGCTACTTCTTCACGAATTTCTTTCACTCCTGCCAAAACAGCATTCAAAACTGAAAAATGTGACCGAGTATTAGCTGCGATAATCTTGGCCAATGTTGTCTTTCCTACACCAGGAGGTCCATGGAATAAAAGGTTGCCTATCTGATCAGCAGCTATAGCGCGTCTTAGCAGGCGACCTTCAGCCAGAATGGCACTCTGACCTACAAATTCATCTAGATTTCTGGGACGCAGTCTTTCTGCAAGCGGTGCATTCCGCTGCAATTCCTGGTCGCCTTGATAAGAGAAAAGGTCCAGATTCAAAGATTTATATGTACCGAACAATATTATGACTATACAAATCAATATGATTTGTATAGTCATAGAAATCTTATTTAAAGAACTCTAATCATAAGATAAGAGCATATTTAGTTTTAGAAGTCATTTACATTTAAGTAATAACAGTTGGTGAATTCATACAAGTTCGTTGACTAATCTCTGCCAAAGAATCTATATCTAAAATATATTTGCGAAGGGCAATTTGAGGATCTTGATTTAGATCTCCATTTGAGGAAACATAACTTTCTAAATAAACCCGTAAAGTAGCTCCCTTGGTTCCTGTCCCTGAAAGCCTAAGGATCACTCTGCTGCGATCCTCTAAAAGAATACGCAAACCTTGCTTATCTGTAACCGAAGAATCTATTGGATCAATATAACTAAAATTATCAGCCTTTGTCACTTTCTGACCTGCGAAGAGCTGGCCTTCAAGAGTAGGTAATATTTTAATTAATCTATCATATAAATTATGTGCAACTTCACTAGATATTGATTCATAATCATGACGAGAATAATAATGCCGTCCAAAACGACTCCAATGTTTCTTCACCAACTCAGCAACTGTAATTTGATTACCTGCAAGAATTTGCAACCAAAACAAAACAGCCCACAGACCATCTTTCTCTCTAACATGATTACTACCAGTTCCAAAACTTTCTTCGCCACATAAGGTTATCTTTCCCGCGTCAAGAAGATTACCAAAAAACTTCCATCCTGTTGGTGTTTCATATGAAGGAATACCCAATTGTTTAGCAACTACATCAACTGCACCACTTGTTGGCATAGAACGAGCAACACCTGATAAACCATTTTGATAGGCTGGAACTAAATGAGAATTAGCAGCTAATATTGCAAGACTATCACTTGGATTAATAAAGCAACCTCGACCCAAGATCATATTACGATCTCCATCGCCATCACAAGCTGCTCCAAAAGCATAATGGTCACCCTTAAGCAATAAATCAGCTAATTCATTTGCATAAGTTAAATTAGGATCCGGATGGCATCCACCAAAATCTTCCAAAGGAACGCCATTACGAACCGTTCCCAAAGGAGCGGCTAATAATCCTTCTAACAATCTTTTCGCATATGGACCAGTTACAGCATTTAAGGCATCAAAGGCAATAGGGAATTCATTGCTAATAAAACTACTAATTTGATCAAAGTCAAATATTTTTTGCATAAGAGATAAGTATTCATCTACGCCATCAATTACCATAACTTCCATATCTCCAATAGAATATTGACCTATAGAGTCCAAAGAAATTTGAGAATGATCTATCTTGATGTATCTATCAAGTGTTTTAGTACAATTATATATTGCATTGGTTAATGACTCTGAAGCTGGTCCACCATTAGCAGCATTTATTTTTACTCCAAAATCTCCATGAAGACCGCCTGAATTATGGCTAGCCGAAAGAATTATTCCGCCAATTGCTTTACGTTTCCGAATCAGATTAGATGCAGCAGGAGTAGAAAGAATTCCATCTACAGTTGTTATGACCTTTGATAAGCCATGTGCAGCCGCCATGCCAAGGATGACATCTATTGCTCGACGATTTCCATAACGGCCATCTCCTCCAACTACTAAAGTGCCTCCCTTAACACCTGGCAAAGTTCTGAAAACTGCCTCTATAAAACTTTCAAGATAATTAGGTTCTTCAAATTGCTTAGTACTCTTTCTTAAACCAGATGTTCCTGGCTTCTGATCATCAAAAGGATCTATATGGTTGACCTTTATCGAATTAGGTTCTAATGATTCCACAGGATGTTCTTTTAATGAAGTAAAAGCATATTTGATCGCAGCTACTTCATAAAAATACTTCGCAATTTTTTTTAAGATTCAATGAGGCATCTCAGATGTACGAAGCATTGCAACAAACCACATACTACTAAGAAGTAATGCAAGACCTATCCCTGCCCCTAAGCCAAATCGAACAATGATCAAAGGGACTATGACAGGAAAGATTATTGCTCCAGCAATGGGAGTTACTGCTATGAACCATCTCATCATTATTAGTTAATTTGATAGTTTTTAAAACCATTCGGACTGAGCTTTATCTCTGGGATTGCTGTTGTCCTCTGGAGTACTACGTTCAAAATGCATTGTGATATTTCTCTTCTGTTTTACCTCATCGAGCATTGCCTCTATTGGATACTTCTGCAATCCATCGCGAAATGGAACTTGTAAACGAAAGGTACCATCACTAGATAATGGGACATCTTCTCCACCAATAGTCACAGTTGCCTGAGGATCAGTTGATCCATAAACAATTAATTCAGCATCAGCAATCAACCAAAAAGAACGCTCTCTTGGTGCAATCCCCCCTAAACCTGATTCATTTCTCCCACTCGCCCAAAGACCAAGTCCTGAATCATTGAGGCCTTGTCCTCCAAGATTATGTTCTTGAAATTCTTCAGAACCTATTCGGGTTCTTCTGAAATGAGTAGTGGCAGACTGATAGAGGCGTTCATGTAAACCACTATCTACAGACTCAGCTTCAGAAGAAACAGTCTTTACATCAGGGGAATTATCAGGAGTCGCATCTAAAGTAAAAGGAACAAACTGATCAAGAATCTGATCACTTGGATGAAGTGATGGGACTCTTGCAGAAGATGAAAAGGCAAGTGACATCCAACGATTTGCAGACAAATATCCCAATTCAACTCTGTAATCTCTATCACTCATAGGTATAGGCAAATACCATTCGGTGTTGTGACTATCAACCGGGATTTCTTGCAAGGTATGTGGATGTGCAGTTCCATCACCCAATCCAGTCACATCAGCCAATCTCAGACTCAGACGATTAGCTCCCTGTGCAAACGCTTTTTTCCTATCAGACTCAGAGATCTCCCAAAAAACGTATGCCCATTCAGGGTCTCTAGGAAGAAAAACAACTCTTGTATCGCTTTTTGAATTCAAAGAATCCCCATCCTGGGAAGCAGGCGCTCGCCAAAAAGGTGCTGAAGACTTTTGAGCAGCATCTAGTCTGGCCTGATATTTTTCGATTTCTCTGACAAGAGTCGCCTTACTTTTACGGCTATACAAAGGGACTCCCAAGTCACTGGCCTTAAGGCGGAGTTGCCGAAGAGTTAGACGTGTCAGAGATTCTTGGGCTTCGATCAAGTCTAAAAAACTCCGTTTTTGTTCGGGATCAGTATGTGGTCTATTTGCCAATTTCGAACATCAAAAGCATCTGTGGTCAGCATCTACTGACTACACGGCTGTTTTGGGGATCATGGACTGATCCCCAAAACAGCCGTGTAGAAAAGGAGTTTCAGGAGAAATCCCTCATCAAACAAAAAGCGTGAATGACAAGGGAATTTCAAAAAACACTTTTTTTACAACCAAACTTTAAGAAAAAAACGTTTCTTGTTCTGCACTTTTCCTTTGGGATCAGTTCGCAAACATTAGGGAAGCGTGACAATAATTCGCAATAAGTCATTACAAGTCAAGGCTCAGTTGACTTAAGGCTTGAATCAATTAAATCATCCAGTGTCAGTTCCAAAGGAGAAACCCCATACAAGCTAGAAATTTTCTCTAATTGGCGTGCAGCTAAGGAAAGCTGCTGCAATAAAACAGAAATAAAATCTTCTTCATTGGCAATGCTTGATTGAGCCTGGCACCACTTCAAACGCACATGCTCATCTGGGAAAGGGCCTGCAGTGGCTCCATTTGCCATTTCTTGAAAAGCGCTCAGACAATGAGCCAGTAATCGCAAATAATGACGATCCAACCCTGGTAATCCAGTAGCGTCTATTCGAGCAATATCTTCTTTAGTAAGAGAAGTGCTCCCCCAAGGTCGATTCTCACCCATCCAAACCTCAAGCAATGCTCTAAGGAAATAACCACTCCCAGTGGTCTAATCCTATTTATACTGAAAATCATCCAAAATCCTGCTCAATGCTTTAGAAAAGGAATCAAATCCGAGACCACTAACCAAGTAGGTTTCAACTTATAGGGAAACCACTTTCAATCACCAAAACTGGCCAATCACTATGAACAGCGAAAATTCTGTTGGAGAACTTGTTTCACAACCTTACAAATATGGATTTGTTACAGATATAGAAACAGAAAAGATCGAAAAGGGTTTGAATGAAGAGGTGGTTAGATTGATATCTAGCAAGAAAAAAGAGCCGGATTTTCTTTTACAATTCCGATTAAAGGCTTTTAATCAGTGGAAAAAAATGAAAGAACCTATATGGGCTAATCTTGGATATCCAGAAATAGATTATCAAGATATAATTTATTATGCTGCTCCTAAAAAAATTGAAAAAAAAGAAAGCCTAGAAGAGGTAGATCCTAAATTATTAGAAACATTTGACAAATTAGGTATTCCACTAAGCGAGCAAAAACGTTTATCAAATGTTGCTGTAGATGCTGTTTTTGATAGTGTTTCAATAGCAACGACTTACAAAGAAAAACTTGCTGAATATGGAGTCATTTTTTGTTCAATAGGTGAAGCTGTCAATGATTACCCTGAATTAATTGAGCGTTATATAGGTAGTGTTGTTCCATCCAATGACAACTTTTTTGCTGCACTAAATTCTGCTGTTTTTAGCGATGGATCCTTCGTATATATTCCTAAAGGCATTGATTGTCCCATGGAGTTATCCTCATATTTTAGGATCAATTCTGGAGACACAGGTCAATTTGAACGGACATTAATCATTGCAGAAGAAGGGGCTTCAGTGAGTTATCTTGAAGGGTGTACCGCTCCTATGTTTGACACAAACACCCTCCATGCAGCTGTCGTAGAGTTGGTAGCCCTTGATCATGCTTCGATCAAATATTCAACTGTTCAAAATTGGTATTCAGGCAATGAACATGGAATAGGTGGAATTTACAATTTCGTAACCAAAAGAGGACATTGCAGAGGCAAAAAAAGTAAAATTAGTTGGTCTCAAGTAGAAACAGGGTCCGCAATTACATGGAAATATCCAAGTTGTATTCTGCAAGGTGAAGATTCGATTGGGGAATTCTACTCAGTAGCGTTAACTAATAATCAACAAAAAGCAGATACAGGTACAAAAATGGTTCATGTCGGCCCACGAACTAGATCAACAATAGTAAGTAAAGGGATTAGTGCAGGTCATTCAAGCAACAGTTATCGTGGGTTAGTTCAAATTGGTTCAAAAGCATTAGGGGCTAGAAATTACAGCCAATGCGATTCGATGTTAATAGGTGATCAGGCAGAGGCAAAAACTTACCCTTACATACGATCTCAACAACCACAATCGAATATCGAGCACGAAGCAAGTACTTGTAGAATATCAGAAGATCAATTGTTTTATCTGCAAAGTCGAGGCATAGGATTTGAAGAAGCTGTTTCGATGATGGTAAGCGGTTTCTGTAGAGATGTGTTCAACCAATTGCCTATGGAATTTGCTGCTGAAGCCGACAAACTCCTAGCCTTGAAACTCGAAGGTTCTGTAGGGTAAACCCGCATCAAAAATGACTAGAACAATTTTTACTCTCCAAAACAATTCTCTTCTAACGTGATCCGCCAAGACGCAAAAGTAATTCTTGATATTGTTGACCTCCATGCTCGCGTGGAAGATCAAACAATCCTCAATGGAGTCAATTTAAAAGTTCGGGCTGGCGAAATTCATGCGGTAATGGGTCGTAATGGGAGTGGTAAAAGCACGCTTTCTAAAATCATTGCTGGCCATCCTGCATACGACGTAACTTCAGGGACAATTTACTTTCAGGGTGAAAATCTATTAGCAATGGAGCCAGAAGAAAGAGCTAGGGTTGGCATTTTTCTTGGCTTCCAATATCCAATAGAAATACCAGGAGTTAGTAATCTAGAATTTCTACGTGTATCTACTAATGCTAGACGCACACAATTAGGTCTAGAAGAACTTGATACTTTTGAATTTGAAGATTTAGTGAATGAACGTATAAAACTAGTTCAAATGGATCCAATATTTCTAAATAGAAGTGTGAATGAAGGATTCTCAGGTGGGGAGAAAAAACGCAATGAGATTCTACAAATGGCATTACTTGAACCAATAGTTGCAATTTTAGATGAGACAGATTCTGGTCTTGATATTGATGCACTTAGGATTGTATCTTCGGGCGTAAATCAACTAGCAAAACCTAATACAGCAACAATTTTAATTACTCACTATCAAAGACTATTAAATGAAATTACACCAGATTATGTTCATGTAATGAATGCAGGAAGAATTATACGTACCGGAGGAAAAAAGTTAGCACTAGAACTAGAGAAATCTGGTTATGAATGGTTGGATGCAGAGCCTGGAAACCAGGGGGGTCTTAATCATGGATGAATACCTCCAATGGCTTGATTCACTTCCTAAAGCCAGTGGGGCATTAAAAGCAATACAACTACGTGGAAGGGAATCACTAAAGAGGCTTGGACTACCAAATCAAGCAATAGAAGAATGGCGACTTTCAGATATTGCACACCTTAAAAAAATAATTCAATATCCATATGTAAAAGAATTAAATCAGATATTTGATGAAGAAAATCCTATAAAAAGTTTAGTTGATAACAAGATTCAAATCATCATTGATTCACAAGATATTCACAAGGAGTCGATCAATTTACCTAAAGGGATAAGGCACCTAAACCAATCAGAACTAGAACAAAGTCTTGGTCACAGCATTGAAAAATGTTCATTTATGGATAACTGGACAGTTGCAATGAATCATGCTGCCACAATGGAAGTTTTAGGATTAAAAGTAGAAGGCAAAAATCTTCCTTTAATTGAGATAGTAATTCCATCTCAAAGAGACTCATTCATTCCTACTAGAGTAATTATCTTTGTCGAAGAGAATGCTGAATTAGAATTAACACAAATCATTCAAGGATCACAAAACTCTGTCCATAGTCACGTAATAGAAGTTCATCTAGGTCAAGAAGCCAAAGTTAATCATGGATTATTAGCCTTTGGAGAAATGAATTCCAGCCTTATGGCAAATATTGCTATTGAACAAAATGCACGTAGCAATTATTCTTTAACTACTGTACAAGAAGGATGGTTATTTAGCAGGCTAGAACCAAGAGTAGTGCAAATTGAAGGTCAAGCACATACTAATATAAAAGGATTACAAATTTCGAAAGGAAAAGATCAAATTGCAACTCATTCTTTAGTCCGGTTTGATGGACCTGAAGGCACCTTAGATCAACTTCAAAAAGCTGCTGCTGCTGACCATTCTCATTGTATTTTTAATGGAAGCATTGAAGTCCCAAGAATTGCCCAAAAAACTAATGCAAACCAATTAAGCAGAAATTTACTTCTATCAAGTAATGCTCGAATTGATACCAAACCCGAATTAGAAATTGTTGCTGATGACGTTCGCTGTGCTCATGGAGCGACGGTAAGCCAGCTTGAAGAAGAACAAATCTTTTATCTTCGTAGCAGGGGCATAGAAGATGATCAAGCTGCTGCTCTTATTTTTAAAGGCTACTGTCAGGAGATTTTGAATTGTTTGCCACAAAATAAAGATAAAACCCAAATAATGCAAAAATTACTTAGAGGTATGAGGAAATGAAGTCTGAGTCAAGAAATCTTGCTGAGATAACCAGAAATGATTTCCCACTAATAAGAAATAGTGAATTAAATAGCAAAAAATTAATTTATCTAGATCACGCAGCAACAAGTCAAAAGCCTAAAGAAGTAATCGACACTATTAATGAATATTATTCAACCTATAACGCAAATGTTCATAGAGGCGCACATCAATTAAGTGCTCGAGCCACTGAGGCCTTTGAATTATCAAGAGAAATTACTTCTAATTTTATTAATGCGTACTCGTCAAAAGAGATAGTTTTTACTAGGAATGCAACTGAAGCAATAAACCTTGTCGCTCGTAGTTGGGGGGACAAGGAATTAAACAAAGGAGATGAAATACTTTTAACAATCATGGAACATCACAGCAACATTGTTCCATGGCAATTAATAGCAAAACGAACTGGATGTATTCTTCGTTATGTTGGTGTTACTGAAAATGGGGAAATAGATTTTGAAGATCTAACCAATAAACTCAACAAAAATACTCGCCTATTAAGCCTTGTCCATATCAGTAATGCACTAGGGTGCTGCAATCCAATACAAAAAATAACAGAACATGCTCATAAGTATCACACCTTAGTTCTGCTTGATGCCTGCCAAAGTCTTGCTCATCAGCCTATAGATATCAGATCATTAAATATAGACTTTTTAACAGGTTCCTCCCACAAATTGTGTGGTCCAACCGGAGTAGGTTTTCTTTGGGCTCGTGAAGAGATACTGGAATCAATGCCACCATTTTTAGGAGGTGGCGAGATGATTCAGGATGTCTCTTTAAATGAAACCACATGGGCAGATTTACCTCACAAATTTGAAGCTGGTACGCCCGCAATAGGTGAGGCTATAGCTATGGGAAAAGCTCTCAGATATTTAGAAAGGATCGGGTTAAATAATATTCAAGAATGGGAAAAAGTCTTAACCAAATATCTTTTCGAAAATTTAAATAGTATTGAAGGATTAAAAATTCTTGGACCAAATCCTGAGAAGCAACCCAGTCGAGGAGCTCTGGCTACCTTTACAGTAAACAATATTCATGCAAATGATATAGCTGAACTACTAGATATAAGCGGAATCTGTATTCGCAGCGGTCATCACTGTTGTCAACCTCTGCATAAACATTATGGACTCAATTCAACCTCTAGGGCAAGTTTGAGCTTCACTTCTACATTACAAGAGATAGATCAGTTTGCCACAGAGCTAAAGTCAACAATCGATTTTCTGAAGCGTCATAGTTAAAAACCTAAATGTTTATTAAAAAAAGATTCTGTTGCTTCAAGGACTTTGATTTTCGTATTTATATCTCGGAAACCATGACCTTCATTTTTAAACAATTGGAGCTCAACGTCAATATTATTTTCTCTTAATATAGTTGCCATTTTCTCTGTTTGTTCTGGTGGCACTACTTTATCTTTTAAACCTTGAAAAAAAATAACTGGAGATTTAATCTTATCAGAATTATTTAAAGGTGATCTCTCCCCATAGCGTTGAGGGTATTTAGCAAATTCACCTAAAAGAGAGTCCAAATAGCATTTTTCAAACCTATGGGTATCTTCCGCCATAGCTTTTAGGTCACTTACTGCATATCTACATGCACCAACTCTAAATACATCTGTAAAACATAAACAAGCCAACGTCGTAAATCCACCAGCACTACCTCCCTCAATTGCAATCATTGCTGGATCTGTTTTACCAAGATCAATCAAAGTTTTGGCAGCCGCAGAACAATCAAAAACATCTACAACACCCCAACCATGATTCAAACGCTCTCTATATTCGCGACCAAATCCTGAAGATCCACCATAATTAACATCTACAACACCCCAACCTCTTGATGTCCAAAACTGAATACCAAGATTTAAACCTCTTTTTGCCATTGAAGTTGGTCCACTATGGCTTTTAACTAATAAAGGACTTGAACCATCTTTTTTAAAACTAGGAGGGTAATACCACGCATGAGTTTGCTTTTTATCCCAACCTTCAAACCAAAGTGACTGTCCAACACTAATTTCATCTTCTGACATGATCGCTCTCCTAACGGGAGTATGTTGCCAAGAACCAGTATTTAAATCCAATTCAAGTAAGCCTGATTCTGTAATTGAATTACTTGCAACAGCAACAGCACGCCAAGAATCCGAAGATAAATAAGACAAATCATCGAAAGGTTGATTTATCTCTTTAATTGAGCCATCTAGAGAAAAAAGTTTTAATTTCCAACTACCATTATCACATAGACACGCCAGAATCTTATTATTTGCAGAACTTTTAATTGACATTCCATAAACCCATTGAGGCATTGCAAATTCTGCTTTTATTGGCCATAAATAACGCCATTTTTTCGAAGATTCTGAATTGATTTTAGAGTCATTTATTATCAAGTTCGACCAGCCATTACTATCCTCACTCACAACTAATTCTCCTGTTTCCAACCAAATTGGTTGAAAGACTGATTTTCTATTCTTCTTTTCTGGAGAACTACCTGCTAAAACAAATTTAGCATTTATTTCTCCTAACTCATCCAAACAACAACAATATATTTGGCTTGCCTCCCAAGGCATTGCCGGTTGTTGCCATTCCACCCATGCCAAATGCATACCATCAGGGCTTATAGTTACATAACCAAGAAAATCCTTAGGTGTGTAGAGAACTTTAACTTTCTTATGATCTTGTATAAACGAATAACTCACTAAATAATCCTTTTCATCCTGCTCCATTACTCCAATCCATCGTTGATATTTCAAATCAATCAACCCATCAGCCAAGCAATGAGTCCCAGGAGAAGAAAGACAAATTGGTAAATGGTTTGCCTTAAAAAAAGGCTGGTTATCTATCTCATCTTCGCTTTGAATGGTCCATTGCTGGAACCATAAACAACCATTGCAATCATCAATCCAACTGATCCAAACTTGCTTGTCTTTGATTGCACTAGCAAAAGCACCTCCTCCATAAGTATGTATACGTGTGCGCACGTCAATTGGATAAGGAGTTAACTCCTGAGGAGCAAGATGACTTTTCCCCCAAGGTCGACTTAAAACTGTCATTCTTCCCTCTTCCTCCTGTCTTTGCTCTAACCAAAACACCCATTGATCATGTAAATGTGGTTCTTTTAAGGCAGGTGTTTGCCCTAAAGCATTTTTGGCAGACAAAGGCTTCATATCTAACTGCAGCGAATTGAATTCATGCAATGGATAGTCATTTTGATTAATAGCCCAAAAAAACGATCCTTGATGCGTTCTAAAATAAAGAAATGAATTTGAGTGTTCTACTTGGCTCGAAGCTTTGCGCAAATGGCTCGTAATGCCGAAAAAGGCAAGAGTTCGATTGCTGTGTCAAAGGAGCCTCTTGAGACTCCTCCTTTAGAGATTCGAACTCTAGGGAACAAAGTTCTTCGACAACCTGCTCGTCGTATTAGCAAAGTAGATGAATCAATCCGAGATCTTGCACGAGACATGCTCAGAAGCATGTATACAGCCAAAGGGATTGGTTTGGCTGCTCCTCAAATTGGAATCCACAAACAACTCTTAGTCATTGATCTTGATCTAGAAAATGTCAGCACTCCACCATTGGTACTTATAAATCCAGAAATTATTAGTTCAAGTGCAAGTTTAGAAACCTATGAGGAAGGCTGCCTAAGTATCCCTGGTGTCTATTTAGATGTCGTGAGGCCTGCATCAATAAAAGTTGGTTTTAGAGATGAAATGGGCCGACCTAAAAAAATGAATGCAGATGGACTAATAGCGAGATGTATCCAACATGAAATGGATCATCTCAACGGTGTGCTTTTTGTAGATCGAGTAAACAATAAAGAAGATCTGGATCGAGAGTTAACTGAGCATGGTTTTGAAACCCACGACGTACAAGAAGTCTCATAGTCCTTTAACAGGGTTACCTTCGAATGATTCAAAGGCCTCTCCTGAAGCCCAAAAATACTTGTATTGAAGCGAACTTATAAGAAATCTTGGTTTTTTCTGTCATGCGAGCCAAGGGCCAAAAGACCAATGGAAAGCACTTCTTGCTAAATTCAGGAGCTTAGAAAATTTCTTTCTGCATGACTCAGGTTACGGTTGGAGAAAATGAGGGAGTTGAATCCGCTCTTCGTCGCTTTAAAAGGCAAGTCTCAAAAGCTGGAATATTTGCTGATTTAAAACGACTTCGTCATCACGAGACCCCAATCGAGAAATACAAACGCAAAGCCCAACAAAGACGAAGACGTCGTTAAGTCAATTCTTTCATATAAGCTCCAAGCCTCTGAAAGTATTGCCTGATGGCTAATCCAACAATTTTCAGTCGAATACTTGAAGGAGAAATTCCATGTGAGGAGGTCTATAAAGATGAATTCTGTCTAGCTTTCAGGGATATCCAACCACAAGCACCTGTACATATCCTCATTATCCCTAGAAAGCCTCTCGAAAGTCTTCAGGCTGCAAAAGAAGAAGACAAAGCTCTATTAGGCCATTTAATGCTTGTAGCAGCGAAGGTTGCTGAACAAGAAGGACTGCAAGATTGGAGAACAGTGATCAATAACGGAGAAAAAGCTGGGCAAACCGTTTTTCATTTACATGTTCATCTACTTGGAGGTAGAACAATGAAATGGCCTCCTGGATAATAAATTTGGATAAAGAGATGAAAGGAAAAATTTTTCTCTTAGGTCAAAGGCTTGCTTAAAAAATTCTAAGAGGGATCCTTTATTAAAGAAGAAGGGTTGCACCAAATGTCAGCTCGAAAGCAGTCCAAAAAAAAGCAATGGGTTACGAGTCATCCAGAACCCTGGTTTTCAACCAATGAACTTTTAGAGTATTTGTGCATTTCCCATGAGGAACTAAATCAACAATTACAATTATTTTCTGAAGGTATTCATTTCAAACTTGAAAACCCTAATGACCCATCAAGCCAGACTCTCTGGCGAATTGACCTTGTGGATGAATTACTTTGTTTACCCGTACCCCCATTAGAAAAAGAAGCAATGTTCAATGCAATCAATAATCATATAACTTGCAATGAATAAAATAACATAATCAACGCAAATAGGTTATTACTAATTGCTTTAATTTCAATAAGCTTAGGGTATGATTGATTTTATCTTTTCACCTTAAAGTTAAGGATTGATTAATATATGAAGATTAAAAATATGGAAGATAGATTTGAATTATAACAAAGGCAGCAGGACAGAAAATAAGCTCGTGCAGTTTTCACACTGGCTTGGATCAGAAAGCGATAGGTCAAGTCGCTGCGCTATAAATACAAACCTATTTTAAAAAAACAATGCAATCACAAGGTGGAATCAATGAACGTCTCTTTCATCACCGACTTACGGTTTTAGCCAAGAGACAATGGGAGCAACTCAACCCTAATCAAAAGTCAATGGCTATGCGATGGTGGAAGATACTGACTTATAAATGGCAATGGCAAATAGCATTAAATGCTTCTTTTATTCTTCTTTGGGTTTTAGACCGAAGCATTCCATCAGTTCATGCGTTTGACGTGACAGTCATACACTCACTTCCAATCCCTGCCTGGACAAAGGAATGGATGGGCTTCAACTAATTGGCTGCAAAGCTTGATTACTATCTATATAGTTCACAAAAAAAATACTTTGTTCCATCAAAAGGTATAGATTGTGGCTATATAGCAATTCCAAGCCATTTTCTAAATATCATTCAATGAATTCTTTCTTTTCGAAAGGAATTTTTTTCCTGGCTCATCGAGAGTTGTCTGAAATATGACTAACAAAAACTCCAATGTTCCCTATATGAGGGGAATATCCAAACAGCTAGGAAAAATTAGGCGCCTAGCTCAGCCATTTTTTTTACCGCTTGACCAAGCAACAGGATGGCAATTCATATGGTTATTGATCTGTTTGCTTTTTTGTGTAGGTGGTCTCGTACTTTTCTCAGTAACAGGTCTTGTAGAGATTCTATCGAAATTACAGCCAACTCTTCTTGAAAAATATTTCGGAGGTGTTTCCAGCACAATTCAAATAATTTGGTCCTCTTGGTGGGGTTGGCTTTTCTCATCGCTTTTCTTTACTGGATCTATAAGTTTCTTCAGTATGCGACAGCAACTGAAGAGTAAAAGGTGGATACATTGGTTACTACTCGGTGTAATAGTTTTAATGCTTTTAGCGGTTAATGGAATAAATGCAGGAATAGGTTTTATAGCAAGGGATCTAACTAACTCACTTGTAGCCAAAGAAGAAGAAGGATTTTATAGAATTCTAATTATTTATGCTTGTTGTTTTATAGTTGCACTTCCAATTAGGGTATCACAAATATTTTTCACTTTAAAACTAGGCATTATTTGGAGAGAATGGTTATCGAAAAGCTTGATTGGAGATTATATGAAAAATAAAGCTTATTATATTTTAAATCCTAATGATGAAGAGGCGACAGATGTAGACAATCCTGATCAAAGAATTAGTGACGATACAAGAGCATTTACAGGGCAAAGTCTGCAATTCACACTTGGCATCTTTGATGCTATTTTAACATTTTCTCTAAATATCTTAATTTTATGGAGTATTAGCACAACGCTGACCTTTTCTCTATTTGCATATGCTGCATTTGCAACAAGCATACTGATTATCTCAGGGAAAAATCTAGTCAGAATAGATTTTGATCAGTTACGTTATGAAGCTGATTTTAGATATGGATTAGTACATGTAAGAGACAATGCTGAATCGATAGCATTTTATTCCGGCGAAGAGCCAGAAATGATAGAGACCCAAAGAAGGTTAGGAGAAGTAGTAAGGAACTTTAATTTATTAATTATTTGGCGAGTACTTATAGATGTGATGCGTCGATCAATTGGATATGCAGGCAATTTTTTTCCATATCTTGTCATGGCTGTACCATACTTTGCTGGTGAAATTGACTATGGTGGATTCATTCAAGCAAACTTTGCTTTTGGAATGGTAGAAGGGTCACTATTTTTTGTAGTTAATCAAATTGAGGAGCTAGCGAAGTTCACCGCTGGAATTGGAAGACTTGAAGGTTTCCAATCAAAAATTGAACAAGTAAGTAAACAAGCAGATATTTCAACCCCAAGTCTTATTCATTCTACTAATTCAATCTTAATTCGTAATGCTGATTTATATCCGCCAGGTAGCACTCAACCAATAATCCTTAATCTGAATATTAGTATCCAACAAACAGATAGGTTACTGGTTGTTGGACCATCTGGATGTGGGAAAACTTCTTTACTTCGGATGATTAGTGGTCTATGGAAACCTATTAATGGAGACATTAAAAGGCCTGAAACTGGTGATTTATTGTTTATTCCACAAAAACCATATATGCTTCTTGGCTCATTAAGAGAACAACTCTGCTATCCAACTGAAGAGAATAGATTTGGCGATGACCAATTAAGATCTGTCCTTGAAGAAGTTAATCTGAAATCTCTAGTAGATCGATATCCAAATCTAGATATCAAGCAAGATTGGCCCAGAATACTCTCTTTAGGTGAACAACAAAGATTGGCTTTTGGCCGTCTGCTTTTAAACTCTCCTAGGTTTGCAGTGCTAGATGAGGCAACCAGTGCTTTAGATGTCAAAACAGAAAGACATCTCTACGACCTACTTAAAAAGCGAGATTTATCTGTAATAAGTGTTGGCCACAGGCCAACTCTTATAGAATTCCATTCAAATGTGCTGGAACTATCAGGAAACGGCAATTGGCGTCTCCTACCAACAACCAGTTACAACTTTGATAGATCCTGAGTAGATTCAATGACCTCTAACAATCAAGAAAACCTTCCTACAGAAGAGAATGCGATTGGTGCTGAATCATCAGACATCACAAATGAGCAAGAAAAAGAAGCAATATCGAAAACTAGTGCGACTACTTCTGAATTGCCTTCATTTGGATGGAGTTCCTACGCAGAAAGAGTGAATGGACGCTTTGCAATGCTCGGATTGGCAGCAGTACTGCTCATAGAAGCATTGAGTCGAGATGCATTTCTGCACTGGGCAGGATTAGTTCCTTAAAAATTGTTCTTACTTCAAATTCTCTATCTTTATAAGCGAATTAAATCAACATCCCACCTTCCTTTACGACTAACTTGAACAGCTAATAATTTACCAGATCCATCAAGACTAACTCTTCTAGGTATTCCTTTAGGTGTAATTTCTATACGTCTAATAGTGCCCAAATTTCTTCTATAGACTAACAATTCAGTTTTGTCTTCGCGCTGTCTGATAAAAGCAATGATTTCACCATTGGCACTTACACTTACACTTATAGGTTGTGCATCTGAACGATTTATTCCTGGCAAAAAAACAATCCTTCTACTCCTCAGATCAATTAATTCAATCCTTTCTTTGCCTTTATTGTTAACCAAAGCTGCCAACCAGCGCTTCCCAAGATTAGGTTCACGAAGACTTTCATTAGACTGCGACAAAATATTATTAAACTTATAAATAGGTTTTAACTCTATTCTGCTGCAACCAATTAACAATAAAGATATAATCGGCAAAAGTCGACTGTTCAAAAAATATCTCAATATCATCTATTTAATTCTTGCACTGGAGTTGAAACACGCATCCCGCTAGGAAGATCAGGTTCAATATTTTTACTTATATCAAAGATCTCTATCTTCCACTTACCCTTATGTGAAAACTGCATGGCTAATTGACTTGCATCAGACGCCAAACTTAATCTAATTGGAACTCTTTCTCCAGGAATTGGCAACTGAAAAGTCCTGCCTGTTAAACGATCTTTGATAATCGCTTGTCGTCTATTGAATCTCTGAGTAATAACTGCAAGATAACGGCCATTCCAACTTAAAGATGGCGAACTATGAGGTTGATTCCTAGAGAGTGATCGCAAAGGTAATATCTTTCCACTCCTCAGATTCCTTAACTGAACAGTTGGTCTTCCATTCTGATCAACAATCAATGCAAGGAACTGACCACTGCCACTTAAAGCTGGCTCTTGTTTGCTAAGGGTCAATAATGGACTTGATAGACGCTCAACTCTTGATCCACAACTTGTAAGAAATACTAGAGATATTAAAAAGATCAAATAATTTATGTTTTTATTCAAAATTTTCAATCATCAAAACGGGAACTGTTATCTCGAGGTCTTGTACTGCGATTTGATGACTTCTTATTCCTCTCATCAGAGGAATAAGAAGTATTGCTTTGAGTAGCTGATCTTCTAGCTTTTCCTTGAGATCGCATAGGTCGAGATTTTACTGGAGAATAAGCTGCATCTTCTGCTTCAGGGCGAATAGGTTTGCCTTGAGGGATCCCTGGTCTATTAACAGAAGAAGAAAATCCAGATCTCTCTGATGAATTGGATTCATTCTCAAAGTTCCTTCTCTTGTTATCTAGTTGTTGATTGGCTGAAGGCCGAGTTCCGCGTCGTTGTTCTCTTCGTGAGTTTCTTCTGATACCAAAATCTTCACCAAAATCATCTCCTTCAGATCTACTGAATCTAGCCATTCTTCTGGTCTTCTCAGAATCAGTCTTCCATGAGGATTCTTCTGGCCTATTACGGCTAGTTCTACTAGCTGCTTGTTCAGGTATAGCAGCTCTTAAAGAACGTCTAGGCCTATAACTTTCTTCCTCAGAATCCTCATCAGCAGTGCCCCTACCAGAAAAGCGTCTTCTTAAAGGAGGGGAATCTTCAAATTGATCATAAGAATCATCCCAGCCACCACGAACCCCTCCTCCCGGAACACGCGCAGGAGTTGGTTCTTCATCAAAATATGAAGAGCGGCGTGCCTGATCTGTTGTAACACCGCGCAAACGTACGCTTTCGTAAGCGAAAAATACAGTCGATCCTGCGAGTAAAAATTGACCAAATTGCAAAATCGGATCTAGTCGCCAACCCTGAAAGAAAAGAATCCCTCCACAGAGAAGTCCTATCGCAGCAAAGAAAACGTCGTAATCGCGAGCAAGGGCTGGTTTAAAAGACCGCATGAAATACAGTCCCGCACCGCCAACGGCCAGGACAATTCCCACAATGCTTGCCCAATTGAGACTGGCATTGACCAAAGTTGCGCCCTCACTAAAGACCTAAAAGAGACTGAAAATCAGCCTTAACGATCTAAGTCTACGAAGTTCGCCAAACTTTCCTAGCGCCCGCGAGATAGTTGATCTTTCTGACTGACCCAAATAAGAAATGAGGCTGCTGGAACAACTATGACGAGTGCAGCTGTAATAAAGCTGCCAACCATAGCCTCACCGGAAAGTCTCGCGACTTCCCTAGAAACTCCAGAACTGAGGAAAAGACTTAAAGAAGAGAAGGCCATAGCGGCAGCTTAAAAGGCAAAACCAACACAATCCTACGGATGAAGATGGATTTTCTACGATATAAGAGTTAATGCTTTGAGCTTTGTGATGCCACTGATAGTTCAAACCTTGCCAACAATCAATTTATTACTGGGTTTTCTGCTGGCTGCATTGACGCTCGCCTTTTTAATGAGAATCGTACTTACCTGGTATCCAGAGGTAAATGTGAAGGCAGGGTTTTGGCCTTTTTTGATCGTCCCAACAGAACCATTCTTAAAATTCACCAGGCGATTTGTTGCCCCAATTGGTGGGGTAGATGTAACCCCAGTGATTTGGGTTGGACTAATTAGCCTTTCTCGAGAGTTATTGGTCGGTCAACAAGGTTTGATTTCTATGATCTTGCTAAAGACCAATGAAATTAGCTGAAATTGCTACTGCAAATTGACTGCAACTCCTAGCTAAGCATCTCTTGCTCAACAAATTTTGTATGAACGTCCCCTCTAAGGAACTCATCGCGATTTAATAAAAGCAAATGAAAATCAATAGTTGTAGGAATTCCAGTAACAGCGCACTCATTTAAAGCACGCTTCATTCTTTTGAGCGCTGATTCACGATCATGACCCCAGACAATTACCTTCCCTATAAGTGAATCGTAGAAGGGGGGAATGTCATAACCGGTGTAGACATGGCTATCTACCCTCACACCTGGGCCTCCAGGAGGAAGCCATCCTGTAATTCTTCCTGGAGCAGGTCGGAAGTTATGAGTGGAATCCTCAGCATTAATTCGACATTCAATTGCATGCCCTCTCAAATGAACATCCTCTTGATCAATACTGATTGGATCGCCACCAGCAATGCGAAGTTGTTCAGCAATTAAATCAATGCCAGTAACCATCTCAGTTACAGGATGTTCAACCTGAATACGTGTATTCATTTCCATGAAATAAAAATCACCCCGACGATCTAGTAAAAATTCAACTGTTCCAGCTCCCTCATATTTAATACTCTTTGCAGCTGCAATAGCAGCTTCTCCCATACGTACTCTCAATTCAGCATTCAAGGCTGGACTAGGCGACTCCTCTAATAATTTCTGATGACGGCGTTGAATAGAGCAATCCCTTTCACCTAAATGAACAACTTTGCCAAACCTGTCAGCAAGAATCTGAACCTCTACATGGCGAGGACGATCTATAAATTTCTCCATATAAAGTCCTGCATTGCCAAAGGCAGCCTCTGCTTCTCCCTGTGCCGCTTTAAAAAGATTCCGAATTTGATCTGGATGATTTACCAAACGCATCCCTCGTCCACCACCACCTGCAGTGGCCTTAATCATTACCGGATAGCCCATGTCGCTGGCTAATTCAGCAGCTTGTTCAGCACTACTTAACAAACCATCACTACCAGGAACAGTTGGAACACCAACTTTTTGCATAGTTGCTTTTGCTGTGGATTTATCTCCCATAGACCTAATTGCATTGGGAGATGGACCAATAAAAATCAAGCCATGATCTCGACACATTTCAGCGAACCGATCATTCTCAGCCAAAAATCCATATCCCGGATGGATAGCATCTACAGCTCGTGAAGTAGCAGCAGCAAGGATGTTGGGAACGTTCAAATAGCTTTTATTACTAGGAGCATCACCTACACATACAGCTTCATCTGCAAGCTGCACATGAAGTGCATTCCGATCAACAGTGCTATACACAGCAACAGTAGCTATGCCCAACTCTCTGCAACTACGCAGAATGCGGAGAGCAATTTCACCGCGATTAGCAACTAGGACTTTGCCTATAGGCATCCAAAATTGTTCCTTCTAGAGGCGGATCGTATCAGCGATCATTACCAACCTTAATTTAGGAATGCATTAGAGGTAGACCGTTATGATCTCAATCGACTCAGTCCGAAAGAGTCTGTTTGCCGCGCGGATGTGGTGGAATTGGTAGACACGCACGTCTAAGGAGCGTGTGGCTTCGGCCTTGCGAGTTCAAGTCTCGCCATCCGCATGATTTCCATAGAACTTGACTAAACCACCTTCTGATATAAAAAGTCAGTCTTCATTTGCGGTGGTAGTGATATCAAATGGTCCAGGGGAACTAACTACTTGGGTCAAGCCCCTTGCAGAAAACTTACATAGCAAATTAAACATGCTGCCAAGAGTCAGCAATGCCAATATCACGTTTCGACTGGTATTAGTTCCATGTCCAAATGCAACAGGTCAAGAAACTGAAGTAGCAAGAAGATGGGGACAATTCGAATTAATAACAGCAGCTCGCTCCTTCTGGAACCTTTTAGTTTTTCCAAATCAATTTGCTTCATGGCCAACCAAAGGTTTGGTTGTCTTCCTAGGAGGTGACCAATTCTGGAGTGTGTTACTTGCAGCAAGGCTTGGTTATCGTCATATGACTTATGGAGAATGGATAGTTAGATGGCCGCAATGGAATGACCGAATTGCAGCAATGTCCTCAAATGTAAAGAATCGATTGCCCCAAAAATTTAAACAAAGATGCAGAGTTGTAGGAGATTTGATGGCAGATCTTCCAACCATTGCAAAAAAAGAAGAGCCTTTGCCCAAAGGTTCTTGGATTGCACTTTTACCAGGTTCTAAAAAAATAAAATTATCTATAGGTGTTCCTTTTATGCTTGAAGTAGCAGACCACCTCAAAAAATTGAGACCTGAATCAAATTTTCTTTTACCAATAGCTCCAACAACAAACTTAAATGAAATTCAACAATTCGTTAGCAGTCAAAATCCTATTGCCAAACAATATAAATCAAATATCGCCAACATTATTCCTCCAGAAGGAGAATATAAATTTCTACGATTAATCACTGATCAAGGAACAGAAATACATTTATATGAAGATCATCCTGCACACATCGCTCTGAGTCAATGTGAACTGGCTCTAACAACAGTAGGAGCTAATACAGCAGAATTAGGTGCTCTTGGTGTACCGATGATTGTAATTGTGCCAACCCAACATTTGAATATAATGCAAGCCTGGGATGGTTTTCTTGGAATAATAGCTAGAGTTCCAATTATTAAAAATTTTCTGAGTATATTAATAAGTCTATGGCGGCTAAGAAAAAAGAATTTCCTAGCTTGGCCAAATATATCTGCTGGTCGAGTAGTTGTTCCCGAAAGAATTGGCAAAATTTTTCCTATTGAAATTGCCCAAGAAGCTGACGATTGGCTGAGCTCCCCTTCAAGACTTCTAGGTCAACAAGAAGATTTAAGAAGTCTTAGAGGTAAGCCTGGCGCAATAGGGGCTTTAACTGAAGAGATCATCAAGTTTTTGCCATATAATTTATCTAAAAAATAGATTTACTTGATGTTAAAAAGACTTTATAATTTACGAAGCCAAGTAAAAACTTGATCAAAATGAAACTTACTAACGAAGAATGGGAACTAAAGCTTAGTCCAGAGCAATATCAGGTGACTAGAAAAGGAGGAACTGAAAGAGCATTTACTGGTGCTTATTGGAATCACAAAGAAAAAGGTATTTATGATTGCATTTGTTGCAGTGAAAGTCTATTTAGATCTAATGAAAAATTCAATTCAGGTACAGGGTGGCCAAGTTTTTGGGATAGTATTCAACAACACTCAATAAAAACAAAGACTGACTTCAGTCATGGCATGATGCGAACAGAAGTAATTTGTGCCACATGTAATGCACATCTTGGTCATTTATTTAATGATGGCCCCCAACCTACTGGTAAACGTTACTGTATCAATAGTGCTTCTCTTAAATTCAGAAAAGACAATGAACTTGATTAATATCACCAAGGATCCTCAACTTCATTTACTTCTTTTCGCTTTTTAGAATCATCAAAGACTTTTTCAGGAGGATTAGAAATATCTAAAGGCTCGACATCTAGAGGCTCTTCTGGACTCTGAATAGGTCTTCTGGAAGCAGGTCTAGGTCTTAGTGATGATTCATCTTCATCAGCCTCGTAGACATCTTTCCTCAGAGATTTTTCAGATTCATATGTATTATAATCATTGACAGATGTAATGAAAGGTTCATCCAAATATCGACGTTGTGATAATTCTTCCTGTGTTCTATCTTGTAACTCAACATACTCAAACTCCTCTTCTTGTGCAAGAGAATCTGTCGAAGAAGCGTTGAGTATTTTTTGATCTTCAGAAATACTTTCTCCAGAGATCAACTGATTCTCTACAGGTACAAGATTTACGCGATAACGATCCCTCTCTTGCTCTTCCCAACTAGATCCCCCAACTCCAAGCTTTTCAAGAAAACCACTATTGAGTTGTTTTAATTTCTCTTCTGCGCCTTCATAAACAATTATTCGGTCAGCACCACTACTTACGATTTCATCTACAGGAATTTCCCATGTACTAAGTACTCCTTCTCCAAGTAAAGGAACACCCAGTGCACCCATTACTAAAGAAGTCAACTCACCAGTTTCAATATCAAAAGAAAAACCAAGAACCCTTCCCAATTGTTGACCAGATTCTGTAATTACCTGACAGTTAATAACCCTGCTATATCTTTCTGGAGAAAAACCCTCACTTAATGAATCAGCTGAATCAACAAGTATTACGTCACCAACTTGCTTAATACGCTCTAAAGGCATCCAACGAGGTAATCCAGGTAAAAAACGAGTTAATGGGTTATCTCTCAAGCCAAGTGCTACAACTTCACGACGATCAATATCAACAACAACTTCACCAACAACGCCAAGACGTCGCCCTGTATCACGGGTAATAACCTGAGTGCCCATGAGCTCTGAACGAAGCCATAGGCGATCGCTGGGGATACTGTCCAGCGATTCATTTGGGGGTTGGGTATTTGTCAAACGCAGGCCTTCTGTCGAGAGCGAATCGTGTGCATTTTGGCTTAAGACAATAATTAAGCCATTTCAGGCAGCATCAGGTAAACCAACAACTTGTGTATGAGAACCACGAGCTTGAGTTACACCGATGGTGCGATGAGAAGCACCTATCATCGGACGTCGATGGCTAACAACCAAAAACTGAGCCTGTTCAGCCTGCCGAGATATGAGTGCTGAAAGACGTTCAACATTTACTCCGTCAAGAAAACTATCGACCTCATCTAGTGCATAAAAGGGAGAAGGACGAAACCGTTGTAAAGCAAACAGAAAACTCAATGCAGTTAAAGACTTTTCTCCTCCAGACATAGCGGCTAAGCGCCTAACTGCTTTTCCTTTGGGATGAGCTACTAGGGTCAATCCTCCCTCTAACGGATCATCAGCATTGTCCAGTTGGAGATGGCCATCTCCCTCTGAAAGGCTGGCAAATATTTCCCGAAAATGCCTATCAACAGCTTCAAAAGCCTCCATAAAAGCTTCCTGTCGAAGGGTTCCAACTGTTTCAATCCGCAGTAAAAGTTCAGAACGTTCTTCACTAAGTACCTGCAATTTCTCTAATAGATCATTAAGCCTATTTTCTAATTGATCTAATTCTTCCAAAGCCAACATATTGACAGGTTCTAAAGCTTCCATTTTTTGTCTTACTTGATCTAATTCAGCTTGAAGAACTTCCAGCCCCATAGTACGTAAATCATCTGATATTTCAGGTAATGGATCTGGAAGATTTTTTTGCAATTCTTCTAATCTAATTGTTCCATTTCTAAGATTTTCGGTAATAGTTAAACGATCTTCTTTTAAACGCTCCAAATTCCATTGTGATTCCTGAAATTTATGCCGTAAATCAGAGACTTTAACTTCTGCAACATCTCTTGCACGTCGTTCCTCTCCAAATTGTGCTTGCAATTGTTTTTGTTCATTTTCCAATTTTTGTCGACGGTTTTGTATGTTTACCTTTTCATCCTTCCATTGCAAATGTGCATTCGCTAAAGATTGAACTGATTCCTTTAGGCGATCCTCCTCAGTAAGCAATACCTTATATTGGTCTTCAAGACGTTGTCTATCAAGATTTCTTTGTCGTTGTTCATTTAATAATTCATCTCTCTTACTTCGAGCAGTTTCAAGTGTTAAATCAGCGACTTCAAGATCTTTTTGCAAACACTGCCAATTTTGGGCCTCCCCCTCTGATTGATCGAATGTATTTTCATCATCTAATTCTTTTAGGGTAGTAACTAAAGGAGATATCTCCTTTGAAATTTCTTGAATTCTGCTTTTATGATCTTCTCTAGTTTTTATCATTAATTCTAATCTTTCAGACCTTTCTCTTCGATGCTCTAAGATTGGTTCATTTGAGCGGAGTGATGCACTGCGTTCTGCTTCTAAAGCTACTTGACGCTGCTCTATCGCTCTTAATTGAGGGCGAGCATCATTTAGAAATTTCTCCTTTATATTCTCAGATTTACGACATTCAATAAGAGTTTCTCCAAGTTCTAATAATCTTCTTCGTAAAGGCTCTATTTCATCTCTTTCTTTAGTTGTACCAAAACTAAGTGAAAAGATTTTCCCAGCAAAACTTCCACCCGTCATGGCGCCACTTTTCTCTAAAAGCTCACCATCTAATGTGACTGCTCTATGCTTAGCAAGCTGACTTCTTGCAGATTGCAAATTAGTAAAAACAAGCGTTTCTCCAAATACATACGAAAATACATCAGCATAAATTGATTCGAATCGCACTAAATCTATGGCTCTTCCAAGACAACCTTGACTTTGATTATTTGACCCAGACTGTCTACCTCTTAGTAAAACTTTATTCAAGCTATTTCCTGAAGTAATAATTCGATTTAAAGGCAAAAATGTCAACCTACCGGCTTTACGTTTTTTGAGTAATTGAATTGCTTGAGATGCTATACGATCATCATCAACTACAACATGACCAAGTCTGACACCTGCAGCTACATCTAAAGCCAGGCGTTGTGAATCATCTACTTCACCTAATTTTGCAACAGGACCATGAATGCCTTCCAAACCTGATTCCAAAAGCATACTTAAAGCACTTGTTCCTCTACTTTCATGGAGAGTTTCGCGACGACTTTCCAACCTAGCAATATCTCTCTCAAGTTTCATTTGTTCTTGTTCAAGACGAATACGGGTTCGTTGTTGAATAGATAGGTCTTCAACCGCCTGATTAATCTTCTGTTTTTGATCAACTATATTCGCTTCAATTTTTTTCAGCTCCTCATCAATTCTATTTAATTGTTCATCAACTTGTTTATTTTCAACTGCATCTCGCTTGAGATCTGATTCCAGTTCATTTTGCCTCTCATCAATTTGAATCAATCTTTCCTCAAGTTTTTGCTGCTCCTTTTGTAGTGGTTCAAGAGAAGATTGTATTGTTTGGCGTTGCAAGCTGCTTTCTCGTTGTTGTTCCAACCAAGCACCTGAACGTCCTGCAACTTCACCCAGTCGTCTACGTGTTACTTCTACGGCAGCTTCAGCATCTCGGCAAGACTTCTCAGCTTCTAGCAATAATTTTTCAGAAGATTGATCTACTTTATCTTTATTTTCCTTTTGAATTTCTTGTCTTCTAGAAAACAAATTTTGTCTAAGAGTTTGTAACTTTTCGCCTTCTTCTTTATGTTGAGTAGCTTGACGCTCTAATTCTCGATCCTGTGTATCTAAACCAGCTATTTCTCCTTGAACAGCAATTAATTTATCTTCACCAAGCGCTTTAACATTTGCCTGTAAAATAGACAAGGCTTTTATAGCATTTTCTAATTTATTTTCACTTTCTAAAAGTAGATGTTTATCTCTTTTTTCTTTTTCTTCTAATCGTTGAGATTCATTTTTTAAATCAATTAGCTCTTGCTTAGATGCTTCAAAAGACAAAACCAGTTCTTGTTTTTTACCTACTTGAAGTTTGTCTCGCAAAGACTGATAGGTTCGAGCTTTTGCACAATCTCTTTCCAATCTCTGTCTTGCAGAGAGAAGTTCTTGTTGAACAATTTCACAACGCTCTTGTCGTTCATGAACAGCATCTAGCTTGCTACGAGTTTGTTCAATCCGATTATCAAAGAGTGCCACACCAGCTAATTCATCAATCAACCCTCGGCGATCTCTATTACTCATCGAAACAATTCTTGTCACATCACCCTGCATCACTACATTGCTTCCCTCTGGATCAATCCTTAAGCGTCTCAATTGAGTTTGCAGTTGCTGAAGATTGCAAGCTTCACCATCACTTGCATAGCTCGAGCTATAAGACCCCCCTGGCATTACACGCAAACGACGTGTAACTGTCCATTCTTTTTGATTCGATTTGATCCAAGGTCCTTCCGAAGGTGGTTCTAAACCATCCTCTGCAAGATCAGGCTGCCAATCACTTAGATCAAAACGAACACTAACTATAGTTTCAGCAGATTTACCTTGTCGAAGAACGCCACTATTTACAAGGTCTGTCAACCTATCAGCTCGCATTCCTCTACTAGTAGCTAACCCTAAACAAAAGAGAACACCGTCAAGAATATTGCTCTTTCCAGAACCATTAGGACCAGTAACTACTGTAAATCCCTCCTCAAGAGGGATTGTCATAGCCCCACCAAAGGACTTGAAATGCTTTAACTCGACCTGATTGATATAAACCAACAGGACTCAAGCTATAAGCGACTAAACCTTAGCGAACCTATAGAAAAGCTCAAGTGGCTATAGATCAGAATTTGCAAAAGATTCAAAGGAGTTCAATCTGCATAAGTTGTTTTCAATATGCAAGATCCCTGAAAGACCGTTCCCACTGATTGATATATGGACAGACTCATGCTCATTTTTTGGAAGCTGACCCTCGAAAAAACCCTTTTTTACTGGCTGGACCGAACCTCTTCCTTTTGACAGGACACACGCTTCTTTGTCCAGCCAAACAAGTCTGTGCTCAGGCATCAATCGAGCATGTACTGCAGGACCATCCAAAAAAGGAATTGCATTTAAGCGCCATGTTCTACAAGCGGAACCATATTCCAATAACAAATCAAAATGAATACCTAGAGGATCATCTAGGGCGCCTCTATGTTCCATAAGGACCCATCGACAGGATTCATTCATCAAAAAAGATCTTGCAAATTTATACGAAATCTAGTCGGATTTATTTTTCTTTAAACCAAATAATCTTTGTTCCGCTTCTACTGCTCTTTTAGTTGCCCAATTAGCTATAGCACTTTTTTTTTGATGTAATTCTAGAAGTTCTATTGCTATTTCACGCAAGATTTCTATATCATTGCATTCATAAATAGTACGACTTAGTTTTTCAGCTTGGAACCTAAGATGAAGGGTAGGCTCTATAGGATCGTCTATTGGCACGAAACAAATAAAATTTTATTTATTATATATTTTTGAATATCACTTGTCTTAATTTTAACGATTCATGTAAATAATAAAATGATATTTGCATGAAAAAATTTCCAGCAAAAACTAGCAAAGAAATTGCTGGGTATCTTCAGATTTTATTGCTGCTTGAGCCTGATTTTATTTTGCCTCTGGAACAAATCTGAGTGCAATGAATAAAAGGCTCCCAGCTCCAGCAATAGCAGCCAAAACTAAACCGAGGCTGGTAGGAGTGGTATTGGACGCAAAAAGAATTGCAGACATGCCGACGTCCCTGGTTCGATGTAAAAGACTTCGAACGTCTAGCACTAGAAGCATTTATATAGCAATAAATGTAAGAAAAGGCGACGCCTCAAAGCCCTGAGCAAGTGACCCTAATAGCAGTGCTAATAACCTTATCGGCAGAGCCTGCAAGAGGTTTCATCTGGAAAGCTGGACAAATTAAAGGGTTCCCCTTGGGCACAGAGCTACCTAAGATTTATTAAAAGTCTGGATTTTATGGAATTACAGGATTCCGCATCCGACGAACCGCAAACAAAAGTTGAGAACGCTCCTCAGCCGACTCAAGAGCTCTCAGACCTATGGTTTAGTGAGAGATTTGAAAGCTTGCTGCCTCGAATTCAAGAACGGTGGCCTGAGTTGGCCCAACAAACCCTGGAAGCAACACGAGGAAGCTTGGATGAAGTTGTGCGAGTTATTTCAGAACATTCGGGAAGAACAACTACAGGGGTGCAAGAACAGCTCGAAGATTTATTTAATTCTGCTAGTGATCAAACCAAACATCTTGCTGAAAGTTTGCAACCCTTAGAAGAGCAACTAGAGGAGCTTTTGGATGAATTAAACAGTTCTCTAAGACCTCGAATAGAAGAACCAGTGCGAAAAAGACCTTTGTTAGCCATTGGCATGGCTGCTGGAATCGGGTTACTACTAGGGATCCTTGTAGCTGGAGGGAGAAAGTCCTAAATGAAAGAAGCAGAACGTTCAAGAGGTTTAGGGGCAGCAGCTCGCGTAACAGCATTAGCCAGTTCAGTAATGGACTTGCATGTGCGCATTGCGTTACAGGAAATGGATCGAGAAAAGCGAAGACTTATTAGTGGTTTAATTTTTTTAGCGATGGGTGGAGTCTTCTTATTATTTTCTCTATTAGCAAGCGAAATCTTTCTATTACTTTGGATGAAAGACACTCTGCAATTGAAGCTAGACTTGACTTTATTGACAATAGGATTAATAAATATAATCTTAGCCGGTCTCAGCTTAAGGATTGGAGGACAGCTTGCTAAAGGACCATACTTACCTGAAACTCTGGAAGGGATTTCAAAAACAACAAAGGCAGTTCTAGGAAAGTCTTAATGAATTGAATAATTCAACCACCGACAATCAATTCCTCCATTATTTACTGGAAAACGTCTATTACATTTCATACCGAGAAATTTACTCAACTTGGGATTTCCACTAAGTAACCATAGCTCCCATCCTGAAGCTTTTTGCTTACAAAAGTGACCTAATTCTTTATATATTTGCACCAGATCTTCTTCATGACCTATCCTTTTCCCATAAGGAGGATTGCAAACAATAATCCCTTTTTCTTCAGGCATAGATAGTTCTCTAAAATGACTAATTTGAATATTTATTTTATTCTCAAGGCCAATATTTGAAAGGTTTTGTCTAGCTTGGCCAGCTATTGCGAGGACTTGTTCGCAACCAACAATCTTTGGTAAATGTTGACAAGTTAATTCTTTACTTTTTGCTAATTCTAATTCATAGTTCCAAAGATTCTGGTCAAAATCAACCCAACTATGAAATAAAAAAGATTGCTTAATCCCAGGCACTAGTTGAAGAGCCATGCTAGCTGCTTCAAGCAAAAAAGTACCTGAACCACAAAGAGGATCTACTAGGGGCACTAAACCATTCCATCCTGTCAAGCGAATTAAACCAGCAGCAAGATTTTCCTTAAGAGGTGCATTTCCAACAGCTAACTTATATCCACGTCTATGAAGACTTTGCCTAGAACCATCAAGACTTAAAGTAGCAATATCATTACTCAAATGAACATGTAAGCATAAATCTGGTTGCTTCAAATTTATATCAGATCTAGTACACCATCTATCTCTTTGCAAATCTACTAAAGCATTCTTAACTTCTAAAGCAGTAAAATGAGTATGTGGTAATCCAAAGCATTTACCTGAAATATCAACTCTAAAACTCATCGAAGGATGAAGCCATTTATCCCAATTAAGGGCTTCTTGAATACCTAGATATAGAGAATCTCGATCAAAGCATTTGAACCGAGCCATCTCTCTCAAGATACGAAAAGGCAATCTTGCTTGAAGATGCAAACGATAAAAACAAGCAAGATCAGCTTCAAAAAAAACTATTCGTCTGAAAGGTCGAACATTTTTAGCTCCAAAAAATCTGAGCTCATCTGCTCCCTCTTGCTCAAGACCTTGAGGGAGAACAGCTGTGGCCTTAATTTCCAAGTTCACTTATTCTGCAATTAATTGTTTAAGTGAAAAAGACATATAACCCATAAATTTAGCCATTCCTGTAAGAATGTAATTGTTCATTTTCTAATGAACTAGGTGATCCACACCAGTAACTCGGACAGCGGTTCGATTCCGCTCAGCTCCATTGCTCCAACAATTCATGGGGCTGCAATGGTTTCGACGGGGTATGAGGAGGGTGACTGAAACCTGCTCGGTAAGAGCAACTACGTAACCGCGAACAACATCGTTCGTTTCTCCCGTCAGACAGCCCCTGTAGCTGCCTGAACCTTTTAAAGGAGATGGGGTGAGGTCAGCCTTATCACCCAAATGACTCATGAGGGCTGGAAGGCCCTCACTTTTTATATAAATAAAATTATTTGTTCAAACTAATCAAGATATGCCCAGCCAATATGAAACTTACATATAGAAAAGATTCAATTAAATTTATCGACATATATCAATAGAGAAAAAAGGAGGTATAAAGGCTCAAAAATATTATTAAGACAGATCTAAGCAAAAGCAGATCTTCTAATTAAAATAGACTGCGAAACAAAAGGAACTTATATGCCAAAATTACCGGTTTTAATTACCAGTGATGATCTTTTACCAGGAACTAGATCATTAAATGGTCGTCGTTGGGCAGGACAAGCGCTACTAAAAAGTTGGGCAAAATATTCAAATGATAGTGCGATGGGTCTGGCTCATAGTAATCCTCAAGAACTTAAGAAACTTTTACCTCTACTTCGAAAATCAGGATTGAGAGGACCTCTATATGGACTTAACTTAGTTGATCCTGAAGCAGTAAAAAATTGGGGTGGACTATTCCTTCCAGATCCTTCTATTGGTAAATGGAGTCAATGGCGTAGGAAAGTGGGAGCAGCAGCTTTTTCTTTAATTGGACAGATACACACACTTTCTACACAAGCAGCAATAAATCATATGCAGGAACTAGTAAGTGAATCAATAGAACCTTGGGATGCATTGATATGTAGTACTAGTGCGGGTCAAGAAGTCGTTCTTTCGATAATTAATGATCGGGAAAATCACTTAATAGATAGATGTGGAGGTTCAAAGGAGGAGTTAGTGAGTCACAGGCCTCAACTTCCAATCATTCCCTTGCCGCTTCCACTTAGGAATATGATTGAAATAATACCTAAAAAATGGGAAGCAAGAGCTTCATTAGGAATCCCAGAACAATCAATCGTATTTATTTGGCTAGGGCGTTTATCAATTTATACCAAATTAGATCCTTGGCCTTCATATAGATTATTGCAAAGAATAGCAAAAAGAATAGATCAAAAGATAGTACTAATCGAATGTGGCCCTGATGATAAACCTTCTCATAATTTAGGATTAAATAAATTAAGAGAATTATGTCCAGATATAAACTTTATTAGATTAGGAGGAGAAAAACCTGTTAGTGAAGATATGAAGAATAGAGCTTTAGTATCTTCTGATATTTGCTTATCATTAGTAGATAATACACAAGAGACATTTGGAATTTCTATAGCTGAAGCTATGGCTTTTGGATTACCGGTGGTGGCTTCGGATTGGAATGGTTATAAAGATTTAATTAGCAATGATGTTGATGGATTCCTAATACCAACTCGTTGGTCGTATAGTAGCAAGAAAGTATCTGAAATTCTTGGTTGGGAACATTATATAGGTATTCAATCATATCAAGGGGTGTCTGGAGCCCTTGCTCAGTTAGTGCAAATAGACGTCACGAGTGCGGAGGAAACTATTCTCAAATTAATTAATAACCCAAATCTTGCTAAAACAATAGGTAATAGTGCAAGACTGAAAGCATTAGATCACTTCGATGAATATAAGATTATGGAAAGATATTCAGAATTGTTCTTGCGCCTAAAGGAAATTAGAAAAATGGCTTCAATGGAAAAAAAGGAGCCTGTAAGGACTCCAATTCATTTAAATCCCGTTGAAATGTTTAAGCATTACCCTAGTGATATCAGATTCAATGATGATACTATCTTGAATGACTGTAGTGTTACGATGGAATCAGAACTGACTAAAGAACATAATTTATTATGGAAAATTTTGTCAAACCGTATTCCAAAAGATTCAAAAGATATGTTATTCGATGATATAGCCCAAAAACATAAGTAAGTGAATTAGAAAACTTGAATGTTATGCGAAAATAAAGTATAATATTTATAGTTATTAGTCATTAAGATGAATCCACTAAAGATATTCTATGAGAGGTTGTGGGTTCCAATTTTTGGGAGAATGTTAATGTTTTTTGCTAAGTGGATAGAAGGTAAGAGACCTGAGGAAAAGCCAACATACGATTTGAGAGAAAAGAATGATATTTAGTCACTATATTTTGATTTTAAATCACAATATCAAAGTTTTTATTGAGGTAGCAATAGTTTCGGGGCCAATTATTCTAATAGCATTGATCATGTTTATTAATAGAAAAATAAAACAAGACCCAAAAAAGTTTCGTTGGCGTTAATAACTACAGCAATCTAATAGAATCATACTAAAATTATAAATTGGTTTTTATATAACATAGGCTATAATATAGATATATAGATTCAATAAAATAAAAATGACAATTTTAAAAGCGAAAATACGCATGTTTGTTCTATGGTCACAAGGAAAATTAAAAGGATTTAAAAAATTAGAAATGAATAGAGGCTTAGTTAAAATTGACAAGACATCAGATATTATTCATCAGTTAACAAGTGAACTTAATAATATTGAACGTGAAATCAATGTTGTAATAAAAAATCTGATCGAAGCACAAGCAATAGGCATTAAATCATGGATGTCTAATGAAACAAGTTTAATGGGTAGTGTAAAGAGTAAATGGTACAGATCAGCTGCAAGAGAGTCTGCCAATTGGCATAGTAAACGTTTAATAGAGCTGCAAAAGGACAAACGAAGACTACAAATAGAATTAGAAATAGTGACAGGTCGGTATTGGCCAAATCAAATTCGAAGATGGATAAAAATGGCTACATTGATATTACTTGGAATATTTTTAGTCTGGGTGTTCCTTATGGGATTAATTGCTGCAATTTATTTAATCCCTATATGGATATCAATAGTGATTATATATTATTTTATAAGAAGAAATACCAAAAGATTTAAGTAGAGCTATTTGAATAAATGTTTATTGCATGGAGGTTTAAGGAAACCAGTCGAATCATTGAAAAACCTACATGGTTAATACCGTGAGTTTATTGATTAGATCAAATTTCTTAAAGATACTCATAAAAATAAGAGGAAACATTTTCATTAAATCTGCTATCTATGGCAAAGCATAATTAAAGCTAATGGCAAGGTATATTTAAAATCTCCTAAAAAGAGATGATATTATACTGATCAATTACTGATTGGTCATATAAAAATAAAAGAAAGCATGGTTATTTATATGCAGACTATGTATATTAATTGTTGCGATTGATCTTTCGTTCAAGAATATAGTTAATTCTCTTTCCTGTTTTAGCAGGTACTGTAATTCTACAACCCTTGTCAGAATTTATATTGCATCCAGGACTAGATTTTGAGGACTTCCAACTACAAATAATTTCTTCCTCAGTCGTCTGGTCTACAGTCCATCCTTCATCTAAATAATCCTGAATATCTCCTTTATTACATGAAATAGATATTTTTTTAGTTTCGATATTTTGAGTCTGAATATCCAATTTTAAAGGGTTTAGTATTTGTTCAAGATTTTGAAGAGAGGAACATCCAGCAAGTAAAGTTGTGATTGAAAACAGAAAGGCAGCATAAGAGTGTGATTTGATCATTACACAAATGTGTACGTATTATAGAAAATTATAATATAAAGAATGGGAAAATTGAATCCTAGATGAATTCCATCAAGATTTTAAGTGCTGTATTCAGCAAATAATGCTAATAGGCAATGGTATCAATGATAATGAGCGAAAACTAATAAATTGAAAGCATATGTTTAAAATAAAGTCCCAATAAAAAGAGTAGCTATAAGTAAAGCTACTAAAGCATTTCGTTCTTCACGAAGTGTCCTTAAAGTCTTATCATTAATAGTCGTATGCAAGCCCATTGAATCTACTTTTGAATGTTTCAATGAATTTATTACAGAGGATCTAGATACACGTCGTTTTAAAGCTTGATCAGTATAGTAATTGGAAGCAATATTAACACAAGAAGAATTAGATTGGTTATATATACGAATTCTTTTTTTTTCAATCGTGTTTTTAGACTTCTTCTTCTGCCATTGTTCATGCACAACAAAATATTCAAGGTCGCAACAACTAAATAATAGATCCTTGGTTAAAGGGTTTTCTAATAATTGATTCCAAGCAAGTTCATCAGTAGAGTCTCGTAACCTTTGAAAAGCATTTACCAATTTAGTCGAAGATTTGAAAATAAAGTTGCTATAACCCATAAGTTACTAATTAGTTAGTTTTGAATTAAGTAGAGGACTAAGGGTGTTTACTCATTGGTCATTTAAAGTATATCTGAGATAGTCTTATTAGTAAATATATTAAACAACCATATTTGGAATAGCTAAACAACTATAATGGTAATGGAGATTATCCATAATAAAACTGAATAATCCATTCAATAGTTTTAAACCTAAATTAAAGTATAGATTAGTACCAAAAAAACATAAAATCACTTTAGTTAAATTTCAAAACTCTATTTAGGTATACCTAGCTCCTTCCTCTTCACAATTATCACACTTCCTTTAGGTGTTAAAAAAGTCTTCTGTACGATTTGACCATTAAAAACAATAATGTTTAATGTTTGCCCATTAAATCTTCCTCTAGTCCAATCAATATTTTCCTTATAGCTATTAGAATTTATATCACTATCTAATAGAGATTTTGCAGGGTTGATTCTTTCCATAGCGACTGAATGAGGTGCTGATGATCTTTCTATAAATCTATTAAGAGAAGATCTAATATTCTCTAATTCTGGTCTTTTTCGTTGAAATGCGAGAATTATATTGTCATAAACCCTGGAACATAGAGATTCAGATCGAAGGCGTATTCCATAATATTTTGAGCTCAGACTAACTGTCTTTTTAAGTGAATAGGTTGAATCAACCATTTTTTCTATAGTAGATATCCCTTTTTATCGCATATTTGGTTATCTAGCCAGTCAATACAAGAATACTAATAGAAGTTCAACAAGAACTATATTGTTGAACTTAATTTGTTCATTTATCTAAAAACAAAAATAAATGAGTTGAATAACTATTTCAACATAAAATAATAATGGAAATTATAGATAAAGAGATTTTAGTGAATACGTTTAAAATAGAAGTTCCAACCTTTTAAACATAGGTTAGATGGTTTAATGCTTATAATAGTTAAATATCGTCCTAAAGGGTAAGGTTCTAAAAAATTCACGTGAAAGCCAATGATCATTGACTTTTCTGTGAGGTCAAAGCTCAATTTTTTACCATCTAGGGTAAATTGTAATTCATTTTTATCACAAACTTTTGAATCTGTTTCAAGATCCATACCTTTCAATGGTCTAATTGCTCCTAGATCAAAAGTTAAAGAGCAAATGTCTATATTAGAAACTCTTTTGCTTGAAGAATAATATAAAAAAGGATTAGAAGTAGAAAAAATATTAGCAATGCAAATATTCTCTTCGACTGAATCAATCTGATATTGATCTATTTTCTTCATGTCAAATTGTGTTAACTCAAGGAGAAGACGATCAAAAAGAAGAGTCTGTATTTGTAATCGACAGCTCTGATCAGAAAATAGATGAAAATCATCGCACAGAAAATTATCTCTTGTAAGCATCTGACTCTCTTGAATCAACAAGTTATGTAATGAGAAATAATAGAAATGATGATTTCGTGCTTCTTCTTTCATAGTCTTATCTAACAGATAGGCAGCCTTTGTTCGTTCACTTTGACTACCATATGCCAATCTATCTGATCCTGCACCATAACCACCATAAACGAGTACCATAAAACCTTTTCTCTGAATCTCATTAATAAATTGGATATACTGATTACTAACTTTGTTAACTCCATGCTTAATAGACTCATCCTCTAAGTGACAATATTTAATGACATTTGCTCGACAATCAACCTCACCAAACGAAAGTAATATGGCATCTTTCTTAGGATCTAGATTCTGTAGTCTTGTCAAGATCTTATTTCTGCCTTTAGTAGATGAATGCTCATTAATTAAATTATATGCTGTAGGCGCACCAATATGATGAACTACTATTGAATTAAGTTCTTCAAAGATTAAAATATGTGAGTCGCCAAAGGCTACAATACTTTCTTTACACATAAGATCAAGGCAGATCTCTATAAGTTCACTTGGGTATGAAAAAGATTTATTTAATTTCTGAGTCAGCCTTTCTTTCAAAGACTCAAACAGAAAAAAATAGGAGTCCCGATTGAATTTATTACTTTTTAGACTTTTCTGATAATAGGTTACTGCCTCGTTTATCCTTCCTGATTCAAGAAAAGACCAACCCAAACCAGAAATCGCATTAGTATGATTATGATCAAGCCTTAAAACATTTTGATATAGTTGAATAGATTCAAGATATCTTTTTTGTCTCTTATAAATTTCTGCTAGTTCTGAAATAGCTTCTATAAAATCAGGCTTAAACTCTATAGCCTTTTGATATGATTCTATTGCTTGATTGAAATCTTTAGATGCTGTGAATATAGCCGCAAGATTAAACCACGCATCAGCAAAATCAGGCTTAATGGCTATTGCTTTTTTATATAAATCAATCGCCCGATGAAAGTCTCCTAATCTTTTTAAAGTATTTGCATAATTATAAAAAAGTTCAGGAGACTCATTACTCAAATCTAAAGCTATTTCATAATGATCTTTAGCATTTAAGTCATGTCCTAAATCAGATAAGCACTTGCCATAATTAATTCTTGCTAATAAATGCTTAGGATCCAATTCAATTGCTAATTCTAAAAACGATTTAGCTTCTTGGAACTTTTCTTTTTCCATTAAGCATGCCCCTAAATTTGATGCAGCACCTGCATGCTTACTATTAAAATTTAATGTATTTTTAAAACATTGAATTACTTCTTCTTCTCTACCTAATGCATATAGTGCATTGCCCATAGAAAACCATGCATCTGCAGATCTCTGATTTCTAATCAAGGCTTGCTTAAAAAGAAAGACAGCATTTTCATGCTGTCTTTCACTCATAAGTATCTTGCCTAGATTAAGAAATGGAAGAAATTGAGTTTTATCTAATTCAATTGATTTCTGTATCAACTTAACTGCCTGTATTAAATCTCCTTTTTCTTTAAAAATACATCCTAAAAAATGCAACGCTTGAGGATCATTAGGATTCGTTTCAAGTATTGCGCAGAAAATCGCTTCTGCTTTCTCTAGTTTTTTAGATTGATATGCATTTATCCCTTCCTGTAACTGATGAATGCCATGCTTTTTGTTCATATGAATTAAATAGCAAATATCTGAAAATCTTCAATTGCAACATTGCTCAGTAGTACATATGCATTGATCATAGTGCTAACACTTGAATGCCACAAAGTGGTCGAATGAATCTGATTATATAAGATTCTGCCAATTGATCATAAATCACTAAATATCTTATATAAAATTATAGTTATCTACTTCGAGTGTTGTAAATTACGTTAATCATATCCTAAGATAGATTTATACATAAATTTTTCGATTTCTCATCACATTTTTTCACTAAAGGATGCTATGGGATTAGAGCAACCCATGAAAAGGCAATTCCTATCCCTATCCAGATACCAGCAAAGAAAGTACGGCCATTAAGGCCAAACCTATTAATCACTTTTTGAGAGGCTGCTATTACAACTAATAATAAAGTTCCTTGTGCAAGAAGAAGGCCCAAAAAATAACCCAGAAGAGGTGTAGATTCAGCACCAACAATTGTACTTCCAAGCAAATAGCCATGTAAAGCAAACATTGGTAATAGCCATTTTGAACTCAAACAATTCAGAACAATTAAGCCTTCTATTGCCAAAGATAAAGAAACCAATGCTTCTGCCCAAGGAACAAATAAATCAGGTAAGGGCTGCAGCTGTACCAAGGCACTTCCTGATAGACCAACTGCCAAAAGAGGGAAAAGCCATTGCTTATTTCTTTTAAGTCCCACAAAGGCAATACCTAACATAAACAGCAGATGATCAGGTCCAAGTAAAGGATGCCCGACCCCACTAAGCAAAGCTTGCCAAGATGAGAGCTCAGAACTATCACCCATCCCAAAAGGATGATGAGCGAAGACTGGATCAACTAAAACAATAAATAAATAAAATAATGAAACCAAAGATACAAAAAAATACTTACGTACCAATAATGGAAACCTCATAGGTCGATCCTCGTCGAATTGTGTAATAGGCGGGCATTCTGACTAATATCGATGAATATCGATATTTCACAGCTGCGGGACAGTAGAAGATTTTCACCTCTTTTCCCCGTTACCTCCAATGGCTGTTCTCCATTGGAACCTCTTAACCATTAATCTAATCCTTTTTAGACTTCAAGAGTATGGAAGAAATAGAAGTTTAAGTCAAACTTTATGTTGTGTAATCAGAATTAATCCGGATATATTGATCAGATAAATCGCACCCCCAAGCAATTCCTTTACCATTTCCATTGCCTATCGTTAGAATTATTTGTATAATATCATCATGCAGATATCTCCCTTTCATTCTTTCTTCCATATAAGCGGTAACAGCAATTCGATCAAAATTTACAGGCTCACCATTTTGAAGTAATTGAAAAGTTCCAATCCAAAGATTTACATCCTGAGGATTAAAATAAACTCCTGCTCTTCCAGCAGCAGCGAGAATACGGCCCCAATTTGGATCACATCCATGTATTGCAGTCTTTACTAAAGAAGAGCTGCAAATAGTTCGGCCAATTATAATTGCTTCTTGTTCAGTAGAAGCGCCCTGAACAGTAACCTCAATCAAACAATTTGCACCTTCCCCATCTCTGGCAATTGCCTTTGCTAAATATTGTGCAACTAATGTCAATCCAATCTCTAGATCATCTAAATAATCAATGTCTAAATAATCTCCACTGGCAAAAGCAATAACCGAATCATTAGTACTTGTATCTCCATCAACTGTTATTGCATTAAAAGAACGCTGCACAACTCTATTAATAATTCCTTTCCATGTATTAAATGATACTCCAGCATCACAACTGATATAGCCAAGCATCGTAGCCATTTGTGGATGAATCATCCCTGATCCTTTAGCCATTCCTCCAAGTCGCACACAACGTCCACCTAAGTCAGCCTGAAAAGCTATTTGCTTCTCTACAAGATCTGTTGTGAGAATTGCTTCAGCTGCTGATTGACCACCATTTCTACTTAGTTCATTTATTAATGGCTGAATTCCAGAAAGAAGATTCTTCATCGGAATTGGTTCGCCAATGACACCTGTTGAACAAAGCAAAATTTCCTCTGGTTTCAATCCTAAATTTTGCGCCAGTGAATTCGTAGCACTCAAACTATCAATTAGAGCCAGGTCTCCAGTGCAAGCATTTGCTTGACCTGAATTAATCAACACAGCTCTTATCTTTCCAGAAGTTAAATTTAATCGATCTATACAAAGATCTACACATGCTGCTCTAATTAATGATTGAGTAAAACTACCTGCACATACAGACCCTTCTGGTGCCAAAACAATAGCTAAATCTCTCTTGCCTGAAGATTTCAAGCCTGCTCTGATGCCTGCAGCTTGAAAACCTAATGGCTCAGTTATTCCACCAGATATGGGAGACCATATGGAAGTAGCCAGGCTCACAACCGACACATACAAATTGAACTAATCCTCATCCTGCAGCATGACTGGAAAACCTCAAAGCAATACAACAAAACTCCGTTGGCAAGGTCTTCAACGTCGCATAGGACTCACTGGCGGCATTGCCAGCGGGAAAAGCACTGTGGGTAAATTTCTAGCTTCGAATTATTCCTTACCAATCATTGATGCTGATATTCTTGCTAAAGAAACACTTGCACCTGGACAAAGTGCTACAAATGCTGTACTGGCAAGATATGGAAAAGCAATAGTCTCAGAACAAATAAATGATTTCATAACAATCAATCGTTCAAAATTAGGTGAAATAATCTTTAACGACCCTAGAGAAAAAGAATGGATTGAGAAACTTACTCATCCTATTATTTACACTAAGCTAAATAAGGAGCTAAGTTATCATAAAAAAGCACCTATTTTAGTGTTGATAATTCCATTACTATTTGAGGCAGGTCTTATGGAATTATGCAGCGAAATCTGGCTTATAAGCTGCACAAAAAAAGAGCAGATAAATCGATTATTAGCCAGAGATGGAGGTTCAAAGAAAGAAGCTTATTCAAAAATTGGTGCTCAATGGCCTCTAGAAAAAAAAGCAAGCTTAGCCGACTTTGTAATAGATAATAATAGCAATCATAAAAAACTATTTGACCAGGTAGTGAGATTTTTAGGCAACCACTAGCTATTTAATTTCTCAACTAAGATCTTATTTGCTAATTTAGGGTCAGCTTTACCTTCAGTTTTTTTCATAAGTTGACCAACAAAGAAACCTTGCAGTTTTTTCTTGCCCGACCTATAAGCATCTACTTCTTTTGGATGAGTTTTAAGCAACTCATCAATAATAGTAGTTAAAAGCTTAGTATCACTAATCATGCCAAGACCACGTTTATCAACGATTGCTTGTGGTGATCCTCCTTTGGCTAAAAGTTCAGGAAGAATTTCTTTTGCAATCTTTCCACTTATTTTTCCAGTGTTAATCATTTGAATCATTTCCGCTAAATATTTAGGCAAAAAAGGCAAGCTGTCATAATTCAACCTATTTATATTTACATAAGCTGCAATATCTCCTGTTATCCAATTTGATGCTCCCTTCGCATCTGCACCAGCCGCAACAACCTCTTCAAAATAAACAGCCATTAAATATTCATCAGTCAATACTCTTGCATCATATGCAGATAACCCAAATTCTTTTGCATATCTATGTCTTTTTTGTGCTGGTAATTCAGGAAGTTCTGAAACCCAGCTATTAAGAAGGTCCTGACTTACTTTAATAGGACCAAGATCAGGGTCAGGAAAATAACGATAGTCACTACTCCCTTCTTTTGAACGCATACTCTTAGTCAATTGCTTACTTTCATCCCAAAGACGTGTTTCTTGACATACCTTTTCTCCTGTTTCATAAGCATTAATTTGTCGTTGAATTTCATATTCACATGCTTTCTGAATTGCTGAGAATGAATTCATATTCTTAATTTCAACTTTTGTTCCAAATGGAGCATCTGAACCACGTCTTACAGAAATATTGACATCACAACGTAATGAACCTTCTTGCATATTCCCATCAGAAACTCCTAAGTAACGCATAATCCTACGAATCTCAGATGCGTACTCTGCAGCTTCTCTTCCTGTACGAAGATCAGGCTTACTAACAATCTCTGCCAAAGCTACTCCAGCTCGGTTGTAGTCGACCAATGAATGAGTAGATCCAGCAAGCCTGTCACTTCCTGCATGAACTAACTTCCCAGCATCTTCTTCCATATGCAAACGCTCTATACCTATCTTTTTTAAATAAGTCTCTTTACCTTTCTCGGCAACCTCAACTTCAATCCACCCATCTTCGGCAATTGGTTCGTCAAACTGAGAAATTTGATAGTTCTTAGGTAAATCCGGATAAAAATATTGCTTTCTATCGAACTTACTGTTCTTGGCAACTTTCAAATTCAAAGCCAAAGCTGCTTTAACGGCATATTCAAGTACTTTCTCATTCAAAACAGGCAATGTTCCGGGAAGTCCACAAACGATCGGATCAATATGAGTATTCGGAGCATCACCAAAAGCCGTAGAAGCTTCAGTAAAAATTTTGCTCTTAGTAGCTAACTGAACATGGGTCTCCAAGCCAATGACAGCTTCCCAAGCAATCTCAGGTTCTGGCATCACAATCGTAATAGATGCATAAATACTATGGAATTAACCTTAGGTCCATCACACCAGGCTAACCATTAAACACTGATCAAAATTCGAAAAGGAAAACAAGAGTGGCAGTTTCCACAGCAAGTCCATTGCTAATACTTGGAGGTGGCCTGATAGGCCTTTCAATAGCTCATGAACTTGCTCGCAAAGGAAAAAAAGTTGAAGTTCTAAGTCGACGACGCAATGAAGCTGCGGGGTTTGTCGCAGCAGGAATGCTTGCTCCGCATGCAGAAGGTCTCAAGGACGATCTGCTTAGCCTTGGCCAATCAAGTCTCAATCGAATTCCTAGTTGGGTACAAAAAATAGAACTAGATAGTGGCATGAAGTGCGGACTAAAGAAATGTGGAATTGTGGTGCCTTTTCAAACAATTTCAGAACTTGAGGCATATCCCACTGCAAACTTTGGGAAAGTTCTCATCCGTCGAGAACTAGAAACAGAAATACCTGGAATAGCTCCTCATTGGAAGCATGGATTGTTATTCAATCAAGACGGACAAATAGATAATCGTCGTCTACTAATGAGGGCACTTGAAAAAGCATGTGTTAGTTTAGGAGTACATTTTCAAGAAGGTATTGAAGTTCTTGATCTAATAAGAAATCATAAGACATTTGAAGGCGTAAGAATTAGAGATGCAGAAGGGAAGCTGAAAAATATCTTTTGCAAAGAAGCCGTTTTATGCTGTGGAGCCTGGAGCAGGAAATTAGTCCAACAAATACCTATCTTCCCAGTGAAAGGGCAAATGCTATCAATCCAAGGTCCACGAAATGCATTAAAAAGAATCATTTTTGGACCAGGAACTTATCTAGTCCCCCGTGAAGATGGCCTCATTGTAGTTGGGGCTACCAGTGAAAAAGATGCAGAATTTCGAGAAGGATTAACTCCGGCTGGACAAAATGAACTGCAAAAAGGCATTGAAAATCTACTTCCCGATGCTAGAAAATGGCCGCCGATGGAAAGATGGTGGGGATTTAGACCATGTACTCCCGATGAAAACCCATTGTTAGGTAAATCAGACTTGGAAGGCCTTTGGTTGGCTTCAGGTCACTATAGAAATGGAGTATTACTTGCAGCTATAACTTCCGAATTAATTAGAAAATGCATTTGCAAAGAAGAGTTGAATAAAAACGATGCTGAATATTTATCTAAATTCAACATCAAGCGTTTTAATAATTTATAGAATTAGATTGTTAAATAATTAAAATCATATATAGATTTCCACTAACTCATTCCACTCTCCAAGATTGATCAGTTGGAGTCCAATCATTTAATTCTGAAGGATCAAACCACAAAGAAATTTCGAAATTAGCAGTTTCCAATCCATCAGACCCATGAATGACATTACGTCCAATGTTGACAGCTAAATCACCTCGAATAGTTCCAGGCGCGGCCTCTAAAGGTTTAGTCGCCCCAATAAGGTTCCTGGCACTAGCAATAACCCCATCACCTTCCCAAACCATTGCCACTACAGGGCCACTAGTAATGAAATCGACTAAACCTCCAAAAAAAGGTCGCTCACGATGAACCCCATAATGCTTTTCTGCTAAATCACGACTAGGGGTTAATTGCTTAAGCGCTATTAACTTAAAGCCCTTTCGTTCGAATCGTGTCAAAACTTCCCCAATCAAGCCTCTTTGAACCCCATCAGGTTTAATCGCAATAAAAGTCCGTTCAGCAACCATGACAAAAATCAATCACAATCAAGCCATAGTCTTCTGCGACATGCCCTCTTGGCAAGCAAAAAGATTGCATCCAAAGCAAAGATTCGCACTTTCCCTGTAATGCTTCTAGAAAACAACAAATGGCAAATGCAGTAACGGCTAGTAAAAGCCCAATGGAAGAGTCTCTTCCTTCAGAAAATAATTGGACCATAGCTGAGAGCTCAGCTTTATATGGTTTAGATCGATGGGGAGGAAAGTATTTCTCAATAAACAAACTTGGTCATATAAAGGTTAGTCCAAATGGAGAACCAAGCCAAAGTCTTGATTTAATGGCTTTAGTAAAAGAATTAGAAAGTCGAAATCTTAGACTGCCATTACTAATTCGTTTTGACGATATTTTAGAAAGCAGGTTAGAAGAACTAAATAATGCATTTAAACAAGCAATTGTTACATACAGATACAAAGGAATTTATCAAGGAGTATTTCCAATTAAATGCAATCAACAAAGGCATGTTGTTGAAGAATTAATGACCTGTGGGCGCAAATGGCATTTTGGATTAGAGGTAGGAAGCAAAGCTGAGCTTTTAATAGCACTTTCTCTAATTGAAGATACTAAAGCTTTATTAATTTGCAATGGATACAAAGATCAAAAATATATCGAGACGTCAATACTTGCTAGAAAACTTGGTAGAAAACCTGTAATAGTAATCGAACAGATTGATGAAGTCGAAAGAATAATTTTAGGTAGTAAACAGTTAGGCGCAGCCCCACTAATTGGGATCAGAGCCAAGTTGTCTAGTAAGGGCAGCGGTCGCTGGGGTACTTCTATAGGTGAAAATGCAAAATTCGGATTATCTATTCCGGACATTTTGACAACTGTTGAAAAACTACGTACAGCTAACTTATTAAATGAATTAAAGCTATTACACTTCCACGTAGGCAGTCAAATCAATGATATTGCAATTCTAAAAGATGCTTTACAAGAAGCTAGTCAAATCTATGTTGAATTAAAACGTCTAGGTGCACCCATGGGATATCTTGATGTTGGAGGTGGCTTAGGGGTTGATTATGATGGAAGCCAAACAGCAACTACAGCATCTACAAACTATTCCTTACAAAATTATGCTAATGATGTAGTCGCAACGATACAAGAATGTTGCAAATCTAATGGCATTGAAGTGCCAACACTAGTAAGCGAAAGTGGTAGAGCCATTGCCAGTCACTTCTCGGTTCTAGTCTTCAATATATTAGGAACAGATTCATTATGCAATGATATACCCTTAGAGAATAAGGATGAATGCGCATCTGTTCGCAATCTCAGAGAGACGCTATCAATTATAAAAGAATTATCAAAAAACTCAGAAATAGATATTTCAAAACTTCAAGAAGCATGGAATGATGCAATTAAGTTTAAAGATGATGCACGTGTAGCTTTTAGATTGGGATATCTAGGATTACATGATAGAGCCATTGCAGAAGAATTAAGCTGGGCTTGCGCAAGAGAACTTGTATGTTGCGTGCCTCATGAAGAACTAATTCCAGAAGAATTAAAAACATTACGCTCATCTCTTGCTTCAACCTACTATGCCAATCTATCAATTTTTCGATCAGCACCTGACACTTGGGCTATTGAACAACTGTTCCCAATAATGCCTATACATAGATTAAATGAAGAACCAGATCAGTTGGGCAGTTTTGCTGATTTAACTTGCGATTCAGATGGAAAGCTGGGAAGATTTATCAACAATGGAAAAATTAAACATTTACTTGAACTTCACAAGCTAAAACCAAATGAAGATTATTTAATAGGGATGTTCTTAGGAGGTGCCTATCAAGAAGTGATGGGAAATCTTCATAATCTATTTGGAAGCACAAATGCTGTCCATATCCGCTTATCAACAAAAGGCAAGTACCAAGTTGACCATGTAGTACGTGGAAATACAAAATCTGATGTACTTCAAGCAATGGAGCATGATCCTGAACAACTACTAGAGAGATTGCGTATGGCTAGTGAATCAGCGATTCAACTGGGAACATTAAAAATAAAAGATGCTCAACGTCTAATGGAGCATTTAGAGAATACTTTGCATCAAAGCACTTATCTTCAATAACGCTTAAGAGAAAGCTTTTATAAGATTTTCCGTTGCCATTTCTAAAGAAAAATCTAGCTTAGATCCATCTCTTCCCCCCGCTTGAGCAAGATTTGCACGGCCACCACCACCACCACCACAGTGTTTAGCAATAGAACCAATAAAATGTCCAGCCTTTAATCCATACGAGATAACGTTTTTACCAAAAGCAGCTACAAAAATAACTTTATTGAAATTCTGAGAATCTGGTATACCACCAAAGATAACTGCAGAATTATCTCCTAATTGCTCTAATAAGCTCAATGCAGAAGCTTGCATTGCACCACCTTCGACTCCGTCAAAACGTTTAACAATAAATTGACTCTTACCAATAACCTTTACTTCATTCGCATATGCACTTGCTTTTAAAATAGCTAATTCTTGAAGAGTTGACCTAAGCATCTTATGAGATGTTTTGATTTCATTTTGCATTGCCAAAACTCTTTCGACTATTTCTATTGGCTGAATTTTTAAACAAGTCATCAACTGTTTTACTACTTCATCTCTTTTATTCAAATAGTGTAAAACTGCTGGTCCAGCAATTGCTTCAATCCTACGTATGCCAGCAGCAATACCTATCTCGGCAACAATTTTGAAGACACCTATTTCCGCTGTATTTGCAACATGTGTGCCTCCACAAAGCTCCATAGACACTCCGGGTACATCAACAACTCGAACAACTTCACCATATTTTTCTCCAAACATAGCAAGTGCACCAATCTTTTTTGCCTCCTGAATAGTCATATTTTTCACTTGAAGTATATGCGCTTCCAAAATCCAGGAATTAATCAAATCTTCAATCTGATCCAATTCGCCCAAAGTTAAAGCTCGAGATAAATTAAAATCAAACCTTAAACGATCAAAATTTACTAATGATCCGGCTTGACTAATATTAGGGTCTACAATTTTTTTTAACGCAGCTTGTAAAAGATGAGTCGCTGTATGATTTGCTTGAGCTTTTCTTCTACTCACGTTATCAACTCTGGTTATAACATCATCTCCAACTTCTAAAGTGCCTCTTTGAACAGATCCACTATGTACAAAAACACCATTACTTCTACGAACAGAATCTATATGAACATAGGATTTATCATGTTCTAAATTATTAGAAAAAAGCACACCACAATCACCAACCTGTCCACCTCCCTCACCATAAAAGGTTGTCTTATCTAATATTATCTCAACTTTATCGCCAGAAGAGCCTTTACTAGAAGATTGACCATTTACTACAAGCGCTTTAACAACACTTTGTTCCTCTAGCTTAAGATAGCCTTCAAAAATTGTTGGATCTAATCGGTTGCTAATTTGTTCAACAACATCCTTAATGGTTAAATCAAGACTTATATTTGCAGATTTCGCCCGTTGACGTTGAGCATCCATTTCCTTCTCAAAAGCTTTTACATCAACGCCCAAATTATGCTCTTCAGCTATTTCTTCAGTCAATTCTAATGGAAAACCATAAGTGTCATACAGTTCAAATGCTTGTTGTCCAGTAATTTGATTTGGTTTATTTTTTAGAATATCTGCCAATAATTTTTCTCCTCGCTCAAGGGTTTCCAAAAATCTAGTTTCCTCTCGCTGAAGTTCATTCAGAATGACTTCACGACGGTCATCAAGTTCTGGATAAGTAGAATACATTAATTGAATAGCAGCATCACCAAGATTTACTAAAAAAGGTTGATTAATTCCAATTAATCGACCATGACGAATAACACGACGAAGTAATCTACGCAAAACATATCCTCGGCCTAAATTACTGGCAGCAACTCCATCAGAAATTAATTGTATAACTGCTCTTGAATGATCAGCAATGACCTTTAAGGAGGTTTGAACCTTTTCCGAAGCTTTTTTATAGTCTATACCTGAAAAAGAGGCTGCCTTGATCAGCAAAGGATAAATAAGATCGGTTTCATAGTTATTCGGAACTCCTTGCAATATTTGTGCCATTCTTTCTAATCCCATGCCCGTATCAATATTACAATTTTCCAACGGTGTTAACTCACCCTCAGAATTTTTATTGTATTGCATGAAGACTAAATTATAAAATTCAATAAATCGATTATCGTCATTAAGATCAATTTCTTGATTACCTAATTCAGGCTGAAAATCAAAGTATAATTCTGAGCAAGGGCCGCATGGACCTGTTGGTCCAGAAGTCCAAAAATTATCTTCTTCATCCATGCGAATGATTCTTTGAGAATTAACTCCAACAGCATCTCGCCAAATATTGTATGCTTCATCGTCATCACGAAAAACACTAACCACAAGATTCTTAGGGTCTAAACCATATACTTCTGTACTTAATTCCCAAGCCCACTTAATAGCGTCCTCCTTAAAATAATCGCCAAATGAAAAGTTACCCAACATCTCAAAAAATGTATGGTGTCTAGCAGTTCGACCAACATTCTCAATATCATTTGTTCGAATACATTTTTGACTGCTAGCAGCTCTAGCAGCAGGGCGTTCCTTATTACCTAAAAATACAGGTTTAAAAGGAAGCATGCCGGCAATAGTCAACAAAACCGTTGGGTCATCAGGTACCAATGAAGCACTAGGAATAATCTTATGTTGACGCTCCGAAAAAAACTGCAAAAAAGCACTTCGAATCTCTTTACCAGTCCTGGGTTTTGAATGAAACAAAGGAGACGATCGTTCAACAGTCATGACACAACTAAGGTAGGAATCCTATTTATATAAGAAATGATCACATTTAAGTATGACAGTGCAGTATTGCTGTGACATGAATCTTTATTCCTAAAAAATCTAAGGAATTCATAGAAAAAGTCCTGTTGAAGTGGATTTAGCATTCCATCAAATATTCCAATTTGGCCTAATTGCTAAGAATAGGGTTTTTCTAATGATTTAATCAACAATACTACTGCCGACCAGATGACGAGTAGCCCATGCTCTGGCATGATTATTTATGGAATTCCTATGGTGAGTGTTGCCTCTTATTGGCAATAGACACCAAATAAAAGGAACTCTATTCCTATCTTCGCGTAGCGGCTATGAGCCTGCTGCACGCCACCTGGCTTCCTGCCATCCGCACTCCGAAGAGTTCCGGGCGACCTGCACTACTTGTGTGGGCTGATACATGGCGAGTAGCCAACCCAATAGGACCAGGAACTACCCCGCCATTACATCCTTTTTCATTAGATCATCAAAAACTTAGAGATTTACTAATTGAAAAGGACTTACTACCAGATGGAATTATTGATGCAACTGCCTGTCTAACTCTTCCAAGCAGAACAGCGCAAACTAAAGCCAAAACCAAATTATCTAAAAAAGAACTTAATAATCAAGAGATTTCTGAATTTGACTGGACTGGACTTCCACTTCAAGCAGGAGAACCTATACCGAAAACCTGTGAATGGTGGCCTTGGCAAGTACAAGGACTAGCTATTGAACCTGCTTGCGCCACAACATGGTTGTCAAAACTACCTCTATCTGGAAATCATTCTGATCTCGGTGAGGAATTGCGATGGTGGAGCCATCTACAACGTTGGGCCTTAAGTTTGATTGCCCGTGGACGATGTCTTCCTCAAGTTGAACTGAGTAGAGGCGAGGGGTACCCACACAGAGCTCGCTGGGTTCCATTATTAAACCGTGAAGATGATCGTCGTCGACTAGAAGAATTCTCAGCACAATTACCTCTTGTAGCAACGTGTGCTCTTCCTTGGAGAGAACCCACAGGTAAAAGGAGTAATCGAGTAACTCGCCTTAGACCTGAAGCAATGCGAGCAGCTAATCCAATTGCTTCATGTAGACCAAGAAGTGGACGTATTCGGGTCGCCACTCTTCTTGAAGATCTTGTAGATGCACAACTTAGAAAAGGTTTTCAACCTAAAACAGATGGTCTAGATCCTTTATTAAGTGCATGGCAAATGGCACTGGGATCAGATACTGGCGTAATTACTCTTCCTGATGAAGAAGCTGAGCGCTTAGCAACAGCTAGCAACCATTGGAAAGAAAGTGTCGCAGGTAATGTCGCCGCCGCAAGAGCATGTTTAGAACTATTCACTCCAAAAGAAGGAGAAGATCTTTGGGAATTGCGATTTTCTTTGCAAGCAGAGGCAGATCCAACCCTCAAAGTTCCAGCATCGATAGCTTGGGCTTCTGGCTCAGAAATTCTTCAACTTGGTGAAATAAGAGTTGAAAATCCAGGAGAAGTTCTTTTAGAAGGTATGGGAAGAGCTCTTACTGTTTTTGAACCAATCGAACGAGGGCTAGAAAGTGCAACTCCCGAAGGAATGCAACTGACACCAGCAGAGGCTTTTGTACTAGTTCGCACAGCCTCCAGAAAACTGCGTGATATTGGGGTTGGAGTTGAACTACCAGCTAGCCTTTCAGGAGGTTTAGCTAGTCGACTTGGTCTATCAATAAAAGCCGAACTTTTAGAAACTTCAAGAGGATTCACATTAGGAGAAAATCTGAATTGGCAATGGGAATTAATGATTGGCGGTGTGACCTTAACTCTTCGAGAATTAGAACACCTAGCAAATAAGCGAAGTCCATTAGTTCGCCATAAAGGAGCTTGGATAGAACTACGACCAAACGACTTAAAAAATGCAGAAAAATTTTGCAGTAGTAACCCTAATATAAGCCTAGATGACGCATTAAGACTTACTGCTACCGAAGGTAATACATTAATGCGATTACCAGTACATTCTTTTGAAGCAGGCCCAAGACTTCAAGGTGTTTTAGAACAATACCATCAACAAAAAGCACCTGATCGATTATCAGCTCCTGAAGGATTTATAGGACAACTCAGACCTTATCAAGAAAGAGGGCTTGGTTGGTTAGCTTTTTTAAATCGTTTTAACCAAGGAGCTTGTTTAGCAGATGATATGGGCCTTGGTAAAACTATACAACTCCTTGCATTTCTTCAACACCTCAAAGCAGAACAAGAACTCAAAAGACCTGTCTTACTTATTGCTCCAACATCAGTATTAACTAATTGGAAAAGAGAAGCTGAATCTTTCACACCATATCTCAAAGTTCTTGAACACTATGGACCTAAAAGAGCAGCCAATGAAGAATCTCTAAAAAATACTCTAAAAACAACAGACTTACTATTAACTAGTTATGGATTAATACAAAGAGATATTGACTTACTCACAATAATTGACTGGCAGGGAATAGTCATCGATGAAGCCCAAGCCATTAAAAATCCAAATGCTAAACAAAGCCAAGCAACTCGCGAGATTGCAAGGCCAGGAAAAACTAATCGCTTTAGAATCGCTCTAACAGGAACACCTGTAGAAAATCGAGTCAGTGAACTTTGGGCACTCATGGATTTCCTAAATCCAAGAGTTCTTGGAGAAGAAGACTTTTTTAAGCAACGATATCAACTACCAATTGAACGATACGGAGACATCTCTTCTTTTAAAGACCTTAAAGCTTGCGTAAGTCCGTTTATACTGAGAAGACTAAAAACAGATAAAGCAATTATCTCAGATCTTCCAGAAAAAGTTGAATTAATTGAATGGGTTGGGCTAAGTACAGAACAAAAGAGTCTTTACAGCAAAACAGTTGATGACACACTTGATGCAATTTCAAAAGCATCAAGAGGACAAAGACATGGAAAGATACTTGGTCTTTTAACTAAGCTAAAGCAGATTTGTAATCATCCAGCACTGGCACTCAAAGAAGAATTTGTAGAAACTAACTTCAAAGAACGTTCCGGAAAACTTGAAAGATTAGAAGAAATTCTTGAAGAAGTAATTAGTGCTGGTGACAGGGTACTTTTATTTACTCAATTTGCGGAATGGGGGCATTTACTACAAGCATATTTGCAAAAAAGATGGCGATGTGAAGTTCCATTTCTGCATGGAAGTACCTCTAAAGCAGAACGTCAATTAATGGTAGATCGTTTTCAAGAAGATCCAAGAGGACCTCAAATTTTCTTACTTTCGCTAAAAGCAGGAGGAGTGGGTCTCAACTTAACGAGAGCTAGTCATGTTTTTCATATTGATCGTTGGTGGAATCCAGCCGTAGAGAATCAGGCAACGGATAGAGCTTATAGAATAGGTCAAACTAATAGAGTCATGGTTCATAAATTCATAAGCAGCAGTTCAGTCGAAGAAAAAATTGATCAAATGATCCGTAAAAAATCGAAACTCGCGGAAGATATTATTGGTTCAGGAGAAGACTGGTTAGGGAATCTCGGAGTCAACCAATTACGCGAACTAGTGACATTAGAGGATACTTAATCATGATAAATACATCTGGATCCAACAATGAAATCACCACTGCCTTAGGAAAACAAGGACTAAGTGAACAACCATGGTGGGTGGAACAATGGATGGAGCTGATTAATTCTTATCGTTTTAAGAAGCGTCTGGAACGTGCATGGACTTATGCAAGGGAAGGTAATGTGACATCAATCCGTTTTGAAGGTCGAAGAGTACATGCAAGAGTTCAAGGAACTGACGAGGATCCATACAAAGTAAAACTATGGCTAGATGTTCTGAATGATGAAGACTGGGAATATGTGCTTGAGGCTTTAACGCAAAAAGCCAAATGGTCAGCTCAATTACTTGCAGGTATTATGCCATCTGATATTGAAAGAGCATTTGCCGCTAGTGGGCGCAGACTATTTCCTTTTAAGCTTCAAGAAGTCAAAAGTGAATGTAGTTGTCCAGATAAAGCAAATCCTTGCAAGCATATCAGTGCTATTTATTTCCTGATGGGAGATAGGTTTAGCGAAGATCCTTTTGTTCTGTTTCAACTCCGAGGCCGCACAAGGTCCAAACTATTGAAAGATTTAGCAGAGCAACGAAGAAAAGTGCTTTCTAAAATTGTAAAGGAAAAGCAGGAAAATAACAAAGAAAATAATGAACAAAAGAAGAACTATAAATCATTAATTAAGTCACATCCTGCTGTATCAGATCCAAGCTTATGGTGGAAATATAGTGCAAATCTGAATGCTGAGTTAGTGGTCATTACTCCTGCCATGGAAGGTGATACCGCATTGGATTCTGCTGGCGAGATCCCCTTGGCAGAAGAACCAAAGTTTCCAGATGCTAGACATATTTTTTGGAAGCATATTGAAGAGCAAGGACAAGTACTTGCTCAGCGAGCAATGCTTCAAGCAATGTCAGCTGGTGAATGAGGCTCCCTGGGTACAACCCAAAACAAGAAGAATAGTCAATATAATTTTAAATTCATATCAGAAAGCTTTTCAAAATCAACTAATAAAATGTCAGCCAGTTCAAGACTCGAACCGATTAAAAAGCCAAGAATTATTCACCATCAAAATGCCTGTACTTGCTCATGATAATCAAAAAGATCCATGTCTAATATATGCAAATTCTGAAGCACTGCGAATCTGGGGTAGACGATGGGAGCAAATGATTGGTATGCCTTCAAGATTAACAGCACCAGTAGAAGAACAGATAAATAGAAGCGTTACTTTATCAAAAGCAGTCAACCAAAAACCTATTAGCAGATACTGTGGAATACGAATCAATAAAAAAGGGCAAAAGTTTCAAATCAATAATGCTCAGATCTGGACATTATATGACGAAAAAGACATTGTTTTTGGTCAAGCAGCTTCTTTTGCAAGTTTCTGGATAATTTAGGCTCAAAGCAAATCTACTAATTAAAATCAATTAAGGTTTACAAGTACATAAAGGAGACTAGAGTCATCAAAAGCTAACTCATTCAACATTGTTTTAAATCAAAACCAAAACCGATATGGTTTATGGGTTGCTTATCTATCGCAAGATTCAACAAACTCAATGAAACGTCGGAAACTTCTAGGATCTGGTGCTACAGCTTTAACAGCTGCAACTGGAGCTGCTCTAGTCAGTTCCTGCACAATTCGAAGGGAAGACAACAACAACAACAACAGGGACCTACCAAAAATTCGTTGGCGAATGGCCACAAGCTGGCCTTTATCTTTAGACACTATTTATGGAGGAGCAGAGACTATTAGCCAAAGAGTGAATGCACTTAGCGGCGGAAACTTTCAAATCAAACCTTACGCAGCAGGTGAGTTAGTTCCAGGCTTAGAAGTACTTGATGCAGTTCAATCTGGATCTGTTGAATGTGGTCATTCTGCAAGTTATTACTACATAGGAAAAAATCCAGCACTTGCCTTTGGAACCTCAGTACCTTTTGGTTTAACAGCTCAACAACAAAATGCATGGTTATATCAAGCAGGAGGTATTGAAGCCTTAAATAAAATATATGCAAAGTTTGGTGTAATTAGTTTTCCTGCAGGAAATACAGGAGCACAAATGGGTGGATGGTTTAAACAAAAACTAAATGGACTTAAATCTCTTCAAGGACTAAAAATGCGCATCCCAGGCCTTGGTGGAAAGGTCATGGCACAACTTGGAGTTAATGTGCAAGTACTTCCTGGAGGAGAGATTTATTTAGCCTTAGAGAGAGGAGCAATTGATGCCGCTGAATGGACAGGCCCTTATGACGATGAAAAGTTAGGTTTAAATAGAGCCGCTAATTATTATTATTATCCCGGTTGGTGGGAACCAGGGCCAACCTTGACAGGGCTAGTAAACAAGAATGCTTGGGAAAAGCTACCTACTGAATATCAAGAAATATTTAAGACAGCCTGCTTTGAAGCAAATATGACAATGCTTAGCCGTTATGACAATCTTAATGGATTTGCACTTCAAAGATTATTGCAAAGTGGAACACAATGCATAGGTTATGAAGAAAGTATTTTAAATGAAGCTAAAAAAGCATCTTGGCAAATCTACTCAGACCTTGCCGCAAAGGAAAAAGATTTCCGTTTAATCTTTGAGCAATGGCAACTCTTTAGAACTCAAGTTTATTCATGGAATAAAATCAATGAATTTTCATTCTTAGAATTTAGTTATAAGCAGGTATAAGAATGATCATGAAAAAATGGTTACATCTATCCAGGCAAATTAATCACTTAAATAAAGCCATTGCAGTGCTTGCTAGATGGTCATTACTATTGATGATTGGATTAGGGTTTTGGAATGTAATTGGTAGATATTTAGGAACAGCAATTGGTCAAAATCTCAGTTCAAATAGCTTTATAGAAGGGCAATGGTATTTATTTGATCTTGCTTTTTTATTGGGATTAGGATGGACACTTCAACGTCAAGGACATGTACGTGTTGATATTATCCAAAGTCGATTAAAAGCAACAACAAAAGCAAAACTGGATCTTTTGGGGTCATTATTTCTACTATTACCTTTTGCTATAGGCGTTTTGATTATATCCATTGATCCGACCTTCCAGTCTTGGAAGATTTTAGAAGCTTCACCAGATCCAAATGGATTGCCACGCTATCTAGTCAAATCACTTATTCCATTAGGGTTTTTTCTATTGGCCCTACAAGGCATATCAGAGGCGATACAAAGCTATTCGATGCTTAAAAAATCAAATTCAAAACCAAATTAGAGGAGAATTATTTTGATTGAAATTGAGTTTGTTGGTCATGTAATCAGCATTGATCCAACTTTCATACTTGGTCCAGGAATGTTTCTATCTTTAGTGATAGTTCTTCTATCTGGGTACCCAGTAGCTTTTTGCCTTGGAGGAATTGCAGTTATCTTTTTCATACTTGGAATAATTTTTGGAGAAATAGATCCTCTTTTTATAACTGCCTTACCTCAAAGAATTTTTGGAATAATGGGAAATTTCACATTATTAGCTATACCTGCATTTATTTTTATGGGAGCAATGCTTGAAACATCAGGTATAGCTGAACGTCTTCTCGAAAGCATGGGAGCATTGTTAGGAAGAATCCGAGGAGGTCTTGCTCTTTCAGTTGTAATTGTTGGCTCACTTCTTGCAGCAACAACAGGAGTGGTAGCAGCAACTGTTACAACTATGGGTTTAATCTCGCTCCCTGCAATGTTGCGTTCTGGTTATGACAAATCACTAGCGACAGGAGTAATCGCAGCATCAGGAACTCTTGGGCAAATTATTCCACCAAGCATTGTTTTAGTAGTTCTTGGTGATCAACTAGGTATATCAGTTGGAGATCTATTTCTAGGATCACTAATTCCAGGTGTACTTATGGCTAGTGCCTTTGCTATTTACATAATAATAATCACAAGCCTAAAACCTGAACTAGCCCCTAAGCAAAATAATATTACATTCACTTTCAATCAATTAATAGAATTGATTGGGGTAATAATTCCACCTTTGGGGCTAATATTAATAGTGCTAGGGAGCATATTTATTGGTATCGCTACTCCAACAGAAGCAGGTACATTAGGAGCGATTGGCGCAATAGTTCTGGCAGCATTCAATAAAGGTTTTAGTAGAAAAACTCTATCAAAAGTTTGCGACGACACCTTAAGAACAACATCTATGGTGATGGCAATTTTACTTGGATCAACTGCTTTTAGTTTGGTTTTCAGAGGGATTGGAGGAGATGAGCTTATTGCCAATGTTTTGCTAAATCTTCCTGGCGGCAAAATAGGTTTTTTGGCATTCAGCATGTTTACCATTTTTGCCTTAGGGTTTTTTATAGATTTCTTTGAAATCGCCTTTATTGCTGTTCCTTTAATCCTTCCAGCGGCTCGTGAATTACTAGGTCCAGATGCCTTGCTTTGGCTAGGTGTTGTAATAGGTGCCAACCTACAAACTTCTTTTTTGACACCTCCATTCGGATTTGCACTTTTTTATTTAAGAGGTGTAGCTCCCAAATCAATTGCCACAAAAGATATCTACATGGGTGCATTACCATTTGTGGCGCTACAAATTAGTGTATTAATACTCATTATTATTTCTCCATCCCTCGTAAATTGGTTGCCTAGCATCGCATGGTCATAAATTTAACCACAAATACCAAAATATTTCTTAGAGTCTATTCATAAACAAACAAAAATCATGGAAGATAGCCAATAAATCACAATTGATTCTATGGAAAGCTCCGGTCAAAGGCTTTCATTGCAATGTCAAGAAATAGATCATGACACAACAGCTATCAGATCTCTAGATTGGGACCGAAGTAGATTTGATATAGAATTTGGACTGAGGAATGGAACAACATATAATAGTTTTTTAATACAAGGTGAACAAACCGCCCTGATTGATACAAGTCACGTAAAATTTAGTGCTAGTTGGATAAATCTTCTAAGCAAACAAATTAAAGTCACTGATATTAATTACTTAATTGTTAGTCATACAGAACCTGATCATTCAGGTTTAATCCCAAACCTGCTAAAACTCAATCCTAAGATCGAAATTATCGGGTCCAAAGTAGCCATACAATTCTTACAAGATCAAGTACATCAATCTTTTAATGCACGAGCGGTAAAAAGTGGGGATAAACTCGATTTAGGGGTGAACCCAAAAACTGGAATAAGTCACAGATTTGAATTTTTAAGTGCACCAAACCTGCATTGGCCTGACACTATTTTCTCATTTGATCATGGCACAGGAATTCTTTTTACATGTGATGCCTTTGGTCTACATTACTGCTCAGATGATCTATTTGATAGTAATGCCGAAGTAATTGCGCCAGATTTTCGATTTTATTACGATTGCCTTATGGGACCAAATGCAAGAAGTGTTCTTCAGTCTCTCAAAAGAATTGATGGATTACCAACTATCAACACCATTGCCGTTGGACATGGACCCTTACTAAGACACCATATAAATCTTTGGGTCAATCACTATAGAGAATGGAGCAGCAAACGTAATAAAGGTGAAAGTTATGCGGCTGTATGTTATATAAGTCAATATGGATTCTGTGATCGTCTTAGTCAATCTATTGCGCATGGAATAACAAAAGCAGATACACAAGTACAACTTATAGATCTAAGAGCTTCTGATGATCAAGAATTAAGCGCATTAATTAATGAAGCCAATGCTGTTGTAGTACCAACATGGCCTAATAAAGCTGATGCGGAGCTACAAGGAAACATAGGGACACTCTTAGCAGCATTAAAGCAGAAGCAATGGATTGCTGTATACGATGCATATGGAGGTAATGATGAACCAATAGATGCCGTAGCAAATCAATTACGAAGACTTGGTCAAAAAGAAGCTTTCTTACCTTTAAGAGTCTTAGAGATCCCTAATGAAAATACCTATCAACGCTTCGAAGAAGCAGGGACTGATTTAGGACAATTACTTAATCAAAAGAAAGTTATTGCAACAATGAAAAGCCTTGATAGTGATCTTGATAAAGCTCTGGGACGGATTAGTGGAGGACTTTATATAGTTACAGCCAGTCAAGGAGAAGGTAAGCAAAAAAGACGTAGTGCAATGGTTGCTAGCTGGGTAAGTCAAGCGAGCTTCTCACCGCCAGGTTTAACAGTTGCTGTCGCAAAAGATAGAGCCATTGAAACATTAATGCAGGTTGGAGATTATTTTGTTGTCAATGTACTTAAAGAAGATAAATATCAAGGCTTATTACGACATTTTCTTAAACGATTTCCACCTGGAGCTGACCGATTTAGTGGAGTGAATATATTAGACGATGTTGCTAAAGGAGGACCTGTTTTATCTGAATCACTCGCTTATTTAAGTTGTCGTGTTGCCAAAAGAATGGAAAGTGCAGATCATTGGATTATATATTCCATCGTAGAACATGGCAATGTATCTGATGAAGAAATCAATACTGCTGTTCACCATCGCAAAGTAGGCAATCATTACTAATAATGGATTCAAACATGACAGCCTTAATCAAACAAGCTACAGACATGGAAATCATCTCTATACAAATTGAAGCAGGACTGATCAGTCTAAGAGGACTAAGTCCAAAACGTCTTAGATTTGAACTTGAATACGGCCTAGAACGAGGAAGTACAGACAACAGTTTCTTATTCACTAATTTTCTAGATATAAATCAAGATAAAACCGCAGTACTTGTTCATCCCCCAGGGGCTATCTATGCAGATGTATTCTTACCTGCAATTCAAGATACATTGCCAAACCCTAAGACAAAGCTGCAAATTATTGTTGGCCATATCAATCCAAATCGAGTAGATCTATTAAAATTGCTTGCAGAAAATTATTCTGACATTGAATTAATCACTTCCAATCCTGGAAGTAAATTAATAAAAGATATTTGGGAAAGAGAAAAGCCATTATCTAATAAAAAAGAGACAGATCATAAGTCCTCAATCACCAAACTACCTGCCATCAACATAATTAGACAAGAGCAAGAACTCGAACTATCTATGGGTTATAAATTGAAACTTATACCTGCTCCCACGCCAAGATGGCCAGGAGGTTTAATTGCATTTGAAGAAAAATTAGGTTTATTAATGAGTGATAAATTTTTTGCTGCGCATATTTGTACGAATGAATGGGCAGAAAGAAACCGTATTAGCACAGAAGAAGAAAGACGCCACTTCTATGATTGTTTAATGGCCCCTATGGAAAATCAAGTCGATTTTATAATCGAAAGATTAAGTGAACTCGATATAAATACCATCGCTCCATGCCATGGTCCTGCAATCGAAACAAGCTGGAGGAGTTTACTTAATGACTACAGACAATGGGGTTTAGCAAGACAACATTACTTCCTCAAAGTAGTCCTTATCTTTGCAAGTGCCTATGGAAATACAGCAGCAATTGCTGATGCCATTGCAAATGGAATCAGTCGAACAGGTGTCAAAGTTGAAAGTTTCAATTGTGAATTTGATTCTACTAATGAACTCATTCAAGCTATTAAAAAAGCAGATGGATATCTAATAGGTTCTCCAACACTTGGAGGTCACGCCCCAACCCCAATTGTTTCAGCCCTTGGGACATTACTTGCTGAAGGAGATCGAAGCAAACAAGTTGGAATTTTTGGCAGTTATGGTTGGAGTGGAGAAGCAATAGATCTGCTTGAAAATAAACTCCGTGATGGAGGCTTTAAATTTGGATTCGACCCTATAAAAATAAAATTTAGTCCTGACAGAGCAATGGTCAAAAAACTAGAAGAAACAGGAACATTATTTGGCAGGAATCTACAACAAGCACAAAAGAGGCAACAACGACGAGCTAGTGGAGGGATGAACATTAGTCGCAGTGATCCAGGTGTTCTTGCGTTAGGAAGAATCATCGGCTCACTTTGCATACTTACCGCCCGCAAAGAAATCGATAAAGAAATAATTAGCAGCGCAATGGTTGCTAGTTGGATTAGCCAAGCAAGCTTCTCACCTCCAGGAATAACAATTGCTGTAGCCAAAGATCGTGCTGTAGAAACACTATTGCACTGTGGAGATCATTTTGCATTAAATATCCTTGCTTCCAATCGACATAACAAGCTAATGAGACAGTTTCTTCAACCCTTTTCACCAGGTGCAGATAGATTTCATAATGTCAAGATCGACAAAAGTCCTCACAATCAACCAATATTGCCTGAATCATTAGCATGGTTAGAAGGTTGCGTGGAACAAAGGATGGAATGCGGTGATCATTGGCTTATCTACGCAGTACTAAATAATGGCAAAGTACTTGATAAAGATGGAGTAACAGCAGTGCACCATCGACGCACAGGAGCTAATTACTAAATAAACTTCTAACTTTTTCACTTAAATGATTCCTATGAAATCTCCATCCAAACTTCTTATAATCACTGCTAGTAATGGTGAAAATCTAAAGCTAGCAAATCGTTTTATTGATATAGCCACAAACTTTGGATGTGAACCAGAATTACTTGATTTAACCAGTCTTGATCTGCCTCTATACAACCCTCGAACACATGAATCTAAAGGTGTCCCAGATTTAGCAATTAAGCTCCACAAAAAAATGATATCTATCCCACGCTGGGTAATATGCGCTCCTGAATACAATGGATCTATACCACCTGTGTTCACAAGTGCACTGGCATGGTTATCAGTACAAGGAGATGATTTTAGGCATTTATTCAATGGAAGGCCAATTGCCATAGCTAGCTTCTCAGGCGGAGGAGGAATGGAATTACTTATTTCATTAAGAATTCAACTGACTCATTTAGGCGCGCAAGTAGTCGGTCGTCAATTACTAAGCAACCACAACAAACCGCCACAAGATGAATCCATTGAGGATCTTTTACAACGTCTAATTCAACTGAATCCCTATCGATCGATCGATTAATTCATATGATTGTTTGATTCTGGATAACTAGACACTCTCCTCAAATGAGCTAACACCATATGTAGGGAGAATTCATATGCCAATAAAATAGCCATCTATGAGCTTTAGCAGATATTCGTATAAGCTAAAAAAGTAGTATCAGTCTGGGTTCTTGGTTACTAAGTATTGATTAATACATACGCTTTAAGCCTGAATTCTAAAGAATTTACAAAAAAAGCGAGTACACCACATATTGTGAGGTGAAATAAATTTAATTGAATTAAAATTGTCTATGATCCAATCAAAAGAAAAACTAGATATTCCTATACGTTATCGTGGTTTTATATTGTTAGCGCAGCCAAATCAAAGCTGGTTAGTTCGTCCCGAAAGAAGTCCTATGTTGTTACTACCTTTTCGGACTAATCGATGCTCACTAGAAGAAGTCAAACGATTTTTGGATTTAAAACTAGCTGACTTATCAGAAATATCATTGATTCATGCAGCATAAAACCATAATTCACCTGCGAATTCAAGCTAACTTGAACGCAAATTGTTCCAAACCTCAAGTACTTTTCTTGCCATAGGTAATGCATGAACTGATCCACCTCCAGGGGTGTTTTGAGCAAATGCAACAACAACTATTTCTCCAGAATCATACGGTGCAAAACATACAAACCAAGCATGGTCAGAGCCTCCTGTGCTGTCTTCTGCAGTTCCTGTCTTTCCAGCCACAGGAGGTAAATTAGGCGAATTCATAGTTATACGTGATCCTGTACCTCCTTCTACAACTTTTCTCAGGCCACGTCGTAAAGTTTGTAATGTTGAGGGCTTAATATCTACTTTCTTCCGGCGTTTAAGTGAAGTCCAATCAACATCAGTGTCTGCTAAGTGAGGCGTAATTAAATAACCATCATTGGCAAAAACAGCATAGGCTCGTGCCAATTGCAAAGGCGTAATTTGCACTACAGCCTGTCCAATAGAAGCACTCGCCATATCCTCAGGTATCCAAGGTGTTTGTCCAGGCTTTCCCCACCCTCGTCCTGCATCAGCCCATTCTTCATTCCCTACAAGTCCCTTACTTTCTTCAAAATCTAATTCAATACCAGTTAACGAATCAAAACCTAATTTAATAGCTGCTTCATACAAAGCTTTAGAGCCAGCTCCTACACCAATCTGATAAAAGAATGTATTGCTAGAGACCCTAAGAGCATCCTCATAACCAATAGTCCCAAAACCTTCATTATTATGTTCACGAAAACAATGGCTACCATATTTAATACATGGTGCAGTATCTAATCGAATATCAGGAGGAAATTTCCCACTTTCCATCCCAGCAATTCCCGTTACAGGTTTCCACGTACTACCTGGATCATAAGCATTCATTGCTCGACTAAATAAAGGCTTATTTTTAGATAGAAATAATCGATCATATTCCTTTTGAGTAGTAAATGACTTAGAGAAAAAATTGGGGTCAAAGTTAGGCTTACTAGCCATTGCTCTTATAGCCCCACTACGAGGATCAAGAGCAACAATTGCTCCAGCAACCTTATCTTGCAATGCCTTTTCAGCAGCCAATTGCAAGTCAAGATCTAAGGTTAAGAAAAGATCCTTCCCAGGAATAGCTTTCTTGATTCCAAGACTTCGTTGAACTGCACCTGATGCATCAACCTCAAGCATTTCGCCACCCCAGGTTCCTCTGAGATGGGACTCATAAGCAGCTTCAACACCGATTCTTCCAATTCGATCTCTGATTAAATAACCTTTTTTTGCAAGAGTCCTAAATTCATTTTTTGTTATTTGTTGGGTATATCCCAAAACATGGGAAGCAAGCGTTTTATAAGGATAATGTCTTAATAAATCCACATCTACTTGAGCGCCTTTTAATAAATGCTCTTGCTCCCTAAAACGAAGAACTTGAGTGGTCGTTAAATCTTTTGCAAGAGAGATTCGATAAGAATTGGTCTTCAAACCTTTTGTGAAATTAAAATCCAATGAATCTTGAGATAAAGACAATAAAGTGGTGAGTTTATTTCTAAGAATAGGCCAATAATCTTTCGCAACTAATCTTGGTTGGATAGAAAGAGTATACGTAAGTTTATTTCCAGCCAATAATCTACCTTTACGATCTAATAAACGCCCTCGCATAGGGGCTTGAGAAACCAAACGAATTCTATTTTCATCAGATAATTTTCTATAAAATGAGCCTTGAACTATTTGCAACCAAAAAAGACGAGTAGTAATCGCACCAAAGAATGTAAATACCAAAAGAAGTAATATTTTTGGCTGATTAAATAAGCCTGTCTTTCTCTGCTTATTTCCTTCTAAACGTACTTTCTCCGCCATTGTAATCATCCTTGATAATCAAAATTCTCGTCATTATCTGAAAAATAAGTTTGAAGAAGATCTAAACGAGTTTCAATGCGTTCTAAAGTTTCATTTAAACAATCCTGATTTTGAGAAGCTTCATCATTAAGACCTTCTTCTGTCACAGCGACTTTTACTGGCATCACAGGATTACCTAACCCAGGACTTACATTATCTAACTTCTCTCTCAAGGATTTTGCAGCAGGCTCTCCTTCAATTCGAAGATCTTCTAAAGGATCATTTGAATTAGTAAATGCCTCCACAACTTTGCTAGCACCTCCATGCCTGACACGTTGAACCATCGCCAAACCAACAGGTAAAAAATCCTGCATTACCGACAGACGAAAAGTATCAATTGGATCGTCAGTCATGTTGCAACAAAAAACTATCTCAGACCAGTTTGCTCAGAAGGCATCAAAAATGAAGGGCAGGTCACACTTGATACACCTTTTGACCAACCAATAAAGCCTGACAAGATCAATATTGCCATGAATGGGCCTACAGCCTGACGTGTTGTTTCAAGACTGATCCATTCACGCCATGTACGCCATAATCTCTCCCTTTCAAATCTCTTACGCTCGTTAGTTTCTTGCTGATAACGTCTGCGGAAAGATTTCTGTACCCATCGTTCAAACGCTATTTTCTTAGTCACTGCCATTTTCCGTTCTACTTCTAACAATTGACCCGCGTTTAACTCAGGATGAAAGGTACCTATAAGCTCCAAGCTCTTGAGAAACATCTCTACAGATGCATCTTTTAGCTCTTTTTGATCTCCATCCAAATCATTCCAATCCAATTCTGGATAAAAACGGCCTCTATTAAGGCGAATTTGATCTTCAGTGAGCTGACCGGGCTCTCTTAACCAACGATCAGTATTGCTATCAAACCTTCGCCAATAAAGAAAAGGATTTATATAGACGATCTTCCCTGCAAGCTGAATGCTGTCCTGTTGTAAACGACGCTGCAGCTGAAAGTCTTGTTGTTGAGCTGTGGTCAATGCGCTCCAAGCCATTAGCCCAGGGTATCGAGCTCTTCAGAGGTCCACCAGCCCCTAAAACCAATGAATTGATTATTTAGAAAAATTTGGTTGCCAAACAACTTCAATGAATAAATACTATCAAGAATATAAATATAGTTATTGATTTAACTATTCCCACGTAATAAAACCTCTACAAATACTTAGTTCAGAGCCCCTTGCTATCACAAAAAGAAATCATAGTATTTGATAATGATCAAATCTTGTGTGAAACTCGTGTGAAACTAATAAGAGACGATTATGAGCTAAAAACTTCTCACAGACGACATTAACTTAGAGATATCGTAAGCAATTATTCAAAGAGAATGCTACTTTATGGCACTCAAAATGAAATAACAATGATTTCAGAAAGAATTAATAAGGATTCAAATTAGTAGTAAAATGCCTATTGTCACAAGATAGAAAGTTGTAAATGAATAAACTTATGACTTGATTCTCAGGGGAAGATAGTATTATTGCAACAAGGAAATTACCTGAAAGATTTAAAGATGAAAGGTTTTAGAGACCAGTCTAAAAGAAAAAGCAATAAGAAAACTACACCTTCTAAAGAACAGTTAATTAATCAAGCATTTAAGTTTCATTTGCAAGGAAATATTTCAGAAGCAGCAAAATATTATCAACTTTTCATTAATCAAGGCTTTAAAGATTATAGAGTTTTTTCTAACTATGGAGTCATATTAAAAGATCTAGGGAAATTACAAGACGCAGAATTGTCATACCGCAAAGCAATTGAACTTAATCCTGATTTCGCAGATGCACATTCCAATCTGGGAAACATATTGAGAGATCTCGGCAAATTAAACGAAGCAGAATTATCTCTACGCAAAGCAATTGAACTTAATCCTGATTTCGCAGAAGCACATTCCAATCTGGGAAACATATTGAGAGATCTCGGCAAATTAAACGAAGCAGAATTATCTCTACACAAAGCAATTGAACTTAATCCTGATTTCGCAAACGCTCATTTCAATCTCGGAAACATATTAAAAGATCTTGGCAAGTTAAAAGAAGCAAAGTTATCATACCGCAAAGCAATTGAAATCAATCCTAATCTAGCAGAGGCTCATTTCAATCTCGGAAACATATTAAAAGATCTTGGAAACTTAAAAGACGCAGAATTGTCATACCGCAAAGCAATTGAAATTAAACCTGATTACGCAGAAGCATATTCCAATCTGGGAAACATATTGAGAGATCTTGATAAATCACAAGAAGCAGAATTATCCACTCGCAAAGCAATTGAAATCAATCCTGATTTCGCAGAGGCATATTCTAATCTGGGAAGCATATTGAGTGATCTTGGAAACTTAAAAGACGCAGAATTGTCATACCGCAAAGCAATTGAAATCAATCCTGATTTCGCAGAGGCATTTTGGAATCTTTCATTACTTGAACTACTTCAAGGTGACTACAAAAATGGTCTAGAAAACTATGAAATTAGATTCAAAAGAAAGAACCCTGCTATTCCTCACGGTATTACAAAACTCAAACGAATCAAGCATAAAAAATCAGAAAAAGGGGAAAAGCTATTAGTAGTCACTGAGCAAGGTTTAGGAGATACCCTTCAATATATGAGATATATTCCTTACCTTAGAAATCAAGGAATAAAAATTTCTTTTTGTGCTCAAACAAAACTACATTCATTGATCCAATCCTCAGGCATTGATCAAAATCCATTAACGCCAGAGGAGGCAAGCGAAGTTTCAGAGGGTAAATGGATCCCGCTATTATCTTTACCAAGATATTTAAAAGTAAGCCCAGACAATCCAATTATTTCCGAACCATATATCTTTTCAACTAATGAACTAAAAAAGAAATGGGACAACATACTCTCTACAGAAAAAAGACCAATCATTGGTATTCATTGGCAAGGGAACCCAAATGCCGAGAAGGATGGTCTAAGAGGTCGCTCATTACCAGTAGAAACTTTCTCAACTATTGCTAAAAATAATAATTTCAATTTTTTATCACTACAAAAAGGATTTGGTTCAGAGCAATTAAATAGTTGCTCATTTAAAAATAAGTTTGTTCAATGCCAACCACAAATTGATTCCACCTGGGATTTCCTTGAAAATGCTGCCATAATTGAAAGCTGTGATTTAATTATTACTTCTGATACTTCAATTGCTCATCTTGCTGGAGGAATGGGTAAATCAACTTGGTTACTCCTACATTATTTACCTGACTGGAGATGGGGAATGGAAGGAGAGAGTTCATTTTGGTATCCATCGATGAGATTATTTCGACAAAAAGAGCGATATAATTGGCAAGAGGTTTTGGAGAGAGTATCAATCGCAATTACAAAAGAAATTGAGAAAAAGGTATGAATTCAAAAGTTAAATACTTATCTTCTATTCTCGCTCCAGTCTCTCTAGGAGAATTAATCGATAAAATCACGATTCTAGAAATCAAACAAATACATATGACTGGAATAAAGCTAAAAAATGTAGATAAAGAGCTAAAACTACTAAAAAAAACACTTCAAGATAAAAATCTAGAAATTGATATTGATTTAATTAATAATCTCAAAGAAGTAAACAATAATCTTTGGGAAATAGAAGATAAAATTAGGATAAAAGAGAGCAATCAAACATTTGATGAAGAATTTATTCAACTTGCTAGATCAGTTTACAAAGAAAATGATAAGAGAGCTTCTATAAAAAAAGAAATCAATCAGAAGTATAATTCAGAGCTGGTTGAAGAAAAATCATATAATAACTATTTAATCTAAGTCGTAATCTCTTCTCAGATTCTAACTAAAACCAATAGATATAAAGACATCGCTTCCTATCATCAACTTACAAAATTGGGCAAAATTTGAAGAACAATATCCCACTACCTTCTCAGGGTCTATCAGTTCTGGGTTTCTAAAATGGAGAATTGACAACTACCAATGAATAAAAATATTTAAACGTTCAGAGAAAAACACCTTTCTACGATCTACGACTTTTCTATAGAGAAGGTGAAAAGGTGACTTGTGAAACTCGTGTGAAACTCAAGTATTCATTCTATGACTGGGTTTTATGTTGGTATTTTACTCCCACTCAATTGTTCCAGGTGGTTTGCTTGTTATATCAAATACGACTCTATTAACTCCCTTCACTTCATTAACTATTCGATTTGATACACATTCTAAAAATTCATAAGGAAGCCTTGACCAATCCGCTGTCATACCATCTTCGCTTGAAACGCAACGTAGAACAATTGGCCAAGCATACGTTCTTTGATCTCCCATAACTCCTACAGAGCAAACTGGCAATAAAACTGCAAATGCCTGCCATACATCATTATATAAACCAGAGTTCACTATTTCCTCACGTACTATCAAATCAGCATCTCGTAAACAATTAAGTTTCTCATCAGTAACCTCTCCAAGAATTCTAATTGCAAGACCAGGTCCAGGAAAGGGATGTCGACTTACAATTTCTTCTGGCAAACCCAAAGATCTTCCTACTTTTCTGACTTCATCTTTGAATAATCTTCTAAGAGGCTCTACTAATTTAAATTGAAGATCTTTTGGCAATCCTCCGACATTGTGATGACTTTTAATCTTAACTGCAACTCTCTCACCAGTTCTAGGATCTATATTAGTAGCAGCACTCTCAATAACATCAGGATATAAGGTGCCTTGAGCAAGGTAATCAAAAGGTCCTAATTTTACACTCTCTTCCTCAAAGACTCTTATAAATTCTTTGCCTATAATTTTCCTCTTTTCCTCTGGATCTGTAATACCAGTCAGTTTAGAAATAAAACGCTTTCTAGCATTTATATATTGAACATTGATATGAAATTTCTTATCAAAGAAATCCATGAGAAATTCAGGTTCACCTTTGCGCATAAAACCCTGATCTATAAACATACAAGTCAACTGACCCCCTATAGCTTTATTTAATAGAAAAGCTAAAGTTGAAGAATCTACTCCGCCTGATAGAGCAAGCAAAACTCTTCTATCACCAACTTGATTACGAACTTGACTTATAGCTTCATCAATAAAGGCATTTGTTGTCCAATTTGGATCACAACCACAAATGTTATATACAAAATTTCTAATCATCACCATCCCATCAGTCGAATGCACAACTTCAGGATGGAATTGCACACCATAAAGATGACGATGATGATCAGCAATAGCAGCTTCAGAGGTATTGGTTGTATGAGCTAAACGAACAAAGCCAGAAGGTAAAGCCTCTACAGAGTCTCCATGACTCATCCACATTGTTGAGCCATTAGCAACATTAGTCAGTAACGAGGTTGGATCATCAACTTGCAAAGGAGCTTTGCCATATTCTGCTTTACCAGAAGCTGATTCCACGCGACCGCCCAACTGATGCACCATTAACTGCATTCCATAACAAACACCCAACACAGGAATGCCTAAATTCCAAATTTCAGGATCACAAAGTGGTGCACCATTCTCATAAACAGAACGAGGTCCTCCACTGAAAATTATTCCTTTAGGTGATATTTTGCGAAGTTCCTCTACGGATGTACTGTGACTCAATACCAATGAATAAACTTGCGTTTCACGCACGCGTCGAGCTATCAACTCGGAATACTGGGAACCGAAATCAAGAATGATAATCGCAGGTTGGCGCTGTTCTTCTGACTGGGAATAAGACATATCAAATACAGACCTCAAATAAATACAACTGAAAGATCACCCCAAGGAATAAGTAATATTATTCAACATCCAAGGTGCATCTCCAAAAAGCTAACTGATCAATACCAAATGGACCTGCCCAAAGCAAGCGACGCTGACGATCAAACATTGCCGCACCTATTCTCATACTGCAGGTTCTATAACGACCAACATAACTAGAACTACGTTGCTCAATAGTTGTAGCTAACCTTTGCCACAATTTTTCAGCCAAGATTCGATCCTTAGATTGTAAGTCCAAAAAGGCTGACTCTACAGACTTTGATTGGTTGAGAGCCACTATAATCTCTAAAGGCAACCCTTCTCGTACAGCAATTGAAGTAAGTATCTCTATTCGACCATCTGCTAAATGATGATGCGTATGAAAAATATTTCCTGCAAGTTTAATCAATTTACCATGATAACCAATCAGCAAAAGATCTTTTACTCCTTCCTCAGCTGCTGCAACTAATAAAGGTCCAATCCAATTTCCTACTTTCAAAATCATCTTTGATGGAATGCCTAAACGCATTGCTAAGTCAAGACCATTCTCACCAATTACCAATACCAAAGATCCATCAAAATCTTGATCAACGCATCTAGCCTTTAATTCCTTAATTATATTTTGAAGCTGTTTAGGTGATGCACTAATTTGTCCTTCAGCTTGAGTCCCAATTAATGCAAGGCCATCAATTACACCAAAAGCCTTATTGCTTGTTCTAGAAGCTAATTCCCTTCCTTTTGGAAAAATAATTTCCAACTCCAATAAATATCCATTTGGAACTAAAGGACGAAGATTTGATTTTAGAATCTGCTTTGCAAACTCAGACAAGCACAATTCACCATTAACATCATATTTACCTACTCCATTTCCTCCAACTAAAGAAAGCCATTGATCTGAATCATCCTTCCCAGTTTTATGTGCGTTTAATTGTTGTTTTTGCCATCGCACACATGCCCAAATTTCTAATCCATTAGTTATATCTAAAGCTAATCCAGAATGACAATGGCTAATCCCAATAGCTTGCTGTCCATCTGCCAGTAAAGATGCTGATGTCACCAATACAGGCAATCTTTGGTCTCTGTCAGGCACCAAAATCAATTGTTCTTGCTCAAAAGCCTTACCCATCAATAATTCCGTAGCTGCCTTAGCGGCGGCTGCAACCCATACCGGTAGGGTCAAACCACTAAAATCAGAAGAAGAATGAGTGATATCGAACAATAGTCAGATGTTTTTTTAATATGCACAATTCTGAACCCCGAGAACATGAAGGAAAAACTGACCCTCATGATCCCGGGTCCCACCCCAGTACCCCAAACAGTCCTTCAAGCCCTTGGGAGGCATCCCATTGGTCATCGAAGCGGAGAATTTCAAGAAATAGTCCTGCGGACTACTGAGCAACTCAAATGGCTACATCAAACCAATAGTGATGTTTTAACCATTACTGGTAGTGGAACCGCAGCAATGGAAGCTGGAATTATCAACACACTTAGTCGCGGAGATCGAGTCCTCTGTGGTGACAACGGAAAATTTGGTGAAAGATGGGTGAAAGTAGCTAAAGCCTATGGTTTAGACGTCAAGGTCATAAAGGCTAACTGGGGTGATCCTTTAGATCCAGAAGAATTCCGTAAAGCTCTTCAAGAAGACCAAAATAATAATATTCGCGCAGTAATACTCACTCACTCCGAAACTTCAACTGGAGTAATCAACGATTTAGAAACTATTAGCAGGTATGTTCAAACAAATGGAACAGCAATAACAATTGCTGATTGTGTAACAAGCTTAGGTGCAACTAATGTGCCAATGGACCAATGGGGTTTAGATGTTGTTGCATCTGGATCTCAAAAGGGATACATGATGCCCCCAGGTCTAAGTTTTGTAGCGATGAGCGAAAGAGCTTGGGAAGCTCAAAAACGCTCTGATCTCCCTAAGTTTTATCTTGACTTGAAGTCATATCAAAAAACTGTTCAAAAAAATAGCAATCCTTTTACCCCTGCAGTAAATCTCTATTTTGCCTTAGAAGCTGCCTTAAATAAAATGCAAGAAGAAGGATTAGACGCGATATTTTCACGGCATGATCGTCACAAGAAAGCTGCACAAGCAGGCATGAAGGCAATTGGCTTGCCTCTTTATGCTGCCGAGGGATTTGGAAGTCCTGCTATCACTTCGGTGGCACCAGACATTATTGATGCAGAAGAATTAAGAAAAGTGGTAAAGGAAAAGTTTGACATACTTTTAGCAGGTGGCCAAGACCACCTGAAAGGAAAAGTATTTCGCATAGGTCATCTAGGATTTGTAAGTGATCGCGATGTATTAACTGCTGTAGCTGCAATTGAATCAACCTTGCAATTACTAGGAATTAATAAAAACAAAACTGGCGAAGGACTATCTGCTGCCACCGCGGCTCTCCAATAACTATTTTGAAGAAAATGTACTAAGCTTATCTGATTGCGGGTGTAATTCAGTGGTAGAATGTCAGCTTCCCAAGCTGAACGTCGCCGGTTCAAATCCGGTCACCCGCTTTGGTTAAATCATTACAATCTTGATAAATCATTAAAAAGCTCAAAAGGAATTCAAGCAAATATATAAATTAATATAAACACAAATTAAGTGGTTTCAGATCAATCAATTACGAGGTTTAATTAATTGGAGGACTTGTGGACCAACTACACCAGCTCTACGTTCTTGATCTAAAGCTTTCAGAATTAAAGTTCCAGCTGATTGCAGATCGCCTTCCTCTGCATATGCAGATGCAGAATCAAAAAAACCTACAGCTGCTTTTAAAAAAGCTGCACGTTTACTTTGAACAGTATTCATTATGGATGGTGATCGCACAAAAGTTGATGCCAAGATTAATTAGATAAACCCCTTGGTTGAAGTTTAACGCAAATCGTTTAAGATTAAAATATTATAGAGCATCAATCTTGGATAATCTCCGATTATACAAAAGTGGGTTGCATTGCAGTGGAAAATTTCATACTTTAAGTGCCTGGCTCTTCAATGTTTCCACCTAAATCAGCGATCTGTGCTCGTAAAGAAGCTGATTTTATTTCATCTCACCTGATTTCAGCTACAGCCAAAGCAAATTCCAGCTTTTCAAGCTGATGCCCTCCCTCATAAAACTCTTTGCGAGTGGCTTGGGACTCACTCGCATGGGAATTAAAAGAACCACATAAGTGAATAGCGCCTGAGGCAGAAATGATTGTAACGATGATTGCCTCACTTTCTTTTCTTTTGACAACTCAATCCTCGCTATGCAGCAAGGGAGTCCTCCTGATCTTGTGATGTAGACCAACGATTCTCAAAATCATCATTTTTACAAGAAGTTTCTAAAAGCTCCTGACACTCTCGTAATAATTGATCGACACCATCAAGTCTTTCACTTTCTTCAAGAGTTGGTTCTTGTTTTTGCTTTGATAATTCCAATTCAAGAGACTCTTGACGTTGTTCAAGCTTTACCAAGCGATGGGAAAGAGCAATAACAGTCTGAGCAAGGTCTTCCGTAGTACGAGTGATTCTGAAAGAGCAAGACGAAGTCATCGAATAGAACAGAACATAATCAGATAACAACACATTGAGGTAAAAGGCTCAACCCTCTATCAGAACTGTTAGGAAAACCATGAACAAGCAGACTACTTAAAACTTTGCTGATTGAACTATGCCTGCAATCGCAACAATGTTGATTTATCTATTAGCAGGAACAGCATTAGGTCTTTTAACTCTTAGAACAGGAATACCAGCTGCTCCACTTGCTGGAGCAATTTTAGGAGCAGGACTAGTAAGTATGTCAGGGCGATTGGAGGTTGCTCAATGGCCTTCAGGGACAAGAACAATTTTAGAAATTGCAATAGGGACAGTGATTGGTACAGGTCTTACCAAAGCATCTGTTGAACAACTTCAATCCCTTTGGCGACCTGCACTCCTCATCACAATGACACTCGTTTTGACCGGAATAGCAATTGGCCTCTGGAGCAGTCGATTACTAGGTATTGATCCAATCGTGTCTCTCTTAGGAGCTGCTCCTGGTGGAATCAGTGGAATGAGCTTAGTAGGTGAAGAATTTGGAGTCGGTGCTGCAGTAGCAGCGCTTCATGCCGTGCGTCTTATTACTGTCCTTCTAGTTCTTCCAACAATCGTTAAATTTATTGCACCTACCGGTCTAATTGATCCCTAACACACTCTGGACAGAAAGAAATAACTAGATAATTTATTAATGATGCTTCTTTTTCAGGATATGGTTATGAAACGAAATGGGATAGGCCTACCAATAACAATGCTAGGAATTCTCAGTACAACCTTCTTATATCCTATTGGACATGCAGCTATAAATCAAACTGGTGAAAAGGGGGCAAAAATTTATTGTTTCATGAGAGAAAGTGGCAACCCTCATGAAGTTAGTTGGGCTGCCGCTTATGCAGCGATCAAAAGACAATCTAATAGCTTATTCAAAACTTCTCCCAAACACGGAGCAGTCATGATTATAGAAACTGTTGTAAAAGATCCTAACAATTATAAAAATTGCGGTCGTTTCCTAGGTGATCTATTTCGAACCTCAGATGCTACAAAAATAAATGCAATTATTCCCAGTAAAAAGATTCCCTCTGAAACAAAAGAATCAGATAGATATAGTTATTGATTTACAGAATTATTTTTATATAGCCTTACTTGAAAAGACAAAGAAATGAAATTATGACACACAACCACGAATAAGAATAGGCAAATAGTCACGCTTTAAATACATATTCTTATGGCCCATTAAAATCTTTATTTTTTCTGACTTATTTGATATCAATTGATCTACAAGTTGATCCCCAAATCCTAATTGATACCAATGAGTTGTTAGAACTCCTCTCATCCCGATACGATGACAACGATCCTCAGCCTGCTCTGCATCACCAGGCGTCCAAGGCCTTTCCAATAAAACTACATGCCTGGCACGATGTAATGTAAATCCAAGGCCACCAGTTCCATAGGTAGCAAATAATAAAAGACTATTACCTTCTTGAAAACGATTCACAGCAATCTCTCTTGCTTTTAAAGGCTGTTGACCTGTTAACAATTCCCCACCTAAACAATTATGCAAAAATTTTAAGGGATTAATAAATGCACTAAACACAACTACAGCCTCACCTTTGTTATTCAATTCTTTTAATAAATTACTCACAAATGGTAATTTAAATTCAGACGATATCTGACGAATAGCGGTAAGAAATGCAAAAGACTCGGCATCTGATTTAACTAAGCCATTCCTGACACGTTCACGATAATTATCAACAATCAAGTTGATACGATGATCAAAACCTCGAGCCTGAGCGTCTTTCAAAGTTATAGGATGTTCGATACGAATCTTTGGTGGAAGAGATAATAATTTTTCTTTTGTTCGTTTTAAAAGCATAGGCTTTAATAATCTTCGTAATTCCTTTAAATTACTAGCTCCTTTACAATTCCAAATTCTTCTAGCGGTTGTTTCTTGCCAATGACCTTGACAAAAATATTCTTCATATCTTCTTTGATTATATGCTAATGGATGATCAATAGCAGCAAGAAGTGGATATAGCTGGGCCGGGCGTCCATTTTTTATAGGTGTCCCAGAAAGCATCCAAATAGCTCGAAGTCGAGGATGACGAGCAAGTCTCAATAGAGCTTGCGTACGCTGCGCATATAACGACTGTGCAAAATGTGCTTCATCAACAATTAATAATGTACCTGCAGGTGGTAAATCATGAGGAAGCTTTGCCCAACTTTCTAATTTAATTTGCAAATCAAGGGAATCTGCTTCTTTGCGCCAATGAGCATGAAGGCTGACTGGAGCAACAACCAAAATCCGTACATCACTACATCTCGCCATTGCACGAGCAGCTAATAAAACAGTGAGAGTTTTTCCCAAGCCCATTTCATCGGCCAATAATGCCCCTCTTCTTGCTAGAAGCCAACGAGCTCCAACACGTTGATGATGGAATGGAACCCTTCCATCAACCAAAACACCAGATAAATCAGCTTTTTGAATTAATTCCTTATGACGAGGCAAAGGCGGTAAAGGATGTTTTAACCAACGCAACCATTCAGCCAATTCCTCTTGAATTTGAAAGCGAGAACCAAACGTATTTGTAAGAATCTCGGCTGCTGCAAAAGGAAATTCCCAATGCTTTTTAACACCAGACCAGGTACCTTTAGGTTGAATTTTTCTCAGCTGAGCATGTGTAACAGCATCATATGGATAAGTAACTGAGACCAAACCACTAGGAGTAAGTCCCAAATAACAACTAGAGGATGATTTGGTCGTGAATCCTATGAATAGTAGAAATATAATTTACTAGAACGCCTTTCAGTTACAACATCAGAGATAGCCACTCAAGGAACCGATTCAAAAGTACTGATTCATAAGCATATGCTGATTGACTAATCAAACATCCGCGGCACACTTCACATAACTGATGCACTCCGATGCATAACAGGGACGCGGTTTTCCTAGAAGATCTCTGCCCAAAGTTACGAGTTCGACGATGGAGACAGTCTCTACATACGTTTACGGGTAAAAATTGCATCTACTGTGGAAAATCTTCTGAATCAATAGATCATGTTCTACCTCGTAGTAGAGGTGGTTTGAGCGTGACAGAAAACTGTGTTCCAGCCTGTCTCTCATGCAATGGAGATAAATCAGATAGTGAGGCTTTTGATTGGTATAGACGCCAACGTTTTTATGATCCAAGGAGGGCTATGGCAATAAGAGCCTGGATGGATGGTGATCTACGACTAGCTTTAAGACTCCTTCAATGGGCTCAACCTAATCAAATCAAAGAAACAGAAAATCCCTCAACCAAAAAAGATCAAGACTTAGCCTTTCAAGCTGCCTAAACAATCACCAAACCTGACAAGCAACAACAGGGTTGTGCTTTTCACAGATTGAAGCCAAAGTGTCAGGTCGTTCTGGAACAACAAGAATGGCAAAAAGAAGAAAACCAAAACTAATCAAAAGTGAAGGATTCCAAGATTTATTCCTGACCCCAAACAATCTGCGCGGTTTTTGATAAAACAATAGAGCGCTCGAAAATTTTGAAAAGTTCAAAGAAGAGCTAGTCATCCGAAAATCATCTGGTAATACACTTGTACTCATGCTTGCAGCAATTGTCAACCGATCCGCGCCTTTGCCTCCAGGGGCAAAGCTATTGATATTGGGCGGTGGGTTTACCGGTCAACGTCTAGCTGAAGCCGCAAGAGCCCTTGGGGCAAAGGTGTTGTGCAGCCGCAGAACAAACAAAAGCAAAGGTGCAGATTTCGCTTTCGATAGTTCAACTAAACAACCACCTTGTGATGAAATTTTCCAAGGAACAACTCATTTAATCAGTTCTATTCCACCTGCTACTAATGGGGAAGATCCAGTTCTTCAAATCCTTAGCTCTCAATTAAAAAATCTCTCACTTGAATGGGTTGGTTATCTTTCCACAACTGGAGTTTATGGCGATTGTCAAGGAAATTGGGTATCGGAAAATGATTATGCGAAGCCAAAGCAACTCAGAAGTAAACGACGACTAGAGTGTGAAAAGGCTTGGCAAGCTTCAGGCTTGCCTATACAAATCCTACGATTACCTGGTATTTATGGGCCAGGACGATCAGCAATAGACAGTATCCAATCAGGAAAAAATAAAATGGTAGACAAGCCTGGACAGGTTTTCTCAAGAATTCATGTTGACGATATTGTTGGAGCAATACTTCATCTAATTAATCTACAAGCTAAAGGCAATAACCCAGATATAGTAAATATTTCAGATAATTTACCAACTTCCAATGTTGAAGTTCTCCAATATGCAGCGCATCTCTTAGGTCATGATCCGCCACCAATACAAAGTTTTGAAGACGCATCTAAACATATGAATCCAATGGCTCTATCCTTTTGGCAAGAAAATCGAAGAGTAAGTAATCACAGGCTTTGTAAAGAACTGGGATATTCACTTATCCACGCAGACTACAAATCAGGGCTCAAAGCATGTTTACTTCACAATCAATAAATATCGAAGACAATTTCTTCTCCTATCATCTTTATTCATCATTATTAAACCTTTCAGAAAGAAACTCAGACCAATCAAGAGGTTTCTCTGGATCAACAGAGCTAAAACCAACTTCATGGAGCAACTGACTCCATTTGACAACTAACCATCCATCACGCAAGCCAGTACTGAAACCGTAAAACAACACCCCAAGCAGCAACCAACGCAGCATGGCAATTTCCACTCAATACACAGACGCTAATCAACGTATTGCAATTGCATTAGGCGATCCAGCAGGAATAGGGATAGAAGTAACACTCAAAGCGTTAGGGACCTTAAAACTGCCATCAAATGTACGGCCAGTACTAGTGGGATGTAAAACTACGATCGAAATAATTTATGCAAAACTAAAAACCTTAGGGATTACCGAGTTGGCTGATCCCACACAATTAGAGATAGAAGATCTACCCTTAGAAGCAAAAATCGAACCAGGAAACCCAACTGCAAAGACTGGTCATGCAAGTTTTATATGGCTTACTCATGCAACTCAACTAGTTCAAGCAGGAAAAGCACGTGCATTAGTAACAGGACCTATAGCAAAACATTGTTGGCATGCTGCAGGTCATTTATATCCAGGACAAACAGAAAGACTTGCAGAACTGACAAATATTAACCATGCATCAATGCTCTTTACAGCAATTTCACCAATCAGCGGATGGAGAATGAATACTCTCCTTGCGACTACTCATATTCCTTTATCTGAAGTTGCAAATCACCTCACTCCGGAACTTATTTTATACAAACTCGACACTTTGTTGAACTTCTGCCAAAGATTCACTGTAAATCCAAGACTTGCCGTAGCTGGTCTTAATCCTCATGCTGGAGAGGAAGGTCATTTGGGCAACGAAGAAATCAAATGGCTTATTCCAACTCTCAACCAATGGAAAAAACAACATCCTGAAATAACATTAGATGGGCCTCTACCTCCAGATACATGCTGGATTCCTGCTGGAAAAGCTTGGCAGGGTTTCAAGAGTATAAATATTCCCAATGGAATTTTAGCTTTGTACCACGATCAAGGATTAATTCCCATAAAGATAATCGCCTTTGAAGAGGCAGTTAACACCACCTTAGGTTTGCCATTTATACGTACATCACCAGATCACGGAACTGGATTTGATATCGCTTCTAAAGGATGTGCAAATTCTAAGAGCATGCAAGCGGCAATAAAAACAGCCTTGGAATTTAGTGAAAAAAATAATTGATTCAGGTTGTTTTCACTCGCATCAAAACTTGTCCAAATTCAACTGGAGTTCCATTATCAACCAGTATCTCTATTACCTCACCACTTACTTCTGATTCCAATTCATTCATTAACTTCATCGCTTCAAGTATGCAAATAGTTTGACCAGGAGCGATGCGACTACCTATTTCGACAAAAGAAGGATCTCCAGGGGCTGGAGCTCTATAAAAGGTACCAACCATAGGAGCAGTGATTTCTACAAAATCACCACGAGAACCTGCCACTGCAGGGGGAGGGCTACTAGGAGGGGAAGAAGGTTCAACCTTTACGGGCGAAGCAACAGGGATTGCTTCAGCAATTGGCTGTGCAATTAATGGACTCTCTCCGGCAGAAGCACTAGGCAAATTACGCCTGACTTCCAAACGAAAATCCTCGCCTTCCAAGCAAAACTCTTGGATATCACTGTCAGCCAAGGTTGCCAACAAACGATGAAGCTCTTGATGATCAAGTTGCATAGCCTTTAATTCTCCCGACCGAGATAACTGTCATTTCTTGTGTCTACTTTGATCTTCTCTCCTACAGAAATAAACAAAGGCACCATCACCTGTGCACCTGTTTCGAGAATGGCAGGTTTTGTCCCACCAGTTGCAGTATCGCCTTTTACACCTGGATCTGTTTCCTTGATTTCAAGAACAACAGAATTTGGAAGCTCAACTTCAAGCGGCTTGCCATTCCACGAGACCACACTTACCTCCATACCTTCCTTTAAGTACTTACGACTCAAACCAATTTGATCTGAGGTTAATCGCGTTTCCTCATAACTAGACATATCCATAAAAATGTAATCCCCCGAATCCATATAAGTGTGCTGAAGGGTGGATTTCTCCAGCAATGCCTGAGGAACCATTTCTCCAGCTCGAAAAGTTTTTTCTACAACATTGCCAGATTGAACAGCTTTGAGCTTCGTACGAACAAAGGCAGACCCTTTGCCAGGCTTTACATGCAAGAACTCAACAACACGCCAAACAGCTCCATCAAGTTCAATAGTTGTGCCTGTGCGGAAGTCGTTACTGGAAATCATTCCCGCGGAACAGATCAATGGATCATAAGGCTGTGCCAAAGTCCAACATGAGCTTTTTTCTCTATGGCTAATAAGCGTCTTCTTATCTCAGTACTGACAGTTTTATCAATGCTAGTGCTGGGCTGGCATCAGCCAGCTAAAGCTGGCTTGCCTCCAGGTAATGCGTTGAAGGATCCAGCTGCCATTCTGCGTAATGCATTGCCCATCAAACAAAAAGCCCTAAGAGATCTCCAACACAATCTTGAAGGAACAAATGATGCGCTACGCGGAAGCCGTTGGACAGTACTGACTCAAAACGTTTCCTCCAGTCAATTCTTACTAAGTACAAGAAAAAAAGAGATCCTCGAACAAATTCCGAATGAAGAAAAAGAAAAGGGGGAATTTCTTATTAAATCCATCAGTCAAGAACTGGTTAGTCTTGAAAATCAAATAGACGAAAAAAATAAATCTGGATTTATTGAAAGTAGGCGCCAAACATTAGATTTAATTGGAGATTTAGAAGCACTACTTCTTGAAGCAACTTTTCCATATTCAATCCCTGAAGAATTTGATAATCTACCTAGACTTCTTGGCCGCGCAAAGGTAGAAATCAGCACTAGCAAAGGGAAAATGAATGCAATAATTGATGGTTTTAATGCCCCATTAACTTCAGGTGCTTTCATAGATCTAACTCTTAAAGGTTTTTATGATGGCCTACCAATTACAAGAGCAGAAGATTTCTACATACTACAAACAGGTGATCCTGAGGGAAGCGATATTGGATACATTGACCCATCTACCAATGAGGAACGACACGTTCCTTTAGAAATTCGTGTTCCTAATCAAGAAGAAACTATTTACAACCAAACCTTTGAAGATGTAGGTCTTTATAAAGAAATACCAGTTCTACCATTTGCAACTCTTGGAACCCTTGGATGGGCACATTCAGATGAAGAGATAGACGATGGTTCATCACAATTCTTCTTTTTTCTTTATGAAGCAGAACTTACTCCAGCAGGCCTAAACCTTATTGACGGCAGGAATGCAGCATTTGGTTATGTAATTGACAATTTCAAAACACTAGAGAATCTAGAAGTGAACGATAAAATTCTTTCGATAAAAGTAATAGATGGAAAAGAGAATCTTAAAGAGCATGCCTAAACAAACAGAATCAGGTACAACCCTTGCTGATATTGGAGAAAAGGAACTTATAAATAGGCTTAAAGTCTTTATGCCTATTGGGCAAACAGAAGACGATACAGCTCAAATTGCATCTGAAGGTAAACATTTATTGATCAACACTGATGTTCTTGTTGAAGGTATACATTTTAGTGAAAAAACTACTTCGCCTAATGATGTTGGTTGGAAAGCAATTACATCCAATATCTCAGACCTTGCCTCAAGCGGAGTAGAGCAAATAATTGGCGTCACAGTTGGACTAATAGCTCCTCCAAAAACCACTTGGGATTGGATAGAAAATGTATACAAAGGGATGAATTCGGCACTTAACCAATTTGGAGGTAATTTATTAGGCGGCGATTGTTCTGTTGGTCACCAAAGATTATTAGCTGTAACAGCCATAGGGACTTTAGGAACTCTAAGGCTGCACCGATCTCATGCTCTTCCAGGTGACCAATTAATTGTGAGTGGCCCTCATGGCCTAAGTCGCTTGGGTTTAGCTCTTCTACTATCAGAAAATCAAACGGAATTAGATCAACTGTCATCACAGATCAAAGCAGAAGCGATAAGAATTCATCAAAGACCTAACCCACCTTTAAAAGCCTTAAAAACTCTAGAATCATGCAAACCTAAAGAATTGCCTTGGAGGGCGGGTGGAACCGATAGCAGTGATGGTTTATTAGAAGCTGTTAATTCTCTTTGCTCTAGTAGTAACTGCCAGGCAGTTTTAGATCTCAACCAACTGCCTAGACGGAAACAATGGCCATCTGGACAAAATTTTGATGAATGGTGCTTAAACGGAGGAGAAGATTACGAACTAGTTTTAAGCCTGCCTTCAAAATGGGCTAGGGCATTACTGCAGGCATTGCCTTCAAGTCAAAAAATTGGATTTATGAGGAATGGACCTCCCCATCCAGTTTGGAAAGACGGGACAAAAATAAAGAAGCCAAAAACAACCTTCGAACATTTTTAAAATGTCCTCTTGATTTCTCTTTGATAGAAAAACGAAGAGGACATTTCTTAATTCAATCAAACAATTTAAAAATCACTTCCATTTCTGAGCAACAATCTCTGCTAAATCAACAACACGCTGGCTATAGCCCCATTCATTGTCGTACCAAGCCAAGACTTTAACCATATTGTCTCCGATTGACATAGTTAAAGCTTCATCAACAATTGTTGACTCATTAGTCCCTGCATAATCACTTGAAACCAATGGAAGATCCCCATATTTAATTATTCCTTTCATTGCACCTTGTGATGCGGCCTTTAATGCAGCATTAACTTCTTCTGCAGTAGTAGGGCGACCTGATTCAAAAACCAAATCAACTGCGGAGACATTAGGAGTAGGTACACGCATAGCAATTCCTGTGAGCTTGCCCTTCATTTGGGGATATACCAAAGCCACAGCTTTTGCAGCACCTGTTGAGGTTGGAACAATATTCATTGCTGCAGCACGAGCACGACGCAAATCACGATGACTATTGTCAAGAATTCTTTGATCACCGGTATAGCTATGAATTGTTGTCATTAAACCTTTATTGATTCCAAAAGTTTGATCAAGCACCTTCACAATCGGAGCCAAACAATTAGTAGTGCAACTTGCATTACTCAAAATATTAAAATCTTCATGACGATATTGATCAGCGTTAACACCAACAACATAAGTGCCTACACCATCGCCTTTACCTGGAGCAGTAAGGATGACCTTTTTAGCCCCTGCCTCAAGGTGCTTACTAGCTCCTACGTCTGTATTAAAGACGCCAGTGGACTCAATTACTAAATCTATTCCCCAGTCCTTCCAAGGAAGGTTTAATGGGTTCCTATCAGAAAAACACTTGATCGTATTGCCATTAATAATGAACGTGTCATCTGTGTAATCGATCTCTGCGTCTTTAATCTGACCAAGGATGGAGTCATATTTGAGCAAATGCGCATTCGTCTTAGGGTCTGATGTCACATTGATCCCAACCACCTCAATGCCTGTATTGGCTCCTCTACTCAACCAACAACGCATGAAGTTGCGACCTATTCGGCCGAATCCATTTATCGCAACTCTCAGGGTCATGTCGTCAGCGGCTGAACCGCAAGGTAATTGGCCGCCGATCATACAGAAATACGTTGCATTAATTCTTCTTCCCGCTTCCATAAGGGAGAAAGTCACCGTTTTAAGGGCTTAAAAACTGGCCTAGATCACTGCAAACAATGCAAACCATGGCGAAAAAGCCTAAATCTGACGTATCTTTCAACTCTCTAAACAGAGCCATTGAACAGCCTGATTGACCCACAACAACATTTGCACTTCATAGGAGTGGGTGGTATTGGCATGTCCGCTCTTGCCCTAATTCTTGCAAAACAAGGGCTTTCCGTATCCGGCTCGGATCAAAGTACGAAAATTAACTACCAAGATTTAAGCAATCAAGGAATATTAATTTTTAAGCAACAAATTGCAGAAAATATCAATACAATTTGTCAAGGCAAAAATATTAAGCCAATCATCATAAGAAGCACCGCCATACCAAATAATAATCCCGAACTTAAAGCTGCAAAAAAAGCAAATCTACGAATTTTACACCGCTCTGATATTTTAGCAGACCTAATCAAACAGCACAAATCAATTGTTGTCGCAGGTAGTCATGGAAAAACAACAACAAGCACAATTATTTCAACTCTCCTAGCATTGACTAATAATGACCCAACTATTGTTATTGGAGGAATAGTTCCTCATTATGGATGTAATGGTCATAAGGGCAAAAGTGATCTACTTGTAGCGGAGGCAGATGAATCTGATGGAACTTTAATTAAGTTCAAATCCGATTTAGGAGTTATTACCAATCTAGAACTTGATCATACTGACCATTATAAAGATCTAAATGATCTAATAAAAACAATGCAGGCATTTCAAACTGGTTGCAAAAGAGTTCTTGCAAATTATGATTGTAAAAATTTAAGAGAACACATTGAAGCGACAGCATGGTGGTCAGTCAAAACTTCTAAAGGAGTTGATTTTGCAGCATTACCAATCGAACTCAATGGTCATCATTCAATTGCTAATATTTACGAAAATGAAAAAATCATTGGGCAAATTAACTTGCCAATAACAGGATTGCATAATCTTAGTAATACAGTCGCAGCGATTGGAGCATGTCGAATGCAAGGAATTGTATTCGAAGAATTGCAAAGCTATATCCCTTCTCTAAAAGCACCAAAACGTAGATTTGATTTTCGAGGCATTTGGCAAGGTAGACAAATTGTTGATGATTATGCACATCACCCAAGCGAAGTACTTGCAACAATCTCAATGGCAAAAAATATTATAAAAACAGGTATAAGTCCCTTTCCAAAAGAGCCTAAGCGGCTCTTCGTTGTTTTTCAGCCACATCGCTATAGTCGAACCAAAACCTTTCTACAAGACTTTGCGTTATCTTTAGGAGAAGCGGACTTAATTCTTCTAGCACCTATATATTCAGCAGGTGAGAAAATGATACCTCAAATAAATAATCATGCCTTAGCAAATGAAATAAAAAGACTATTTCCAAAAATGAAAATTATAATAGCGAAAGAGCGCAAGGAATTAACATATTTAGTAAAAAAGCATAGCTTGGAAAATGATCTTATTCTAACTATGGGTGCAGGAGATATAAATAATCTTTGGGAGCAATTAATAACTCAAAGGAAGCATAAGCAATGGACAACCTATCTAGCAGCCTAATTAATATTAAGGTCAACAAACTAATTCCATTAGCTCAATACACGACTTGGCGTGTAGGTGGTCCTGCGGAATGGTTGGCTGAACCCACAAGCATTGCTGAAATCAAAGCATTAATTGATTGGGCAAAAAAACAAAAGATCCCTTGTCAAATAATAGGGGCAGGATCCAATCTTTTAATAAATGATGCTGGCATAAAGGGATTAAGCATTTGTCTTCGCAAATTCAATGGAAGCAAGATTGATCCAAAAGATGGTTTGGTAGAAGCTGTAAGTGGCGAACCTTTGCCAACTTTGGCTAGACGTGCTGCCAGGGCTGGATTACATGGACTGGAATGGGCTGTAGGTATTCCTGGAACAATTGGAGGCGCCTGTGTAATGAATGCAGGAGCACAAGGTGGCTGCACATCAGAACGTTTAGAGTCAATACAAGTTCTTCCACTTGATGGAAATGAAATATTCGAACTAAAACAACAAGACCTTAATTTTAATTATCGTTATAGTCGATTGCAAAAAGAACCCTTTGTAGTTTTATCCGCAAAATTTAAACTAGAGCCTGGACATAATAAAAAAGAATTATGTGAAAAAACACACCAAAACCTTATTCACAGAAAGAGTACTCAACCATATGAATTGCCAAGTTGTGGAAGTGTGTTTCGCAACCCCGAACCTTTCAAAGCAGGGAGACTAATAGAAGATCTAGGCTTAAAGGGTCACTGTATAGGAGGTGCGGAAATTTCCAAAACTCACGCGAATTTCATAGTGAATACAAATCATGCTTCTGCCAAAGACATAGTTCAACTGATTGCATTTGTTCAACAAGCGGTACAAAAGACTCATGGTTTATTACTGCATACGGAAGTAAAACAGCTTGGTTTTAAAGAGAACGTCTAATCTGCATACTCGTATAGAAAAAACATGGCAGGATTCGGACTTCCAAATTTTGGGCAACTCACAGAGGCCTTTCGTAAAGCCCAGCAAATCCAACAAGATGCTCAAAAACTACAAGAAGAGCTCGATACCCTAGAAATAGAGGGGTCAAACAAAGATGAGAGAGCAAGTGTCTGGCTTTCTGGCAATCAACAACCTCTAAACGTGCGAATTGATCCATCGTTACTAGCCGAAGGGAAAGAAAACACAGAACAAGCAGTTCTAGAAGCGTTGAAATCTGCCTACGAAAATTCAACAAAAACTATGAAGCAAAAGATGGAAGATCTTACGGGTGGACTAAATCTCAATCTTCCAGGGATTAGTGACAACAAGGATTAAATAATCTCCTTCAAGAATTCTCTATATTGTGAATACCTTTCCCACTTTTTATTTATAATGCATCCTGGCTCATCTAAATGAAGGCAATCACGAAATTTACAAGAATTTTGAGCTTTCTGGTTGCGAATTTCTGGAAAAAGAAAGCTAAGGGTTTTGGGATCAAATTGAACATCTGGCCTATTAAATCCTGGCGTATCAGCAACAAAAGACCCTTCACTTATAGCAAAAAGCTCTACATGACGAGTTGTATGTCGCCCACGTTTTAATTTACCGGACAAAGCACCAACACGTAGAATTGTTTTTGAAAGGAGATGATTAATCAAACTACTCTTGCCTACGCCAGAAGGACCACAAAAGACTGATAATTTTGCAGACTGAAGATTATGTCTTAATTCATCAACTCCCTCTCCATTTTTTGTGGATATCGCAAACATTTTATATCCCCAACTTTTTAAACGTAGAAACTGTTGATTAAATTGATTTACTGAAACCAAATCTCTTTTGGACAATACTATGCTTACTTGCAAATGACTTTGTTCAGCATTTAACAAAAAACGACTTGCCTGTTCAATATTGAACGAAGGGCTAGCCAAGGAAAGAATTACATAAACATGATCTACATTAGCGACAGGGGGACGAAGTAGATGATTTCTTCTAGGATATACATCGGTGATTACAGCTCTAGAATTTCTCCAATTAATTTCTTCAATTAATACTAAATCTCCAACACAAACCGAAGAGCCTTTATAGAGTATACGATTTCTAAGTGTACACAGTAATCGAATTATCTTAATAGAACTTTTTACATTATCAATGAATTTGTGACCATCTTTTAGTGTGACTTCGACTTCAAGATAATTAGCTTGTAAGGCTACGACCATTCCTTCCAAAACTGAAACTTCAGTCACAACCTGGATTCACCATCAATTTCATCCAGTTTTCATTTTGAAATACTATTTGAACTTGATGTCCTGATTCAATAAGGCCAGGAATTACCATTTCTTCAGGTTCGCCTCTATCAAGATCAACCTCAAGAAGTTGATTTGATGCTAACTTTTCAACTGCAAGTCGACATTTAATAAAATTCAATGGGCAAGGAGTTCCTCTCAGATTAATATGTTGATTAGAGTTAGACTTGAAATCTTTAATCATCATTCTTGGCGAAATAATCGAGAAAAAAGACCACTATTATGATGGTGATGTTGACGACCTTTAGCAGAGTGATGCTGAGCCAAACCTTCTAACAAACTCCTTTCATCATCAGACAATCGAATAGGCAATTTAACATTAACTTCTATACAGTGATTACCTCTAGCAACAGGGTTGCCCAATTTTGGTATCCCTTTGTTTTCAAGTGTAAGAATAGAATTAGGCTGAGTGCCACTTGGTATTTCAAGAGAAGTTGTTCCATCAACAGTCTCAATCTCGATAATATCTCCAAGTATTGCTTGCAGATAGCTAACATTTACATCCGAATGAATAGTCAATCCATCTCTACGTAAATTTTGATGTGGTTTTACTTTTAAGAAGACATATAAGTCCCCAGAAGGACCGCCCCGAACTCCAGCATTGCCTTCGCTTGAAACCCTTAAACGAGTTCCTGAATCGACACCAGCAGGAATATTAATTCTTAATTTTTTTCTAACTTGTTTAACACCTTTACCACCACAAGAACTACAAGGATTTGCAATGACTTGGCCAGTCCCTGAACAAGTCGGACATTCAGCTACTTGAGTAAAACTACCAAAAGGTGTTCTTGTTGCTCTTCTAACCTGTCCAACACCACCACATGTGCCACAGGTAGTAGGTCCACTGCCTGGTTTCGCTCCAGATCCACCACAAGTGTCACATGTTTCTAAATGAGGAATCGTTATTTCTTTTTCTTGCCCGAATACCGCACTATTAAAATCAATAGTTAAGTCATAACGTAAATCATCTCCTTGTTGAGGACCGCGTCTTTGAGATCTACCAGCTGAAGGGCCACTACCACCAAAACCACTAAAAAAGGTCTCAAAAAGATCTGCAAATCCACCCATATCACCCATATCAGGCATTCCTGCTGCACCACCTAATCCAGCCTCTCCGAATTGGTCATAACGAGCTCGTTGTTGAGGGTCACCTAATACTTCATAAGCACGTCCTATTTCCTTAAAACGTTCTTCTGCTCCTGGTTCTTTGTTTATATCAGGATGATATTTACGCGCTAATCGACGATAAGCTTGCTTAAGTGCATCATTGTCAGCATCTCTACTGACACCCAACATGTCGTAATAATCAGCCATCTGCGTGCAATACCTCGTTAACAGTAAATGCCAACTTCATAACTTCAATTCTCCTCAGATAAAGACTCAGAAACTGGAGCACTTGAAACCTCCGAAGAACTTTTTAAATCCTCTGTTTGAAGAGAAATGCCATCTTTAGGTCCAGGTCCCATAGAAACCTTAACAAGAGCATGACGCAAAACTCTTCCATTTAAGTGATAACCGCGTTGAAGCTCTTCTGTAACAATATCCTCAGCCTGTTCTTCACTAGGCTCTCGTAAAACAGCTTCATGTAAATTTGGATCAAAAGGTTGACCTACAACACGCATAGGTGCAACGCCTAATTGCTTAAGCACATCAACGAGCTGTTTATACAAACCTTGATAACTACGATGAAGAGTTTGTGCCTCCTCTCCTTGAGGATCAAGTTGCTGTCGGGCTCTTTCAAAATTATCTACTACAGGTAAAATCTCACTGAGAGTGCTACAAGTTAATTGTAATTTCAAATCATCTTGATCACGACTCTGTCGTTTTCGGAAATTATCAAAATCAGCAGCAATTCGCATATATTGAGTTTTTAATGTTTCATGTTCCTGCTCTAACTGTTGCAAACGAGCTTCATTATCAGGTTGAGCAATGGATTGTGATTCATTTAACTCTTCCTCAGAAGCTATAAGAGGTTTTTCGCTATCTGAAGAATTGTTCTCAGCAATAGTCAGATCAGGCGAAGAATTCAGATCACTCTCGTCTAAAGACCGAGATTCTGAGTCAATTGGCATAGTTGGTTCTGATCCATCAGAGGAAGAAGCTTTGGCTTGACCAGGTACTTCACCAGTCATAACAAGCAATTGGAGAATCTCATTTAGACATCTTGAAGGAAGACATCCTCTTCACACAAGCTACGGAAGCCCGCACCTTCGTTAATTTTAACTCAATTTCAAAACTTCTTATGCAAAAGAATAAAAAATACCTGTAGTCATTGGGTTTAGAAACTGAAAAAAATATTACTTCTATTTTATAGTCCTTCAACTATTAAACAGTACAGCAAGATACAACTTAAATAAAAGATTTTGCAATAGCATTGCCCGCCAACCAACCACTAGTCCAACAATGTTGAAAGTTGAACCCACCTGTTACACCATCTATATCAAGAAGCTCACCTGCAAAAAACAAACCTTTGCACAATCGACTTTCCATAGTTTTCATATTCACCTGGGATAAATCAACCCCACCAGCCGTAACAAATTCCTCTCCAAAAGGCCCCTTACCTACAATCAAATAACGACTATTAATCAGGCCATCAATTAACTTTGATTCTAAATTTTTAGATAGTTCTGCCCACCTTATACAAAACTCTAAGTTATTCTTTTTTAAAATAGTTGCCCATAGTCTTTTAGGAAGATGAAGAAATGGTCTAGCTGAAATTAAAGTCTTATTAGCAGAATTACAACGAAACAACTGCAATGAATTCTTGACTTCTTCTAAATTTTCACCTAACCAATTTACTGTTAAATTAGCTGTATATTTATCACTATTCAAATCTCTTGCGCCAAAGGCTGACAACCGTAAAACTGCTGGTCCACTTATACCTTTATGCGTCAATAGTACTCTTCCTGTTTCAAAAAAATTCTTTTTAGTTGTTTGCAACTTTAATTGAACATTATTTAAAGTAAGGCCAGCACATTTAGATAAAAGAGGTTCTTTTAACGAAAAGGAAAAAAGAGATGGCACTGGATTAACAATATTATGCCCTAATTTGGTGGCTAATCGTCGACCACTTGGATGACCACCAGTAGCCAGTAAAACAAATTTAGATAAACATGTTCCACCACAATAATTAACTAGAAATCCTTTTTCTTGCAAATACTGGATTTCAGTAACAACAGTCTGTTTTTTCAAACTAACTCCTGCTGCTTTTGCAGAATTTCTAAGACATGCAACAACTTCACTAGAATTATTAGACTTCGGAAAAATGCGTCCATCCCCTTCTTCAATCAAATTCAAATTATGTTCATTAAACCAAGAGACTGCATCACCGGTAGCAAACCTACTAAAAGGACTTCGTAAAGCAACCATTCCACGAGGATAATAATTAACTAAATCCTGAGGCGTCCAACAAGCATTAGTAACATTGCATCGACCTCCTCCACTAAGTCGCACTTTTTCAAGAGGTTTATTTGTTGCTTCAAGAATCAAAATAGAGGACAATCCAGCTTCTGCAGCTGTAATTGCACCCATAAATCCGGCGGCACCGCCGCCTATAACAATCAAATCAAATGTTTGGTCGAAAATTAAGGGCAATTCCGTTGTTGCAATAACGTTTACCGGTTGGTCTAGGGCCATCATCAAACACATGGCCTTGATGTCCACCACAACGGCGACAGTGATACTCCGTACGTGGAACAATTAATTTAAAATCTACTTTAGTTTCAATGGCCTTTGGTAGTGATTCCCAAAAACTAGGCCAACCTGTACCACTATCAAATTTTGCAGAAGAAGAAAATAAGGGCAGATCACAGCCTGCACAATAAAAAATGCCTGCTCGTTTTTCTTCATTTAAAGGACTTGTAAAAGGACGTTCCGTGCCTTCCTCCCGGAGAACTCTGAACTGAGCAGACGACAATTTGTTTCTCCATTCCTCATTGCTAAGATCCCAAGCGGGATCCTTAGGTTGAGAAACAGCAAAAACAGGCTTTGGACGAAAGAAGTTTCCTAAAAATGTTGTCAATGCACCCATAAGAACTGAGCGACGTGTCCAGAATAAAAAAGTGTTCTTCAAAGCAAAAGAATTCTAGTAAAACTTTTCTAAGCAAAAAAACTTATTCATGCAAAGAAGATAACAAATGGTTCCTATTTCCTCACCAACCACCAATAAAGCATATAGGTTCAGCATTGCTCCAATGATGGATTGCACAGATAGACACTTCAGAGTTTTGATGAGACAAATAAGCAAAAGAGCACTTTTATACACAGAAATGATTGTCTCAAAAGCTCTTCATTACAGTGATAGGAGAAATAAATTACTTGATTTCGATCCAACTGAACATCCAATTTCTCTTCAAATCGGAGGAGACGACCCCAAACTATTAACCGAAGCAACTCTTTTGGCTGAAGAGTGGGGATATGACGAAATCAATCTAAATATTGGTTGTCCAAGTCAAAAAGTGCAATCAGGCAATTTTGGAGCTTGTCTAATGGCAAATCCAGATCAAGTAGCACGATGCATTGAAGCTATGTGTTCTAAAACTAAACTCCCTGTCACTGTTAAACATCGAATAGGAATTGATAATTTAGATAGTGAAGATTTACTTATTGCATTTGTCGATCGTCTTGCAGCTGCAGGAGCACAACGTTTTTCAATTCATGCTCGAAAGGCTTGGCTAAAAGGATTAGATCCAAAACAAAACCGAACAATTCCACCACTTCAATACGAAAGAGTCGAACATGTCAAAAAAATTAGGCCTAATTTAAAAATCGAATTAAACGGTGGATTGAATACTCCCTTTGCTTGCTTAAATGCACTAAAAATATTTGATGGTGCAATGGTTGGACGAGCAGCCTATGCGCATCCGCTGAGATGGAAAAACATTGACGAGATAATATTTAAAGAAAAAACTAATGACATAAAAGCATCAGAAATTATAAGAAAAATAATTCCTTATACTGAAGAACATTTACATAAAAATGGCAAATTATGGGATATGTGCAAACACATACTCAACCTAGTAGAAGAAGTGCCAGGCGCTAAAGCATGGAGAAGGGATCTTGGATTAAAAGCCCAAACAGAAAAATATAACTTGGAAATATTAGTGAAAGCAGCCCAACAACTAGAAGATGCTGGGCTTTAAAACTAATCAGCCTTCTGCGCCACCATAATCAGCATCGCTACTCCCATCGGCAGAAAAGCCTCCGTTTTCTGGCGCAGTACCTCTACGTCGACGACTACGACCCTCATCGTGGCCACCAGATTCGGATGGAGAAGAACCGCCACCATAACTGCGATCCTCCCAACCCTTAGCGCCTGATCCACGTTGCTCGCC
>QCFZ01000004.1 GCA_003278255.1 Prochlorococcus sp. AG-363-O15
TCGGTTAGGCAATGACATCGCATACAAATTGCCTGCATCACGCACTCGATCAAGTGAACGTGTGCCATTAGTTGTACTCATAAAGAGTCTTTTCCCTCTTACCAACTCAGGAACTACATCAACAGGTGAATTTCCCAAATCAAATCCATCTAATTTTTGTCCGCCTCGTTCACCGAGCAAAAGTCTTGACTCCTCTGGCCATTTAAAGGCTTTAGCCTTCAGTTCATCAACGTCAGCAAAAGTTTGAACAGCCTCCGCTCCATTATGTAAGGCCCAAGAGATAGTAGTCGTAGCACGTAGGACATCAATGACCACTGCAGTAACAGGAGGGCTTCCCTTTGGCACATCTGCGGCCACATGAAAATAAGCGAGTTTCATTTAGCGATACTGAGCAACCTGCGTCACAGTAACTAGATCAACCAACCAAACGTTATCCTTCAATGTCTTTCTTTAATCCTAAGCCTTCGTCTCATGACATGAGGGACTTTTTGGAGTTATTAGAAAAAAAAGGTCAACTTCGAAGAATTAAAGCAAAAGTAGATCCAAACCTAGAGCTAGCTGCAATAAGTGATCGAGTCCTTGGAATGGGAGGACCTGCTCTTTTATTTGAAAATGTTATTGGCTCATCTATACCTGTAGCCATCAATCTATTAGGAACTGTTGAAAGAGTTGTTTGGAGTATGGGACTAAAAAATGTTGACGAACTTGAGGATTTAGGAAGAAAACTTGCACTTCTTCAACAACCACGCCCACCCAAAGGCTTGCAAGAAACAAGTTTATTCGCAAATCTAGTTTGGGATTTAGTTAAATCTCGGCCAGACATTGACTTAATGCCACCATGTCATCAAAAACTTTTTCATGATAATGATCTAAATCTAAACAACCTTCCATTATTAAGACCATGGCCTGATGATGCCGGTGGTGTTATAACACTAGGATTAGTTATTACTAAAGACCCAGAAACATCAGTTCCAAATGTAGGTGTTTACCGCCTACAACTTCAATCTAAAAACACAATGACTGTACATTGGCTCAGTGTAAGAGGTGGAGCCAGGCATCTAAGAAAAGCAGCCTCTTTAGGCAAAAAATTAGAAGTTGCTGTAGCAATAGGGGTACATCCATTACTAGTAATGGCTGCAGCCACTCCTATACCAGTTCAACTAAGCGAATGGCTTTTTGCAGGGTTATATGCAGGAGAAGGAGTTCGATTAACAAGGTGTAAGACCATAGACATAAATGTTCCTAGTCATAGTGAAATAGTGTTAGAAGGAACAATTACTCCAGGGGAAGAATTAAAGGATGGACCTTTTGGAGATCATATGGGTTTCTATGGAGGAATCGAAGAATCACCTTTAATTCGCTTTCACTGTATGACCCAGAGAAAAGATCCAATATTCTTAACGACTTTTAGTGGGCGCCCTCCCAAAGAAGAAGCAATGCTAGCGATCGCTTTAAATAGAATATATACACCAATTCTACGCCAACAGATTCCTGAAATAGTTGATTTTTTTCTTCCAATGGAAGCATTAAGTTATAAATTGGCAATTTTATCTATAGACAAAGCTTATCCAGGTCAAGCAAAGAGGGCATCAATGGCTTTTTGGAGTGCACTCCCTCAGTTTACATATACAAAGTTTATTGTTGTAGTCGATTCAAATATAAATATAAGAGATCCACGTCAGGTCTTATGGGCTATTTCTAGTCTTGTAGATCCACAAAGAGACCTTTTAACCATAGACAATACACCTTTCGATAGTCTTGATTTTGCAAGCGAGCAAATAGGTTTAGGTGGAAGACTTGCAATTGATGCAACAACAAAAATCGGACCTGAAAAACAACATGAATGGGGAAAGCCTCTAACGCGTTCAGAGACGCTAGAATCTAAAGTTAAGAGCAGATGGAATGAGCTTGGATTATCAGATCTCGAGAATAAAGAACCGGACCCAGTGTTATTTGGTTATGTAATAGACAAACTAATTAAGCAAAGGGAGAAAACAGATTCATACACATGAGAGTAAGACGCCCCTCTTACTAATAAAATATTCTTAAGACCTCCCCTCATCATCCTTGAGCTTAATCAGCAAGACCTACCAAGAACGTCATCTTCAATCTGGTGGAGGTCTATTTGGGAAGGTGCGTGTTCCTGGAGACAAATCAATCTCCCACAGAGCCTTGCTTTTTGGAGCAATTGCAGAAGGAACAACCACAATTGAAGGATTACTTCCAGCTGAGGATCCAATTAGCACTGCTTCTTGTTTAAGAAAAATGGGTGTATCTATAAGCCAAATCAAAAGGAATCAAAACATTGAAATTGAAGGTGTCGGCCTAGACGGCTTTAAAGAACCAAAAGAAATCTTGGATTGTGGTAACTCAGGTACAACTATGCGATTAATTCTTGGCCTTTTAGCAGGAAGAAGTGGTCGTCATTTTGTGCTTACAGGAGATGAATCTCTCCGAAGACGTCCTATGCAAAGAGTAGGACAGCCACTGAAATTAATGGGAGCCAAAGTAAATGGTCGATCAAATGGAAATTTTGCTCCGTTAGCTGTTTGCGGACAAAAACTACGAGGGGCCGTAATAGGGACACCAGTAGCAAGTGCGCAAATTAAGTCGGCAATATTGTTAGCTGCCCTAACAGCAGAGGGTTCAACAACAGTTATTGAACCTGCTCACTCAAGAGACCATAGTGAAAGGATGTTAAAAGCTTTTGGAGCAAATCTTGAAGTAGGTGGAGAGATGGGTCGTCACATTAATGTACAACCAGGCTATAAACTTCAAGGACAGAAAGTTATTGTCCCAGGGGACATTAGTTCTGCCGCTTTTTGGATAATAGGAGCATCAATTGTCCCTGGATCAGATCTTACAATAGAAAATGTTGGATTAAATCCAACCAGAACTGGAATTCTCGAAGTACTTCAACAAATGGAAGCTTCTTTCGAAATCATCAACACTAGAGAAGTTGCTGGAGAACCTGTTGGTAATATTCATATAACTCATGAGCCTTCATTAAAACCATTTACTCTTGATGAGGAAATAATGCCTCGTCTAATCGACGAGGTACCAATACTTACAGTCGCCGCCTGTCTGATTGATGGGGTAAGTAGTATTACTGGCGCCAGTGAACTAAGAGTAAAAGAAACCGATCGTTTAGCAGTAATGACCAGACAATTAAAGGCAATGGGTGCACATATAGAAGAACATTCAGATGGTCTAACTATCTATGGAGGGAAACCTCTTCAAGGTGCATTGTTGGACAGTGAAACTGATCACCGTGTGGCTATGAGCCTAGCAATAGCTTCACTAGTCGCTAAAAGTAATTCCAAAATGATTCGCAGCGATGCAGCTGCCGTGTCCTATCCAGATTTCTGGGAAGATCTTGAAAACCTTAGAAACTAAAAAGTTAAGCAGTTCAGATCATCATTTAGGGGAGTTATTTCCCTCTCCAACACAAGATGGCAGTCCTAGTCTAAGGAGTTCGCTTTTTAATGAATGCTTTCATGATTCAAATGGCGCAAGAAAAGAAGCAATAGATAAGTTTATATCTCCAGTACAATTAAATCATTTAATAAATAGCAAGAAATTATTAGTGTTGGATATTTGCCTAGGGCTTGGGTACAATACTGCCTCCATAATTGAAAAACTTCTTGGGAAATCTATTTTCTTAGATTGGGTGGGCCTAGAATTGGACAATAGGCCACTAGAAATAGCATTATCTAATGCTAAATTTCGAGGCTATTGGTCAGAGGAAACACTATGGATACTTAATAAAATATACAATATAGGGTCATGGAAGAAAAAAACTAGCCAAGGAAAAATCATATGGGGAGATGCTAGGCAACAGATAAAAATGATATCTAAAAATAAACGTTTTGATTATGTATTTCTAGATGCATTCTCACCAAGAAAATGTCCTCAATTATGGAGCGAACAATTCCTAAATAATATATCTATGTTAATGTCACCTGGTGGATATTTAATCACCTACTGCCGAGCAGCAGCTGTAAGATCAACACTTAAGAATGCTGGTTTCGAATTAAAATCATTGTCTACCGACTGCAAAAAAGAAAATGATTGGAGTTCTGGTACTTTAGCTATTTTCCCAGACAGGAATAAAAGCCAACGAAAAATAAATTCCATTTGGAAACCATTATCCCTTATGGAAGAAGAACACCTATTAACAAAGGCTTCGATACCTTATCGAGATCCAACTAATAAGGGAACAACAAAAGAAATACTTATGAGCCGAATCTTGGAACAAAAAAACAGTTCTTTAGAAAGCACCTCCAGTTGGCATCGCCGTTGGTTCAAAAAGCGTTCATAATGAATGCCATTGATCCTGGCAATTAGCCATTTTCTAAATGCTTGCCGTCGCAATATTAGCTGCTGGCAAAGGCACTCGAATGAAGAGCGCCCTTCCCAAAGTCCTTCAAACACTTGCTGAAACCAGCATGGTTGAAAGAGTGTTGAATAGTTGTAGTGGACTAAATCCAGACAGAAAGTTCTTAATAGTTGGTCACCAAGCTGAAAAAGTCAAAGAAAAACTGATCCATTTTCCAAAATTAGAATTTGTTATTCAAACACCACAAAAAGGAACTGGACATGCAATACAACAATTATTGAAAGTACTAAGGGACTTTAAAGGTGAACTTTTAGTTCTCAATGGAGATGTTCCCCTGCTTAAATCAGAAACACTAAGACGTCTAATTAACGAACATCGCAGAAGCAATGCAAGCGTGACCTTTTTGACAACCAAACTATCGAATCCTAAAGGTTATGGAAGAGTGTTTGCAAATAAAAACAGAGAAGTAAGTAGAATTATAGAAGACCGAGACTGCTCTGAAGAACAAAAATTAAACAAACTAGTCAACTCAGGAATATATTGTTTCAATTGGGATCAACTCGCAAAAGTTCTACCTAATTTATCAACCGAAAATAATCAGAGAGAAATCTATCTAACAGATACAGTTGCAATGCTGCCCTTATCAATGCACTTAGAGGTAGAAGACCCTGGAGAAATCAAAGGTATAAATAATCGACATCAATTATCTCAGTGTGAAAGACTTTTACAAGAACGTCTTCGTGAACACTGGATGGAAAATGGTGTGACATTTATTGATCCATCAAGTTGCACACTTAATGAAAATTGTACTTTTGGTATAGATGTGATTATTGAACCTCAGACTCATTTTAGAGGTAACTGTAGAATAAACAATGGCTGCAAAATAGGTCCAGGAAGCCTAATAATAAATTCAGATTTAGGCGAATCAGTTTCCATCCTATATTCAGTGGTAAATGAAGCAATCATAGAAAATAATGTTTCAATTGGACCTTTCGCAAATCTGAGGCCTGGAACCAAGTTAGATAAATGTAGTAAGGTTGGTAATTTCGTAGAAATTAAAAATAGTTCAATAGGTGAAAAGACCAAAGTAAATCATTTAAGTTATTTAGGAGATGCAAAGATAGGCAAAGAAGTGAATATTGGAGCTGGCACTATCACTGCTAATTATGATGGTATAAATAAGCATCCAACAATTATAGGAGACAAATCAAAGACAGGTGCTAATTCAGTACTAGTTGCACCAATTAATCTTGGTTCAAAAGTTACAGTAGGAGCAGGGTCAACTCTCACGAAAAATGTTCCAAATAATGCTCTAGCTATTGGACGCTCAAAACAATTGATAAAAGAAAATTGGTTTAGTAAAGAATCACAATCTTAAAGAGTTGCAAGTAAAGGCATCAATCTTTCTAATTGAATTGATCTACTTGCTTTTAATAAAACAATATCACCTGACTCGAGCCAATTTTTAAGAGGAACAAAGGCTTCTTCTGGGGATGAAACTATCTCAATCTTTGCCAAGGACTTAGCGGCCTCTGCCATGACCTTCCCTTCAGAACCTTCAGAAACTATAACCAGTCCATCAAGACCAAAATCCACAACAGCCTCTGCAACCTTCCGATGCAGGTCCAAACTATATTTGCCTAATTCAAGCATAGTTCCTAGTACGGCAAAGTGACGTCCAGGCTCATTTACTAACATTTCCAAAGAAGCAATAACAGCCTCTGGTGATGAATTATATGTTTCATCTAAAACAATAAAATCATGAAATTGAATTCTTCTATTTCTTCCAGAAGGCATAGATATCTTTAGTTCTTTAAGCAAATCAATTGGCACATTAAATTCCTTGGCTACAGCAATAGCTAACAACATATTTAAAGCATTATGCTTTCCTGATAGAGGCACGGAACAAATCTGGCCTTCAAAACACAATGTGTTAGTAATAAAATCATATGTAGCCTCTAAATCAGAATCAACTAAAGAACTATAAGTAGAGTCAATTTCATTGCAAGATGAAATTTTATTCAATTTTACACGAACAACTCTCCCTCTCCATTTCTTTTTTAAGGCCTCTTCTAAAATGAAATCTCCTGCTGGGATAACTACCAATCCTGAAGGTTTTAAGTAAGATGTTATCTCACATTTTGCATTTGCAATATCAGTAAGACTTCCTAACTTACCGATATGGGCACTTCCTATATTTGTAATCACCGCAATATCTGGTTCAGTGCAAAAAGAAAGCCTCTCTATTTCACCAGGGCCTCTCATACCCATCTCAACAACCATAACTGCATGCGATAAGTTCCCCTTAAGAAGAGTAGCCGGGACACCTATATCATTATTATTATTATCAAAACTAGCCAAGACACTGCCGATAGAACTTAAAGATGAACGAATCAGCTCCCTTGTAGTTGTTTTACCTGCTGAACCCGTTACAGCAACAATTGGCAAGTTAAGATCCCTACGGTGTAACAAGGCTAATTGTTGATAAGCTAAAAGAGTATCTTTTACTATCCAATGTAGAAGGCCATCAGGAACAAGGTATGCAAAATATTCTGAGACTATTGTTGCCTGAGCACCTAGTTTAAATATCTCTGGAAGGAAGTCATGTCCATTAAAATGATGACCTATTAATGGAACAAAAAAGTCTCCTTTTCTAAACTCTCTACTATCAGTAACAACTCTAGCGATAGGATTCTCTAAATAAGTAGAATTAGAACAAACAGGTTCTCCCCAGATTTCATTTAACTTACTTAGGTGTATTACCATTCAAAGAAGCTCCTGATCGAAGAGGAAAATTGATCTACTAATTCTCGATGTTTTTGCTAATATATTAGATTCAGAATCAGAAATTGTTACTTCTCCATATCCAAGACGTTCTAAAAATTCATAGATATAGTTTGAAAGTTTAACTTTTTGCGAAAAACTTAGACTGTACCAAGAAGGGTCTAAATCAAGGAAGATATCATTATCAATTGTTTTTACTAAAACAAAGAATTGATCCGAAAGGAAACCGAAGTAATTATCCTTATCTTTAATATATGATAATAATTCCTCAGCAAATATTTCATCTAAAACCATTATTCGATCATCCAAAATTTGCGCATCATCATTAGGAAATTCAATAAGATTTCCCTCCTTAGGTTGAGTTTTACTGGTTTTACTGATATCCGATTGACCAGTATTTAGAAACGATTGATCTATTGAAGAGACTGTTTCATCAAAAAAAGAAACAAAGCCAAACTTAATTACAAAAAAGGAAATGAATACAAAAAAAGATACTAAAAGTGGCCAAAAGGCGAATAAAATCCTATTAGGCCAAAAAGAAGGAACAAATAAATTACCTTCTAAATTATTTCTCCAAATCATTCGTATCCGCAATAGAAAATCTGCAAATACAGCTATGAAATCTTGTCTTAAAGAATTCCAAGGATTCTTATAAATAGATGGTAATCCTTTGCTTTGATTATATTTTTTAGGAGATTTAGCCATATATAAGAACAGATTTAGAAAACCTTGACTTTTAAATTAAGACTATTTATCTGAATTCTACACATAATTGCTACTTAAGACACTCTTTTATGACTTCTAAGTGAAGGGTCAGCATCTTGGCCTAGAGAAAGTTTTTCCACTTCAGCTGCATCTGGGGATGGCTCCTTAATTCCTACAACATCTTTATACATAGTTTCATAATCAATTGCAGATCTGTCCCATCCATATAGCTGACTCATGGCTCTTAACTGTAAATCTCTCCAAGTGTCACGATGTCGAAAAGCCTCCCAAGATCTAACCAAGGCTGTATAAAAATCAATTGGTTCAAATCGATCAAAGCAGAACCCTGTACCAGTTTTTCTTATGGGATCATGTGGTGTAACTGTATCAACTAGGCCTCCTACTTTCCTAACTACTGGAATTGATCCATAACGCATAGCCAACAATTGACTAATACCACAAGGTTCAAATCGACTTGGCATTAAAAAAGCATCAGTACCGCCATAAATTAAGCGAGACAATTCATCATCATAAGTAAGAAACACAGCAAACCTACCTGGATTTTCTACAGCTAGTTGCCAAAGACCTGACTCAAGACTCCTATCACCTGTTCCCAGAATAACTATCTGTGAGTCTGTATATGCAAGAAAACGATTAGCAACTTGAAGTAGTAAATCAACACCTTTTTGATCTACTAATCTCCCAACCATTCCCAAAAGATATCTGTCTGAATTAACTTCGAGCCCCATACGCTCTTGAAGAACTTCCTTATTAAAAGCTCGGCCAGAAAGGTTTTCAGCACTAAAGTTCTCAGGGAGACTTTTATCAGTCTTAGGATCCCATTGGCTTAAATCAATACCATTAAGTATTCCCCTTAATTTACCTGAAATATAACTAAGTAATCCATCTAAATTTTCACCATATTCAGAGGTACAAATTTCTCTTGCATAAGTTGGAGAAACTGCATTTACTCTATCTGAATATAACATAGCAGCTGCCATGGTGTGGTCACCATGCATATACCATGGGCACCAAGTAATGCGATCAAGCTTCCATCTCCATGGTCCTTGATATTTAAGGTTATGAATAGTAAACACAGTACTTATTTCGGGGTCCTGATGCATCCATACAGGAATCATTCCTGTATGCCAATCATGGCAATGAAGAACTTGTGGCTTCCAAAAGTTCCATGAGAATTCTGCTGTTGCACTAGCAAAAAATGTAAACCTCCAATCTTCATCATCTCCTCCATAAATTCGTTCTGGATCAAATGCAGGGTGTCCAACTAAGTACAAAGGCAATCCATTTAAAGGATGCTTTGTTTCATAAATAGAGAAAGCTGCTCCCATAGTATTGGCAGTAAAAATTGGCTCACTCGATATATCCAAGGACTGCCAAAGTTTGCCATATCCAGGAATAATTAAACGAACATCATGGCCAAGCTTTGCCACAGCCGCAGGCAGGGAACCAACGACATCACCCATTCCTCCAACCTTAATCATTGGAGCGCATTCAGCAGCAGCGAAAAGCACGCGCATTGCAAATCAATCGGTTGAGGCGTGACTCTAGTTGTTGGCTCTCCCAAAAATCATGGAAGCCATTCTCTTCCAGAAAAATCAGGGGGTCGCTTTTCTAAAAAGGCATCTCTACCTTCTTGCGCCTCATCAGTCTTATAAAAAAGATGTGTGGCATTACCAGCAAGCTCCTGAAGTCCAGCCAAACCATCTGTTTCTGCATTAAAGGATGCTTTTAAGCACCTAATTGCCGTAGGACTGTGCTGAAGAATTTCTCTAGCCCATAAGACCCCAGCAGCCTCTAATTCATTTATTGGGACAACATCATTAACAAGTCCCATTTGAAGTGCTTCCTTTGCTCCATATTGTCTACATAAAAACCAAATTTCACGAGCCTTTCTTTGTCCAACAACTCTAGCCAAAAAACCAGCTCCAAAACCTGCATCAAAACTTCCTACTTTTGGTCCTGTCTGGCCAAAAATCGCATTTTCTGCAGCCAAACTTAAATCACAAAGTAAATGTAAAACTTGTCCTCCTCCTATTGCATATCCAGCAACTAATGCAATTACTACCTTGGGAATACTACGAACAATCCTTTGAAGATCAAGCACATTTAGACGAGGCAATCCATCTTCTCCTAAATAACCACCATCACCTCTTACACTCTGATCTCCTCCTGAACAAAAAGCGAAACCTCCATCCTCTGCAGGGCCAACTCCAGTAAATAAAACAACACCAATACTCACGTCATCACGAATTCTGGTAAATGCGTCACACAATTCAACAACCGTAAGAGGTCTAAAAGCATTTCTCTTTGCAGGTCGATTTATAGCGACTCGTGCAATACCTTCTGAACTTTTATCAAGCAAAATATCCTGATATTCAATCCAGGGATTCCAATCTATAATTGGATCTCCAGGCAAAGCTTTCATGAGATCAGTAAAGCCAATATGATTAGATATTTAATCATATTTAGTTAGATAATTCTGAAAACCTTTTGTAAATAATTACTCAGGTTACATCTCAATCTCTGGCGCATATCAGAATCAAGTGATGGATTAGTACATACCCGCACCAAAACCGGACCATCTTTTGAAATGCCCCAATCAATTGCAAACGCCAAATCTTCAAGACAAGAGACTTGCCTAAATGGAATTCCATGTGCTGCAGCCAAAGCCAGAGGATCTACTTGCTGTGGCATTACAAAGAGTTCATTAAGCGCATCATTATTAATTGTCTGTAATTGCAGCTGATGAAAAATACCGCCACCTCCATTATCAATTAAAAGGACTATTAATGGAGGCTTATTATAGGAAGAAAATAACCATCCATTGCTATCATGAAGAAGGGCTAAATCACCAGTAACTAATAATGTTGGTCCAAGAACTGTCGCCAGTCCCATCCCAAGAGACAAAGTTCCATCTATACCAGATGCGCCTCTAAAACTGAAACATCTTCTAGAGAATGCCAATTTATCTGTATAAGTTAACCAATCTCTAACTGGACTACTAGCAGCCAACATTACTGGTAATTCTTCAGGTATTAAGCGAGGGATCAATCGTGCTATGGCTGGTTCATTAACAGACCCCTTTAATAACAAGTTCGCATCTAACCACTTTTCAACTAATTGATCATTAAATTTCCATATATCTAAAAAATTTTTATCATCTTTTGAGCAACAAGTATTTAATGGTAAAAAATCTTGATTATATTTAATCCACCAAGACTCAAAACCATTGCTCCATTGTGTTGAAAGTCGAAGTGGATCAAGATTTCGTTGATCTCCCTCAGTAATCAACAACTGACCATCACCTAAGGTTTTCAACCATATTTCAAGAGATCTACTTGAAGGCATCGGGCCTAATCTTAAAACCTGAATAGATTTTTCTTCTATAGAAAATCCTGAAGAAAGAAGAAGTTCCCAATTAAAAATTAAACCAGGCTGATCACATGAGACTCCTGAAAGTGGATCAGCAAGAATTGGCCAATTTGTCAAAGACTGCCAAGACCTAAGAACATCTTGAAAAACAGATAAATCATTATCATTTCCTCTCCAAGGCCCAACTATTACTACTCCTGGACTAAACGGATCTAAAGATGGGAAATGATCTAAGTTTTCATTAAGAATATTTTTAACAACGGGTTTTGAGATACTTTTTGTGTTGTAAATCAAAGGAGACCAACCTGATAAAACTTCTTTTTGCTCTAAAGAAGTTGCATGTAAAGGCTCTTCAAAAGGAAGATTTAAATGAACTGGTCCAGGCAAATCATGCGATCTGTACCAAGTTTCTTCTACCAAATTATTAAGTTCTTCACAGTTCAAACTATGTAATCCTGCCTTTGGTCCTTGCCCATTCCATCTGCAAACTGATTTAAGGAAATCCTCTTGATTAACAGTTTGATTTGAACCACAGTCCTTTAAACGCTCAGGACGATCAGCTGTAATGAATAGAAGAGGTTTGCAAGAACGATCAGCCTCTATGGCAGCTGGCAAAAGATGAGCAACAGCACTTCCAGAAGTTGTAACTACTCCTACACCCTTACCACTTGCTTGACTCAAACCCAATGCATAGAACGCCGCTGAGCGTTCATCAATGGAAGTGCTCAAATTTAAATAACCTTTCTTAGCCAAGGCCCCTGCCGCAAGGGCAAGAGGAGCAGATCTACTCCCAGGGCAAAGCACTAGATAATGCAAGCCCTTTTGCTGAAAAGCTTCCAAGAGCTTGAGACTGACAAAGAAATTGGTGCGAGCTAAGGACAGAGCGTTTTAGTTAAATAAGGAGAGTTCTGATAACACCATCTTGCCGCAAGAGTAAACCTAAGAAATTCAATGACATCTTCTCCTTCTTCGCCAAAGCCCCAAGGACAAAATGACTTTCGGTTCATATTGATTTGGCTAGCTCTTGCCCTATTCCTCAGATGGCAAGTAATAGAGCCACGCTGGATCCCTTCCGGATCCATGCTCCCTACGCTGCAACTTCAAGACAAAATCCTAATTGAGAAAATACGACCCAAAATTTCTAGAGGTGTAAAAGGACACTTGAAGCATGGAAACATTGTTGTATTTCACCCTCCCAAACAGCTTGTAGATGCGGGCTATGAAAAAAAATCTGCATTAATAAAGCGTTTGATAGGTCTTCCTGGAGATGAGATTCAAATACATAATGGTGAGCTCTATAGGAACGGAGATTTAGTTAAGGAATTTTGGCGCACGGATTTAATCGAATACGAAATGGACAGTGTGACTGTTCCAAATGGACAACTTTGGGTGTTAGGTGACAATCGCAACAACAGTCTCGACTCTCATATTTGGGGAGCATTACCTGAAGAAAACGTTATTGGCACTGCGATATTGAGGTATTGGCCAATTGAAAGATTCGGGCCTATTCGGTTCCCCACCCCTGAAAAGTTTGGGCATGAACACCTCACTACGATAAGGTCAATGTCATGATGGAGAGCACACTGGGATGTTCAACCCGGAGTTTCTGGCCACAGACAACAGTGACAATCAGGACGGTAATGCACTGATCCAATATCTCCAGGAACAGTCACCTGATGTATTGCAACGAGTAGCTAAATCAGCTAGTACCGATATTCAGGACATTATTCGTCACAATGTCCAAGGATTGCTAGGAATGCTACCTGGTGAGCAGTTTGAAGTAAAAGTCACCTCCAGCAGAGATAACTTTGCCAGCCTTCTTGCATCAGCAATGATGACTGGTTACTTCCTTAGACAAATGGAACAAAGAAAGGAACTTGAAGAATCTCTCTTTTCTGATGAAGAAATGGCTGTAAAGCCAGAGGATCTCAATCTTTAAAAATTTTCTGAGGATCCTTAGGGACAACTCCTCGGTCAAGCAACGCATTATCTAAAGAGTCTAGAAATCTCCAATTACCCTCATCATTTGCCCAAGCACGATTTATTATTTTTTTCTTTAGAATTTTAATTTTATTTGGAGTGAATTCTATAGGTGCACTGTAATGAGCAGGAATCAACCATCTAGTAACTTTTAAAGAGATCAAGGTGTCAAGCCAATCAATAACAACATTTTTAGATCTAGGAAAAACTAGTCTCTCTAAAACAGGTGCAATTTGGAGCAAGGGTTCTTTTTTTCCAATTAATTCTCGAGAAGAATCTTCCCAACCTTCTTCCCACTTAAAAGGATAAAAACCAAAATGAGCTTTTGGACTACGAAGTCCTTGCTTAAATGAATTTTTTATTACAGAAGATAATGGAGGAATTGCAAGTTTATACGGCTTAAGGAAGGATGCAAATAAAACTAATCTTGCCCAACCTTTTCTTCTAGCCTTTAAAGAGTCTTCAAGAAGTTGATCGCCACTATCTCTTGAATGAAACAAAAGAGGAGTGGGATCCAAATCAAATATTGATGGAGGATTTGCCTCAATACCAACTAACGAATCTGTAACAAGTAAAGATCTAGAGGATTGATGAAAACATGCAATTTCTTGAAAATCACCTAAGCCTAAATCCAATGGCCCCAAAGGAATCCACGTACAACATTCTGAATGGGGTAGTCCATCTTCGAATAAAACATTCGTACGTTTACTAGAGATACCTATCCAATCCAAAGGCAAAGAAAAAGGGTAACTCCATTGTCCCGGACAAACCCAAAGATCTGCTTTTGGGAAAGCACGAGCAAGGGCAGGCATCGAAATTTTATGTTCTAACCCTGAAGCTGTTGGTAAAACAATAGTAAGAACTGGCCCATGATTTTTTTCAAGCGCAGATAACTCTTCTAGAACTTCCTGAGTAGGGGGCAAAGGATTTATAAGCATTAGGCCACCAGAGACCTTCACTACTGTTAAACGAACAGGAACAGCTACGTAATAAAGACCCTGCAATTGTTCCAAACCCCATATCTGATTAGGTATCAATTCCTTAATCAAAGTGCGTCGACGTCCATATGGATATAAAGGCAACAAAGGCCACCAAGGCCAACTTTGCTTAGATGCAAGGACTTGATTGTTTTCAAGGGGGTTCTGTTTGTTCACATCTAGGAATTAATAGAGCCTTTAAACTTAAGGATGCCGTATTTAGGAGCAAATAAAAACGCTAAAAGAAAAATCAAAGTCTGTACAAGCACAATCGATCCACCAGTTTCAATATCCGACCAAAAACTAATATATACACCAATTACACTAGATATAACACTACTGAAAATTGCAAGGATCGTCATTCTGTCAAAACTATCTGTCAATAAATACGCCGTAGCTCCTGGGGTAATTAACATTGCAACAACTAAAATAATTCCAACCGTTTGAAGGCCAGCAACGGCAGCTAAGGATAATGCCGAAAGCAATAAATAGTGAAGAAGCCCAGTATTAATTCCAATTGATCTTGCATGCGTTGGATCAAAGCAATACAGCATGAAGTCTTTCCTAAATAATAGAAGTAAAAGCACTACAATCCCTGAAATAATAATAGTTTGATTCACATCTGATTTAGATATGCCAAGAGGACTACCAAATAATATGTGTAATAGATCTATATTGCTTTTTATCTTTGAAACAAGGACCAAGCCTAAAGCAAAGAAGCCTGTGAAAACTAGTCCTATAACAGTATCCTCCTTAACTCTAGACTTTTGTTTTACAAAGCCAATTAATGCTACAGAACCTACTCCAAATACAAAAGCACCTATAGAGAAAGGAAATCCTAATGCATAAGCAACTACTACTCCTGGCATTACTGCATGAGAAACAGCATCCCCCATTAAGGCCCAACCTTTCAAAGTCATATAACAGGAAAGAAATCCACAAACACCTCCGACAAGAGCACTAACCATTAATGCTCTTCTCATAAAATCATGACTTAAAGGCTCTAAGAATAATGAAGCTGGTGATATAGAAATAAATAGTTCATTCATTCCTTGAAATCCTCTGTTGATGTAGAACCTGATAAGAACTCAGGAGATATACCACCAAATGTCATAGTTAAATTTTCAGGTGTAAATACTTCTGATGTATCTCCATATGCTAAGACTGTTTTATTAATGAGGACTACCAAATCACACAAGTCACGTACGTGACTTAAATCATGTGTAGAAATAAGAATAGTCCTTCCTTCATTCCTAAACTGAAGAAACAACTCAGACATAAGTTTTTCTGTACGTACATCTACACCTGTAAATGGTTCATCTAGAAGCAATACAGATGCCCTCTGTGCAATGGCACGAGCAAGAAAAGCTCTTTTACGCTGTCCTCCTGACAACGAACCAATAGGTCTCTTTCTGTAATCGGTCAATTCAACTCTTTCAAGGGCATGCCAGACAGCTCTCCTATCTGATTCTCTAGGAATTCGAAGGAAATTCATTGCACCATATCTGCCCATCATCACAACATCCCAAACACTCACTGGGAAAGAGCAATCAATCCCCTCATTTTGAGGCACATAAGCCACTGCCTGATTACGTTGAGCTGAAGAGACCGCAATTCCATTTATTCGAATTGTCCCCATAGAAGGCCGAACAAAACCCATCAAAGCTTTAAAAAAAGTCGACTTACCAGCACCATTCATGCCTACAAGTCCACATATGCATCCAGACTTGAGCTTCAGACTGGCGTCATATAGAGCCACTGTGCCGTTGTAATCAACACAAACCTGATCAGCTTCTATACGAAGCATTTCTTGGAAAGAATGTTGGCTAATCATCTATTGCGTTTTTCAAAAGAAGTCCCTTACGTATCAATCGAACATTATGACGGTAGAGATCTAGCAAAGTAGCTGCTGGTCCATCAATACTTGATAAAGAGTCAACATAAAAAGTACCTCCAAAAATTGCTCCACTAGCTCTAGCAACTTCTCGCTGTGCTTTAGAACTAACAGTACTTTCACAAAATATGGCTGGAACTTTTCGATCTTTAATTTTTTTAATCAGCCTTAGCATTCTCTTAGGCGTTACTTGACTCTCAGCATTAACGGGCCATAAATAAGCTTCTTCCATACCATAATCACTAGCAAGATAGCTAAAAGCTCCTTCACAAGTAACTAAAACCTTTCGGCTTTGTGGAATTGTTTTTAAGGAAGCACGCAATTCTCTATCAATAACATTAAGCTTTTTTTTGTATTCATTTCCATTTTTTATATATATTTCACTACCGTCAGGATCAAGATCAATAAACGCCTCAATAATTCGATCTACATAATGCATCGCTCTTTTTGGCGACATCCATGTATGAGGATTAGGCTTTCCTGAATATAAATCACCCTCGATAAATATTGGCTGCATACCTTCGCTTAAAACAACAGAAGGAATATTTCCTGCAGCAGCCGTAAATTTCTTGGCCCATAACTCCAAGCCTAATCCATTTTCAATAATCAAATCAGCCCTGGATGCTTTCACCAAGTCACTGGGCGTGGGTTGATAGCCATGAATTTCTGCGCCTAATTTAGTTACTGAATTAACAATCAATCTATCGCCAGCAACATTTCTAGCCATATCGGCTAAAACAGTAAATGTAGTAAGGATATAAGGTTTATCGTTAGATATTAAATCAGTTGAAGTCTTAGTGGGTAAAGTACAAGAGTTTACAAGTCCAGAACTTATAAGCCCCAAAAAGAAATAAAGAAACTGTTTTCTCGACCCCATAGGACTTTAAGGTAATTATAAAATTACTTTGTACAGTTTACATCAGCGCGCTCAAACAAGAACAGTTGATCTTGTGTAAGGTTTTCCAAATAGAAATACAAAGTCTTATTCATTAACCTGTAATTCTAATAAAGTATATATCTTTTTCTAAAGAATCTAATTTAGACACCAACAGATCAAGCATATCATAAATACTTTATATAAGTGTTGTTTGCATTTTCGGCTCTGATGGTCTTTCATTTATCCACTGATTAGCTTGTTTGATAAATCCGGCCCAATCAACTCTTTCTTGTTCAGCAGCATGAGCCACAATCTGTGGAGCTTGACGTTTTAAAGCTTCCAAGTCAGGTTCTGAAACTCCATTATTTATAGCCATCCAATCAGCCATCGATCTGCCTACAACTCTTGTGAGATAGGCAGCACTTAATGCTTGCAAAGTCCCAGCTGCAAGCCAACTGGTCCCGTGAAGCTTTGCTACTCCAAGTAGTGCTTGTCCACTCCACTCAACAACTCCCTGAGCTATTGCTGCTACAGCCAGTTGTTTAGCAACAACCTGTAAAGAATCAGCGCGCCATTTACAAGCCCAAATTTCTGCCATTTCTTGAATCATCAAGCCATTAACTACTGCTACTGAAAGCAAATCAGTAGAAGGCACTGGCGATGCAAATACAGCCCCAGCTACTAACCACTGAGTTCTTTGTTGAATACCTTTGAACTTATTCCTTCTCAAAGTTTCTAAATCTGTCTGCCAGGAACTATGGAGCTTTGACAATAATCTTTGTCGAGTTCTATCTATATTTTTTTCAGGTTGTTCAAGCAATCTGCGTATAGGCGTAAACACATTTTTATAGTTATCCTCTGATCTTTTTATTCTAAGGACTCGATCTGTCCAACGATGAGGAAGTTGTGCTTCCAAAGCTTTTAACTGTTCTATCCATGATGAATTTTCATCCCAAGATACAAGTACCCATGATGGTTGATCTTCTGGAACTTTTTCCAACCAAAGTAAATCAGCAGCTCTAAGAGGCAAAGGTAAAACATATACCAACAAGTCTTGCTCGAAGAGGGTATTAGGCCAAAGCCATGATTTGTCTTTTAATGGTAGTGGAGAGGACCAAGATAGATTTAATGGTTTTGGACCTGCAATAGCCATTTGAACTTTATTTTTTTCAGGTAAATCTCCTCCAGTTGAACTGACAAAAGCTATGTTTTGAGGTTCTGATCGATCAAGTACTTTTTCAAGTTGTTTAGAACGATCCTTTTGAGAATCAGAAGAATCGACACCTCCTTCAAAAGCTTCAAATTGCTCAAGAACATGCCTGCAGCGTTTAACCCAACCTTGAACCGTTAAAGGGGCTTCAAAGCCAGATTTAACTGGTTTCAAAAGCCACCACACCCCAAACCCTGTAAAAAATATTCCTAAGCCGCCTCCTGGCACATGAAACACATCAGAAAGCAGCCATTGTCCAAGGATGAGAGATGCAAGTAAAAGCAAGCCCTTACTCGCCTTGATTGAGGGGGTAGACAAAGGAAAGTTCAACGTAGAGAGGATCTTCACGAAATCACCACATACATATTCTTCTTAGCTCACTTGGGGAACCAAGCCAATCATTCAAGCTAGAAATCCCAGTAAATATAGGTTTCCTTGCAAAAAAAACTAACAAAGGGTTACTTAATTTTGGAACCTACTCAAGTTTTTTCGAGCGTTTAGAGATGTGAATCTGCTGAAGGAAAACACAATTCCATACCAATGGTCCCGATGATGCGGCACACTTGCGCGTGACCAAGGAAGAAGAAAATGAGTGATTCTTACAGCGATCCTCAGCAGAACACTAGAAACATCGAAACCACACGAGATGGTGGCCGAGGTGGATTTAGAGGTGGACGTGGTCCAGGGAACAGAGACTCAGGGGGATTTCGGATCCGCCTAAGTGACAATGAAATGCGATCCGCTCGATCGATTCAAGAAGCTTTCAACCTTCGCTCCACCGTTGCCGTACTGGGTTTTGCTTTACGAACCCTAGGCCAAATGCTGGAAGAAGGAAAACTAGATGATCTAGTGGCCCAATACAAAACACAAGGACCTCGAAATAACTTCCGAAGAGAAGATAACAGTGGAGGCTCTAGAAGAAAAAATTTCGACTTCGACAAGCAAGATTCAGAACGAGGTCCTAAGCCAAATCCATTTGCCAGGCCGGCAAAACCAAACCCTTCCATCAAAGATGAAAAGAAAGACTCAGAAGATTCATCTGAAGAAAAAACTTCTACTGAGAAAACACAACTTCAAGTAGAGACCACCCAAAATATTGATGCAGAGCCATTAGAAACAAATCAAAACCTAGAAGATACAAAAGCAACACAAGAGAAAGATTCTGCCTCTCCCAGCGAGGGTTAATCAGTGACAAGAAAAAGGGTTTTCTCTGGAGTTCAGCCAACTGGAGATCTTCATCTGGGCAACTGGCTTGGAGCCATAAAGAATTGGGTTGATTTACAAAAAACCCATGAAACATTTGTTTGTGTAGTAGATCTACATGCAATAACCGTACCTCATAAACCAGAATTAATCGCAAAGAATACAATCTCAACTGCAGCACAATATTTAGCCTGTGGAATGGATCCGAAACTATGCACAATCTTCATACAAAGTCAGATAGCCGCCCATAGTGAACTTTGCTGGCTTTTGAATTGTGTAACACCATTAAATTGGATGGAACGCATGATTCAATTTAAGGAAAAAGCAATAAAGCAAGGTGACAATGTATCTGTTGGTCTTCTGGATTATCCAATATTGATGGCTGCAGATATTCTTTTATATGATACAGACTTAGTGCCTGTTGGCGAAGATCAAAAGCAACATTTAGAACTAGCTAGAGATATTGCACAGCAAAGAATAAATTCAACATTTTTAACTAAAAACGAACCAATCTTAAAATTACCAGAACCATTAATAATAAAAGAAGGAGCAAAAATCATGAGTCTAATAGATGGGAACAAAAAAATGAGCAAAAGTGATCCCAATGATGGAAGTAGAATATGTTTATTAGATCCTCCTGAATTAATTACAAAGAAAATCAAACGAGCCAAAACAGATTCATTTGTAGGTCTAGAATTTGATAACCCAGTCAGACCTGAAGCAAATAATTTATTAAACCTCTACTCCTTAATGAGTGGATCCAGTAAAGAATCAGTATTGGAAGAATGTATTGAAATGGGATGGGGTGTTTTTAAACCAATTCTTGCTGAAGCAACTATTTCGAAACTTGAACCTATTCAAATAAGATATAAGGAACTAATCAAGAATCCCGAAGAAATAAATAGGATTCTTAAAGAAGGTAAAACCCAGGCCCAGGAAGTTGCACAAGCTACGCTTCAACGGGTCAAACTAGCTTTAGGTCTTTTACAGGAAATGGATTGATCATGCCAATAATTACTCTCCCAGATGGCACAAGAAAAAAATTTGATCATCCAATCACAATTTCGGAAATTGCAGCAAGCATTGGACCTGGCCTAGCTAAAGCGGCCTTGGCAGGCAAAGTTGATGACATGCTGATAGATACCTCCATCCCAATAAGTAAGAATTCAAATGTACAAATAATTACAGCTAGAGACAAAGAAGGATTAGAAATAATTAGACATTCATTTGCGCATCTTCTGGGTCACGCCATTAAGCAATTATATCCTGAAGCCAAGATGACAATAGGACCGGTTATAGAGGATGGTTTTTATTATGATATTTCCTACAAAGAAACATTTACACCAAAAGATCTTGATAAAATAGAATCTAGGATGAAGGAGCTTATAAAAACTAACTATGATGTAATCGTAAAAATTGTCTCAAAAGATGAGGCGCGCAAGACATTTATACAAAGAGAAGAGCCTTATAAACTAGAAATAGTGGATGGAATTCCTGAAGGAGAAACTATAAAGCTATACAAGCACAAAGAATACACAGACATGTGCAGAGGCCCCCATGTTCCTAATACTAAGCATTTAAGATCTTTCAAACTAATGAAAGTATCAGGGGCCTATTGGCGAGGCAATTCAGACAATGAGATGTTGCAAAGAATCTATGGAACAGCTTGGAGCAACTCAAAAGACTTACAATCCTATTTAGAACGTATTGAAGAAGCTGAACGCAGAGATCATAGAAAGATCGCAAAAACATTGTCACTCTTTCATACTCAAGAAGAATCCCCTGGGATGGTTTTTTTGGCATCCAAAAGGCTGGGTTATATATCAGATTTTGGAACAATATATACGAAAGGTCTTATCCAAAAGAGGTTATCTAGAAATTAAAACGCCTCAGGCTGTAGACAGAAGTCTATGGGAGAAATCAGGACATTGGGAAAAATTTAAAGATGATATGTTTACAACTACTTCGGAAAATAGGGAATACGCAATTAAGCCCATGAATTGTCCTTGTCATGTACAAGTTTTCAATCAAGGTTTAAAAAGTTATCGAGATCTACCCTTACGCCTGGCTGAATTTGGATCTTGTCATCGAAACGAACCCTCTGGATCACTTCATGGATTAATGCGAGTAAGAAATTTCGTTCAAGATGATGCTCATATTTTTTGTACTGAATCACAAATCCAACATGAAGTCGCTAACTTTATTGACCTTGTTTTTGAGGTTTACCAATCATTTGGATTTAATTCAATACAAATAAAATTGTCTACACGACCTAATAAACGTGTTGGCAGCGAAGAGATTTGGGACAAATCTGAAAAGGCATTAGAAGATGCTTTAAATGCTAAATCACTTAATTGGGACTTACTTCCTGGAGAAGGCGCATTTTATGGTCCAAAAATTGAGTTTTCATTAACAGATTGTCTCGGCAGAGTTTGGCAATGTGGCACGATTCAAGTTGACTTTTCAATGCCTCAACGACTTGGTGCTACATATATTTCAGAGAATGGACAACGTAATCATCCTGTAATGCTTCATAGAGCTATTCTTGGATCATTTGAAAGATTTATAGGTATTCTTATAGAACATTATGCTGGTCATTTTCCGACATGGTTGGCACCTGTTCAAGTTGTGATTATGGGCATTACAGATAGAAACTCAACAGCTTGCAAATCCATAAGTGAAGAACTTTCTAAAGAAGGTTATAGAGTAGATTTAGACTTAAGGAATGAAAAAGTTGGGTTCAAAATCCGTGAACACACTCTTCAAAGAGTTCCATTCATGCTCGTAATTGGAGACAAAGAAGAAGAGAACAAAGAAGTTTCAGTTAGAACAAGATCAGGAAAAGACTTAGGAGTTATGAATATAGCCAGTTTCCTATCAATACTTGATGATTCAATTTCATTGATGGGGAGAAATAATTAAGAAATCAATCCACTTCAACCTAATGATCATGAACCAAAAAAAGTTTAAGAATAAACAATCAAAATCCACTGATATTAAAAACCCTAGTCTAGATAACTTATCTTTATTACTATAAAAGCTAACTATGAAAAACATGAATGAAATTCAGATTTCAACATTATCAGATTTAAAAGTTCTCCGTACTGCACCGAAACTAAATCAGAAACAAGTCAAATACCTCTTTAAAGAATTAATAGAGGCCATGAAGAAAGCTGAATGGTTCACTATTGGAATTATGGCTGAATCAGCAGCATCAGCGCTTATTTCTATAAGACAAATCGAAGACTACTTCTCTTGGTCCCGAATGCAACTCACTGAAAAACCAGAAAAGGAAGGTCCTGTATTTCTAAAAGCCAATCAAAATACTGGAAACATTCATATTCGAATTGAGCATGGACTAGGAGAAGGCATTCTTATAAGTGGTCAACATTCCAACCCAGAAAATCCAACCTATACGTGGGGGCCTTTACCTCTTGATTTCTTTGATCTTGCAAAAGAAAGAACTTACAAGTAATAATACAATAAAAGTTTTACTCTTACATTAATAAAAACCCCTCTCTTTATATGCAACTATGAATTTTCTAGCTGGTGATTTGGGAGGAACAAAAACTTTACTAGCTATATATAGTTGTGGTAAAAAAATGACAAAGATATATCAAAAACGATATCTTTCATCTGAATGGTCTTCCTTTGAAGAGATTATTATAAATTTTATAAAGAATCTACCTGTACAAATTTCTCCACCTAATTATGGATGTATAGCCGTTGCAGGACCTGTTTTTAATGGGAAAGCTAAGATAACTAATCTCGATTGGCAAATAGAAGATAAAAGTATTTGTTCTTATGCTTCTCTCGAAAAAGTTGAAATAATAAATGATTTCTCTGTATTAATTCATGGTTTACCTTATCTCGATTCTAATCAACAGGTTGAAATTCAATCTCCAGCAATAGAAAAAACTACAGAAGGAACAGTTGCCATAATTGGAGCAGGTACTGGTCTAGGTATGACCAAAGGTTTAATTACTCCAAAGGGAATTTTTAACTTCCCAAGTGAAGGGGGTCATAGTGAGTTTGCTCCTCGTTCTGAAAATGAATGGAAATTAGCTCTATGGCTTAAATCCGATTTAAACCTAAAAAGATTATCAATAGAACGAGTAGTAAGTGGAACAGGGTTAGGCAATATTGCTAATTGGTTACTAAATGAATCCAAGGCGGATTCTCATCCTCTTAGACCAAAAGCACAAGCTTGGCGATACGGGAAAAATTCAAAAGTAGATCTACCTTCATTAGTCAGTAAAGCTGCTCAAGAAGGAGATCCTTTAATGAAAGTAGCCATCGAAATCTGGCTAAATGCCTATGGATCTGCAGCAGGGGATCTTGCACTTCAAGAACTCTGCAATGCTGGCCTATGGATTGGAGGAGGTACAGCCATAAAGCACCTTGAAGGACTTCGCTCTCAAACCTTTATTAAAGGTATGCAAAACAAAGGTCGCTTTAAGAAATTTATTCAACAACTTCCCGTAATGGCACTAATTGACCCAGAAGCTGGCATATTCAGTGCAGCCTGCAGAGCTCGCTCAATAGCTCAATCAAATGGGAAACTGACATGAACAGGAAAAACATATGGCGCAGCCGCGCATAGGTCAAAAAGTACTCGTAGATGTTCCATCTACGTCAGCCAACCTAGGGCCAGGCTTTGATTGTCTTGGTGCAGCAGTTGACCTGAACAACAAATTCACAATCAGACGGATCGAAGGTAATGGTGAGCGATTTGAGCTAATCATTGAAGGGCCTGAAGGAAGTCATTTGCGAGGGGGGCCAGATAATTTGTTTTATCGGGCGGCTCAGAGAGTCTGGAAAGAAGCGGGAATTGAACCCGTAGGGCTTGAAGCCCGAGTGAGACTTGCAGTTCCACCTGCAAGAGGCTTAGGTAGCAGTGCAACTGCAATAGTGGCGGGACTAGTCGGTGCTAATGCCTTAACTGGTTCTCCTCTGAGCAAAGAAAAATTATTAGAGCTTGCTATTGATATTGAAGGTCATCCCGACAACGTTGTGCCTTCTTTATTGGGAGGTCTATGCATGACTGCAAAAGCAGCATCAGAAAGATGGAGGGTTGTGCGATGTGAATGGGCTGATTCAGTAAAAGCAGTGGTTGCTATCCCATCAATTCGGCTTAGTACAAGCGAAGCAAGAAGAGTCATGCCTAAAACAATTCCGCTTGGAGACGCAGTTGTAAATCTTGGTGCAATGACCCTTCTCCTACAGGGGCTAAGAACCGGCAACGGAGATTTGATTGCCGATGGAATGAATGATCGCCTCCATGAGCCTTATAGATGGCGATTAATCAAAGGAGGACTTGAAGTAAGAAAAGCTGCCTTACAAGCGGGAGCATGGGGATGCGCAATAAGCGGAGCCGGACCTAGTATTTTGGCCTTATGCGATAAGCAATCTGGTCTGTCCGTGAGTGAAGCCATGGTCAAAACCTGGCAATCTTTTGATGTAGAAAGCAGGGCTCCGATGCTTAACCTTCAAACCCTTGGAAGCAACTGGAAACCAGGCGAACATGAGTAGATATACTCACGCAATTGCTGAAGGAGTGATAGGTTATTGATCATGCTAATGCCAATCATCGACGCCAACCTGCCGATGACGGCTGCATCCCAAGGAAATTTTCCTTGGCTTTCGGTAATAGTTTTACTGCCAGCGGTAGGGGCTTTATTGATGCCTTTACTGCCAAAAGAAGAAAGTATTAATAGAAATCTACCTAGGAATCTTGCACTGTCTTTTTTAGCCAGTGACTTTTTACTAATGCTTTTTGCATTTGGTCGTTTCTTCAATACCCATATTGGTGGACTTCAATTACAAGAAAGAATCAATTGGCTTCCTTTGATAGGTCTCGAATGGTCTCTAGCTACTGATGGAATCTCGTTACCATTAGTTTTATTAAGTGGACTAATAACTCTACTTTCTGCTGCTGCAAGCTGGAAAGTGACAAGTAAAACAAGGCTCTATTTTGCGCTTCTGTTAGTTCAAGCATCTGCGCAAGCCTTAGTTTTCCTTTCGCAAGATTTTTTATTATTTTTTCTAGCTTGGGAACTGGAACTAGTCCCTGTTTATTTACTAATTGCTATTTGGGGTGGAAATCGCAGACTTTATGCCGCAACCAAATTCATACTTTATACAGCACTTGCATCGTTATTGATTCTCATAAGTGGTCTAGCCCTTGCACTTTCTGGCAATGACTTCACGCTAAATCTAACGGAATTAGCACAAAGATCTCCAAGTGGAAGTTTTGGTATTTTCTGTTATCTAGGTTTCTTAATTGGTTTTGGAGTAAAGCTTCCAATATTCCCATTACATACTTGGCTTCCAGATGCACATGGAGAGGCAAATGCTCCAGTCTCAATGCTCTTAGCTGGCGTCTTATTAAAAATGGGAGGCTATGCATTATTAAGATTTAATGTACAAATGTTACCAGAAGCTCATCAGCAACTTGCACCAGCACTAGTTGTGATTGGAATTGTAAATATAATTTATGGTGCACTAAATGCCTTTGCCCAAGACAATGTAAAACGGAGAATTGCATGCAGTTCTGTAAGCCATATGGGTTTTGTCTTGTTAGGCATTGGAGCAATAGATGCTTTAGGAATTAGTGGTGCAATGCTTCAAATGATTAGCCACGGTCTAATAGCAGCTGCAATGTTTTTCATTACAGGAAGTTTTTACGAAAGGACCAATACACTCTCCATACCCAATATGGGAGGATTAGCAAAAGTTCTGCCAATCACTTTCGCCTTTTTCTTAACCAGTTCTCTAGCTTCTCTTGCATTGCCAGGAATGAGTGGATTTGTAAGTGAAATTACTGTTTTCCTTGGAATTACTAGTCAAGATAGTTTTACATCCGTCTTCAGGGCAATAACAATATTTCTGGCAGCCATTGGCCTTGTACTAACACCAGTTTATCTATTATCAATGTGCAGAAGGGTCTTCTTTGGACCGCGAATACCTGCATTAGCTGTAGTCAATGATATGAACCCAAGAGAATTAACTATTGGTCTAACACTAATACTTCCAACACTAGTTATTGGTTTCTGGCCAAGAATTATTATTGACTTGTATGAGGCATCAACAAATGCTCTTTCCGAAAGGATAATTAGTCATAGCCTTATAGCCATAACACATTCAATTGCATAAAATGAAAGATAATCCAAAGACTTACCCATTGTTAATAGGGAAAGGGTTCCCGCAGTATGAAAATATTAATGCCAAGAATATTACTGAAGAGATACCACTTCTTCTAAAAGAATTAAATGATTCACTCGATGAGCTAGAAAGAGATATTCTTGAAATTCTGAATCAGGATAAATATATATCTTGGGAAAATCTCATGACCCCCATATATCAGATTGGAGAAAAACTAAGATGGAGCTGGGGAGCAGTTTGTCACCTAAATAGTGTATGTAACTCAGAAGAGATTCGTTTAGCGCATGCAAAACTACAACCAGATGTAATAAAATTCATTAATCGTACCGGGCAAAGCAAGATACTATATAAGGGTTTATCACATCTCAAAGAAGATAATTCTCTAGATAAATTACAAGAGAGAATAATTAAAATCGAACTTCATTCAATGCATCAGAAAGGAATAGGTTTAGATGTATCTAAGCAAGAAGAATTTAATCGTGACAGTCAACGATTGGCTGAGCTCTCAACAAAATTCAGTAACAACTTATTAGACGCAACAAAAGACTGGAATCTCTTATTAAAAACACATTCCCAAATTGATGGACTACCTCCTAGAGCCCTTGAAGTACTAGCAAAAGCCGCAAAAGAAGCAGGATATAAAAATGATGAAGACAATTCAGACCCAACATCAGAGAAAGGCCCTTGGTTATTGGGCCTAGACCCCCCAAGATATATACCTTTCATGACTCATGCTAACGATAGAAATCTAAGAGAAGTTCTATACAAGGCAAGTGTTAGAAAAGCTAGTGAAGGTAAGTTTAACAACACAGATATAATCGAAGAGATCCTTACTATTAGATGTAGACAAGCAAAACGTTTAGGTTATGTTAATTGGGCGGAGCTTAGTCTATCTAGCAAGATGGCAAAAAATATTGATAATGTTGAAGAACTTCTTGAAGATCTTAGGGTAGCTGCAATTTCAAAGTCCAAAGAAGAACTAAAAGATTTACTAGATTGTGCAAAACGAAATTTACCTTTGCAAACTTCTAATCTTGCTCCATGGGATATCAATTTTTGGTCTGAAAAACTAAAACAAGAACGCTTCAATGTAAACCAAGAATATTTACGCCCTTGGTTTCCATTACCTAAAGTGCTTGATGGTCTATTCAAGCTTTGCGAACGACTATTTGAAATAACAATTAAGCCTGCCAATGGTGAAGCCCCAACTTGGCATGAGGACGTTCAGTTCTTCAAAATAAAAGACAAAGATGGATCAGATATAGCAGCCTTTTACCTGGATCCATACAGTAGGCCTAAAACAAAAAGGGGGGGAGCATGGATGGATGAATGTTTAGGTAGGAATAATCATTCTGAAGAAAGAAAGGTTTTGCCCGTTGCATATCTAATATGCAATCAAACCCCACCAATAAATGAAACACCTAGCTTAATGAGTTTTGAAGAAGTTAAAACACTGTTTCACGAGTTTGGGCATGGTTTACAACATATGCTGACAACAGTTAATTATCCACAAGCAGCTGGGATAAATAACGTGGAGTGGGATGCTGTTGAATTACCTAGTCAATTTATGGAGAACTGGTGCCTTGATCATCAAACTCTTATGAGTATGGCAAAGCACTGGCAAACGAATGAATCCTTGCCGGAAGAAGAGTACAAGAAATTACGTGATTCAAGTACATTTAATGGGGGATTATCAACTCTTAGACAATTACATTTTGCCCTTACTGATTTACACCTTCATAGTAGATGGAATAAAGACTGTGGTTTAACACCAGATGAATTGAGAAGACTAGTAGCCGAAAACACTACTGTTATTCCTCCGATACAGGAAGATAATTTTCTCTGCTCATTTAGCCATATATTTGCAGGAGGCTATGCCGCAGGTTACTACTCCTATAAGTGGGCTGAAGTACTTAGTGCAGATGCATTTTCAGCATTTGAAGAAGCTGGTCTGCATGAAGAAGAAAAAATAAAAGAAACTGGCAAACTTTTCCGAGAAACAATTCTAAGTATGGGTGGAAGTCAATCGCCAAATGATATTTTTATAGCATTTAGAGGAAGGCCACCAACTACAGAAGCATTAATTCGTCATTCTGGCCTAGCGACAAGTCTTGAATAAGATCCATACTCAAAATCTGCAGAGAGACTGGATCCTTAATCAAGGCTTTGTGAGTAAAAACAGGAATAGATTTTATAACGCCAATTGGAAGGACAGCTTGATTTCCAGGGAAAACCATTAAATCCCATTTACAAAAGTAACTTATACAAGAAACTGCTTTAAACATAGAAAGATCACTATTCAACTCTGAGAGTAAAAAACTTCCTTTTTTCATTTGTGCAATACCAGGAAACAAACAAGCAGGAACAACCTGTGCTGTAAAAGTACCCTGATGAGGAGTACCTATACTAAAGAAACGAATTGTTCTTTTATAACCTCCCATTTGCTGCAACCAAATTCTTGCAATTAACCCTCCCATAGAAAAACCTAGGAGATCAATCTCAGCATTTGATCCCGCAGTTTTAAGAATATATTTATCTAAATCTTTAGCTAAATATTTAAGTGATTTCTTACCAAGCCTATGAGGGATGAAAGGAGTAAAAATTCGATTACTAGAAGTATCTAATTTCCCTATTAATCTATTAAAAACATATGGATTATCCCAAAGGCCATGAATTAAAAAGAGTGGTCGTTTCATTAAGGAAATATTCAATCAGACAATTTATTAGGAAAGAAACGAACCCTTTCTATTTCAATAACTCCATTAAATCCAGGAATTGGAGCAGAACATTTTCGAAGCTTAACTTGCATTGGTATTTCGCCATAAATTAATTCCAATTGATCAAGTATTAGTTCACTAAAATGTTCAATCGTTGAACATTTTATCTTAAATGATATTTCTTGTATCTTTTTTATCCCAATACTATAGTCAACAGTATAAGAAAGATCATCCTTAACAGATGATTCATCAAAATCCAGCCAAAGACTGAAGTCAATGCTAAAAAGCTGTCCAAATAATTGTTCATTTTTCAGGACCCCAACATGGGCCCAAAGCCGCAAATCCCTTACATGCATTGCCTCGAGAGATAAATTATCTTTCATCATTTCAAGTCTATATGAGTAAAGTTTCTGGTCCCTGAAGCAAAGTCCTCTGCTATATGCCCATCACCTCTTAATCGATATCTATAGGTTACTAAACCTTCTAAACCTACTGGTCCTCTAGGGGGCAAAGTTTGAGTACTAATGCCAACCTCAGCACCAAATCCATAACGAAACCCGTCAGCAAAGCGAGTAGAGCAATTGTGATAAACACCTGCGCTGTCAACCGCCCTCAAAAAGTGATCAGCTGTTGTCTTATTCTTGGTGACAATTGATTCAGTATGTCTTGATCCATAACGCCTTATATGATCCAGCGCAATAGTCATATCATTAACTATTTTCACCGAGAGTTTTAGATCTAGATACTCTGTACTCCAATCACTTTCAGTAGCAGCTAGTTTTATTCCAATAATCTGACTTTCTTTATCTCCAACCAGACTTACTCCCATTTCTTCAAATACAGGAATAGCTTTGCTTAGAAACAAAGAAGCTATATTTTGATGAATCAATAAAGTCTCTATTGCATTACAAGCAGCTGGATATTGTGTCTTACTATCAATTGCAATGCGTAAAGCTTGATCTAAATCTGCTTCCTTATCTATATATAGATGGCAGATCCCATCAGCATGTCCTAAAACAGGTATGCGAGTATTGTCTTGAATAAATCGGACAAATTCATTGCTGCCGCGTGGAATAATAAGATCAACCAATCCATCTAATCGAAGTAAAGCAAGACTTTCCTCCCTACTAGTTAAAAGAGTTAAAGCTTTGGGACTGATTTCTGAAGAAGATAATCCCAGGTTTAATGCATTCATAATTGCTTCATTAGTAAGAAGAGCCTCGCTCCCTCCTTTAAGAATTGCACCGTTACCTGATTTGATTGCCAAAGAAGCAATCTGAATTACTGCATCAGGACGAGCTTCAAAAATTACACCAAGAACTCCTAGGGGAACAGTTATCCGCTCGAGCTCTAGACCTTTGTCTAATTCTCTATGTAACTGTCTTAAACCAATTGGATCTGGCAGATCAGCAACCTTACGAACCCCTGATATGGAAGATTCAAGTTTAATTTCATTTAGCTTCAACCTAGCCATTAAGGCATCAGCAAGACCGTCCTTTGCAGATCTCTCTAAATCTTTCTTATTAGCTTCAATTATTTCCTCAGAGTTCTGCGCCAAAGCATCAGCCATCGAATTCAAAGCAAGACGCCGCTGATCATCTGAGGTTTGGCCAAGATAAGAAGCGGCGCGCCTTACATTGGAAGCACGATTTAGCAAGTCACTAGAAGGTTCAGAAACCGAAGAAAATTTTTGCATAAATGCTAAGGAACTCTTATACATCATCACTCCTCGTGGGAAAATAGCATTAATTAAAGTTCCAGTCCTACAAAAAAGTGTTCTGAATAACCTCCAATTAAACACTAAATCATATTGAAATCATCTATATATCGATATAGATTTAATTTCAAAATCGGAAAAACATCTGTACTTGACTCTGCCAGGTTCCAGTATTATCGATAGAGCCAAGGACTCCAACATTAGGACTGACTTGATAAGTTAAAGTACCTTGTGGTGGAATATCCTCTCTATTAGGTGTTGCAAATACTGAAAAATTAAATCTATTATTTAAATCGATTCCTATTTCAGTAACCCAAGCTTGCTGAGGGGATAAATTACCAGATGATTGACCTTGAATGGAAGTTTGAGTATCAGTGCTTGAATCAGTTGCTTCTGGACTAGCTACATATGCAGGATAAAGAGCAACTTGCAATCTCTCACTAAAGCTTCCAGTAATGCTACCGAGTACTGGAGAAATCACGGATTTACTAAGTACATTAGCAAGCACCTCTCTCTCTCCTCCACCTAACAATCTTGCAAGAGAATTACCACCAATCAATCCATATAGATTGGAACTAGGCATAGGAGGAGTACTTCTTATTTGGAAATTATCTGAAAGACGATCTGCGGGTCCAGTAGCAGTTACTTCTACCTTCACAAAACGAGATCCTCCAATTCCGAATGACCCGGTTCCATTAGTTGAAAAATCACTAGAAGAAGCAAGATTACTTGCATCTCTGACTGTATCTGGTACACGACTTGTCATCGTGACATCTACATAAGGGATTAGACCCATTGAGGGAGTAAAAATCGCAACATTTGGCTCTCGCCTATCTAAATCAAAGGTAGTAGTAAATAAATTAATTCTTCCATTCGTAAGACGAACAACACCACTAGCATTTAATGTCTGGTCAAATGTTCCATTTAAAACAAGAAGCCCAGAAGTATTAAAATTAGCTAAAGGTGGCGAAGTTACTCTTAAATTAGGTCCCAACTTAAGTCGCAAAGCATCGAAAGTAACAGAAGATAGTTTTGAAGAAATAGCTGTTCTAAGCATCTTACTTGCTGGAGCTCCTTTGTCTTCAACAAATAGAACCAAGGGTTTTTTAAGATCCCATTTCTGCTCAGGCAATATCGGAAACTTGTCTGAATCATAAATATTATTATTACTAATCTCTATAGGCTTTATTTGATTTATTTTCTTTGATCTTTGAGGTGAAATGAAACCTTCTTTTATAGTAACTGAACCACCTAATATTGGTTTTAACAAAGACCCTTTTATCTCCAAATCAGAAGCAACTTGTATATCTGCAATAGGAAGCCTTAAAGGGAGATTATTCATTGCAATATTTAAAGGTTGGTCCTCCTGAGATGCTTTATCAAAAATTGATATAGCTCCAGAGCCACTTAAGGTTCCTTTAGAACCAATTTCCGCCTGCAGATTCTGAACCTCTAGACGATTAAAATCAAACAGAATTGATGTATTAAGACGTTTAACTAATTTTTCCATCACAATTAATTCGCCTTTATCTAACACTAGAAAACCATTAGCCTCTGGAGAAGCAATGGTCCCTCTAATTAATAACCTCAGATTAGCCTCTCCATCCTTCCAAGAGACCAATCCACCTGAGAGACCATCAAGGAAATGCAACCCATCATTATGACTGATAATTCTTAAGTCTATTTGATTATCAGAGGTTAATGGTACTTTTCCAAAAATACTTACAGGCTCTAAAGAAGATTCACTGCGAAGAGAAACGTCAATTTTAAGATTCGATTGAGATAGCTGTATCTTTCCTTTTTCGAGAAAGAATTTCTTTTCATCTATTTGAGCATCTTTTAGAACTAAATCAGCTGTTACTTCAGGGGATTTCTTTCCCAGTCTATATTTACCTGAAAGACCAAACATCCCTTTAAGAGAAGAAGGCATTGGTGCAAACAATGAAAGTATTGAGAATGGAACATCTAATAGTGAGAATTTGCCGACCCCTGCTCCAAGAGGTCCATTTAAAGTTGCATAGAAAGGTCTCAACTTTATATTAGGTTTATTTATTTGATTGCTAGACCATAGCTTTCCCGAAGATTCAAGATTTAATTGAAGTTTAGCAATGCTTGGGCCCTGAATCTCAATTGAAGCATCAATCTGACCATTAATATTATCTGAATTAATAATTTTCTTTTTACGATTTAATTGATAAAATCTCCGCAAAGATTCCTGTGACTCTGACAGTGAATTTAAATGTTCATCTAATGAGCCACCTAAAGATTCAATAACAAGTTCGCCTAAGTCTTTAGCACGTCCTTTAGCAGAAGGTGACCTTAAGTTAATCTTAGGAAGTTGTGATGTTGTATCTGCAAGCCATCTAGCACTGACACTTTTAGCTACTGCCTTAGCCCATAATTCTCCACCAATACGGCCTTTAGCATTTACTAAAACGTTGCCACTATCGGGTGGAAATATCTTACTAACTATTGAATAATTCTTCTGAAAAAGATTACCTTTAAATTGCGCCTCTCTTAATCTAAGTCCCATCAGCCTTGGATAGCGAAGGACTATTTCTCCGTCGAGAGATAAAGGGGAAAAAGCAAGTGTTCCTTTACCTCCTAGTTCACCAAACACTCTCTTAAAACCTTTTTCAGGGCTAATAGCAAACTCAACTCGGTCCAACCTTAAATTGTTAGCTTTCCATTGATAATTTTTTGCACTTCCTATCAGAGAAAACTCTCCACCTAAGCGTTTTAAAGTTACAGAATCTAAAGACCAATCTTTGCTTAATTTTGCCGATAATTCTCCTGGAACTGCTGCTCCAAAAGATTTCATTCTCAACTCTCCGCCACCATCCGGAATACCTATAAAATTACCACTCCATTCTTCTTGAAGACGTATTTTGCTCAACTGAGGATTAGTCAAACCTATATCAAAGTTTGTAGTTAAATTAGATAAAGGGCCTTTGATTTGACCATTAACTTTTAGGCTGCCAGACATTGAAGTCCCTAAAACTGAACTAAGAGATGCCAATGGGAAAGGCCTTAAATCAAAATCAGCCAGTAATTCTCCTGGAACAAATGCATATTGTTCTAATTTTATAGGTAAGCTTGCTTGCAATTTAAGCTCTGAACTATCTACATCCTTTAATCGCAAAGAACTTGATAATCCAAAATTATAATCTTTAACTTTGTCAAGAGGCAAATCACCACTAAATGATGCTATCCATTTGCCATAACTCCATTCAGTATAAGGGAGGGAGAGTAAATCATCCCTACATATTATAGAAGTTTCTTTAGAAGTAAGACCATCTTTTAGAACTCCGCCTTTCAATTTAAGATTAGACATTGAAAGATTACCATCACAATCAAATATTCCTTTATTGAAAGCTATTCTTATATCACCATTTAAGATCCCTTTAGCATCTATATTTTGACCAAATGAAAGGATTCTATTTAGAGAATTTAACCTGACTTTATCTACACTAGCCCTTGCTTTTAAACCCAAGCGATCCCAATATCCAAAACCCTTAAGTAACAAGTTACCATCATCTGGAAAACCCAACTTAATTGCACCTACAATTTTCTTCTCTGAAAGTCGAATCGAAGCTTTACCTGTTGCTATTAATTGTATATTGGAAGGATGTATAAATAATCTAACTGGATCTATCAAACGTAATCTGACATCAATATTTGTCTTTTTTCGATTATTGGATCCCCCTAAAACCCAATAAGATCCATTAGTTCCAGAATGCAAATTTATTTTTGTCCCTCTTGGAGAAAATATCGCTATCGGCTTCCAATTAAATAAGCTCGCCAAAGGAGCTATTTTGATTGTTAATCCAGATAATTGCACAGTTGAGTCATCGCCAATCCCAGGACGCACCTCAGTTGGCCCAAGAGAAATCCCCCACATCCGCAAACCCTCGTAAGGGCCAATCAACAAAGGATGTCCTAGTGGCTTAGAAAGGGCCTCTTCAATATCTACCCGATATCGTTCAAAAATTCGGCCTACTAAACGATCAGTAGAGACCCAAAGCAAAAGCCCACCAAGAGATACCAACCCTCCAAAAAGGCCGACTTTTATAACTTTTATTGTTCTTGTTGTCACTCCCATGGCATTTCTTCAACCTTCAAGGGAGTAAACGAACTATAAGAAGTGAAAGTAATGTTAACCAGTCCATGTCTCTTTCTGATCTTCTTTCAGATGCAACCACCTGGCTAGCCTGGGCTGGGCTAGGACTTAGCCTAACCACTTTGATCGCTTTTTTAGTTAACTGGGGTGCAAAGTTTAGGCTTGTTGGAGCAACCGTTTTCACCTTCTTGTTGTCTGGCAGCTGTTGGGCATTTTCAGCAAGCTATACGCCACCATTTGTAGTTGATGGCTATAAGTACGCACCAGTTGTATATGACAACGGATACGACCTTGTAATTGCCCAAGCCAATGAAGACTTCCCTAATGAAGCTATAAAACCCACTTTGGAGCAAATTGCAGGAAATCTAAAAGGAGGGGGGAGAAATGGCGCAATGGTGAATGTACGTATTCGAAGAGTAGAACCTGCTGGTGAAGGGATAAGTCGTCCAGTAGTCATAGGGGAAGTCATTAGAGACGTTCGCCAAAACATCACAATTCCTGTTTCATAAAAATAATGTCTAACGAAGGGCAAATTACAGGCCTTCCTACAAACTTTTCTACTGAAGAGAAACAACTCCTTTCTAAGGGGATTAAATCTTGGTCATCACTAAAGTGTTTAACTGATGAAGAAATCATAAGTCTCGTCAAGACTGGGCTTGGAACAATTAAAAACTTTAATCGACTCCGAGGAATTGCCACTCTTATTTGTGAAATGGATATTTCATTAGGTGATGCTTCATTACTACTACATGCAGGTATTTCTTCAGTTAATGCCTTGGCAATATTAACTCCACAAGAATTGATTAACAAAACTGGTAGACTAGAAAGACAACTTCAAACGGGAAGAAGACCTTTTTTTGATCTTGTAAAAGCTAACCACTTGATTAAGAAAGCAAGAAAAAGGCAAATACTGAACTGACCCAAGAGAACCCCATACCACTCTTATTAGGTCTCAAATAGATTTATAACCTCAACCTGAGGAACATGCGATACACCTATTCTCTATTAGTTGCCACACTTGCCTGTTCAATCCCTACGGCAATAGCTCAATCCACTCTTCTTGAAAGTGTCAAACTAAATCCGGACGAAGCCCTTGAGATGTGTGATCAATTTAGAACTCTTAATTCCAATGAACTTTCAGCAGTATCACCAGAGTCCATATCAAGAGTTGCACAACAAAAAAACTTAAGCAAAATGGATGCGGAAATTTTGTCCATATATGTAATCGGCTTGCACTGTTCTGATGTCAAATAAAGGTCTAATTAATGGAGTCAACTTGCCAAAAAGATGCAAATCTCACTCTCAATGATGGAGTGAAATTAGGTTCCAGGCTTTGGATGCCAATGCAAGGAGGACCATGGCCAGCACTCTTAATGAGACAGCCATATAGTTTAGAAATTGCCTCGACAGTTACTTATCTACACCCATCTTGGTGGGCCAATCATGGTTACCTAGTAATTATTCAAGATGTACGTGGCCAAGGTGTATCAGAAGGAACTTTCAATGGTTTTAATCAAGAAGCTTCAGATACCAGCCAAACCCATGAATGGGTTAGATCTTTACCTGAATGCAATGGCAAATTAGGCACTTATGGTTTCTCCTATCAAGGATTAACACAATTGCTCGCAGAGGAAGGAACTCCACCTCCTGATTGTCTTGCTCCTGCAATGACTGGGCTTAATGAAAAAGAGCATTGGAGCTGTGAAGGAGAAGCTCATTGGTGGAATTTAGGGCTTGCGTGGGGATTGCAATTAGCAGCCCTTAAAACAAAAAGAGATGGGAATTGGAGAGCATGGGAAGAACTACGTCGAAGTCTTGAAAACGAAAGTTATCTTTGGGATGGTCTATCACTTCTAAAAAAATATGATCCAGAAGGTATGTCATTTAGGTGGTTAGATTCATCTGAAGACAATCATCATGCTTGGAAAATCCATAAACCACTAGAAACTTGGCTTAGCAAACCAATGTTACTTATTGGAGGCTGGTGGGACCCTCATCTTAAAGGAATAATTGATTTGTTCCAAAAATCTATTAATTCAGGCGGACAACCTGAGCTACATATAGGGCCAGCTAGTCATCTAAATTGGTGGGAGGGATCTCAACAACTTCAACTAAATTTCTTCGACAAACATCTAAAATCCCCCAAGCAAAAAGAAAGTAGAAATGTTGGTATATATCGATTATGGAATATCACAAATAGTTGTTGGCAAAACGAAAAGCTAGAAGAGCTTTCAAAAAATTCCAAAGATTTATCCTGGTCTCTTTCGAGTCAAGGCATGGCATGTCTAGATACTAAAGATGGAATACTTGAATTAAATTCAAATGGGAAAGGTATTATTTATATCGTGCATGATCCCTGGAGACCTGTACCTTCAAAAGGAGGTCATTTAACTACAAATCCTGGAATAGTAGACAGAAGGGCAATTGATTTAAGAGGAGATGTCGCCACTTTTACGACCAAAAAATTCAAAAAAACAATTCATCTCAAGGGAGTTCCTGTCCTTCAAGTCACTGCCAATGCAGACAAAAAGAGTTTTGATATATGTGTCTCTCTTTCTATTGTTAATTCTGATCAAACACAAGTGAAGCAATTATCTACTGGTGTACTAAGAATTCGAGGGGACAAAGCAGTAAAATCAAATCAATATAAAATATTCCTTCAACCGCTAGTTGCAGACATAGAAAAAAACAATCGTCTTCGCTTATCAATTTCTGGGTCCTCATGGCCCGCAATAGGAATAAACCCCGGACAAGATCAAGAACCTTGTGGAGCACCAGGAGCAAACTGTCTTGTTGTGACACTCACACTTAATCTCTCTGGATCAAATTTCCAAATAATTCCACTTATCAATAGTTTGGGGTTTCAAGATTCCCTCTAAAAGACGTAAGCTCAAAGATGATTTAGCAAATAAGTTATGACCACCAGTGTTTTATTCGACTGGATGGTAGAAGAGGGGAGAAAACTAGCCGAATGTAGGCATGACCATCCCTTCGCAATACTTGGTCCTCAACAGCACAATGATCAATTCATAGTGCGTGCATGGGCACCTGATGCAACAAAAGTAGAGCTCATATCAAGTGGCACTAACGCTTCCAGGATGACTAACCCTCATCATCCCTGGATCTTTGAAACGGTATTAAGTACTAATCCAGGAAACACCTATCAAATAAAAGTTGACCGTGGTGGCATTGAACATCTGCAACACGATCCTTGGGCCTTTAGAAATGAATGGATGGGGGAAATAGATCGCCATCTGTTTGCCGAAGGAAATCACCACCACATCTGGAAAAGAATGGGGGCCCACCTCTCTAAGCAAAACAATATTAGTGGAGTTATGTTTTGCTTATGGGCCCCAAATGCCCGAAGTATTTCTGTAATTGGAGATCTAAATGCATGGGATGGGCGTCACCATCCCATGCAAAGACGTGATGGTGGAATTTGGGAATTGTTCATTCCTGGATTGAATGAAGGTGCTCTTTACAAATATGAAATTCGAACGCAAGAAGGTCATTGTTATCAAAAAGCAGATCCTTATGGTTTCCAACATGAAGTTCGACCTGCCACAAGCTCATTAGTAACAAGGCTTGATGGTTACCAATGGAAAGATCAAAATTGGCTATCTAAGCGAGACAGTAGTAATGCTCTAGAACAACCCATATCTGTATACGAAATGCATTTAGGAAGCTGGATGCATGCTTCATCAGAAAATCCCTTTATTGAATCTAATGGCACTGCCAGGCCAAATGTACCTGCTGCAGAAATGAAACCAGGTGCAAGGTTGCTTACATATCCAGAACTTACAGAAAGACTGATCCCATATGTAAAAGAACGAGGCTTCACTCACATTGAATTGATGCCAATCTCTGAACATCCATTTGATGGTTCATGGGGTTATCAAGTCACAGGATGGTATGCACCCACAAGTAGATATGGAAGCCCCGATGAATTTCGAGCCTTTGTTGATCGTTGCCATGAAGAAAATATTGGGGTAATCCTTGACTGGGTTCCAGGTCATTTTCCAAAAGATGGGCATGGACTTGCCTTTTTTGATGGCGACCATCTTTATGAACATGCTGATCCTCGTATAGGAGAACACAAAGAATGGGGGACTTTAATTTTTAATTATTCCCGAAATGAAGTTAGAAATTTTCTTGTTGCAAATTTAATCTATTGGTTTGAACAATTTCATATAGATGGGATTAGAGTAGACGCTGTTGCATCAATGCTTTATAGAGACTATCTACGTCCAGATGGAGAATGGATTGCCAATGAAAATGGTGGTAGAGAAAATACAGAAGCTGTTCATTTCCTTCAGCAAGCAAATCACGTTCTATTCGAGCACTTTCCAGGCGCATTATCTATAGCAGAAGAATCAACTACCTGGCCAATGGTTACTCAACCAACTGATGCTGGAGGACTTGGCTTCAACCTCAAATGGAACATGGGTTGGATGCACGATATGCTTGATTATTTTGAATTGGACCCTTGGTTTCGTCAGTTTCATCAAAACAATATAACCTTCTCTATTTGGTATACTTATACCGAGAATTTTATGCTGGCATTAAGTCATGATGAAGTAGTTCATGGCAAAAGTCATTTACTACATAAGATGCCTGGAGATGATTGGCAAAAATATGCAAATACAAGAGCTCTTCTTGCATATATGTGGACTCATCCAGGGAAGAAAACTATATTTATGGGAATGGAATTTGGTCAGCGTCAAGAATGGAATGTATGGGGCGATCTTCAGTGGGATTTACTTAAATTTGAACCTCATCAAGGGGTTCAAAAACTAGTAGATGATTTGAATACTCTTTACAAATCTGAGCCTGCTTTATGGAGAGATGACTTTGATCAATATGGTTTCCAATGGATTGATTGCACTGACAATAGACATTCTATTGTCAGTTTTATGCGTAGAGAAAATAACACTGGAAGATGGCTAGTAATAGTGGCTAATTTCACTCCTCAAAGTCATACGAATTACAGAATAGGAGTACCTACTAATGGCTACTATGAAGAGGTCCTCAATACTGATGGCGCAATTTACGGAGGCAGCAATCTAGGTAATATGGGAGGGAAGTACTCAGACGAGTGGAACATTCATGGGTATGAGCATTCCCTTGATCTTTGTCTTCCACCATTGAGCGTATTGGTTTTCCGATACGACCAAAAACGAAGCCTCTCAGCTCAAGAAAAATAAAAAAAGGTGTGACGAAGATAACAGTTATATATGTATAAGGCCGTTATTGGGCACTGCGTCAAGTAGGTTTTTCGGTTGGTAATGATCAACATAATGACCGACTCTCTGCCCTTATTGCTCCGCGCCGCGCGAGGTGAATCAGTGGAGCGTCCTCCTGTTTGGATGATGCGCCAAGCAGGTCGATACATGAAGGTCTACAGAGACCTACGGAATCAACATCCTAGTTTCCGAGAACGTTCGGAGAATCCAGATCTCTCATATGAGATTTCAATGCAACCCTTCAAGGCATTCAAACCAGATGGGGTAATTCTTTTCTCCGATATCCTTACTCCACTTCCAGGAATGGGAATAAACTTTGACATCGTTGAGAGCAAAGGTCCTTTAATTCAAGATCCGATAAGAAATATCAACCAAATCAAAGAGCTCAAACCTCTAGAACCAGCCCAATCGATGACTTTTGTTGGAGAAGTCCTTAGAAGGCTTCGTGAAAGTGTAGGCACCGAAGCTGCAGTGCTTGGTTTTGTAGGAGCTCCTTGGACCCTCGCTGCATATGTTGTCGAAGGTAAAAGCAGTAAGAACTACTCAATAATTAAGGCAATGGCATTCCAAGAACCGGAGGTTCTTCATAAACTTTTAGATCATTTCTCAGAATGCATTGCTACTTACTTGCGCTACCAAATCGATTCAGGAGCTCAAGTAGTTCAAATGTTTGATTCATGGGCAGGACAATTAAGTCCTATCGATTACGACACATTTGCGGCTCCCTATCAGAAAAAGGTAGTGGATTTGGTAAAGAGCACTCACCCAGACACTCCAATCATCCTCTACATCTCAGGAAGTGCTGGAGTACTGGAACGCATGGCCAAGACAGGAATAGACATTGTTTCACTTGATTGGACAGTTGATATGGGAGAAGGCTGCGCAAGACTTCCTGAACATATTGGTATACAAGGTAATGTGGACCCTGGTCTTTTGTTTGGAACGCCAGAAGCTATTCGTCAAAGAATTGTTGATACAGTTTTAAAAGCCAAAGGTCGTCGACACATTCTTAATTTGGGTCATGGCATTCTCCCTGGAACACCTGAGGAAAACGCGAAGGTATTTTTTGAAGCAGGTAAAAATGTTAATGAACTAATTAAAGTTGGCAGTTGAACAAAGAAAAAATTCTTATAACAGGAGCTAGTGGTTGCGTAGGGCAATACACATCTGCTTGGCTTCTAGAGAACTCGCAGGCAGAGTTACTTCTTTGGGTAAGAGACCCATCAAAACTTACGGCAATTCCTAGAGATCATCCTAGAATTAAATTAATAGTTTGTGACTTGAGAAAAGCAAATCTATTTTCCAATGAACTGCAAACAGTCACAAGAGTAATTCATACAGCAACAGCCTGGGGTGATCCAGAACGTACAAATCAAGTGAATTTAGTTGCGGTAAAGAATTTATTAAGCCTTTTAAATCCTAATATTGTTGAACAAATTATATATTTTTCAACTGCAAGTATCTTAAATAGAAAGCTTAAGCCACTACCAGAAGCCTTCAAATTTGGAACAGAATATATACAGACTAAAGCAATCTGTCTACAACAATTAGAAGATCATCCTCTAGCAGAAAAAATAATTGCAGTATTCCCAACTCTAGTTTTTGGAGGAATTCTAAACAATAAAGATTCATTCCCAACAAGCTATCTAACTCAAGGCTTGAAAGAAGCCATTAAATGGTTATGGCTAGCAAGATGGCTAAGACTAGATTCATCTTTTCACTTTATTCATGCAGCAGATATAGCCTTTGTATGTGGTCATCTGGCAACAACACCTCATCCCCCCAATATAGATCAAGAAGATAGTTTATTAAGAAAAATAGTTTTAGCCCAACCCCCAATCTCTGTTAATCAAGCAATAGATGCACTCCTAAAATGGAGGAGAATTCACAAAGTCCCAGGGCTTCCACTTTGGGGATGGTTAATAGAAGCACTTTTAAAGGTTCTACCAATAGAACTAAGCAGTTGGGACCGTTTCAGCATTAAACAACGACATTTCATACATGAGCCAATAACTCCTCCAGAACGCTTTGGAGGAGTCAGCCATGCAAAAACAATTGAAGATATCCTCGTTCTGTCAGGACTACCAAGATCTAAAAATCTCAAAAAGGAGCTAAAATAATAGATGAGAAATAAAGAGCCTTATGGTCTCAATGATTCGATCAATCGCAGCCACTTGCTGCGCCTTCCTATTAGTACTTGCCCTTGGAGTACCAACCGCACAGGCATCTACTGTTGAGGTAAAACTAGGTACAGACGCAGGAATGCTTGCCTTTGAGCCAAGCAATGTAACAATTAGTGCTGGCGACACGGTGAAATTTGTAAACAACAAACTCGCACCACATAACGCTGTTTTCGAGGGCCACGATGAACTTAGCCATTCAGACTTAGCCTTTGCCCCAGGCGAATCTTGGGAAGAGACTTTCTCTGAAGCCGGAACATACAGCTTCTACTGTGAACCTCATCGGGGAGCAGGGATGGTTGGAACAGTTGTAGTTCAATAAACCTCATACCAAGATTCATAGCTACCGTGAAAACGAGGCAGAAAATTTCTGTCTCGTTTTTTTCATAAATTCTAAGAATTTCCGAGCAAAAAGATTATTTGAACTAAAACATATATTCTTTAAGAAACAACTAATTACATACGTCTTATGTCTAGAGAAGCTTTCTCTGATTTTCTCTATACTGTAGAACATAGTTCTGCATTAAGAAGAGAGCTTAAAAAATGTACTAATTATAAAGCAATTATTGATCTAGCTAACAACTATGGATTTAATTTGAGCATGAATGATTTTAAAGAGGATGTAACAGCTGAAAAAATTGAAGAGTGGTTCAAAACGAACACCATACCTCCAATCAAAAAATCAACTAGTTTTTCAGATTAAAGCTATTCCTAAACGTATCAAAACCTGGCTTAAATAACAGAAAAAATATTTCTCAAATTTGAAACTACTAGTATACCGAACCTCAGGCATCGGTTCTCCACCTATGAATTACTAGCTTATTTGCCTAGGTTATTCATTGTTTGTAGCTCAAGAACCATGCAACCCAGAGCAGAACAATTCACTGAAAAAGCATGGGAATCAATCCTTTTCGCTCAAACTTTAGCTGCAGACTTGAAACATCAACAAATAGAAAGTGAACATCTATTACTAGCATTAATAGAGCAAAACGATTTTGCAAAAAGAATCTTAGAAAAAACCAAAGCATCAACAACGGATCTAAGAATAGCTTTAAAAGAGAACTTAAATAAAAAACCAAAACTACAATCTTCCCCAGAAGCAACATACGTCAGTAAAAACCTATCAAATACACTAGAAAAGTCAGATCAAATCAAAAAAACTTTTGAAGATGGATTTATTTCAACAGAACATTTAATGCTGGCACTGGCTGACGAAAATAATTCATGTAAGCAATTACTTAATAAGCTAGGAGTTGATCAACAAAAACTGAAAGTAAACATAATGGAAATGCGAGGCGGACAAAAGGTAGTCGACCAAATCCCAGAAGGAAAATATGAATCTTTGCAGAGATATGGTAGAGATTTAACAGAGGCAGCTCGTCAAGGACAGTTAGATCCCGTCATCGGGAGGGATGATGAAATACGAAGGACTATTCAAATATTAAGTAGAAGAACAAAAAATAATCCGGTTTTAATAGGCGAACCTGGAGTAGGAAAAACCGCAATCGTTGAGGGACTTGCACAGAGAATAGTAAATGGAGATGTACCTTCTGCTCTAGAAAATAGACAATTAATCACTTTAGATATGGGTGCGCTTATTGCAGGAGCAAAATATCGTGGAGAATTTGAAGAACGTTTAAAGGCTGTTCTCAAAGAAGTAACTTCTTCAGAAGGTCAAATTGTTCTTTTTATAGATGAAATTCATACTGTTGTTGGTGCTGGAGCTACAGGTGGATCTATGGATGCAAGTAATCTTTTAAAACCTATGCTTGCCCGTGGTGAGCTTAGATGTATCGGCGCAACAACCCTTAATGAACATCGGCAATATATAGAAAAAGATCCAGCATTAGAGAGAAGGTTTCAACAAGTTCTAGTAAGCCCAACTTCTGTAGAAGACACTATTTCAATACTTAGAGGCCTTAAAGAGCGTTACGAAGTCCACCATGGAGTAAGAATTGCAGACAATGCACTTGTTGCTGCAGCAATTCTAAGTAATCGATATATATCTGATCGTTTCCTTCCAGATAAAGCTATTGATTTAGTAGATGAGTCAGCTTCAAGACTAAAAATGGAAATAACATCCAAACCACAAGAAATTGATGATATCGATCGCAAGATTTTGCAACTAGAAATGGAAAAACTTTCACTAGGTCGAGAATCTGACATTGCAAGCCAAGAAAGACTTCAAGCTCTTGAAAAAGAATTGTTAAAACTATCTGAAAAACAAACTTCTTTAAGCTTGCAATGGCAAAAAGAAAAGTCATCAATCAATGAAATATCAGCAATAAAAGAAGAAATTGAAAAAGTACAATTACAAATCGAACAAGCCAAACGTAGTTATGATCTAAATAAGGCAGCTGAACTAGAATTTGGAAGACTTGGGTCACTACAAAAAAATCTCATAGAAAAAGAAAATCTTTTAAAACGGAATTCTAAATCTAAGGAAAAATCTCTTTTAAGAGAGGAAGTAACTGAAGATGATATTGCAGAAGTTATAGCTAAATGGACAAACATTCCTATATCCAGACTAATTCAGTCTGAGATCGAGAAGTTGTTAAAACTTGAAGACGAATTACATAAACGTATAATCGGTCAAAATCAAGCTGTAACAGCAGTTTCCAACGCAATTCAACGATCAAGAGCAGGATTAAATGATCCAAAAAGACCTATTGCTAATTTTCTATTTTTAGGACCAACGGGAGTCGGCAAAACAGAGCTATCAAAAGCACTAGCAGGACAAATGTTTGATAATGAAAGCGCAATGATAAGGATTGATATGTCTGAATATATGGAAAAACATTCGGTTAGCAGATTAATAGGTGCACCTCCTGGATATGTAGGATACGAAGCAGGAGGTCAATTAACAGAAGCCATAAGACGACATCCTTATTCAGTTCTACTGTTCGATGAAATAGAAAAAGCTCACCCAGAAGTTTTCAATTTAATGCTACAAATTCTCGACGAAGGACGTGTTACAGATGGACAAGGTAGAACTATTAATTTTACAAATACAGTAATTATTCTGACAAGCAATATTGGAAGTCAATCAATCATTGAACTAGCTCAGATCAATGGCAATTCCAGTAAAACAGAAGAAGCAATTAATAATGCACTAAAAACCAAATTTAGGCCAGAGTTCCTAAATAGACTAGATGAAAAAATAATTTTCAACAGTCTTAATAAGCAAGAATTAAGAGAAATAGTTAATCTTCAGATTGAAAGAATAATCAAAAGACTAGCCGAAAAAAAAATTAAACTTTCTATTGATAGCGAAGTTGCAGATTGGATTGCAGAAAAAGGTTACGACCCAATCTATGGCGCAAGGCCTCTAAAACGAACAATTCAAAAAGAGATAGAAACACCTATAGCTAAAGCAATTCTTTCAGGTCATTACAAAGAAGAGAATACTATAAGTATTTCTGTTGAGATTAATAATTTAGTCTTTTCTTGATCATTATTTCAAGAAAAGACTTGGCAATAATCGAAACAACTCCTATTGACAATTAATAAATCTATTTAATGGATTGTTCTTTAATTATTAAACCAATCTGGTTTCAAGTCATAGAAAGCAGTATTTGCCTCATTCTCACTGGCCATGGTTTTCCAACAACAAGTTCTCCCTCCATCTCTTTCCAAAAGAAGCTCATTGGCCCATTTCCAAACAAGTGCTGCACTTGACTCCATTCCCACATTCTCCATAACTCTCAAATCCAAAGCCTCTGCTTCATGTAATTTCTGCCACTCAGAAAGAAGAGGATCATCAAAGTTAATCAAAAAAGTATGATCAAATTGACTTTTAAGCCTTTCCTCAAGAGGTTTAAGGCTTGAAAAATCAACAACAAAACCAAAAGGGTCAAGCTCTTTGGCGGCAAACCAGAAACTAAACCCTCGGCTATAACCATGAACAAATCGACAGTGTCCTGGATGCTTCCATTGCCTATGGCAACATGGGTACCCAGAAAAATGTTTACAGCAGGTGTATCTAAAAATCGACATGGACATATGAAACGTAGTTAAAGAAAGTGAGTAAGAATCAACTTCCAAGACTTAGACGTACCCAGAAGAAATGCAACTCCTAACCCCAACATTTATAGACACCCTCCGTTTCGATGAAAACGAACTGATACCTGCCATTGCTCAAGATTGGCTAGATGGGGCCATTTTGATGATGGCTTGGATGAACCGTTCTTCCATCGAACAAACAATTAAAACCGGAGAAGTTCATTACTGGAGTAGATCCCGACAAGAGTTATGGCATAAAGGTGCCACAAGTGGAAACATACAAATCCTCAAAGACATTAGATACGATTGCGATGCAGACGTAATTCTTCTAACAATCGAACAAAAAGGATCAGGGGCTTGCCACAAAGGAGAAAGAAGTTGTTTTTACGAGCAAGTATCTGATCCAACCCAAAAGAACCCTCTCTCAAAAAATCCCCCTGCCGATGCTTGCAGTGAACTATTTGAAGTGATAACTCATAGAAAATCCTCTCCAGTAACTAACAGCTATACGAATAAACTTCTCACAGATGGTGACAACCTAATACTAAAGAAGATTGGAGAGGAAAGTGCTGAATTCATAATGGCATGTAAAGACGATGACAAAGAATCAATAGCAAGCGAAGCCGCTGACCTCATCTTTCATCTTCAAGTTGCAATAGCAAGTCACAATGTCAATTGGAGAGATGTGCTTCGAGTTTTAATAAAAAGGAAATGGGCACCAAGACGAAATTAATAGAGGGCAAAGACGAAAGACTTTTAAGTAAATATAATGTGCACAAAAGAAGTAGAATACATAATGACAATTAGGTTGAAAGGCCAACTCCTCTTGACATAAATGTTGCCAATAAGGGAATCAAAGAAAACCCTATCAATTCAATATTTATAATTACACCAAGTCTGGTAACCAAATTTTCCTTTACCTCCGGTAATTCTCCTCGTCTAAGAGGGATTGCCCAAAGAATGTAAGTTACTGTTGGATAAAGAGACAAAGCTCCAACTGACAGAAAAAGAGCAACTTTTGTCCAAAAAAGTGGGTTTTGAGTGTAAAACTCACTCCCATTGCCAAAATAAATAACTCTCAATATTCCAGTAATCAAAAGAGTCAAAGCTGCTAAACCATAGACAATATCCGTCAAAACCATTGCTATAGCTTCTTCTCTGTTAGGTCCAACTTTCAGAAGCTTCCTCTCTAGGACCAACGCACCAAAACAAATCATGAAACTGAAATAATGCAGATATGCGATACCTGCACTTTTAATTAATTCAGGCGAAACAACACTTCCTAAAAACACAGGGCCTAAGTCAAAGAGGTACGAGACTAGCTAGTAACGCCCCCCTTTTAAGGCAATGATCAAGCCCCAATGAAAAGAACATAAAAAACCAAGCATGGAAACTATAAAGAGAATATTTAATAAGAAATAAAAGATGAATTCCGAACTCTTTCTTACACCGCAAGGATGGAAAGACTTTTTCCCTAGGTTTTAGTAATAAAGGAGAGAGCAATGGCCAGTTCTTTAAGTACCTTCCTTAGCGAAATCGGACGACATCAGCTATTAACACCAGAACAAGAGCTCACCATGGGTCGAAAAGTTCAAGCGATGGTGGCCATAACCGATAGATGCCATCTCGCAGGAGGCAAAGGTCCTGAATGCGATTACACAGATATAGAACGACGAACCATTCGACTTGGAGAAAAGGCTAAAAACCAAATGATTACAGCAAACCTTAGGCTTGTAGTCAATTTGGCAAAGCGTTATCAAGGCAAAGGGCTTGAATTACTTGACTTAATTCAGGAGGGGACCTTAGGCCTAACAAGAGCTGTAGAAAAATATGATCCAAAACGCGGTCACCGTTTTTCGACATATGCATATTGGTGGATTCGCCAAGGTCTTAATAGGGCTCTCTCTACTCAAAGTCGAACCATAAGAATCCCTGTAAATGTAAATGAAAAACTAACAAAGCTAAGATCCGCTAAATCAAGACTAATGCAAGCGAATGGATTACCGCCTTCCGCATTTGAACTCTCTAAAGCAATGGACATTCCAGAATCAGAAGTACAAGAATTGTTAGCCTGCGAACTTAGAAGTATCACAATAAGTCTTCAAGGTGTAATTAAATCAAAGACGGATCCATCTGAACTTGTTGACATCTTGCCAAGTGAAGAAATTCCTCCAATGGAACTGGCTGAATCCGCTGAGCGAATATCTTCCGTTTGGGTTTTACTAGACAAATCAAATCTCACTCCCAAAGAAAGAACAGTTATTACACTTCGTTTTGGCCTTGACGGATCAAATGAATGGAGAACCTTGGCAGAAGTAGCTCGTCATATGAGTTGTAGTAGAGAATATTGTCGACAAGTAGTTCAAAGAGCTTTGCGCAAACTTCGCAAAGCAAGTATTCAAACTGGCCTATTGGAAACCGAAATCTGTAATTAGAAATCAGCTAAATTAGCATCCTATCTTTAAAAATATAGCTTTTTTCCCGATAAGCACTAAAGTTCAGGCAAGGATAAGTAAACCCAGTCTAGAAGATCCTATGGATGATAATTTTAAATCTTCTCAAACTACCGTAGAAGCAGAGGTAGTAGATAGCTCTGTAATTGACGAGAATACATTTAGAAAAGTTCTAATAAAGGCTGGCAGATCACTTGCCATACCAGCCTTAGAGGCATATGAAATGATTATAGATCCATCAACACCACCTCAGGCAAGACTGACAATGCTTGCCGCACTTACTTACTTGATAATGCCTTTGGATCTAATCCCAGACCTTATTCCAGTTGCTGGATTTAGCGACGACCTTGTTGCATTAACTGCAGTAATTAGTCTATGGAGTAATCACATCACTCCTCAGATACGAGATAGAGCGCGCCGCAAACTAAATAAATGGATTCCTCTTTAACCCAAATGTCTTCTTGGTCAGAAAAAACCGAAGAAGATCTGGCACTTCTACTGAAAGATTGGCTAAAGCAACAAGGTAAGACTCAAGCAGATCTACGTAGAAGTCTTCAAGCAGTATCCACCAGAATGCCAGCCTTAATTGAAGTCTTAAAACAAGAATACTTAAAAGGAGGAATGCCTATGGTCGCAAATCGTCTGTGTGCAATTGAACAAGAATGGTCAATAAATCAATCGACAAATCAAATAAGCAAAGACAACAAAGATCCTTTTGGCCAGCTAGACCTTATCTTGCAAGAAATTAGAGACGACTATGAAATCAACGATTTAAAAGACCAACCAAAATAAATTTAAAAAAAATTCTCATATTATAAGAAGATATTCTCTGAGATTCCTCTCTTCTTATGAGACTAATTCATTGGCAAATCGATTTAAATTAAACAATTACTAGATCTATTTCCATAACAAAGTCAACCAAACCGTACCAGGCTCAGGATCTGTTCTTTCAACTCTATGCATGCGATGAGGAGTTAAATATAAGTTATCGCCAACACTTAAATTAATCAAAACATCAGGATTCTTAAGTTTTAAACTTGCATTTCCACGTAGAAGCAAAATCCACTCATGCTCTCTTTGGTCATACCAAAATCCCTCTTCATTTGAGAAATTACAAGAAACAATCAATTCAAGCCGCCAATCAGCACTCTCTTTTAGAAGGTATTTTTCTTCTTGTCCCTTCTTGGGAATAGATTTTGCTAACAAATTCTTCTCAAGCTGAAGCCCAATTTCAGGCTCCCCCCAACGACGTCCAATCTCATATCCCCAAGATTTTGCAAGTTCTACTACCTGATTGTGATTTTGACAGTCAGACAGCAATTTCCTCCTTCCAGGTACCTTGTCCAAAGAATCCACAAGATTCTGCAATTGTTCAACCTTATGAAGGAAACACTTCAGATCATGTTCTGCCATCTAGCAATGCCTCAATTTAAAAGTGTTAAAGAATCTCAAAGTCATAATGATTTGCAATTCAATATGCAAGTACTCCCTACCTAATCAAAAAATTATATCCAGTCAAAATTCAACCAATAGTCACAGGTTAAATTCAGTTGCTTAGATGGAACTTCCAAAGTAGGCCATTATTTCATGAAACAAGACAAAAACTTTCTTCATCTATTTTGGAAGAGCTTTGAACAAGTACTCATCTCAGCAATAATGCTTATTATAGTTTTTGGTGTCTCTAATGCTGCCTGGGCTGAAGAAAACACTATTGGCAAGGATCTGTTCATTAAAAATTGCTCTGGTTGTCATATAAATGGTGGAAATATTATTCGTAGGAACAAAACCCTAAAAATTGAAGCCTTAAAACGAAACGGTTTAGATAATCCTGAAGCTATAGCAAGAATTGCTCGAATTGGAATTGGAAGTATGAGTGGATATGAAGAAGTCTTAGGAGAGGGAGGAGATCAACTGGTTGCAAATTGGATATGGGAACAAACTCAGAATGCATGGACCCAAGGATAAATGTCTAATGAAGTCCAAATACCTTCCTTCCAATAAACGTCCTCTTGCAAAAGCTTCTTAACAATATCCAAACCACTTGCTTCAAAGATTCCAAAAACATACCTATTACATTTAGTTGGACCAAGGGTGATCAATATCCCCTGCTCCTTGAGTTTAGAAAGCCTACTTAGGTGCTCTTCACGAAAAGGGACACGCTTTTCAAGCGCGTTATCGCAGTAAGTACCCCAAAGAACAAATTGCTCCATGCTCTCTATTTTAACTCTCCTTGGACAATTTGCTCATAAATAATTGCACAAACGGAACAAAAAAGGTTATGTTATTTGTAGATCACTCTTAATTACTGATCATGCTCACTGGTAGCGACCTGCTCACTAAAGTCAAAGAACTAGGTGATGTCAGCAAATCTGATCTTGTTCGTGCTTGTGGATATGTATCCACTAAAAAAGGTGGTGGAGATCGTCTCAACTTCACTGCTTTCTACGAAGCTTTGCTTGAAGCTAAAGGAGTCAACCTTGGTGATACTGGCATCGCTGGCATTGGAAAAGGTGGAAGAAAGCTTAGTTATGTAGCTACGGTTCAAGGCAACGGTAATCTATTAATTGGCAAGGCATACACAGCCCTACTTGATCTAAAACCAGGTGATGATTTTGAGATCAAGTTAGGAAGAAAGCAAATAAGGCTTGTTCCTTCTGGGACAGATGAAGGTGACGAAGACTAAGTTGATGCTTTAAAAGGATTTTCTACATTCCTAAGAGATTAAACAAATTCATAAGAATAGAGAAAGCCCTGAAGATATCACAGGGCTTTTTTGCTGTAATTAAATGCTTAATACTAAATTTGCTTACTATTAAAACCTAACCGGCTGCCTTACGCAGCTCATTGCAAAAACTGCCTGCTTCATTAACAGCTGAACCAGGGGCAGCATTAGCGATTCTCTTAACTAAAGCACTCCCTACTATCGCTCCATCAGCACCCCAACTTCGTACCTGACGGACCTGTTCTGGACCAGAAATTCCAAAGCCAACAGCTACAGGCCCTGTAGAAGATTCCTTGAGTTGTTTAACCAGAGCCTTTACTCTGGTCTCAATAAATGATCTTTCACCAGTAACACCAGTAACACTCACTAAATATGTAAAGCCACGACTACTCATTGCAATTCTTGTCATACGTTCCTTTGGTGTTGTAGGGGCAACTAGAAGGACTAAATCAAGTCCTCTATTAGCTGCTAATGGTGAAAGAATCTCTGCTTCTTCAAGTGGAAGATCTGGAACAACCAAACCAGAAGCTCCTGCATTTGCCGCCTGTTCACAAAATGAATCCATTCCTAAATTAAGCAATGGATTGCTATAAGTAAAAAGTATGACCGGAACAGATAGTTTTCCTCGTAAGGAATACAACATTTCAAATACAAGCGAAGGATTTGTTCCTGAAGCAAGTGCACGACTAGCGGCAGCCTGTATTACTGGTCCATCAGCAAGTGGATCACTATATGGAATCCCAAGTTCAATAATGTCAGCACCTTTTTCTTGAAGTTTCAGCAAAATCTCAGCTGAAATGGTTAAATCAGGATCTCCTGCCATAAGAAAAGGCATAAGTGCAATACGCCCTTCCTGCTGAAGCTTCGTAAAACAAGAACTAATAGTGTTATGTAAAAAGGGTTGTGTTTTCAAGAGGTCTCCTTAGCAAAAAATGAAACAGAAAATAATGTAAGTTTTGGAACAATTTACAAATCAGATGGTGCCTGAAGTGTTTTCTTATCAGCCTCAACCTCTTCGATCAGACGAATCTGCTCATGTTCAGACATGGAATCAAATCTCGACTGAAGTTCTTCATTAGTCAGCTCTTCATAGGCCTTCCTGTAACGCTTTCTCTGTTCTATGAAAGTCATTTTACCGGTGACAACACGGAACAAATAGGAGCCGGTCCACGCAATAACAACAACCACAAGAAAAGCCTCTGAGGCAATACCAGCTGAAGCACCTTCAAAACCTAAAAAACGAAATCCCCAAAAGGCAATAGCGCCTAGCAACAAGGTCAAGAGGCCAAGTTGAATGACTTGTAAACGTGTCAACGGCTCACCCCTCTCCTTGACCTTTGAAGCGAAAATTGAGAAAAGGAGAGAACAAAATCAACCCAGGAAAAAAGACAAACACCAAACCATAAATGCCCAACCTTTCTATTTTGCCCATAATGTGCCAACGTTTGTTCATCCAAAAATAAAGAAACAATGGCACTACAACTAAATAGAGGAAGCCCAGAGTTGCATAAGCAGCTAGGACAAGCAATGAGTTGTTGATCATTTGGGTTCCCCTGTCATCAGAGACACTATGGGATAGAACTGACGAAAGAAATCTAGAATGAACTCAGGGCCTTGGCCCAATCATCCAAGGGAGCATGGCGGAATTGGTAGACGCAGCGGACTTAAAATCCGCAGGTCGTAAAAGGCTGTGGGGGTTCAAGTCCCCCTGCTCCCATTAAAGATATATCTAGATAAGGGCAGTTTTTAAAAAGGCTAATTTCTTATTAATCTAAAAGAATATGAATATGTTCTATATATCAAATGAAATAACTCATCATCTGTTCATGAGTTGTATTGGCCTAATCCTTTCTTAGAACTCGCCATCGCAAATTCTCACCAGAATGAAATGGAACCAAATTCTCCTGGCATTTATCCTCAAGTTCAACTTGAAAAGAAGACCGTATTGTATGAGTACATTTCTCAAGTGTGATTAAACTCTTATTTAATGGCAAACCATAGAAAGCGGCGCCAAATTCACTAGCAAAAGCCTCTAATCGATCAAGTGCGTCTTCTGCTTCAAAAACATCAAGATAACTTTCAAGTGCATAAGGCGCATTAAATATCCCAGCACATCCACATGAACTCTGCTTAGCAGCTCTCAAATGAGGGGCTGAATCTGTCCCAAGGAAAAATCTCGGATTACCGCTAGTTGCTGCACGTCGTAAAGCTAAACGATGTCGTTCTCTTTTCGCTACTGGCAGACAATAAAAATCACTTCGTAATCCACCAGAAAACATTGCATTGCGATTGATATGTAAATGGTGAGGAGTGATAGTTGCTGCCAACCTGGAAGAACTGGCTTCAACAAACCTAACTGCTTGCTCTGTTGTAATATGTTCTAAAACTACACGAAGATTTGGATAACGACTTAACAACGGGATCAAACATCTATCAATAAAAACAGCTTCTCTATCAAAAATATCTATATGAGATTCGGTTGATTCTCCATGAATAAGTAGTGGCATATCAATCCGTTCCATCGTCTCAAGAAGAGAATGAATTGCATCTATAGAAGTAACACCTTCGCTAGAATTGGTTGTAGAATTAGCAGGATAAAGTTTTGCAGCAAAAAAAACACCCTTATTATAACCATCCTCCAATTCTTTAGAACAAAAGTCATCAGTTAAATAAGCCGTCATCAATGGAGTAAATAAATCTTTTGAAGGAATTGCAGCAATTATTCTTTGACGATAAGCCTCTGCAGCTACAATAGTTTTAATAGGAGGCAAAATATTGGGCATCACAATCGCTCGTCGAAACACTCGAGTTGTATGACCTAAAACAGATTTCAAAATAGATCCATCTCTAAGGTGTAAATGCCAATCATCAGGCTGGCGTAATGTAAGTAGATCAATAGAATTTGTCACTAAATTGACTCCTTAATTAGATAAAGATAAAGAGTTCGGTAAAAGAAAAAAAATAATGAACACTTTCGAAAAGAGTTTCTTTTCCTGATTCTAATGGAAAAAATATTGTATAGAGCATAACAGTTTCAAGTAAAAAGATTATTAAAAAAAATCATAAGGAAAATGGGCTTAAACTGTAGTGTCAATAAAAAGTGTGTCAATCAATCTCATACCTTAATACGGGTCAAGCCAAGTAAATACACCTCAATTGCTACAAAAACATTCTTTGTGTCTAATGGTCAAGTGCGTCTCCAAACCAGACTTAGCAAAGCGACATGAAGAAATATCAGTTAAAACAAGAATATTGACTCCTTAGGACATCAAAGTTGAATCAAGGAGCAAAATCCAATGATCTTTAAAGCTTCAGTATGCCAAGTTTCTTAATTTCAATCTTAGAATTACTAGCAGGGATAGGCCTTCTATTTGGTGGTGGAGAACTTTTTGTAAAAGGTTCAGTAGCTTTGTCGCTAATTCTAGGAATTCCTCAGCTAGTAATTGGCTTAACAGTGGTTTCTCTTGGGACAAGTGCGCCAGAACTGTTTGTCAGTATTGGATCATTTTTTAAAGGGTCCGACACACTTGCGGTAAGCAATGTCGTTGGAAGCAACATTTTCAATGTTTTAGTGGTTCTTGGTAGTAGCGCATTAATTCTTCCTTTACAAGTCGAAAGTCGATTAGTAAGAAGGGATGTGCCATTGCTTTTGGCAGTTTCTGCAGCTGTTTGGGGAATGGCCTCAACAGGAAATGTGACATGGCAAGCAGGCTTAGCACTTCTAATCGCTTTAACAATTAATACGGCTTGGGAAATAAGAACAGTTAGAGAGACTCCAGATGGCATGGAAAATGCTGAACCTCAAATAAATTCCACTTACTCAGTTGGTGGATGGCCGAAGGCAATAATTAATATTTCTATCGGAATTACTCTTCTGTCTATAGGTTCAAATCTCTTAGTCAATGGTGCAGGTGCAACCGCTGAAATATTAGGAGTAAGTGAAGCAATCATTGGCTTAACAATTGTATCCGCAGGAACATCAATGCCGGAGCTGATTACATCTATAGTTGCCGCATTAAGAGGTAAAACAGATTTAGCTATTGGGAATGTTGTTGGGAGTAGTCTTTTAAACCAATTATTAGTACTTGGAAGTTGTGCTTTTATCTCTGGGGGGAATGGATTAGATGTTGAAAACATATTAATCCAAAGAGACTTGCCTATTATGGTTGCAACAACTTTAGCTTGTATGCCAATCTTCTGGACAGAGGGAAGAATAACTAGACTTGAAGGTGGGATTCTATTAACACTATATATATTCTACTTAGTAGATCAAATCCTTCCTTACACAATCCCAACATTCCACAACCAATTTAGACTTACAATAATATGTGTTATTCTACCAATATTAATCATATTAATAACAAATCAGACAATTAATTATTGGTTTCAAACCAGAAAACAAAAAAGGTATGACAAACTTTCTTAAAATTAAAACCCATGTTTTAACTAATAGGAATATATAAGGAAAAATATTTATTTCATGGTTACAAACTCCTCTGCAATAGTTGGATGCAATGCCATTGTTCTATCAAAATCAGACTTGGTTGCTCCCATCCCAATTGCAATAGCAGCCATCTGAATTATTTCAGCTGAATGATCACCAAGCATATGGCAACCTATAACTTGATCAGTGTATTTATTTACTATTAATTTAAGAATAGTCTTAGATCCAATCTTAGACAAGGCTTGTGACATTGGTCGAAAGGATGCTCTATAAATTAAAATATTTTCCTTTCCAAATCTAGCAATAGCATCAATTTCAGAAAGGCCTACAGCCGCTAACTCAGGCTGACTAAATACTGCTGTTGGAATAATTTCATAATTAACTTCACGCTTAATCTTGCCAAAAACACTATCTGCAAAAGCTCTACCCTCATCTATCGCGACAGGAGTTAGGGTGATGCGGTCAGTAACATCACCAACAGCATAAATATTAGGAATATTAGTAGCTAGTTTAGAATTAACTTTTATTCTTTGATTAGCAACTTCCACGCCGGCTGACTGCAATTTTAATCTGTCCAAGTATGGCTTGCGCCCAGTCGCAAAGAGGACTCCTTCGGTTGGGAATTCTATATCAGTATTAGTCTTTAATTTAAGATTACCAGGCTGACCTTCAATCATTGATATCTTTTGACTAAAGTAAATCTGAATACCTCTACTTTCCATTTCTTTCTTCAAGTGCTCTGAAAGCTCGTGATCAAAACCTTTTAATAAATTATTACCTCGTACTATCTGACGAACCTGTACTCCTAAGCTATTAAGTATACAAGCAAATTCACAAGCAATAAAACCTGCTCCAACAACAACTACTTCTTTTGGAAAAGAATTCAATAAAAACAAATCATCACTAACCCATCCTAAATCAGCTCCTACGACATCAGGTCTAACTGGCCTTCCTCCAACAGCTATTAGAATCCTGTCTCCTGATATTTTTCTTGACAGTTTATCGTTGTCTGTAGATGTAATTTCAACAGTATTCGAATCTATAAAATGTGCCCATCCTTCTATCAAATCAACTCCATTCTTAGCTAAGAGCTGTATATGCAATGCATTTAATCGATCAACTTCCTTGCGAACATTTGACAAAAGAACAGAAGTATCTGCAGAAAAGCTCTTTATTTGAACACCAAAACTACTAGCTTGTTTTAAATGCTCTTTATATAGAGATCCATAAACTAACAATTTCTTAGGTACACAACCACGAATAACGCAAGTACCTCCGACTCGGTCACCTTCTACAATTGCCACCTTGGCTCCATAACTTGCTGCTCTCTTGGCTGCAGCAAGCCCTCCTGAACCAGCACCTAAGACTATTAAATCAAAAGAATTCTTCAATGGGAGTTCTATAGCTAATGATTTAATTCTCTACCTTTTAGGTCAAGGAAAACATAAAAAAAATTAGAAAGAAAATGGTCCTTGCTATAGATAGGCATTTAGTTTTACACTAATCTGTTAGCATAGTACGTTATTAAAATTTCAATTACTTTGATTATCAAGAGAAATTCATTCAAAAAGGATCTAGACAATAGAGTTAAAGGTCTAAAAAAACATGAGTAATCATAAGACATCAATTATTGCAATGAGTTGGGAAGATTTAGCTAAACAAGCAGCTAAGGAATCTGATCGTATTCAAGGAGCTACTAACTCTTATGCATTAATTCGTCTATTTGGACAAGAAGAAGATTCCGTCAAGGTAACTCTATATAGAGATCATCATGCTTGGTGTCCCTACTGCCAAAAGATATGGTTGTGGCTTGAACTAAAACAAATACCTTACAAAATCAAAAAAGTCACCATGCGATGCTATGGAGAGAAAGAAGATTGGTATCTAAAAAAAGTACCATCAGGAATGCTTCCTGCAATTGAATTAGATCAAAACCTAATTACAGAAAGCGATCAGATTCTTATAAGACTAGAAAAAGCTTTTGGTCCCTTAGGTACTCCTTTACAGAATCCTAGGGCGTTAAAGCTTAGATTCTTAGAACGACAATTATTTCAATCTTGGTGTTCATGGCTTTGCCGCCCCAATCAAAATAATAGTCAGGAGAAACGTGCCCAGGAAAGATTCCAATACTTCGCCAAGCAAATGGAAAAAATGATTGAAGAATCCTCTGGATTCTATCTTGATAAAACCTTAAATACTAAACAAGAAATTATCCCTGGAAGTATTGATGTGATATTCATCCCTTATTTAGAAAGAATGAATGCATCTCTAGCTTACTACAAAGGATTTAATCTTAGAAAAGAACACCCATTTATTGACAAATGGTTTAGGGAACTGGAAAAACTTGATACATATCGAGGCACTCAAGGTGATTTTCATACACATGCGCATGATCTACCACCCCAAATGGGTGGATGTTGGACTAATAATAGTCAAACACAACTTCTTTTTTCACAAGTGATCGATAAAGGTCAAGGCCTAGGAACTATGGAAACAAGTTTCTCTAGTTCAAGTGATTCAAATATTATGAATCCACAAATAATTGCGTTATCACGAGTAATTAAGCATCGTGAACAACTTATGCGTTCAAATCCTCTTGGGTCCAACCTTTTTGACCAACCATTAAGAGCAGCCCTAACTAATATGATAACAGGAAGAATTTGTACACCCAATAAAGGCAGTGCTCCAGGATTAAGATATTTAAGAGATCGCATTTCAGTACCTAGAGACATGCCCTTATTATCAGCACGTAAATTTCGTTTTTCACTTGAAGAAACTGCTAAATTAGACGGGGCAGAAGAAGGATTACCACTATCAACTACCAATCGTTTTGATCAAAACCCAAAACCATTTCTAATAGATAGTTATCAAAATAATCAAAACTTTAACTAGTATTTGTCTCTAAAATGAAGTCACTATCAATAAAGAATAGAAATACTATTTCATGAAATATATTAATATACCAAAACCTAAATCTGATCATGAAATAAGCGAAATTTCTCTTCAGAATCTACGCCCAACTCAAATATGTCTAGGTTTAGCAGAAGTATGGCATAGAAAAAGAGAATTTAAAAGAAAAGATCCCACAAATATATCAATATATTTAAAGAGAAAGCCTGTGCCTTTAGTAAAAAATAAAGATGGTGAGAGCTGGATATTAGACCGTCATCATCGCCTTAGAGCATTATTAGAATTAAACCAAGAATGCAAAGCATATGGTTATACGGTTGCTGAAGTAAATAGTACCAAATATTCAGAAGTAGTAAAGTTTCTAATGGAACGCAATTGGCTTTATCTTTATAACGAAAGAGGGCTTGGACCAAATCCTATACAAGCGCTTCCACATTCGTTATTAGATATAAGAGATGACCCTTACCGTAGTCTTGTTTGGAAACTCAAAGAAGAAGGTCTGATAAATTCAAATTCATTAATACCATTCTATGAATTCAGGTGGAGCGCATTTTTAAGAACAAGACCTTTACCTCCATTTAACTCAAAAAACTTAGAGCCTTGTCTACCTGCGGCAAGATCTTTAGTTAATTTATTAACAGTTTCAAGCTTATTAAAACAATCAAAATCAATAAATTAATTTCTTTTTCTTGAGTCTATTTGCAAAAGATCCTTAACACGTTGAACTAAACTTGCTAAATGAGGATCACTAGATAATTTTTTCTCGACTTGCTCTATGGCATACATAACCGTGGTGTGGTCCTTACCTCCAAAAGCATCTCCTATTCGAGGCAAGCTGAGATCAGTCCCATGTCTCATAAGGTACATACCAACTTGGCGGGCCTGACTAACTGGGCGGCGTCTAGTGCTACTACTCATTTCTTCAGAAGTAACCTCAAAAACTTCAGAGACCTTTTCTATTACTTGCTTAGGAGTAACTTCAACTCCTTGTCCATTTGGATCAAGCATTGGAGCGACAGACTCAACAGTCATTGGCAACCCTGTAATGGAAGCAAAAGCAACTGCTCTAGTGAGAGCCCCTTCAAGCTCACGAATATTTGAGGTGAATCTTCCTGCTATGAATTGAATCAAATCGCGAGGGAGTCGCATTTTTTCTTGTTCTGCTTTTTTTTGCAAAATCGCCATCCTTGTTTCCAAATCAGGAGGCTGTATATCAGCAATTAGCCCCATTGAAAATCTAGAAATTAATCTCTCTTGCAACCTTGGGATTTGGCTAGGTGGCCTATCACTGGCAATAACTATCTGACGTCCTGCCTCATGCAAAGCATTAAATGTATGAAAAAACTCTTCTTGTGTATATTCTTTTCCTTCAATAAATTGAATGTCATCAATAAGTATTAAATCTGCAGCTCTATATCTATCTCTAAAAGCCTGCATCCCATCTTTTCTTATAGCTAAAATCAAATCATTAGTAAATGTTTCAGTCGACACATATGCAACTTTAGAACTTGGATCTATCTCCAATCGATAATGCCCTATAGCTTGCATTAAGTGAGTTTTACCTAAACCTACGCCTCCACAAATAAACAAGGGATTAAACTCTCTACCTGGAGATTCAGCAACTGCCAATGCTGCCGCATGCGCCATGCGACTATTAGGTCCAACGACAAATTTATTAAAAACATATCTTAAATTTAGAATTGGTAGAACTTTTTTGGGGCCATTCAAAGTAACGCCTACATTAGATTTATTTTCTACTGAGATAGGTGTAACCAATCTTTTTTCAATTGGTTCATTAAATTTCTTAGAAGCTTCTTCATCTTCAGCAATTAAGTTTACTTTTACCGGTTCACCGTAAATCTCTCTCGCAACATCCTCGATTGTTTTAGAGTAATTTTTTCTAAGCCAATCACAAGAGAATGTATTTGGAGCAATTAATGTCAACTCCCCATTCTGCAAAGATCCACTCCTAGCAGGTCTAATCCAAGTCTCAAAGGTTGGCTTACTGAGATTCTCCTGAAGGGCCTTTTGTACCTTTATCCACAGTTCATTTCCCGTTGACACCAGCATGTCCTAAATGGAGGCTGAATCTAAGCATTTATTTGAGTTTGGTCATAAGTTGATTGTCACTTCACAACGCAGCCATCTTGATCACGTTCCCCCATCTTCCCTGTGATATCAACAAAACCACTGGATTTAGGTAGACGGTATCAACTAAAAAGACGTTCACTATCTGTGAAAGGATGCAACGAACATTTACGTAAACACAGCTCCAGAGGATTCGAAAGGGCCTACGAGTTCTCTAAAGCGAAGCCAGTTCTTGTTTTAATGGCAAGGTGGCCAGCGGCTGGGCGCTGTAAAAAAAGACTATCTGCAGATATTGGGGCATTCACAGCTTCTTCTATCCAACAAGTGCTTACCAGCCATACCCTTGCAGTAGCAAAAAATCTTGAAAGACGTGGTTTAGTAAAAATCAAGCTTGCAATTAGTGGAGTTGCTTATAAAGCAGCACAGAGATGGTGTATGCATAAAAAAATAAAGACATTCTCATTTCAAGGACAAGGAAATCTTGGTGTACGTATGCGAAAACAAGTTCTTGAAGTACAAAATCAATACAAGCCAAGATATAAAACAAGTAGAACAACAATACTTATCGGAACTGATTTGCCAGATCTTTCCCACGTAGAAATAATGCAAGCAATTAAAGCCCTCGAAAACCATGAACTCGTAATTGGACCAGCAAGAGATGGTGGATACTGGCTGCTTGGGCTCTCTGGAGGTCTTTTAAATCCTGTAGCATCATGGCCGTTTAGCGAAATCCCATGGGGGACAAGCGAAGTGTTAAATGAGACAATAAAAAAAGCAGAATTAGCTGGTATTAATTATAATTTAATTCAAGAAAAGAATGATTTAGACGACATTACAGACCTTGATCCATGGAAGGCCTAAATAAACAAACTATTCTTAGTATTATTATTCCTACCTTAAATGAAGCAAGTAAGCTGCCATTGCTATTAGCTGATCTTAATAGATCGGCTAATCCAATAGAGATTCTAGTCATTGATGGCAAAAGTGATGACTTGACAAGAAGGGTGGCAAAGTTAGGAGGGGCTAATGTTTTTAATTTAGGGCAAGCAAATAGAGGTCTTCAACTTGGAATAGGAGGCGGAAGGGCCAAAAGTAATTGGCTCCTCTTTCTTCATGCTGATAGCAGGCTCACCACAAATTGGTTTCAACATATTGAACAAATAATCCAAGATCCAGCAGCCGAGAATAGCGCTTGGTTTTTTAATCTTAGAATTAAAAGTAAAGCAATAGAGTTTCGTATTATGGAGGCAATTGTTTCAATAAGAAGCAATTATCTCAAAAAACCTTATGGAGATCAAGGATTACTAATTACAAGAAGTCTATACAAAAAAGTAGGGGGCTATAAGAGCCTTCATTTGATGGAAGACTTGGAAATCATCTCAAGAATACAAGAATATGCCAGTCTTAAATCTTTAAAAATGCCTATTTACACTGATCCAAGACGTTGGGAAAACAAAAGTATTATCGTCAAATCATTGAAGAATGCAATTCTTAGATATCGATGGAGCAAAGGAGAATCAACAACGAAATTACTCAAAGATTATTACTCAAAGTAATGCAATTATCGATGATAAAACTTCAATCTAATTGGTACATATACTCCAATACTAATTTGCATACCAAAAAGCACAACGATGACCCTTTGGTTCAAGTTTCCAGCCTTGTTGCTCATAAAAAGATACTACGCCAGGGTCAGCAAAGAGAGTTACCCGCTCTATTCCCATATCTCTCAAAACCTCAAGAATATATTCCATAAGTTTTTTACCTAAACCGCATCCATGATAAAAGGGATGGACCGCTACATCCCAAACTGTTGCTTCAAGGATTCCATCTCCAGTACATCGGGCAAAACCTATTAATCGAGGAAAACTTGGATCATGTAGCCAAAGGCCAACTGTTACCAAACTATTATCCAGAGCCCTTTTAACTCTGCGAACAGGTCTTCTGGTCCAACCAACTGCTTCAAGCAATTGCTCAAGTTCAATCAAATCAAAAGGTCTTTCCTTACTAAAAACTAATTTCAATTTTTCATCTTTACATAGACATTCACAAGCCTCTCTCCCATACATTTCCAAGATAGTCTCCTGAGGCAACAAAGATTTTCTTTTTAAACCTGGAACTAAAAATTTCATAGGTCTAATTCTGCTATTCATTATTTCCTACAGTTTTGCCAGTCCATGCTCTTGCAGTTCAGCGAGCTGTGAATACAAACCACCTAAAGTTTTTAATTCATCATGAGTACCTTCTTCTATTAATTTTCCTCTTCTCAAAACCAAAATACGGTCTGCTGATTCAACAGTCACAAGACGATGAGCGATTACCAGAGCTGTTCTCCTTTCAAGCAAAGAATCTAAATCTTTTTGGAGAGTAGCTTCAGTAGATTGATCCATGAATGCTGTCGCTTCATCCATAACTAATACTGTAGGGTTCCTAATAGCAACTCTTGCAACTGCTAAAAGTTGCCTTTCCCCTGAAGAAAGATTGCCCCCTCTTTCTCTAAGAATAGTATTGAGACCATTAGGTAGTTTTTTTAATAAAGAATTTAATCCAAGCTCCCCACATAATTGCTTAAGCTGCTCATCTCCCAAAGAAGAGTCTAGCCTAAGATTATCAGCTACATTTCCACTAAAAAGGAAGGTATCTTGAAGTACTACGCCTAACTTTTTACGTAATTCCTTAATAGAAATATCTTTTATATCTATTCCATCTAAAAGGATTCTCCCAGACTGAGGTTCATATAACCTACAAAGAAGTCTTATCAAGGTTGTTTTCCCAGAACCCGTAGGTCCAACAAGTGCAACATGTTCTCCTGGAGAAATTCGAAAACTTAGATCTTGAATTATAGGCTCATTTTTTCTATATGCAAAACTTACATTATCAAAAACAATTTCTCCTAAATTAGATTGAAAAGAGTTTGAATTATTATTATCTATAATCTCAACCTTTTGTTCAAGAAGTTCCCCTATTCTTTCTACAGCTGTCAAGCCTCCTTGAATTTGAGTAAATCTTTCTGCAAGTTGACGTAATGGTTCAAACAATCTTTGTGAATAAAGTATAAAAGTTGTAAGTATTCCTAACCCCATAGAGCCTGAAGTAACCATCAAACCACCTAAAGCAAGTACCAAAGCAACTGCACCTAATGAAACCCATTCAATAAAAGCTGAGATACTACTGTCGTAAAAAATTGTTCCATTAACAGCCTTACGGTACATCAAACCAGTTTCATTAAATTTCTTGCCATTAAATGCTTCGCGTCTAAACATTTGAACCACTTCAATACCTTGCAGATTTTCTTGAAAATCTGCATTTAACTGAGATAGTTCTTCTCTTACACGATAATTAGCTTTCCTATATTTCCTTTGAAGCCAAAGAATGAAAAGAGTAACCGGTATTTGCGTTAACAAAAGAATGATCCCAAGCCTCCACTCAACTAAAAGCATCGTTCCTGCTATTACAAAAATACTTACAAAATCTGCCAAAACTCCAACAGCCCCACTCCCAAAGACTTCAGCAAGTGCATCAACATCACTAGTCAACCTTGTCAATAATTTACCAACAGGCATCCTGTCGTGGAACCTTAGGGAAAGTGCTATTGCATGTGAGAACAAATCATGTCTAATACGTGCTGTAAGTCTTTGCCCTATAGCTTGAATGCTGTAAGTCTGAAAGCCCTGAAGGGCCAAACGTAAAAGAACAGAAGCTAACAAAATACTAATTATAAGTCTTACAGCAGAACGCATTGGAAGTGTATTTAACCATGAAAAAGTAGCTTCTCCTCTCAACACACTTATTGCCTGTCCAACCAAAAGAGGTTGTATTGCACCTGCTAAAGCAACGGGCAATAAAATTAAAAGTATTAAATACAACCTCTTTTTATCTTTTTGAAGATAACGTCCTAATCGTTTAACTCTTCGAAAGTCTTTTATAGACATTACACAGAAGGATTAGATAAAGGTTTGTTAGCTCGCATTGCTTCAACAATGCTATGTAGTTCTCCACGATCCAATCGCAATGACAGCGGATGACCAACAAGCCGGGCAGTTGTATTAAAGATTTCTTCGATTGCCACTAATCCATTCTCTCGAAGAGTTCTCCCCGTTGCGACTAAATCAACAATTGCCTCGGCTATTCCAGTTATTGGGCCTAATTCAACTGAGCCAGTTAGATGAACAAGCTCAACTGGAAGATCTAAAGCATCAAAAAACTCACGAGCGCAATATGTGAATTTACTTGCCACACGACAATGAGGTGGCAAATCAGACGCTCTCTTATAACCACTACTAGCCTTAACTGCTACAGCCATTTTGCATCCTCCAAAGCCAAGATCTAACAATTGTGCAACAGGCATCTGATGCTCCTTAAGGACGTCGTAACCAACTACCCCCAATTGAGCCTGCCCATATGCCACATAAACAGGTACATCACCGTTCCGGACTAATAAGGCTCTTGCTCGACCACACGTTGAAGGCACCATTAACTGTCGATTATCTGGATCAAGCACAGCACTAAAGTCTAGGCCAGCTGATAGAAAGCGACCTACTGAGTCCTTTAACAAGGCTCCCTTGGCTAGAGCAATTGTGATCATAAAATCATTTCTCATCCAGAACTCTAACGATGTAACCGCACTGAATTGGCATGAACAAAAAAAGCGTGTCTAATTTCATCCACCCAATCCCTGTCTTAAAAGACAACATCATCTGGATTTGGGTATCAGGAGATCAAGCAGTAGTAATTGATCCAGCTCTCTCCCATGAGGTAAAGAACTGGCTGAATGCTCGGAACATTCAGTTAGTCGCTGTGCTTCAAACTCACCATCACGAAGATCACATTGGAGGGACTCAAGATCTAATAAAAGAATGGCCCAAGGCAGATGTAATTGCATCAAAAAGTGACATTGACCGTATTTCATTTCAAACAATCTCTGTAGAGAATGGTGATACTCTTGATCTGATGGGTAAATCAGTAAAAATTTTAGAAGTCTCTGGACACACTAAAAATCACTTGGCCTATTTTTTAGATTTAAGCGATAATGTACAAGCTGAATATATACTCTTTTGCGGAGACACATTATTTGGCGGAGGTTGCGGACGCCTTTTTGAAGGAACTGCTGAAGAGATGTTTAACTCACTCAAACTACTAAGTAATTTACCCCCAGAAACAAAAGTATATTGTGCCCATGAATACACCGAGGACAATCTAAAATGGGCATTATCAATACGTTCTGATAACTATTTGATTCGGAAAAGGTTAGAAGATATTTCAAAGAAAAGGAGGCAAGGACTACTTTCATTACCAAGCACCATCTCAAAAGAATTAGAGACAAATCTATTTATTAAAGCAAAAAATGTAGGGGAGTTTGCTAATCTAAGAAGAAATAAAGACAACTGGAAAGGTTAAATATTTAAGTCATAGTAAAATATAAACAGACAGTTTTTCTGCTTAAAAGAAAAACTTAAGTGCACCGAATCCTTAGTTTAAAAGCTAACAAACAACGCAAGTATTGATCTGAGTGCAAAAATCTATTATATACAAGCATTTATTAGCTATTTTTTCAGAAGAATGTCCTCCATACCTCCAAAAGCAATCATCACCTCAGCAGCACCTGAGCCTGTCGGCCCATACAACCAAGCAATACTTGCAGGTGGATGGCTTTATTGCTCAGGCCAAATCGCACTTGATCCAATCAGTAACAACATGGTTGGCGAAGGCAACATAGAAAAAGAAACCATTCAAGTCCTTAGCAATTTGACAGCAGTGCTGAATGCAGCTGGCGCAAAACCTTCCGATGTAGTAAAAACAACAATTTATCTTTCAGATCTCAATGACTTTGCCTTAGTGAACAGGCTTTACGCTGAGGCCTTCAAAGAAGGAGTATCTCCGGCACGAGCATGTATTCAGGCTGCAAATTTGCCAAAAGGGGCACATGTAGAAATAGATTGTGTCGCTTGGCTGGGATAAATTAAAATATTATTTAATTAAAGATATTCAGTATATTTTATATTCTTTTTCTTAACATTTTCACAACCTAAATTAAATATAAAGCCATAACAAAAATAATTATTTACGGCTTAAAGGCTTTTCAAAACAATGACTTTAAACCATCAAAGAAACTAAAGGTATATGCGTATCATTATTAGTCTCTTTCAAAAAAGAGAATTTCAAGTTCTTCGTCCGTTATTAAAAATCACCCTCTCAGTGACTTGGCTCTAGCTAAAGGGGCCGACGATTGTCTAAATTAAGTCTTGCCCTGCGACTGACTATGGCCGTAGCCAAGCTGACTATTGGTGAACTAGAGGCCGGCTATCCCCTTTACTGCAAAGCCCTTAGAAGGCTTCTGCAGGAAGGTCGCAGTTCTCAAGAAATTCAAAGAACTGTCTGCTGGAGTCATCTGGAGACCTTGAACAGGTGCTTACCTGGTCGATATAAAGCCCCCTCTTACCTCATGGTTTTAATAAAGCGAGATTTAGAACAACCAAAAGAAGAGGATTCCTGATACGAAAGAATTAATATAGAAAGAAGTAAATACAGAAATATAACCTCAAAATTAATTAAACCAGAAAGATTATTTAATAGATCAATTAATCAATTGATCTATTTCTGCTGCAAATTGATGATCTAAATCTGTTATCTCAGCGTCGTCATTATCATTTTCTGGTCGCAATGTAATATTTACATATGTTTTGCCAAAACTAATGTCAGGGAAACGATTCACTGCTTCACTATGAGCCCCTAAACGATCAAGGAAATTTCTTGTTTCTTGATAACTATCAAACTCAAATCTTTTTTCTAAACAAATTGGACGATTTCGCTGGTGCCAATGATCCATGAAGATTGCTTCAGAGAAGGTTTTATATCTATAGCAAAAAGATCAAGAAATTTCTTTTAATACTTGATTATTTATCAAAATCAGAATTGCTTAACCTCTACGAACTCTTTCCGTTGACTTCAAAACAGGTTCCACTTCATGGTGAGGGCGAGCAATTATATGTGCAGCAACAAGACCATCTCCGACTCTTTCACAAGCATCTGCTCCCGCTCGAACAGATGCATTAACCGCTCCAGTCTCTCCACGAACCATAACTGTTACATAACCACCTCCAACAAATTCTGAAGAGACCAAACTAACTTCAGCTGCTTTAGTCATAGCATCAGCAGCTTCAATAGCCGGGACCATGCCACGTGTTTCAATCATTCCAAGAGCAATACCTTGAGAAGAACTTTCTTCAGTTAATTTCTTACTTTTGTCAGAAATATTAGAAGTTGCTTTTCCTGAAATTTTATTTCTGGTATTACCAGCAGCCTTTCCCTCCGTTGAAGTTTTAGTTTTAGACGAAGAAGAAACCGTTCCCTCGGAATTATCGATTGCTATAGCAGAAACATCAACTGTCTTACTAGATTCCAAATCGGTTGATTTAACAGATCTAGTGTCAGGAGCTTTATTACTCCTAGAAGATTTAGTTGAACGACGGCGGGGAGAAGAACTTGTCATCTGATTGAAGTTTTAAAAAGGAAAGAAGTGAGAATTAACTTGATTTATTTATCCATCCGGAGACCAATTATCAATAATTCCACCTATTGTCAAATCAGTTTGAATAGAAGGATTAGGACAAGCAAATCGAGCTGCTGAACCACTAGCAGTAAAAACCCAATTCCCCTCACGTGCACCAACAGGATCTACCGCAACTAGTTGTTTACCTTTGTTATTTTTAAGGATACGCAAGTGCATATGTCCCAATCCTTCGACTCGTTGAGTACAAATTAATCGGCCCATAACTTGCATTATTTCCATCAAGAAAGCCCCCCATCTATGGTCTTGTTTGAATCAGGGTCCCAATGATCAATAATCCCAACAATAGTGAGGTCACTAGGATATGACTTGCTTCCCGCTGCTTCTCTAGCAGCAGAACTCCCAACACAAATCACCCAATCATCGGGTTTACACCCAACTGCATCAACAGCAACTTTTCTAGAACTCCCATCAAGAACAACCTGAAGGTGTTTATGTTCAAATCCAGGGATTCGATTGGTAGATACAAGGGGTTTCAAAACCTTACAAATAAGCATGTCAATGTGCCTCCTGAAAAGCAGGATCTAGCGAAGACCCTACAACTTCGGCAGGGACCTTTATATCTCTATCTCTAATTGTCAAAAGAGTATGCAAAAAACCATCATCTACTAAGTCTTTATAACGTATTGAAATTGCATTATCTACTCTTTTACAATCAGAAATTGCTCTATCTCTTGCTCCTGGAACTCTCCCAGAATAATCAAACCTAACTACAACAGGTATCGGCAAATCCCTAGAAAGATTTAGACCTTTGAAAATCTTTATTCCAACATCCAAATCTGGAGCCCCTTCTTCAACAGTATCAAGATGAGCAAAATAAGTAAGATTCCTTAAATGAACTTCTTTGAAACCAATACCTACTCCTATAAAACGTTCAGCATGTCCAGCATCTGGGTAAGCTCCCCCATAAAGTTGGCGTACATAATCAATTTGAGAAATATTATTTACTATTAATTTCGTAATAAATTTAATCATTCCCAAATCTGAGTTATTAGGAGAATTTTCCTTAACAATTGAATTAATCTTTGCTATCGCCTGATCAATTGAAAGAGATTTAGTGTCCTCATAAATATCTGCTGCAGAAATCCAATTATTAATATCTATTTGACTGTTAGATGAAGGGATATGAATCCTTATAGCATCAGTGTCAGTGTCAATACCAATTAAAAGTAAATCAACTGAAGCTCCACAACAAAAACTATTCTCAACAGCCTCTCTAAAATCAAGCAGGCGCTGATGTCCTGCAGCTGCTGCTGCTTCATCATTGCTTCCATGTGCCGCACAACCCTGATGTAATGGATCAAGAGAGCTGAAGTGATAAGTAACAGCTTTCAAATATCTAGTAGGAACTTCTGCAGGATTTGGCACTCCTTCTCGATATCGACTGTGCTCTGTTTTTATCCAACGGTTAACAGTATTCTCTACATCAAAGAGAGCACCTGCATGGGATCTTCGACGAACTGCGCTAAATGGAATTCGCAATGCATACGCAACTGAATGAGCCAATCTTCCATCTGAACAAGGAGTTAGGTCTAAAAGGTGAAAACCACAATCGACTAGAAAAGACTGGAAAGATTTTGCTGCACTGCTTTCTTTAGATCCATTTAATGGATCTGAATTAAAAAAATAATCACTAGCTTGTTGATGAGCCTGAAAAACACACCATGAAAAGAGAGCTCTCATATCAAGAGGTTTAACCCAAGCCTTATCTAGTACATGATTGGGTAATTCAAAACCAAGTTCTAAAAAAGCTAATTTCTGTGCATTTTTTACAAAATCTTGTTCATGTTGTAAGGCTGATATTTTCTTAAGGAAAGGAACTATCCGATCAAATCTGCCTTTTACTTCATGTTCATATTCTTCTAGATGTTTATTAGCAGAATTATCCGTAAGTGGGTGCAAAAGAGATTTATTTGAATTATTGATTTTAGTAATTGACTTATCATCTTGAGTGCTTACATGTTGATTGCTTACATCTTGAGTAAGCGCATAACGCTTACTAGGAGCCGTAGGTCCCATTAATCGACCAGCAGTATTGGCCAATTTTCTATAGGCCATCAATTATTTACCCCCTTGCTCCACCAGAAAAAGTAACCAACTGCCCATCACGTGTATTACCACTGGAACCAGTTATCAAGAAATCTGGTTTAGCAAGTTCTTCATTTCGCTTGGAATCAAAAGCTGGCATCGCGTTCATTGCACCAGGTCGACTTGGATTACGACGGCGAGCAGAAACCCCCTCAGTCCCAGTTACTCTCTCCCCTCTAGCCCAATCATCGCCAGTGATATTTAGTCCATGAGATTGTCCTTCTCCAGTGATTCTAGAAATAGGACGGGTATTCTCTTGATCATCTACTTTTTCATCTACCGGAGAAGAATTAAATTTCCTTTGCTTTCTATCAAAGCGAAATTGCTCTGTTCCTGTGACCTTATTACCGGCCATATCAAATGGTCCTGTAATTTTTGAACCGTTTTCATAACTAATACCAGTTACAGCTAATTGTTGATCACGTTGGGCATGCGCTGCTCTGGCTGGAGATTCAACACTAAATTGCATCCAAGGCTCAGTTTTTGAGGAGTTATGAAAATCATGGCTATCAGATGTAGCTAATTGTCCACAAGCTTCTGAAAGCTGATCTCTACCTATGTAAGGGGTACCTGTTAGAGGCTCACAAGCCCCTTTCTCTGCACCTGTCATCACTCCTCCAACTCCTGGCTGCTGACCTGTCAAAGGAGATCCTGGAGTTCCTAATCTTTTCGGCGTGCGTTGATGGATTTCATTAACACTGTTGGATTGGCACCATTCATTTGCCTGCTCAAAGCCTGCATATGGCGTACCTGTGACAGCTTTACATGTCCCGGGCTCATCACCTGTTACTAGTGAAGATCTACCTGTAAGAGTTCCACTTATCGCCTGAGATTTATTTGTAAGACTTATGCCTACCTTTGCAGCTTCAGGATCTGGGGTTCCTCCACAAAAAGATTGAAATTGTTCTACTCCAACATACTCATCACCTGTTACACGTTTACAGCTACCAGGCTCATTACCTGTAACAGATCCTGCACGAGCAACATTGGTTCCTGTTACACCTGCACCTCTAAGAGTACTAAAAGAACCTACTTTCTCGGCAGATCTTCCTTCTGGCAATGGATCAGACCCTAAGTATTGATCACCAGTTAATTCTTTATTTGATCCAGCCTCATCACCAGTTACCTTTTCAGACCTACCTACCATGACTCCACTTACTTTCCTTCCCTCTTGAGTAAGACTCTGACCTACTTTTCGAGGTGAAGGTTCAAGTCCTCCACAAAAAGAAGAAGATTGATTAGCAGAAATATATTCAGTTCCAGTAAGAGTTTTACAAGTTCCTGGTTCATCACCAGTTACTTTTTCAGACCGTCCTACTTCATTTCCAGTAACTCGATTTCCATGAGATGTACTAGTTACTGCAACTTTTGATGGTTGTATATAAGATGGGGAATTTTGACAAAAGGAGTCAATAGTATCTTGTCCCAAATATTGAGTTCCAGTTATAGAACGACAAGTACTCGCTTCATTACCAGTTGTCTTATTAGAACGATTAGCCTGAGTTCCAGTTACAAATTGCCCTGAATTTGTCTCACTTACTCCTACCTTCCAATGCGCATCGGCTGGAACCGATTCCTTTGATCCATTACGATTAGGCCCACAAGGACGAGTTACACAAGAACGATTTTTCCCAGTAGCGCCACTTTTACTGCGTAATTCACGGACTCGTTGGGATATCTCACGACTAGTTAAATCTGGATCTCCTTGTCGAGCCATAGAAGCTGCTGATGTTGGCTGCTTAGCAGCAGACTTACCATGTTTAGAGAGTGCTTCCCTTCTTGCTAAAACAAGAGCTCTACTTGGATTCTCAATTGCTCTTCTTTTTGAAGATGAAGAGCGACGACTGCCTACTCTTTGAGCATGAGATAAAGATTTAGATGTTTTTATAAATGAATTATCGGACTGGTTATTTTCTTTTACATCACTAACAACAGAAGAGTCTATTGAAGAAGAAGTATTATTTTGTTGAGAATTTTTAATAGACAAATCTTTCTGTAAATCAATTCTAGTTCGGTCTTTGCTTGTATCAGCTGACTTTCCTCTACGAGACAAAGCTTCACGTCTAGCTAAAACCAATTCACGGCTTGGGTGACTAACTGACTTAATAGTACGACTTACAGAAGAACTAGCTTTATTTGAAGACGGTGCTCCAGTCTTTGGCATCTTAATTGGAGAAATAGTTGAAACTTTTTTCTTAGGTTTCATGAAAGATGCGTCAGTCCTAGTAAGACGTGCATCGTCCACTGTCCTAACTCTATCTGAGCCAGATGATCCACTACTTAGTGCAGTAGATCGTTTACCTCCTTCACTAAGAGCCTTACGGCGCTCAAGTGCTAAATCACGACTGGAAAGTTTTGCCATGTCCGCCCAAAAGAAACGTCTTGATTAGATGAAGATGTTAATCAACTAGAAGGGAAACTAATAACCTCGAGCAAAACTCGAGGTTATTAACTACTAATTAAAGAGGTAATCAGCGACCTTCGAATACAACAAATGCTGTACCCTGACTCTGGGTATAAGCGTCATAACCAACCATTCGAACATGGTGGTCTGGATATGCACGATGGCAAGCTTCAAGCTCGCTTACAACAACATTGAGATCCTTTTCACCGAAGAAAGGTAACTTCCAATAAGACCAGTAGGTCTGCATAGAACCACTTGGGTGAACGTGCTCAATGACAGGGCTCCATCCCTGAGCAATGATGTAAGCAATTTGATCGTAAATTTCGTCCTGGGTCATCGGCGGTAAAAAGCCGAAGGTTTCCAGGGTGGCGACTGTTTGGTAGTCACCAACTGTGCTCTGGAAAGGCATGGTGAACCTGGGATTGTGAATGTAGTAAAAGACGGTTGAAGTAACCGACAAGTGATGCTTGGGAAAAGAAGGAGGAGGCAAAAAACCTCCTCTTCTCGCTATTGCTGAACGTCGAGCTTGTCGACCGTGTCAAATTCGAACTTGATTTCCTTCCAAGTTTCAAGTGCAATCGCAAGTTCAGGACTGTGCTTAGCGGCTTCCATAAGGATGTCGCGGCTTTCCTTCTCAATCTCACGACCAGCATTACGTGCTTTGACACAAGCTTCTAGAGCAACCCTGTTGGCAGCAGCTCCAGCAGCTGAACCCCATGGGTGACCATGAGTTCCTCCCCCGAATTGCAAGCAAGAATCATCTCCGAAAATTGCTAGCAAAGCAGGCATATGCCATACGTGAATACCACCTGAAGCAACAGCAAATACGCCAGGCATGGAACCCCAATCTTGATCGAAGAAGTTACCGCGTGTGCGATCTTCTGGAACAAAGGACTCACGAAGGTTGTCGATATAGCCAAGGGTGGTCTGACGATCTCCTTCTAGCTTTCCGACAACAGTTCCTGTATGAAGTTGATCTCCACCTGACAGGCGCAAGCACTTCGCAAGAACACGGAAATGAATGCCATGCTTTGGATGACGGTCAATAACGGCATGCATCGCACGGTGAATGTGAAGCAGCATTCCGTTCTTACGGCACCAATTAGCCAAACCTGTATTTGCTGTAAAACCACCTGTTATGTAGTCGTGCATGATGATTGGCATGTCAAGCTCTTTAGCGAACTCGGCACGCTCATACATCTCCTCAGGAGTAGTCGCAGTGCAATTAAGGTAATGACCTTTTACCTCTCCAGTTTCTTGTTGAGCAAGCTTTACAGCTTCAGCAACAAATTCAAATCTTTCGCGCCAGCGTTGGAAAGGTTGAGAGTTGATGTTCTCGTCATCCTTGGTTAGGTCTAAACCACCACGAAGACATTCATAAACAACTCTTCCATAGTTTTTACCTGACAAACCAAGTTTTGGCTTGATGGTGCAACCAAGAAGTGGGCGACCGTATTTATTTAAACGATCACGCTCAACAACAATGCCGTTAGGGGGGCCACCGCAGGTCTTGATAAAGGCCATTGGGAAGCGAATATCTTCAAGGCGAAGATGTCTAAGAGCCTTGAAACCAAATACGTTTCCGACGAGAGAAGTCAGAACGTTAGTAATTGAGCCTTCTTCAAAAAGATCGAGAGGATATGCAATGAATGCATAGAAGGATTCCTTATCACCAGGAACATCTTCAATGCGATAACAACGACCTTTATAGAACTCAAGGTCTGTTAAAAGTTCAGACCAAACTGTTGACCAAGTACCTGTTGAAGATTCCGCAGCAACAGCAGCTGCCACTTCTTCTCTAGGAACTCCTTCTTGACCTGTGCATTTGAAGCAGGCCAAAAGGTCTGTATCAAGGGGTACATAGTCAGGAGTCCAGTAGGTGTCTCTGTACTCCTTAACCCCAGCGTCGTACTTCTTGCTCATGGAATAACTCCTTTAGGTCGGTATAGGTCTTTGATATGACGAGCGCTATTTAAAAACGCCGCGTATCAAATCTCAGTCCTTTTGACCAAGGAAGTTGCCATTGCCCAAAGCAGGCTCAACTTCGCGGTGAGGACGAGCGATGATATGAGCCGCTACAAGTCCGTCGCCAACACGCTCACAAGCGTCTGCGCCAGCACGAACAGCAGCATTAACAGCTCCGGTTTCGCCACGAACCAATACGGTTACGTAACCTCCGCCTACAAACTCGCGACCAATCAGGCGCACTTCAGCAGCCTTGGTCATTGCGTCAGCAGCTTCAATCGCAGGTACAAGTCCGCGAGTCTCGATCATGCCGAGAGCGATTCCCATAGTTTCGTTAGCCATTGCCTACCTGAGTAAATGGGTGGAATGTTCGCAATGGACAATGCCCCCTGAACCTCTTATGCGTCAAGCAAAAAAGACAAAAAACCCGATCAATGTCTTTACTCTTTCTCATAAGCAGAACTTATGACCCTTGCCCTGACTGTTTTAAAGGACTGTTGTTTTTTTCGTCAGCACCTCAAAATATTCGATTGATGTTTGCCCTCATAGTGAGTATTTTCTCCCAACGAGACAGGACCCCAATCATTGCTGAGGGGTGGAATGTTCAACCCAACCTGTCTCAACACCTATCAGAAGTGATACCAAATAAACGTCAAACCATCAGAATGCTTACCAACTACTTTTATAAATTTGACCAGGCCACTACTAACAATTGCTAGTGGGAACCAGCGAAAGGTCCAGGAAATTGAGGCCATGCTTGGACCTCTCACAATCGATGTACAACGTCAACCCAATGATCTTGATGTCGAGGAAACTGGCTCCACATATCTAGAAAATGCTCTATTAAAAGCAAAGGCTGCAGCCAAAATCACAAAGACTTGGACATTAGCCGATGATTCTGGTCTAGAAGTTGACGCACTAAATGGCGCCCCTGGACTCTTCTCTGCACGTTATGCCGCAAGCAATGAAGAAAAAATCAAAAAAATCCTTAGTGCTCTTAAAGACAATCCCTATAGAAGTGCAAGGTTCTGTAGCGTTATGGTCCTTTGTGATCCTCGAGGAAATTATCTTATAGATGCACAAGGAACATGCTGGGGTGAACTTCTCAAATCTCCTGCATATAAAGGAGGTGAATTCGAATCAATTTTTTGGATTAGAGAAACTAGATGTACTTATGGCGAACTCAATCAAGAACAGCTTTCAAGAATAGGAAGTCGCGGAAAAGCAGCAAGAGAACTTGCTCCATATCTTAGAAAAACACTCGGTATTTAATATTTAAATTAAGCAAACTAGCGATTAATTTGTTCAACAGCTCTCATTGCGGCTGCAGCGGCTTCTTCTACATCCCCTTCTCTACCAGCGAGAGTAAGTCTTCCAAATGCCCCAACTCCTTTAACATCCACAACAGTGATATTGGAAGCCTTCTCAGCCTCGTTTGCTGCAATCAACACATATCCAGCAGGCTCTGTTTCTAAAATAAACATACTCATTCCTGCTTCAATCATGGACCCACGACGATTTTGTCGATTAATAAGAACTGCATGATCAGGTGTAATTGCTCTTATAACTTCTGTCCAACTAACTTCACAAGGGCTACGTCTACTAACAGTGCTACCTATTGCATCCAAGACAACGTCACCGGAGTGAAGCACTGTGCTCTGGTCTCGATGATAAAGAGCAAGAGAACCAAAAGCTCTCTCAACTACCATCTGACCTAATCGAACATTGCTTGCTTTAAGCGCAATATCAGTAACTCTATGAACAGCCATGCCAGGAGAAACTTCCATCCATAGACAAGCATCACCTGGAATAGGCAAAAATCCTTGACTCACAGTTCCCATATAGGCAGCTAACTGCGGTTGCAAAGAGTCAAGAAAAACGTATGTCCTTAACTCGATTTGCTGTACATGACTAGTTTGTCGAGCTACACGAGTAGTTTCTGAATCAGTAGTAATTACGCAACTGGCACCAGAAGACTGAGGCACCACCTCAGTACCTGTAACAAGCGAACCACTTCCGTGACGCCGCTCTCTAATTTCTAATCCCGCCATTCTATTCATGCGGCGGATAATACCGGACAGATTGCTCTTTTAACTACCTTTATGACCTTGCAAGCTGAATTAAAGCCGATACCGTCTAAAAAATATAGGGTTTTGATCAATGTCTACCCCTCAAAAAGAAAACTCCGATCCATCTAGCATTCCAAGCGAGCTAAAGGCAGAACAGGCCTTAGGTTTGATAGGGCTAGGACTAATGCAAAAAATGTCACGAGAAGGCGACTCTGGATGGAATTGGGCAATAGAAGACAATTCAGAAAAAGCTGATTTAATTTCTTTGCGTCAAAGATTAGAACTTACTTCTTTAGCAATAGAGACAGGTGCTCCTTTAAGCACATCAGAAGTCACTCATTTACTAGGAGCAAAACCAGGCTCAACTAAGACCGAAAGAGGTGGACTAGTTGCGAGAAGAATAAGTAGAAACGTTTGGAAGCTTTCTAGAGCAGAGAAAGATTCCTCTTATTGGCGCAACTAGCCAAAAATCAATTGATTATTAACCCTTTTTTCTCCTCTTCAAAATGTTGTTTTGTTTATGTTTCAAAATAAATTCCACAAAAAACCTGTCAATTACTACTAAGCGCAACAAAAAACTTATCAATCCCAAAGAGTTTTAGTAGCTAGTGAGCAATGGCCACCTAAAAGGTGCAGTTTTAATAAAGTTCTGAGAGAGGACCATGAGCGGCGCCACGCTGCTGAAAGAAACCGGACCACGTGAAGTTTTCTGTGGTCTTACATCAATTGTTTGGCTTCATAGACGAATGCCAGACGCTTTTTTCCTTGTTGTCGGATCACGAACTTGCGCTCATTTGATTCAAAGCGCAGCCGGTGTAATGATTTTCGCCGAGCCAAGGTTTGGAACTGCAATTCTTGAAGAAAGAGATTTAGCTGGGCTTGCAGATGCTCATGACGAATTGGATCGTGTGGTCAATGATCTATTAACAAGACGCCCTGAAATAAAAACCTTATTTCTTGTTGGATCATGTCCGAGCGAAGTTATTAAGCTAGACCTAGCAAGAGTGGCTGAAAGACTAAATGTTCAATTGAATGGCCGTGTGCGTGTAGTTAATTACTCGGGTAGTGGCATCGAAACTACATTCACGCAAGGAGAGGACGGAGCATTAAAAGCCTTAGTACCTTTAATGCCAAACGTTGCAGAAAAACAACTATTACTAGTTGGAACTCTCGCCAATTCAGTAGAAGACCGATTAGTCACACTTTTTAAACGACTTGGAATTCCAAAAGTTGCAAGTTTTCCTCCTAGGCAATCAGTAGATCTTCCTAGTGTTGGCCCTGGGACAAAAGTTCTTCTAACTCAGCCTTATCTGAGCGAGACCACTAGAGAACTTAAAAACAAAGGAGCTGAAATACTGAAAGCTCCATATCCATTAGGAATTGAAGGAAGCACTTTATGGATGAAAGCGGCTGCAAAATCTTTCAAAGTCAATGAATCCCTGCTTAATCAAACTCTGGAGCCACTAATTTTGAGGGCTCACAAAGCTTTAGAGCCATTCAAAGAAAAACTTTCTGGAAAACGTATTTTTTTACTTCCAGAGTCTCAACTAGAAATTCCTTTAGCCAGATTCCTCAGCCGAGAATGTGGAATGGAACTTTTAGAAGTAGGTACTCCCTACCTGAATCGCGAACTGATGGAAACAGAATTACAACTTCTTCCCAAAAACACACGGATTATGGAAGGCCAACATGTTGACAATCAACTAGACCGAGTACGAGAACAAAAGCCTGACCTTGTTGTATGTGGAATGGGGCTTGCTAATCCTCTAGAAGCAGAAGATATTTCAACAAAATGGTCTATTGAAATGGTCTTTAGTCCAATTCATGGCATTGATCAAGCCGCTGATCTTGCAGAACTATTCTCAAGACCACTTCATCGCAATCAATTACTCAAAAAAAATCATCTAGCCCACGTTTAACCTCATGGAACTAACACTTTGGACATATGAAGGCCCTCCTCATGTAGGAGCCATGCGAATCGCCACATCAATGAAAGAGGTCCATTACGTTTTGCATGCTCCTCAAGGGGATACATATGCAGATTTGCTCTTTACTATGATCGAGCGCAGAGGTCAAAGGCCCCCAGTTACCTATACAACTTTCCAAGCAAGAGATCTTGGAGGAGACACTGCTGAACTTGTAAAAAGAAATATTCGGGAATCAGTTGAACGATTCCAGCCAAAAGCTCTTCTGGTTGGAGAAAGTTGTACTGCTGAATTAATTCAAGATCAACCAGGTTCACTTGCTCATGGTATGGGGATAAACCTTCCCATAATTAGTCTTGAACTTCCTGCATATAGCAAAAAGGAAAACTGGGGGGGCTCTGAAACCTTCTATCAAATAGTAAGGGGACTAAATAAAAACTTACCTAGTGACTCTAATACGCATGATCCAACTATATGGAAAACACAAAATAGAAAACCACGAGTTAATCTATTAGGGCCAACTCTACTTGGTTTTCGTTGTAGGGACGATGTTATTGAGATAAGTAAACTCCTTGAAGATCATGGTATTGACATAAATGTCACTGCACCTTTAGGAGCTTCTCCAGAAGACTTAATGAGATTGAATAAGGCTGACATCAACATATGTCTTTATCCAGAAATAGCAGAATCAACATGTTTATGGCTAGAACGTAATTTAGGTATTCCGTTTAGTAAGACCGTACCTATTGGAGTAGGAGCAACACAGGATTTCTTAGAGGAAATTCATAATTTACTTGGCATCAAACCACCCAATAAAATTGATAATGAGCACGATTCACGCTTAACTTGGTACTCTCAATCTGTCGATTCAAACTATCTAACAGGTAAACGTGTTTTCATCTTTGGAGATGGCACTCATGCTCTTGCAGCTGCAAGAATTTCCAAAGAAGAACTTGGGTTTGAAGTCGTAGGTATAGGAACTTATAGCCGAGAAATGGCAAAACAAGTTAGAGCTAAAGCTAAAGATTTGGGACTAAAAGCAATCATCAGCAATGATTATTTAGAGGTTGAAGCAGCTATTTCAGAAGCAGCTCCAGAAATTGTTCTAGGAACACAGATGGAAAGACATAGCGCTAAACGGTTAGGAATTCCCTGTGCAGTAATAAGTACACCTATGCATGTTCAAGATGTACCTGCTCGCTATAGCCCTCAAATGGGATGGGAAGGCTCAAACGTAATTTTTGATAGCTGGGTACATCCTCTAATGATGGGATTAGAAGAACATCTAATTGGTATGTTCAAACATGATTTTGAATTCGTCGATGGACATCAAAGTCATTTGGGTCATCTTGGGGGCAAACAAAAACAACACGACAACGGAAACGAATCAGGTAATTCTTCCCAGCAGTCATCAAAAGAAACTTCTTCTGATGACTCACCTATATGGACTTCTGAAGGAAAAGCAGAGTTAGCAAAAATCCCATTTTTTGTTCGAGGGAAAGTTCGCAGGAATACTGAAAAATATGCACGACAAGCAGGTTGCCGCCAGATCGATAGCGAAACGCTATATGACGCGAAAGCCCATTTTCGCGCATAAGCTAAAAATTTTAGCCCCTATAAAACTTATCGACCTGAGTATTTACACTTATCCCTTAAGGTTTGAACAAATATTTGTTCAAATGCAAGTAAAAAGTAAATATCTTGTGTCGAATATTTCAAACATTCTCCAAGTGCACATCTCCCTGCTTGAATGTAAATAACCACAGAGTTTAAAGGTCCATTAATGACTACGACCCTGACCCGCCCAGCAGATGGAGAAGGAAGTGTCCAAGTTCAACAGGATCCGACTCTTCATATAGAAGAAGGAGCTCTGGTGATCGCCGTATACGGAAAAGGTGGAATAGGCAAATCAACTACCTCATCCAACCTTTCAGCCGCATTCTCAAAGTTAGGTAAGAAAGTCCTACAAATTGGTTGTGACCCCAAGCATGACAGCACCTTTACTCTCACCCATAAGATGGTGCCTACGGTCATTGACATTCTGGAAGAGGTTGACTTCCACAGTGAAGAGTTACGCCCTGAAGACTTCATGTTTCAAGGCTTTAACGGAGTTATGTGTGTAGAGAGTGGCGGCCCTCCAGCAGGTACAGGCTGTGGAGGATATGTAACAGGCCAAACAGTTAAGCTTCTGAAAGAGCATCATCTTTTAGAAGATACTGATGTAGTTATATTTGATGTTCTTGGAGATGTTGTTTGTGGAGGATTTGCTGCACCCTTGCAACATGCAAATTACTGTTTGATCGTTACAGCAAATGATTTTGATTCAATCTTCGCAATGAATCGAATAGTTGCAGCAATTCAGGCTAAAGCAAAAAACTATAAAGTTCGGCTAGGAGGAGTAGTTGCAAATCGTTCAAAGGATACAGATCAAATTGACAAATTCAATGACCGTACAGGGCTTAAGACTATGGCTCACTTTCGAGATGTAGATGCCATCCGTCGATCTCGTTTAAAGAAATGTACTATTTTCGAAATGGAGCCCACCGAAGAGGTTTTAGAAGTACAAAATGAATATCTATCTCTAGCCAAAAGACTTAGTGAAAGTGTAGAACCTCTTGATGCAGAGCCGCTAAAAGACCGAGAGATCTTTGACTTATTAGGATTCGACTAAAATCTCAACATTTGTATAAAGCTAATTCAATCCAACTAGCTCCATTGTCAATTCCCATACTCTTTTAGAAGTTACTGGATCAGTGACTCTATCTGAAAGTTCTTGAGAAAATTGTGGGCGATCTTTCTTCTGACGATTGCCCCAACTCCAATGTACTCCTGAAATTCCAAATTCAGGGTCAGCAACTACCTGAGCGACTCTATTCCCAGCCAATGATTCACTAACAAATCCTCCTGTAATCAGCTTTTGAAACCAAGGGAAAAGCAATTGAAACAATTTAGGTGTATTTCTAAACAGCTTTGTATTAGCAACACAACCTGGATAAAGCGAACTAAATAAGATTGGAGAATCCTTATATCTTCGATGTAGTTCCTGAGTAGTAATCATATTACATAACTTACTATCTTTATAAGCTTTTCCAGGCTTAAATCTTTTACCACTCGCCATACTTATAGGAGACAAAAAGCCTTCGTTAAATCCGGAAAGATCTCCTAAATCAGCAGGCGCAGGTATTGGGATTTTTCCACCCAATTCTTTATAATTCGCCGTTACTGTTCCAAGAATAACTATTCGTGGTTGTTCTAATCCCCAAGAACGCCCTCGCCAAACTGGACGATTAGATTTCCTCAAATTATCAATTAAAAGGTGTATCAACAAAAAATGACCGAAATGATTTGTTGCCATCGATATTTCATAACCTTGAGGGGATCTTCTTGGTTTACGAAGTCGTGGAAGATAAACAGCTGCATTACAAACCAAAGCATCCAAAGGCTCTTCAAGAGAATCAAGAAGATCTTCCGCTCCAGAACGAACACTATTTAAATCTCCAAGATCCATATATATGTGTTGAAGTTGGCTAGGACGTCCTGTTGGCAAACCAATGGTTGCAGCTGCTGCCTCAGCTCTTATGGGTGAACGATTTGCAGTGATTACTCTCCATCCTCGATCCACAAGGGCTTTTGCCGCATACAATCCCACTCCTGAGGTTGTCCCAGTAATTAATACTGTGCCGGGTGCTGCCTGAGAAGAAGCCATCTTGTCTTGTCTAATATGTGAGTTTTAGGACAACTCTGAGCAAAAATTAAAATAGTGATTTAATTAGAAATTTTATTCAACGCCAAATAACTCTCACGCGGTTTGGTTTAATCCACTGATCCTGTTCATCCATTAAACGAATATCTCCACCAATTGTGAACAAACTATCAAAACGTTTTTGAAGGCTTATCAATTTTAAGGACTCAACTTTAAGAACTGATGAAAGTTCTTTATGTCTTTCTAAACGCTGATGAGAAGCCAAGCCTAATTTTAAAAGGCTTGCAACGCCAACAGCAAACAAGCCTAGTTTCATAGCTAGAGCTATGAAACTATAGATAAGCTCTCTCCTCTGCTCTTGAAGTTGAAAAGCAGATGCCAATGTTGCAGCATCTAATCTCTGATTCGTTTTGAATCCTGATTTGAAGCTATTTTTCGATTGTGGAATTCCAGGACTTGGATTGGATTCACCCCGAATATTCGACAAAGCACAGCAACAGTGGTTACCCGCTTCTATCGCAGAGATGGATCAATGCCAAGCCCCTTCAACAAAGAACTATCAAGCTCGCTTAAGGCTGATGCCTAGACGAAGAGCAAGTATTCCTGCATGAATAACAACCACTAAGCAGAGGCCAGCAAGATCAATAGTTGGAGTGAGGTCCATCGAGCAAATTCAAAGCATTACCATTCTCCTATCAAAAGCCAATCAATTGCCAATCATTGCAAAAGCCTGTCACACCTTTATGGAGAGTCAATCAAAAAACCAAGTTCTCTTGGTTTTCAAAAAGGATAAACAAGAAAACAAGTCTCTTTGAAGAAATGAGTCTTAAACAAACTCCTTAAACAATTAATTGAACTTACATGAGTAAAAAAGAATCTATCTTTTACAGTTCTGAAATAGGCTCTGGTGATCTAATTGAAACCGTTTGCCTTCCAGGATATGAGCAAATGGCTCTCGATATGATTCTTCTTGAGAAGTCATTAAAAAGTCCATCTCATGCTCTAACAATACGTTTCTATAAATGGGAAGGAAATTGGTTGTCAATTGGAAAACATCAAAAAGAATTGCCAATCAAATGGAAAAACCTTGAAAATCAAGGAAAATTAAAAATAGTTAGGCGTCCAAGTGGTGGAAAAGCTGTTCTTCATGGTGGAGGGTTAACTTATTCATTGGTTTGGTCTAACCCTCCAATCAAAAAACATAAATCTTATCTTCAAGCTTGCGAATGGTTAATAAATGGATTTTCAGAATTAGGTATGGAATTAGTCTTTGGTGATCAAGCTGATAATTGTCTCAAAGACAATTGTTTTGCAACATCAACCACTGCAGACCTTGTAGATAAAACTGGTAACAAGCGAATAGGAAGTGCTCAATTATGGCGACATGGGCATTTGCTTCAACATGGTGAGATGCTTCTCGACCCACCAAGAGAACTTTGGAAAGAAGTTTTCAATGTCAATCCACCTAAACCAGCTCCTTGTTCAATACCTCGAGAAGGACTAGAAAATCATCTTAAAGAAAAAATCATTGAATGCTGGCCAGAAATTAATTGGAATTCACGAGATCTTTCGAAGAAAGAGTTAATTGCTGCAAAAAATTATTCGAAAAGTTATTGCCTAGAATCAAATGTTCCTTCGCTCTCCACCATCCCCGAAGAAATCATCGATTCAACAACTTGGGGCAGTGCAATATCTAACGGATAAGTGTTTTTATTTCGTGCAGATTGTTCCATAGATGATGGGATTCTAAAGCCTAAATGCAGTAAAACAGCCTTACCCACATCTATTCTGTCCAGAGTTCCCGAAGGTAATCCAGCAGAATTAAAAACCAAAAGTCTCCCTTCTTTAGAACCTTCTATTAATTTAATGGCCTTCCAAAGAGGTTCATTCTGCGCAATTGAAGGTAATTCAGATAATGGTTTTATATATTCAGAAAGCAGATGTTGATCCCAGTATTGTACTGGAAGATCTTTTAATGGCTGATCAGTAACATAGCCAACCCAACGTCCTGCATTACAAACTAACACCCACTCAGGTACTAGTTCTTCATTGCTTGATGATAACCGTAACTTACTAAGTTTTCGTAGAGTTTGGTCTTCTTCTAGCACACGAAAACGACGGCCAAAAGCTTTTTCAACTCGCAACTCAGTCAAACTATTTTGCAAAGTCAGCATCTGAGTTTGTGATCTAGATGCAGCAAGTGCAAACCAGCCTATAAGTATTAACCAAAGTGCTCCATACCCACCATTTTTTGCCAAAAGACTAAAGGCACCATAGCCAATAGAAAAGAAAGCCAAGCATCGACCAGAGTTTGTTGCAACTTGGACACCTTTCCTCTGACTACCAGTTAAATGCCAAACTAAAGCTTTTAAAATTATTCCGCCATCAAGAGGCAATCCAGGTAATAAGTTAAATAACGCTAGAATTAAATTTAAAGAGCCCAATTGACCAAGTAAATTAGCAAGTAAAGGGCTATATCCAGAAGCTGCTTGAACACCTTTCAAAAGAATTATTGCCAAGAAGAAACTAACCAATGGACCTGCTGCTGCAACACGTAAAGTTGCCATCGGCGTTGAACATTCTCTTTCTACATTGGCAACACCACCAAGCAAGAAAAGAGTAATACTTCTAACTTTTACTCCTTCGTTAATTGCTACGAAAGAATGTCCAAGCTCATGTAAAAGAACAGATAGAAATAACAATAATGCCGAAATAAAACCTAATCCCCAACTCTGCCAAAGTGGAAGCATCACTAATCCAGGAGCAGTAGTCAACTGACCTTTAGAAAGCCAAGTAAAAACAACAAGGATTAAAAACCAACTAGGATGAACCCTCAAAGGGATTCCTCTTATACGAAAAATTTCCCAACCTTCCAAACTTTTTCCTCCAGTTGACCTAGCCAAAAAGCGATACATACATGATCTTAGAAAAAACAGCAGCCAATGGGCTTCAAGATGAGGTCTCCTACATCCATCGCATTAAAAATTTGCGGAATAACTCGCTTAGATCAAGCTAAAGAGATCGCTAGTTATGGCGTTGATGCTATTGGAGTAATTGGAGTTCATTGTTCACCTCGGTTTGTCGAAGAACAGCAAAGACGCAAATTATTTGCCGAATTAAAACTCTGTTCACCAAGTCTGAAACGAGTTTGGGTAGTAGCTGATTTGAATGAGATAGATCTAGATTCTGCTCTAATTGGCGAAGGGACCCCATCAGCAGTCCAACTGCATGGCAATGAAACACCAGAACGTTGTCAGGTGCTCCGTAAAAAATTTCCAAATATTGAATGGTGGAAAGCCCTTAGAATTAGAACTGCAAATGATTTGCTATTAGCCGAGTCCTATAAATCATCAATTGATTATCTACTTTTAGATGCGTGGAGTCCAAATGAACTTGGGGGTTCTGGGCAAAGGATTCCTCTTGAATGGCTACAAGAACAAAACCATTGTCTTCCTTGGTGGCTAGCAGGAGGAATCTCTTCAGAATTGGTTCCTGAGATTATCAAACAAGTTAGGCCATTTGGCATCGATGCATCAAGCAAGTTGGAGATTTATCCTGGAATAAAAGATTTAAAACTAGTAAGTTCTCTAGTAAAATCACTACAAAAAATCTCTAATCAACTCATGCACTAACTAGATAATGTTATTTCATCAAATCACTATCTTATTAAAATCCTAAATTCATCTTTCTCTCTCGATCATTATGATGTACAAAGACTAAAAGCAATGAATTATTATTAAAATGCGCCAGTAGATGGCATCAAAGTTAGGTCCTCTATCACCTGATTGGAAGGCTGTTCAGCTAATTGAAGAAGGGTAGTCGCAACTTGCTCAACAGAAAGCATGGAATTGCGATCAAAATTACTTTGAACTGTATCTGTATCCCATATTGTGCTATTAACAGAACCAAGGGTGAGAGTACAAGCTCGAATCGAATGAATGCGTTCCTCCTCTGCTAAACATTTAGTAAAACTAGATAATGCTGCTTTACTTACGCAATAAGCTCCCCATTGAGGGAACGCATTATTGGCCGCATGACTGCTCACGTTAATAACAAGTCCTCCTCTTGATCTCATGACTGGAATAACCTGCGAACAAATTTGAAAAATACTAGTTAAGTTCATCTGTACAACCCATTGCCAACTATCTAACGGCATAGATATAAGATCTCCAGTCCAAGCGACTCCAGCATTATTTATCAAAACAGAAGGACAAAGTCCTTGGCCAAGAAGATCTCTAAAACCATTAGGTACAGCTTCAGGATCTGAAAGATCAATCGGCTTGTATCGAATAGTCCTTCCTGTATTGACTAATTCTTCAGCCAAGGAGTCAAGAGAGGCTTCATTTCGAGCTGTTAAAAGAAGATCCCACCCTGCATTAGCAAACTCCCTTGCAGTTGCTAGGCCAATGCCACGAGATGCTCCAGTAATAAGAACTGTAGACAATTAGTAAATCCAATCTTAAAGACTCTACGTACTCAACCCTTTTTCGGAAGCACTAGGCTCTAGAACTCTTCCCATAGCTCTAAATTTGCGATAACGAGCATCGCGTAATTGATCTATAGACAGTTTCATTAAGTCATCTAAATGCCTTTCAAGGGCATTTTTTAACACTTCACCAGCCTTTAATGGGGCCCAATTATTTCCTCCAGCAGGCTCTTCCAAGACTTCATCAACAACACCAAGACTTAAAAGATCAGTCCCAGTAATCTTTAGAGCAGCAGCAGCTTCAGGTGCCTTTGCAGAATCTCTCCAAAGAATAGATGCACATGCTTCTGGGCTTGCAACTGTATAGACACTGTGTTCAAACATCAGCAATCTGTCAGCCACACCAATGCCTAATGCTCCCCCTGAACCACCTTCACCAATAACTGTGGCAATAATTGGTACTCGCAACCGAAACATTTCTCTCAGGTTAACCGCAATCGCTTCACCTTGGCCTTGCTCCTCAGCTAAAAGTCCTGCATAAGCCCCAGGAGTATCGATGAAGGTAAAAATAGGCAATTTAAATCTATCTGCATGTTCCATTAATCTCAACGCTTTTCTGTAGCCACCAGGTGTAGCCATACCAAAATTTCTAGCAACATTTTCCTTTGTATCTCTACCTTTTTGTTGACCTAATAAAACAACAGATCTTTCTCCGACTCTACCTATACCACCAACAAGAGCTTGATCATCACTTCCATTTCTATCTCCATGTAACTCAATCCATTCATCACAAAACATTTGTATAAAATCTAAAGTACTAGGTCTTTGAGGATGCCTAGCTACTTGAATTTTTTCCGCAGGTGTTAATGCTTGAAAAATCTCCTCTCTTCTCCTCGCAGCTAGAGTTTCTAACTGAAGCAATTGCTGACTTACATCTACCTCAGAATCTCTAGCAAGTTCTCTTATTTGTTCAATTTGCTTCTCCAATTCTACTAATGGCTTCTCAAATTCAAGGAGGTAACGACGAGCCATGAGAATAAAAAAATGAGAAAATATATTCAGGCAACAGCTGCCTGATGAACTTGTGGCTTAATGTTCAATGTGGAAAAGCCATGTCGCACTGAAGCCTCTCCAATGAAATCCATTTTTTCAAGCGAAATATTATTACGTCCCCAAGAGAAGTTTGTATGACAGTTTTCGAATTCCAGAATCATAGCTTCAGCAAAACAAGCGAACATCTGCCTTTGAGGCTTTTCCATCTCTGCAAGTTCCATCATATTCCAACCAATATCTTGAAAGAATTCAACTATTCCTCCTTTTAATACATGAACTCCTGAGCCAGCAAATTTCGAATCAAGATTTTTTGGATAACCTCCATCAATCATTAAACAGGGACTCTTTAATTTTGTTTGATCAATTTCTAATGTTCTAGGCATACTTGCAACCCAAACAACTACATCAGCTTCTGGCAAAGCTTCTTCCAAGCTAAGCACTCTCCCTCCACCTAATTCTTTTTGTAAATCAATTAGAGGCTGTTGTTGACGAGCCACCAACAAAAGTTCAGCCACACCTGTTCGAACTGAAAGCCATCTGCAAACTGCACTTCCTATATCTCCTGTTGCTCCTACTACAGCAACACGAGCCTTACTTAAATCAACCCCCAATGCTGGAGCGTTAATTTCTAATTGCCTACATATTACCCAAGCGGTATGAGTATTACCTGTAGTAAAACGTTCCCATTCAAGAGTTGTACTACGTACTAGCTGATGCTGAAGGAGATTAAAGTTTTCAAAAATAATTGATGTAAATCCACCAAGTGCAGTGATATTTATATCTTTTTTTTGAGCAAGTTCCATTGCATTAAGGACTTTTCTGCGTGCAGTTTTAAATCTGCCAAGCATCTCGGGAACAAAGCAAGAATCTATATATGCACCTTCAATAGTCTTTCCAGAAGGACTTTTGATTTCTACATGCTCCACCAACTGAGGAGGAGCACTACACCAAACATCCAAATCACCCGCAGCGATATGGTCATAGCCCAACTCAAGAGCCTTTCTTCGAGCATCCTCAAAGCTTGTGGAGTGTCCGATCAGACCAAACATTGTCTATAAAAAAAGTGTATCGGATCTAAATCCAAACGAGGAAGAGACAATAGGTCATAAAGGTCAAGTAATGGTTGATTAGACCAGTTACTTAACCTAGATATAACCTTCAATATTGATGATCTTGTAAGAATGAAATTCAAACAACAGCAGCCAAGGCCATTCTCGCTATTTCACGATTATCAAGTCCAATCTCAGTAAGTGAATCCTGATAAGCAATCATGAACTCTTCCATCAACTCCTCTCTGTCCATAGAGAGCTCAGATGCGTCCTTAGCGACCTGATCAAGCATTGATCGAATAAGGGGAAGATTGACTTTGTTGGCTTGAATTAGTTCCTCTTTACAAGTTGCCAAATTTGCCTTGAGCCATTCCTGGCCATAGTTCAGATGAAGATACTCATCCTTAACTACACCTTCAGTAATTTTTTTTGCAAATGGATCAGCCACACGAATGTATACATGATATGCAGAAATTGCGAAAGCCTCTATGAGTATGGCTTGGATTAAAAAGCAAGTGGTGAGCTTTCCAGCGGTCAAAGCCTCTTGAAAATTGCCATGTAAAGGTGAGAAAAACTCCTTAGCAAATTTCATGTCAGCTGTAACCCCAAGGTTCTTGCCACAAGCTGTGAAACCCCTCATATGCTTCAGTTCCATACGGGCAAGCTTTAGCAATTCATCTGATTTGTCTGGGATAAGGGTGCCTATAGAAACGTAATTATCATGAGCTTCTTGCTCGCCCTCAATAACAATTGCGTTGATGCGGCTATAGGCATCCTTATAGTTTTCTGAATTGAAATCAGGCAGATGTCCTTCAGATCCGTTGGGACGATCTAGTACTGCAACCTGATGTGTTTCGACGGTCTGCATAGATCTTTTCTAAATTTGTGCAATGGCAAGGACTTTAACCACCTATCGCGAAAATGGAACTTAAATTCTCAGACCGTAGTGAGATGAATATCATCTGGTCCCGATAGTTGGAGGCCAATTACTCTCCATCAAAGCCATCAAAAGCTGTGCCCAATGATCCGTTAACGAGTGCTGTATTGCTTTCCCGAGAGACAGATTCGCTTCACTGCTATCTCCAATAACCCCTGAATTACTTAGCTCTTCGGTCAACCAAGCACATGGCGCTACGCCCTCTAATGTCCAACCAGGAGGAGGCGTAGCCTTTGAATCACTTGAAGAATGATCTCCATCTCTAGGCCGCTCCTCTCCAACCAATTCTGGAGCCAAAGCAATCATCAAACTAGTTTCAGCCAAGCCGGCGTGCAATCCTCTTTCTATTTCGTCAACAGGTATCAAATTTTTTAAACCAGAAACTCCACTCCATAGGAAACAAGGCAATACAGCCATAGATGGACATTCCAACCTCAACTGTCTTGCTGCAGCCTGCAATAAACCAATCTGACCACCATGGGCATTAAAAAACAACAAACGACTTAAACCGATATCACCAAGTTGCTTACCAACTTCCATTACCAACTGCAATAAAAGCGAAGCAGAAAGGGAAATTGTTCCTGAGAATGAAGCATGTTCAGGAGAAAAACCCAGTGACTGAGAAGGAAGCATCCAAATAGGCATAGAAGTCGGAATCCTTTCCAGAACTTCAATTGCTAAACGTTCAGCAAAAAGATTGTCGGTAGCAAGAGGCAAATGAGGCCCATGTTGCTCACAAGCTCCAAAAGGCCAAATCAAAGTCGAGCCCTCAATTGAGGCTGCCTCAGCAGCCTTGGTCCAACTGAGGTAATCAAAACGTCGAGAAGAGCATGAATTAGTCATCAAAACCTTTTAAGAGATAGCCTCTCCTTTCTCCTGTCAGAATGACCTATCGACGACCCCAAGGGCCCCATGGCAGGCTCAGACAATCCTCAGCCCAACAAACCAAAACCTCCCAACAAGCTAACTGCTGAAGCACCTCGCAAACCCCTGCAGGTAATTCACATCAGCAAAAGGGAGGAACAAGAAAAAACCGAAAAGGCTGAGGGAAGAACAACCCAAGCTTCGGACAAATCTGCTTGGGACAAATCCAAACAATTCGACTCAATCAACAACATTGATAAAAGGAATAATGTTGCTTTAAATGCATCGTCATATAAAACGCCTACTGAAAATTTTGAAAAATCAAAAGATGGAATAGATCTTGATGACCTTGAAGGGGTTTCAATGGCTGACCTTCTTGGAAAACCAAGCCACTTTGACAAAGGAATAACCACCAGTAAAAGTCACAATTCTTCAGCTCAAAAAAAAGAATTCGATACTCCTAGAAGCGTCGACGATTTTGACTTTGATGAAGATGCCTTTTTAGCTGCATTAGATGAAAACGAGCCTATTGGATCAACAGGAGAAGTCGCCATAGGTTCAGTAATCGCCGTTGAGAGCGATGGAGTTTATGTTGATATTGGAGGAAAGGCACCCGGTTTCATGCCTAAAAACGAATGTGGATTAGGAGTAATTACAAATCTCAAAGAAAATTTCCCAAAAGGTTTAAAAGTCGAAGTTCTCGTCACAAGAGAACAAAATGCTGACGGAATAGTCACAATTAGTTGTAGAGCCCTAGCACTTCGCAAAAGTTGGGAAAAAGTACAAGTCCAAGAAAAAGAAGGAAAAGTAGTTCAAGTAAAAGTAAATGGCTTCAATCGCGGAGGCGTTACTTGTGATCTAGATGGTCTAAGAGGTTTCATTCCTCGATCCCAACTAGAAAATGGCGAAAATCATGAATCACTTGTTGGCAAAACGCTTGGAGTTGCCTTCATAGAAGTAAATCCAGATACTCGAAAGTTAGTTCTATCAGAAAAACGTGCTGCTACTGCTACTCGCTTTGCTCAATTAGAAGTGGGTCAATTAATCGAAGGACAAATAGTTGCTATTAAGCCTTATGGATTTTTTGTAGATTTAGGAGGAGTTAGCGGACTACTTCACCATTCAATGGTCACTAATGGCAGCTTAAGGTCATTGAGAGAAGTTTTCGTGCAAGGTGAACGAATTAAAGCAATGATTACAGAATTAGATCCAGGAAGATGCAGAATTGCATTAAACACAGCGCTTCTTGAAGGTCCTCCAGGAGAATTGCTAATAGAAAAAGAAAAAGTTATGGCAGAAGCTGCTGAACGAGCAATAAAAGCTCGTAATGTCCTATCGCCTAAAGAACAAACAAAAGAAGATGTCTGCGAATAAATCAACCAAAATGAATTTTTACCGACGAGCTGACTGGGAACTTGATTTCTATTCCCGACCAATACTTGAACCTGATGGAAAAAAACGTTGGGAATTATTGATCACAAGTTCACAAGAGTTCCCTGAAGAAGAACCTTTCCGATGGGAAAAAAAGTGTCCAGCTGGAGAAGTTAACTCAATATGGCTTTCTTCTGCGCTTGAAGAAGCCTTGCAAGAAGCACAAAAGCAAGGATGGGAAGCACCACTAAGACTTAGATGTTGGCGAACTTCAATGCGCACCATGATCAACAAAGCGGCATCAAAGATTGGACTAGAAGTTATACCTAGCAGAAGAACTTATACACTTTTTGATTGGCTATCTCAACGTGAACGAGAGGTATATCCGAATGAAGATGGATACATGGAAGGACCTCTAGCTCCTCCACCATCACCAATCCTTAGTCAACCAATTCCTCTCCCAGAAGCAGTTAGGGGAGATGCCTGGAGCTTGGCCTCCATACCTTTGGGCAT